>NZ_VBTN01000011.1:0-424433 GCF_013277805.1 Pseudomonas sp. MS15a(2019)
GAGGCGAATCCTACAGCATCCTAAGACGCTGTCAACCCCCTCCGCTTCATTTCGTCATCACCCTGAGGTGAGAGCCAAATGGCGAAGAATCCGTGGACCCCTCGCCCGGTTCAGACCTAAGTGCTTGATTTTCAAGCCGCTTCATCGTCTGCGCCGGAAGTGGGGCGCATTATAGGGGAGTTTCGGAGCAGGTCAACAGCTTATTTTCAAAAAGCCAAAAAAGAAGGGGCTGCTCGCGCAGCCCCTTCTCTTATAGCCCCTTAGGCCCGACCGATACGGCGGTTGCGCCAGAGGGTGGTGAAGGGTCCAGAAACCGCATAGGCCAGGAAACCCAGCAGCAGGACGCGCGGCGGGTCGGTGAAGACCACGGCGAAGACCAGTACGGCGATCAGGATGACCACGAAGGGCACCCGCCCCTTCAGGCCCAGGGTCTTGAAGCTCCAGTACTTGAAGTTGCTGACCATGAGCATGCCGGCAGCAGCGACCATCAGGGCCACCAGCAGGGACAGTTTGGAGCCTTGGATGCCGAAGTCGCTGAAGCACCAGACGGTACCGGCCACCAGGGCAGCCGCGGAAGGACTGGCCAGGCCGATGAAGTAGCGCTTGTCCACCGAACCGATCTGGGTGTTGAAGCGAGCCAGGCGCAAGGCGGCGCCCGCTACATAGATGAAGGCGACGGCCCAGCCGACATTGCCCAGGCCGCTCAGGGCCCACTGGAAGGCCAGGATGGCCGGCGCGACACCAAAGGCGACCATGTCGGAGAGCGAGTCGTACTGTTCGCCGAAGGCACTCTGGGTATTGGTCATGCGGGCGACGCGGCCATCCAGGCCATCGAGGACCATGGCAATGAAGATGGCGGCGGCGGCGGCCGAGAAGCCGGCGGAGGCAATCTCGTACTGCCCCTGGATGAAGGCGGTCTGCGCCGCGACACCCTTGATGATGGAATAAAGGCCGGCAAAGAGCGCCGCGGTGGTGAAGAGATTGGGCAGCAGGTACACGCCACGGCGTCTGATCTTGCGACCCTGGGCGTCCTGCGTCTCCTCGATGTGTTCATCCACGGGGATGAGGCCGTCGGTGTTGGTGTTGGACGGGGTTTCTTCGGGACGCTCGCTCATGGATTTTCCTTGGGCATTACCTGACGGATTGGACTGACCTCTTGAGGATAGGGTTCAGCCTAACCTCCCATGCTAAGGCATTGCCGGGGTCGTGGGCAGTGCAATGAAAAACGCGGCCGAGGCCGCGTCTTTTACCGTTCGTTTCAGGGCAAGCGCCCTGCCCGATCAGTTCTTGGTCTTGTCAACGATCTTGTTCGACGCGATCCAGGGCATCATGGCACGCAGCTTCTCGCCGACCTGCTCGATCGGGTGAGCCGCGTTGTTGCGACGGTAGGCGGTCATGGAGGCGTAGTTGGACGCGCCCTCGGCAACGAACATCTTGGCGTACTCGCCGTTCTGGATGCGCTTGAGCGCATTCTTCATGGCGGCGCGCGACTCGGCGTTGATCACCTCGGGGCCGGTCACGTACTCGCCGTACTCGGCGTTGTTGGAGATCGAGTAGTTCATGTTGGCGATGCCGCCTTCATACATGAGGTCAACGATCAGCTTCAGCTCGTGCAGGCACTCGAAGTAGGCCATTTCCGGTGCGTAGCCGGCTTCGACCAGGGTTTCGAAACCGGCCTTGACCAGCTCGACCGCACCACCGCACAGCACGGCTTGCTCGCCGAACAGGTCGGTTTCGGTCTCGTCCTTGAAGGTGGTTTCGATGATGCCGGTACGGCCGCCGCCGACGCCGCAGGCGTAGGACAGAGCAACGTTCTTGGCATTGCCGGAAGCGTCCTGGTGGACGGCGACCAGATCAGGGATGCCGCCGCCCTTGACGAACTCGGAACGCACGGTGTGACCCGGGGCCTTGGGGGCGATCATGATGACGTCCAGGTCAGCGCGGGGCACGACCTGGTTGTAGTGGATGGCGAAACCGTGGGCGAAGGCCAGGGTGGCGCCCTGCTTCAGGTTCGGCTCGATCTCGTCCTTGTACAGCTTGGACTGGAATTCGTCGGGGGTCAGGATCATGACCACGTCAGCGGCGGCGACGGCGTCCTTGACCGGCTTGACGGTCAGACCATGGGCCTCGGCCTTGGCCACGGTGGCCGAGCCACTGCGCAGACCGACGACGACGTCGACGCCGGAGTCCTTCAGGTTGCAGGCGTGGGCGTGGCCCTGGGAGCCGTAGCCGATGATGGCGACCTTCTTGCCCTGGATGATGGAAAGGTCACAGTCTTTGTCGTAGTAAACGCGCATTGCAGGTTCTCCTGGAAAAGGGGGTATCAGATGCTCAGGGCTTTGTCGCCACGGGAAATTCCGGTCACGCCGCTACGCACCACCTCGAGGATGGACGCGGCACCGATCGCCTGGATGAAGCTGTCGATCTTCTCGCTGGTGCCCGCCAGCTGAATGGTATACACGCTACTGCCGACATCGACGATCTGGCCGCGAAAGATATCGGTGGTGCGCTTGACCTCGGCGCGCTGTGCGCCGGTGGCCTTGACCTTGATCAGCAGGAGTTCGCGCTCGATGTGAGCACTCTCTGACAGGTTGACCAGTTTCACTACCTCGATGAGCTTGTTGAGGTTCTTGGTGATCTGCTCGACCGTCTCTTCCTGGCCGATGGTAGTCAGGGTCAGGCGCGACAGGGTCGGATCCTCGGTCGCGGCGACCGTGAGGCTTTCGATGTTGTAGTTGCGCTGGGAGAACAGGCCGACCACGCGGGACAGGGCGCCGGGCTCGTTTTCCAGCAGCAGGGAGATGATGTGTCTCATGTTCAGGTCCGCTCCGTCTTGCTCAGCCACATGTCGCGCATCGCGCCATCCTTGATCTGCATCGGATAGACGTGTTCGGTGTTGTCCACGGCGATGTCGAGGAAGACCAGGCGATTATTCATGGCGAAGGCCTCGGCCATCATCGGCTTGAGGTCTTCCAGACGCTCGATGCGCATGCCGACGTGGCCATAGGCCTCGGCCAGCTTGACGAAGTCCGGCAGGGATTCCATGTAGGAGTGGGAGTAGCGGCTGCTGTACTGCATGTCCTGCCACTGGCGGACCATGCCCAAGGCGCCATTGTTGAGGCAGACGATCTTCACCGGCAGGTCGTACTGCATGCAGGTGGAGAGCTCCTGGATGTTCATCTGCACGCTGCCTTCGCCGGTGACGCAAGCGACATCGGCGTCCGGGAAGTTGAGCTTGACGCCCATGGCCGCCGGGAAGCCGAAGCCCATGGTGCCGAGGCCGCCGGAGTTGATCCAGCGATTGGGCTTGTCATAGCGGTAGTACTGGGCGGCGAACATCTGGTGCTGGCCGACATCGGAGGTGATGTAGGCATCGCCCGCGGTGACGTCGTACAGGGTCTCGATGACGGTCTGCGGCTTGATGATGCTGCCGTCGCCCTTGTTGTAGGGGAACATCTCGCGGCCGCCGCGCCATTCCTCGATCTGCTTCCACCAGGCGGCCTGGCTTTCGGCATGGGGCTTCTCGCTCAGCTCGCGGACCACGGCGACCATCTCGGCGAGGACGCTGTCGACCGGGCCGACGATGGGCACGTCGGCCTTGATGGTCTTGGAGATCGAAGCCGGGTCGATGTCGACATGGATGATCTTGGCGTTTGGGCAGAAGCGCGTGGCGCCGTTGATGACGCGGTCATCGAAGCGCGCGCCCACGGCGAGGATGACGTCGCTGTGGTGCATGGCCAGGTTGGCCGGGTAGCTGCCGTGCATGCCGAGCATGCCGAGGAACTGGCGGTCGCTGCCCGGATAGCCGCCGAGACCCATCAGGGTGTTGGTGACCGGCAGGTTGAGCAGGCGTGCCAGCTCGGTGAGGGCCGCGGAGGCACCGCCGAGGATGACGCCGCCACCGGCGTAGAGGATGGGACGCTTGGCCGCCACCAGCATCTCGACGGCCTTGCGGATCTGCCCGGAGTGACCACGTTGCGCCGGATTGTAGGAGCGCAGCTTGATCTTCTTCGGATAGACGTACTCGTATTTCTTGGTCGGATCGCCCATGTCCTTGGGAATGTCGACCACCACCGGACCGGGACGGCCGGACTCGGCGAGGTAGAAGGCCTTCTTGAGGACTTCGGGGATCTCGGAGGGGTGCTTGATGATGAAGCTGTGCTTCACGATCGGCCGGGAGATACCGACCATGTCGGTTTCCTGGAAGGCGTCGGTGCCCACCATGTTGCTCGGCACCTGACCGGACAGGACGACCATGGGAATGGAGTCCATGTAGGCGGTGGCGATGCCGGTGATGGCATTGGTCGCACCGGGACCGGAGGTCACCAGGACCACACCGGCCTTGCCGGTGGCACGGGCATAGCCGTCGGCCATGTGGGTGGCGGCCTGCTCGTGGCGAACCAGGATGTGGTTGAGCGCCGGTTCCTTGAACAGGGCGTCGTAGATGTGCAGCAGGGCACCGCCCGGGTACCCGTAGATGTGTTTCACGCCCTCGTCGCGCAAGAAGCGGACGACCATCTCAGCGCCAGTTAATAGCTCCACGTATCACCTCATTCCACGCATGGCGAGCGCCCATCGGTGGACGCTCAAGGTTCGGTTGACTGCAAGGCAGAGCATGGGCGACGGTGGTCACCGACGATTCAGCTGCCTAGAAAGCCTTGTTGGAAGATTCCGATGAATGCTGGAGCTTCCACCCGACGCGAGGTAACGCGGTGCAGGGTATTTGACTGTGGCGGCGCGGGTAGGCACCTCATGGTCTGCCGAGCAGTCAGCTTTGGGCCGACTCGCTACAGCGAACTTTGGATTGTTCGCATTCGTCCGGTGCAAGTCAAGCCGAAAGGTGCAACCGGGCGCAATCGGTCGTCGGCGATCAGCCGTGATGAAAAGGTCGACGTCTCCTCTTATAGTGAAGTCCTGTCCTCTGCCCTTCCAGGATTCTCATGCGCTCGATCTTCTGGCTTTCCGCCCTGGCTTTCGCCTGCAGCCTGTCCGCCCAGGCCGCGCAGGTCTACAAGTGGACCGACGACAAGGGCATCACCCATTTCAGTGCCCAGCCGCCCGAGGGCCAGAAGGCCAAGGAGGTGGACGTGAAGACGGCGCCGCAGATCAATGGCGGGGGCAGCGCGCCCACCTACAAGATGCCCAACGGCACTCAGCAACCGTCGGTGTCCAATGATGCCCAGCAACAGGAACTGGATCGCCGGGTGAAGGCCCAGGTGCGCGAAGAACAGAACAAGCTCAAGGAGCAGTGCGATCAGGCGCGGCAGAATCTGGCGCAACTGCGCAACAACCCGCGCATCCTGGTGCAGTCCGGTCGGGGCGAGACGCGGCGGCTGAGCGAAGAGGAACGTCAGCAGCGCCTGGCCGACACCCAGCTGTCCATCGAGCAGAACTGCGGCAAGTAGCTCAGGCGCTTTCGATGATGCGGTCGAATTCGGCCAGGGACGCGAGCAGGGGCAGGACCGGATCGAGATTGCCCTGATAGACCATCTCGGCCATCGGCCGGATGCCCGAGCGCGCCGGCAGGACCGCATCGCTTTCGATGATCAGCTTCATCCGCGGCACGAAGATCCACTGCAGCCACTGGGCGAAACTCAGGGTATCCACGCAGAAGGGCTCCTGGCTGGCCAGGGCCTCCGCGCTGGGCGCCTGCGCCGACCACCAGCCGAGCAGGCGCAATTCACGTTCGATCTGCAGCAGCTGATCGGCCAGGGCGGGCAGGCGCTCGTCCATCAGGTACCCACCTGGGCCTTCTGCCGGGCCAGAGCGGCCCCGGAGGCATCGCCCTGGGCCTCGCGGGCCTGAGCGATCAGCTGCCAGAGACTGGCCTGCAGGGCCGGCCGCCCGTTGGCATAGGTCAGGGCGCGCCGGGCCAGTTGCTCGCCCTGGGCGGGATCGTTCTGGGCCAGGCGTACCTGGGCCAGGCGATAGAGGACCTGGGGCTCACGCGGAGCGATACGCTGGGCTCGTTCGAGACTCGAAGAAGCGCCGTTGAGATCGCCGCCGCTCTGCTGTTGCTGGGCGGTGGTCAACAGCGCCAGCACCGGGCCATCGAGCTGTTCGTCGGCGGCAAGACCGCCGCCACTGGAGTTACTCGCGGACGGAATTCCGGTCGGCGCCCTGTTGGCCGCTGTGGAACCGTTTTGCGTAGCGGGCGGATAGACCGGCTGCGAATAGCTCGGCTGCACCGGCGCCTGGGCAGGCGGAGCGCTGGGGCTGGACGAGGTGATCAGCGGCGCCGAGGCCGCTGGCGCGGCATAGGTTTCCAGGGGCGCGGAACTGCCGCCCGGTACCATGACGGTCACCCCGGTATCGGCCGGCGCGCTGGGCGCTGCCGCCACCGGGGCCTGGCGTTGCGCCGGCAGAGGTCGGTTGTTGCCTTGGCGATAGAGTTCGCCGTTGGACACCGGACCGCCGGAATCGACCACGGGGATGGCACCACGTTGCGGCGCGGCGCAACCCGCGAGGAGAACACCGGCGATCACCACCGGCCAGACTGCTTTCGTCACCTTGCGACCTCTCAATTCAACCAGCCTTTGACCCAATCCATGACCGGATTGCCCCCGTTGCCGTTCCCGCCCGTGGCGGGCGCGGCCGGTGCGCCACAGGAGGCACCCGGTGGCGGCTCACTGCCGCGAATATAAGGCATCTGCACGGCATTGGGACACGAAGGATCCGTGCCGCGGCCAGTGGTGGCATCGACCCAGGCCTGGGTGATGTTGTCCGGCACCGGCATGTCCAGGGAGACCGGATCGGCGCGGCGCATGAAGTTGCTCCAGACCTGCAGCGCACCGGTGGCACCGGTCAGCGGCGTCTTGCCATTGTCGTCGCGACCCAGCCAGACCACCGCCAGCAGATCCTGGCTGAAGCCGGAGAACCAGCTGTCGCGGGAATCGTTGGTGGTACCGGTCTTGCCCGCCAGATTCACGCTGGTGGGGATCTGGTTGTAGACCGAACGCCCGGTGCCCTCGCGCATGACGCGCTGCATGGCGTACTGCACCAGGTAGATGGCGCCAGTATCGAAGCGCTGCTCGATCTGGAAGGGATAGCGTTTGAGCGGCTCGCCATTGGCATCGAGCACGCTGCGGATACTGCGCAACGGCGTATTGAAGCCACCATTAGCCAACGTCTGGTACATCGTCGCCACTTCCATGGGCGTCAGAGCGCCGGCCCCGAGCAGGGTCGCCGGATAGGGCGGCAGGGCGCGACTCACGCCCAGCCGCTCGACGGTCTTGAGCACCTCGGGCAGCCCGAGGTCCAGGCCCAGGCGTGCCGTGGAAAGGTTGTAGGAATGCGCCAGCCCCTGGTAGAGAAAGATGGTGCCGTGTGCCTTGTGCTCGTAGTTCTGTGGCCGCCAGACCTGGCCGTCGGCGCCCTTGACCGAGAAGGGCTCGTCCTGGATCAGGGTGGTCAGGGTGTACTTGCTGGGGCGCTCCAGGGCGGTGAGATAGACCGCCGGCTTGATCAGCGAACCCACCTGGCGCACCGCATCGAGGGCGCGGTTGTAGCCAGCGAAGCGCGGATCGCGCCCGCCCAGCAGCGCCTGGACTTCACCGGTTTCCGGATTGGTCACCACCATGGCCGACTCGACGTTTTCCGCACCCTTGCGGCCGTCGATGCGCTTCATGGTCTCGCCCATGGCCGCCTCGGCCTTGGTCTGCAGGATGGGGTCGAAGCTGGTGAAGATGCGCAGCCCTTCTTCGGTGAGGTCTTCGTCGCGGTAGTCCTGCTTGAGCTGACGCTTGACCAGGTCGACGAAGGCCGGGAAGGAGCTGTTGGTCAAGCTGCCGGCCTTGGTGATGCCCAGCGGGCGCGCCTTGGCGGCCTCGGCCTCGGTGGCGCTGACCACGCCCTGCTCGGCCATGAGGTCGAGTACCAGGTTGCGGCGGGTCATGGCGCGCTCGGGGTAGCGGCGCGGGTTGTAGTAGGACGGGCCCTTCACCAGGCCGACCAGCAGGGCGACCTGATGCAGTTTCAGTTCGCTGAAGGGCTGGCCGAAGAAGTACTGGGCCGCCAGGCCGAAGCCGTGGATGGCCCGCGAGCCGTCCTGACCGAGGAACACCTCGTTGAGATAGGCCTCGAGGATCTCCTGTTTGCTGTAGTGCAGTTCCAGGAGCAGCGCCATCAGGGCTTCGGTGCCCTTGCGGGTGATGCTGCGCTCGTTGGTGAGGTAGAAGTTCTTGACCAGCTGCTGGGTCAGGGTACTGCCGCCCTGGCGCACCTGGCCGCTGGTGGCATTGACCCAGACCGCCCGGGCGATGGACTTGGGCGAGACGCCATGGTGATGCCAGAACTCGCGGTCCTCGACGGCCACCAGGCCATCGACCAGATGCGGTGGCGCCTGGTCGAGCTTGATGAGGATGCGATCCTCGTTATGCGCCGGATAGATGCCACCGATCATCAGCGGTTCGAGGCGGGCCACGGCGAGATTGCTGCCATCCAGGGCGCTGATGCCGGAGACGGTGCCACCGGCGAAACGCACGCGGATCGCCCGGGCCGGCTCGACGCCTTCGTAGAACTGGAAGCCGCGGGTGTTCAGCTCGACCGTGGAGGCACCCACGGAAACGCTGCCAGGGCCATCCACGGTCTTTTCGCGGCGATAGCCGAGGGCATCGAGTTCGGTGAGGAAGTCGTCACGGCTGAGCTTGACGCCGTTGAACAACTCCAGCGGCCGGGCATAGACCTTGGCCGGAATGGTCCAGCGCTTGCCGGAGAATTTTTCCTGGACCACGGCATCCAGATAGATGCATACGCCAGCCAGGGCTACCAGCGCGACCAGACCAAGCTTGACTGCCCAGCCGGACAGGCGGCGCCAGTCAAAGGTCTTGCGCTTGCGGGAACGAGAGGATCGGGGTCGCTTCATGGCGGCGCATTATACGCACTTGCCCGGTGGCCGACAGCGGCGCGCCAGCGCTTCGTCAGCTGGGGTTCAAGGACGCCCCTTCCCGGTGTCGCGGCTTGCGCAGGCAGCCCTGGCAGCGATAATGCCGCCATCCATTCCCTACAAGGACCGCCCGTGAGCCAGCTCCTGATTTCCGCCCTGCAGAACCCGGCGCTCTATCCCCATCCCACCTCGGCGTTCCGGGTCATCGAAACCCATATTTCCTGGGTCGTGCTGACCGGCGAGGTCGCCTACAAGATCAAGAAGCCGGTGAATTTCGGCTTCCTCGACTTCACTGACCTAGAGGCCCGCGGCCACTTCTGCCGCGAGGAGCTGCGACTCAATCAGCGTCTGACCCGCGACCTCTATCAGGACGTGGTGGCCATCACCGGCAGCGAAGGCGCCCCCGAACTGGGCGGCAGCGGTCCGGTCATCGAATACGCCCTGCGCATGCGCGAATTCCCGCAAAGCCAGTTGCTCAGCGAGGTGCAGCAGCGCGGCGAACTGACCCAGGCGCACATCGACGCCCTGGCCGCTCAGATCGCCCGCTTCCACCTGTCGGCGCCCCAGGTGGCGACCACGCATCCGCTGTGCACCCCGGACGCCGCCATGGCGCCGGTACGGCAGAATTTCGAGCAGATCCGCGCCATGCTCAACGAGGCGGCCGATCTCAAGCAGCTCGACCAGCTCGAAGCCTGGGCCGAAGCCAGCTACGCGCGCCTGCTGCCGCTGTTCGAGGCCCGCTGCCGGGACGGCTTCATCCGCGAATGCCACGGCGACATCCACCTGGCCAACGCCACCTTGCTCGATGGCGAGGTGGTGCTGTTCGACTGCATCGAGTTCAACGAGCCCTTCCGCCTGACCGACACCATGGGCGATGCCGGCTTCCTGGCCATGGACCTGGAAGACCGCGGACTTGTGGCGCTGAGCAACAGATTCGTCAACGCCTACTTCGAGGCGACCGGCGACTACAGCGGCCTCGCCCTGCTCGACTTCTATAAGGCCTACCGCGCCATGGTGCGCGCCAAGATCGCCCTCTTCCGCCTGGGCCAGGCCGAGGAGCCGGCACTGCGGGCCGAGATCCTCGCCAGCTATCGCAGCTACACCGCGCTGGCCGAGGGCTACACCCAGGTGCCCCAGCCCTTCGCGGCGGTGATGCACGGCGTCTCGGGCATTGGCAAGAGCACCGTGGCCCTGGCCCTGGTCGAGGCGCTTGGCGCCATTCGCCTGAGATCCGATGTCGAGCGCCAGCGTCTCTATGCCGACAGCGACGAGGCCACCCGCTACAGCGCGGCGGCCGGCGAAGCCACCTATGCGCGGCTGCACGAGATCGGCGCCCAGGTACTGGCGGCCGGCTATCCGCTGGTGCTCGACGCCACCTACCTCAAGCAGGGCCAGCGTACCGCGGCCCAGGCACTCGCCGAGGCCCAGGCCGCGCCCCTGCTGATCATCGACTGCCAGGCGGACGATGAACTCATCGCCCGCTGGCTGCAGGAGCGCCAGGCCGAGGGAACCGATCCTTCCGAAGCCACCCTCGCGGTGGTGGCGGCCCAGCGCCAAGCCCAGGATCCGCTCGAACCAGCCGAGCAGGATCGCGCGCTGGTGGTGGAGCTGGGACGCGCCGGGCAACTGGAGGCCTTGCCGGCTCGCCTGCTGCGCCGACTGGGTCGCGCCCAGGCCTGACCACGACCTCCTGGGGGGCAGAACAAGCGTTCCGTCACAGCCCGTGGAGTTGTGGATTTACGGTCGCCGACGAGCGGCTTATCGTGCGACCCACGTCACAACCTCTGCGTAACAAGAAGGAATTGGCACCATGTACCTCATCGGCGATCAGCCTCCCTATGTCGATCAATTGCGTCAGGCGCTGCAGGCCATTCCGGCGCAATTGGTCAGTGGTGTGGCGCCGAGTCGGCAGCCGCTGCAGCTGACTCCCGCCGCCCTGTTGCAGGACTGGATGCGCAACGACGAGGTCTATCTGATCCAGCGTGGCCCGTTGCGGGTGGTCCTGGATCAGCGGGCGCTATTCCAGCTTGGCGAAGGCGACCTGATCGGCCTCGGGCGCACCCTGGATCTGCCGATCCTCAATTACGAGAGCGAGGCCGACGTCCTGGTGCTGCCCTATGACCGCGAGACCTTTCTCGCGGCGGCGACCGCCACCCCGGCTCAGCGCGATGCCCTGCTGAGGTACCTGCTGGGCCAGCAATCGCTGCTGGCGCAGGCGCTGATCCGCCTCAAGCCGCCGGTCACCCAGCCGGCCACCGGCTTCCGGCGCTATGCCGCCGGCGAGGTCATCATCCGCCAGGGCGATTCCGCCGAGCATGTCTTCGTCATCACCGAAGGACATGCCGAGGCCTGGGTGGACGGCTGCAAGGTCGGCGAGGTCTGCCAGGACGAGATCGTCGGAGCCCTGGCGGTCTTCACCCATACGCCGCGCACCGCCAGCGTGATCGCCAAGACGGTCTGCACCGTGCTGGTGATTCCCCAGGATCAGTTCGTCTCGCTGATGGAGACCACCCCACGCATCGCCCACAGCCTGATCGAGAACATGGCGCGCCATATCGACACGCTGAACAAGGAAGTGACCCGCCTGCGCAGCGTCTCGGAGCGGCCAATCGCCAGTAATTAAGAAATATTCTCGAATACGCTTGACGATGAAATGAGAATTGTTATTATTCAACTCAGCCGGTCGCGAGATCGGTCGATAACAGAAAGTCCAGCAGTGGTCTTTCGGGTTATCTCCTCATCAGGCTAATCACGGTTTTGGACCCGGCTCTGCCGGGTCTTTTTTTGCCTGAAATCTGGCGCTAGCGCCGATCCAGCAAGGCCGGCACCGGATCAGCCCGTTGCTCTTCCCCCAGGACATAGGCCGCCTGCAACTGCCGGGCAGCTCGCGCTGCACTGTCAGCGTCACGGGCATGAATCAGGCCCAGGGGCCGATTCTCGTCCACCCGCTCACCTGGCAGCGCCAGGCCGGCCAGGCCCACCGCGGGATTCACTTCATCTTCCGGACGTTGCCGCCCGCCACCCAGCTCGACGACCAGCAAGCCAAGGGCGCGGGTATCGACCTGCTGCACCCAGCCCGGGCGTGCCGGATGGACGGCGCGTACCTCTTGAGCCCGGGGCAGATGCTGCCAGGGCCGCTCGGTCAAGTCGGACGGGCCGCCCAGGGCCAGGTTCATCGCGGCGAAACGCGCCAGGGCGGCGCCGCTCTGCCAGGCCTCCAGCACCAGGCGCTCGGCGGTGGCGGCATCCCTGGCCAGTCCGGCCAGTTGCAGCGTCTCCTCGGCCAGGGCCTGAATCACCTGCCAGAGTCGTTCGCTGCGCACCTCGCCGGCCAGCAGGGCGATGGCCTCCTCCACTTCCAAGGCATTGCCGGCGCTGCGCGCCAGGGGCTGACTCATGTCAGTGATCAGGGAGCGGGTACGCACCCCCGCGGCCTCGGCGACCTCGACCAGGCTATCGGCCAGACGCAGGGCCGCTTCCCTCCCGGCCATGAAGGCGCCGCCGCCGGTCTTGACGTCCATCACCAGCACGTCCAGGCCGGCAGCCAGTTTCTTGGCCAGGATGGAGGCGGTGATCAGGTCCACCGATTCCACCGTGGCGGTGACATCGCGGATGGCATAGAGGCGGCGATCGGCCGGGGCCAGATCGGCGTCCGGACCGACGATGGCGCAACCCACCTCGGCCACCACCTGGCGAAAGCGCGCCAGGCCAGGACGGATACGATAGCCGGGGATGCTCTCCAGCTTGTCCAGGGTGCCGCCGGTATGGCCCAGGCCGCGCCCGGAGATCATCGGCACATGGCAGCCACAGGCGGCGAGCAGCGGCGCTAGCACCAGGCTGGTGAGATCGCCCACGCCGCCGGTGGAATGCTTGTCCACCACCGGCCCCGGCAGGTCCCAGTGCAGCACCTGGCCGCTGTCGCGCATGGCCAGGGTCAGGGCGGTGCGCTCGGCAGCGGTCATGCCGCGCAACAGGGTAGCCATGGCGAAGGCGGCGATCTGGCCTTCGCTGAGGCTGTCATCGGCGATGCCGCCGACCAGACGCCGGATATCCGTAGCGGACAGCTCCAGGCCATCGCGCTTCTGGCGGATCACTTCCTGGGCGAGCCACATGGGCGGACTCCTTAGAAGTCGTCGAAGGCGCCGGGCAGCAGCTCGGCCAGGGTCCAGGTCCGGGTACGGCCGGGCTCACTGCCGCTGCAGACGATGGTCGCGTCGGGCGCCATCAGTTCCAGCAACACCTGGCGGCAGGCGCCGCAGGGACTGATCAGGGGCACGCCCGGCGCATGGATGGCCATGGCCGTGAAGCTGCGCGGCGGCAGGCCCTGGCTGACGGCAGCGAACAGGGCGCTGCGCTCGGCGCAGTTGGTCAGGCCATAGGAGATGTTTTCCACGTTGCAGCCATGGACGACCGCACCTTCGGCGGTCAGCAGGGCGGCGCCCACGGGGAAGTCGGAATGCGGGCAATAGGCGCGCTGGGAGGCGGTGACGGCTTCGGCCAGCAGGTGTTCGAGGGTTGCAGCAGGGACAGCGGACATCGGGAGTACCTCGGAAAACGAAAGGAGCGAGCTGAGTCTAGCCCGGTCGTGCGACCGGGCCAGCGGGGCTTAGAGACTAACGAAGAAGCCGGCCAGAGCCGCGCTCATCAGGTTGGCCAGGGTGCCACCGAGCATGGCGCGCAGGCCCAACTGAGCCAGTTCGTGACGCCGTTGGGGGGCGATGCCGCCCAGGCCGCCGAGCTGGATGGCGATGGAGGACAGGTTGGCGAAGCCACAGAGGGCGAAGGTGACGATGACCTGGGTGTGCGCCGACAGGGGTTGCACCCCCGCTGCCGCCGCCTTGAGCGGATCCAGGTAGGTCGAGAGGTCGGCATAGGCGACGAATTCGTTGAGCACCAGCTTCTGGCCGATGAAGCCGCCGGCCTGCACCGCCTCGCTCCAGGGCACGCCGATCAGGAAGGCGACCGGCGCCAGTAGATAGCCCAGCACCAGCTGCATGCTCAGCTGCGGCAGGCCGAACCAGGCACCGCACCAGCCTAGGATGCCGTTGAGCAAGGCGATCAGAGCGATGAAGGCCAGCAGCATGGCACCGACCGCCAGGGCCACGCGCAAACCGACCTGAGCGCCTTCGGCGGCTGCATCTATGACGTTGGCCGGGCGCTCCTCGCCCTCCCCCAGGGTCTTCATGGCCTGGTCGCGTGGCTGCTCGGTCTCCGGCTCCATCAGCTTGGCCATCAGCAATCCACCCGGCGCGGCCATGAAGCTGGCGGCAATCAGGTACTTGAGCTCCACGCCCATGCCGGCGTAGCCCAGCAGCACCGAGCCGGCCACCGCGGCGAAACCGCCGACCATGATGGCGAACAGCTCCGAGCGGGTGAGCTCGGCGATGAAGGGCCGCACCACCAGCGGCATTTCCGACTGGCCGAGGAACAGGGTGGCGGTAACGGTGGTGGACTCCACCCGGCTGGTGCCGAGCAGGGCATGCAGCGCTCCACCCACCAGGCGGATGATCCAGCCCATGATGCCCAGGTAGTAGAGCACCGCGATCAGGCTGCCGAAGAAGACGATCAAGGGCAGCACCCGCACGGCGAAGACGAAGCCGCCGTTACCGAAGTACTCGAACATCCTGGGTCCGGCGAGGCCGCCGAAGAGGAATTCGATGCCCTTGTCGGCATAGAGCTGCAGCGACGAGACGGCCCCGGAGACGCTGCCGAGCACCTGCTGGCCCCAGGGAATGTAGAGGACGAACAGGCCGAGCCCCGCCTGCAACAGAAAGGCCGCGAGCACGGTACGCACGCGAATGGCGCGCCGCTGGCGGGAGAAGAGGATGGCGATGGCCACCAGCAACAGCATGCCCAACACAGAGATCATCAAGAGACTCCTAACAGGATCGCCTGGTAGCGGCGATCGATGGGCGACAAGCGCAAGCAAGGCGCCTGCCAGAAGCTGTCCGACCGATCAGCTTTTGGCTGACCTAATGGTCAGCCAGGCGCAGGGGTCGGTCCAGTTGCAGACCCACGGGCGAGAGCCGTGCCCCATAAGCCAGCACCTGCACGCCCTGCCGGCGTGCCTCGCCCAGGGCCAGGGCATAGGCGGCATCGATTTCAGCCGCCGGGCGTACCGCCTCGATGCCGTCGAGCAGCACGCAATAGAGCAGCACCGCCCGCTCGCCAGCCGCGGCCAGCGCCGCCAGTTCACGCAGATGACGGGCACCGCGGGTGGTTACCGCATCGGGAAAGGCGGCGATAGCGGTATCGGCGAAGCCCAGGGTGACGCTCTTCACCTCCAGGTACAGCGGCCCCGCGGGATACTCCAGGCGGAAATCGGCGCGGCTGTTTTCCAGGCCGTAGGCTACCTCCCGACGCAGGGCGGTGAAGCCGGCCAGTTCGGGAATGCCGCCGGCCAGCAAGGCCTCCTCTACCAGGCGATTGGCCCGGGCAGTATTGATGCAGGCCAGTCGCCCATGATCCGTCTCGACCAGTTCCCAGGTGCCGGGCAGCTTACGCTTGGGGCCGCTGGCGCGACTGAACCAGACGCGGGCGCCCGGCGGCTGGCAATGGAGCATGGAACCGGTATTGGGGCAATGCAGGGTCAATACCTCGCCGCTGGCGGTCTCGATGTCGGCGAGAAAGCGCTTGTAGCGGCGCAGCAGGCGACCCTCTTCCAGGGGCGGCTCGAATCTCACCGGGTACTCCAGCGCTGCAGGCCCTGGGCGATGCGGGCAACGGCCTCTTCCAAGCGCGGCAGCGATTGGGTGTAGGCGAAGCGCACATGGGTGTCGGCGCGATGGCGACCGAAGTCCAGGCCCGGGGTGATGGCCACGTGCTCGGTCTCCAGCAGGAACTGGCAGAAAGCATAGGCATCGCCGCCGAAGGCGGAGATGTCGGCATAGAGATAGAAGGCGCCCTGGGGCTCGACGGCGATCCTGAAGCCCAGGGCACGCAGCGCCGGCAGCAGGTAGTCGCGGCGGCGGGCGAATTCGGCGCGACGCGCTTCAAAGATGGCCATGGCTTCAGGGGTGAAACAGGCCAGGGCGGCCTGCTGGGCCACGGTGGAGGCGCTGATGTAGAGATTCTGCGCCAGCTTTTCCAGCTCCGGCACCGCGGCGCGCGGCGCCACCAGCCAGCCGAGGCGCCAGCCGGTCATGCCGAAGTACTTGGAGAAGCTGTTGAGCACGAAGGCCGCGTCGTCCACTTCCAGCACGCTGGGCGCGTCCAGACCGTAGGTCAGGCCGTGGTAGATCTCATCCACCACCAGATGGCCGCCACGCGCCTTGAGCGCGGCCGACAGCCCGGCGAGTTCGTCGCGATCGAGCAGGGTGCCGGTCGGATTGGCCGGCGAGGCCACCAGGGCGCCGACGCTGTCGGCTTGCCAGTGCCGCTCGACCAGCTCGGGGGTGAGCTGATAGCGGGTGTCGGCGCCGACCGGAATCAGCTGGGCCGCGCCTTCCACCAGGCGCAGGAAGTGACGATTGCAAGGATAGCCGGGATCGGCCAGCAGCCAGTGACGTCCGGGATCGACCAGCAGGGCGCTGGCCAGCAGCAGCGCGCCCGAGCCGCCCGGGGTGATCAGCACCCGCTCCGGATCCAGGTCGACGCCATAACGCTCGCCATAGAAGGCGGCGATGGCCTGGCGCAATTCCGGCAGGCCGCGGGCCGCGGTGTAGCGGGTCTGACCGGCCGCCAGGGCCGCCTGGCCCGCGGCGACCACCGGGGCGGCCGTGGTGAAATCGGGCTCGCCGATCTCCAGGTGGATGACATCGTGTCCGGCGGCCTGGAGCTGGTTGGCGCGCTCCAGCAAGGCCATCACATGGAAGGGCTCGATGGCCTGGCTGCGCGCGCTGTAGGAATTGGACATGGAAGGGGTCCGAACTTGTGGCGAAGGCGGGATTCTAACCAAGGCTTCGCAGACCGGCATCCGCCGCGTCGGCAAGGAGCGGGAGGCCGGTAGTAGCGCCCCCTGGAAGCTTCTGGTAAGTTCGCCGGCTTGCATCCGCAGGGCGACTGGCCAGTCGAGAACATATTCAGCCTGGCGTCGGCATTGCGCGGGACGCCATCGGCAGCCACAGCCCCCAGGCGTTCCAACATGGAGAGGCCTGGAAACGCATCCAGCCTGTGGACAGGATCAGCGAAAGTGAGAGGGTCAATCATGCCCAGCGAAGCAAATCAGCAGAACAATCATCTGGCCCGTGGCTACGAACCCTACCAGCCCAGCAAGGGCGAGGAATACATGAGTGAGCGCATGCGCGCCCACTTCACCGGCATTCTGAACAAGTGGAAGCAGGAACTGCGCGAAGAAGTCGATCGCACCGTGCACCACATGAAGGAAGAAGCGGCCAACTTCGCCGACCCGGCCGATCGCGCCACCCAGGAAGAGGAATTCAGCCTGGAACTGCGTGCCCGCGACCGCGAGCGCAAGCTGATCAAGAAGATCGACGAGACGCTGCAGCTGATCGAAGACAACGAATACGGCTGGTGCGACTCCTGCGGCGTGGAAATCGGCATCCGTCGCCTGGAAGCCCGCCCGACCGCCAGTCTGTGCATCGACTGCAAGACGCTGGCCGAGATCCGCGAGAAGCAGACCGGGACCTGAGTCCCGCTGCCTCACCGACGAGGGCGCTACGGCGCCCTTTGTTCTTTCCGGCATTCACAGGATGAGCTATGTCCAGGCGCCCCTATGTCGGTCGTTTCGCCCCCACGCCCAGCGGCTATCTGCACTTCGGTTCGCTGGTCGCCGCCCTCGCCTCCTACCTGGATGCCCGCGCCGCGAGCGGACGCTGGCTGGTACGCATGGAAGACCTGGACCCGCCGCGCGAGGTCCCGGGTGCCCAGGCGGCGATTCTCACCACCCTGGAAGCCTACGGCTTCGAATGGGACGGTCCGGTGCTGCGCCAGAGCGAACGTCTGGACGCCTACCGGGCGGTCATCGCGCAGTGGCTGGCCAGCGGCCTGGCCTATGCCTGCGATTGTTCGCGCAAGCAGCTCGAAGGCAGTGGCGGCCTCTACCCCGGGCATTGCCGCAATCGCGGCCTGCCGGCGACGGACGCCGCCCTCCGCATCCGTGTCCCGGAGCTGGACTACCGCTTCGTCGATCGCGTCCAGGGCGAATTCCGCCAGCACCTGGGTCGCGAGGTGGGCGACTTCGTCATCCAGCGCCGCGACGGCCTGATCGCCTACCAGCTGGCCGTGGTGATGGACGATGCCCTGCAGGGCATGACCGACGTGGTACGCGGCGCCGACCTGCTGGACTCCACGCCGCGCCAGCTCTATCTGCAGGAACTGCTCGGCCATCCGGCCCCGCGTTATCTGCACGTCCCGCTGCTGATCCAGCCTGATGGCCACAAGCTGGGCAAAAGTTACCGCTCGCCGCCGCTGCCGCCCGAGCAGGCCGGCGCCCTGCTGGTACGCGCCCTGCGCACCCTGGGCCAGCCGACGCATCCGGAGCTGGCCGAGGAAGCCCCGGCCAAGGTGCTGGCCTGGGGCGTCGCCCACTGGGATGCCGCGCTGATTCCGCGGGTTCCGCACCTGGCCGAAGCCCAGCTGCCCGCCTAGTAGTTGGGCCAAAGTCCAGGCGTGGCCAGCTCCAGCAGATGCCCGTCCGGATCGCGGAAGTACAGGCTGATCGCGCCACGTGGCCACTGGGTGCGCGCTTCGATGGGTACCCCGGACGCCGCCAGGTGCGCGATCCAGGGCTCCAGCTCGTCCGCCGCGATCGCCAGGGCCAGGTGCTGGCAGCCCTGGGCGCCATGGGACGGAATACAGCCGCCCGGCAGCCGGACCGGCTGCTCGGTAGTGCCCCGTTGGAACAGCAACAGCACGCTGGCGCCCACCGCATAGGCGGCCAGGCGTTCATCGGCGAACATCGGGGCCAGTCCCAGCACCTCCTCGTAGAAGCGCCGGGCGCTGGGCAGATCGGCGGCATAGAGCGCGGTTTCCAGCACGGCGGCGAGGCGGGGCTTGGTCATCGTCGATCTCCAGTGGATAAAGAGGCCTTAACGGTAGAACCGTGGCGCTCCGGGGTATAGCGCTTTTGCTTTACCATGGCGCCATCGCCGTTCGGGAACCGCGCATGTACATCTACCGGCTGGTCCTGCTCCTCGTGGTAGGCATCTATCTGTTCTCCCCCGCCATCATGGATTGGTGGATCGCTCCCAGCGGCGCCTGGTATCGCCCCTACCTGCTGTGGCTCATCCTCATCGTGGTGACCTTCATCCTGCAGAGCCAGCGCGATGCCGACGAGCTTTAGTCTGTCCCAACTGGTCCTGATCAGCGCCGGCTACCTGCTGATCTTCTTCGGTGTCGCCTGGATGACCGAGAAGGGCTGGGTGCCGCGCCGGCTGGTGCGGCATCCGCTGATCTACACCCTGTCGCTGGGCGTCTATGCCAGCGCCTG
The DNA here is from genome assembly GCF_013277805.1 of Pseudomonas sp. MS15a(2019). NCBI lineage: Bacteria > Pseudomonadati > Pseudomonadota > Gammaproteobacteria > Pseudomonadales > Pseudomonadaceae > Pseudomonas > Pseudomonas sp. MS15a(2019). The sequence continues at coordinate 19,275 of NZ_VBTN01000011.1, forward strand.
GGCCTTCTACGGCACCGTGGGCCTGGCCTACGACTACGGCTACGGCTTTCTCGCCTACTACCTGGGGCTGTGCGGCGCCTTTCTGCTGGCGCCGGTATTGCTCTATCCCATCCTGCGGCTGACCCGCGCCTATCAGTTGGCGTCCCTGGCCGATCTCTTCGCCTTCCGCTTCCGCAGCACCTGGGCCGGCGCCCTGACCAGCCTGGGTATGCTGATCGCCGTGCTGCCGCTCCTGGCGCTGCAGATCCAGGCGGTGGCCACCAGTACCGGCATCCTGGTGCAGGCCCGCGCCCAGGACGCCCCGGCGCTGGGCTTCTGCCTGCTGATCACCCTGTTCGCCATGCTCTTCGGCGCACGCCAGATCAACTCCAAGGAGCGCCACGAAGGCCTGGTGGTGGCCATCGCCTTCGAATCCCTGGTCAAGCTGCTGGCCCTGGGCATCGTCGGTGGCGTCACCCTCTATACCGTGTTCGGTGGGCCCAACGGCCTGGAGACCTGGCTGCAGCAGAACCAGAGCGCCCTCTCCACCCTGCACACCCCGCTGCAGGAAGGCCCCTGGCGGATCCTGCTGCTGGTGTTCTTCGCCGCGGCCATCGTCACCCCGCACATGTACCACATGGCCTTCACCGAAAATCTCAGTCCCCAGGCGCTGGTCAGCGCCAGCTGGGGGCTGCCGCTGTTCCTGCTGCTGATCAGCCTGGCGGTGCCGCCGATTCTCTGGGGTGGCCTGGCGCTGGGTTCGCCGACGCCGCCGGAGTACTTCACCCTCGGCGTGGGTCTGGCGCTGGACAATCCGCTGCTGGCGCTGGTGGCCTTCGTCGGCGGGCTGTCGGCGGCCAGCGGCCTGATCATCGTGGTGACCATGGCGCTGTCGGGCATGCTGCTCAACCACATCGTGCTGCCGCTCTACCAGCCACCCACCGACGGCAACATCTATCGCTGGCTGCGCATGACCCGGCGCATGCTGATCGCCGCCATCATCCTTGGCAGCTATGGCTTTTATCGTCTGCTGCAGGGCCATGGCGACCTCTCCAGCCTGGGCATCGTCTCCTTTGTCGCCACCGTGCAGTTCCTGCCCGGCGCGCTCTCGGTACTCTACTGGCAGACGGCCAATCGCAAGGGCTTCATCGCCGGCCTGCTGTGCGGCCTGGGCCTGTGGTTCCTGAGCATGCTCATGCCGCTGGTGGCCGACATCAATCCGCTGCACATCGGCGTCTTCAGCTATCGCATCAGCGCCAGCAACTGGCACCTCGCCGCCGTGGCCTCGCTGACCGTCAACGTGCTGGTGTTCGCCCTGGTCTCGCTGTTCACCGAAGCCAGCGAAGAAGAGAAGAGCGCCGCCGAGGCCTGCGCGGTGGACAACGTCCGCCGCCCGCAACGCCGCGAACTGGCGGCCGGCTCGCCCCAGGACTTCGCCGCCCAGCTGGCCAAGCCGCTCGGTGCCAAGACCGCGCAGAAGGAAGTCGAGCGCGCCCTGGCCGATCTGCTGCTGCCCTACGACGAGCGCCGCCCCTATGCCCTGCGCCGCCTGCGCGATCGCATCGAGGCCAACCTGTCCGGCCTGATGGGCCCGCGGGTCGCCCAGGACATCGTCGAGACCTTTCTGCCGTTCAAGGCGGAAAGCGAGGCCTATGCCACCGAAGACATCCACTTCATCGAGAACCGCCTGGAAGACTACCAGTCGCGCCTGACCGGTCTCGCCGCCGAGCTGGACGCCCTGCGCCGCTATCACCGCCAGACCCTGCAGGAACTGCCCATGGGCGTCTGCTCCCTGGCCCGGGACCGCGAAATTCTCATGTGGAACCGCGCCATGGAAGACCTCACCGGCATCGACGGCGCCCGGGTGGTGGGCTCGCGCCTGAGCGCCCTGCCCGATCCCTGGCAGAACCTGTTCGAACGCTTTCTCGCCGAGCCGGCGCAGCAGCACCTCTACAAACAGCGACTGCCCCAGGAACACGAGCAGCGCTGGCTCAACCTGCACAAGGCGACCATCGACGAACCCCTGGCGGTGGGCAGCAACGGCACCGTGCTGGTGGTGGAAGACATCAGCGAGACCCAGTTGCTGGAAGACCGCCTGATCCACTCCGAGCGCCTGGCCTCCATCGGCCGCCTGGCCGCCGGCGTGGCCCACGAGATCGGCAACCCGGTCACCGGCATCGCCTGCCTGGCGCAGAATCTGCGCGAGGAACGCGAAGCGGACGAAGAGATCGACGAGATCAGCAGCCAGATCATCGAGCAGACCCGCCGCATCACCCGCATCGTCCAGTCGCTGATGAGCTTCGCCCATGCCGGTGGCCGCCAGCAGGCCCATGAACCGGTGTGTGTAGCCGAGGCGGCCCAGGAAGCCATCGCCCTGCTCTCGCTCAACCGCCAGAGCGTGGACGTCGACTTCTTCAACCTCTGCGACCCCGAGCACTATGTGCAAGGCGATCCCCAGCGCCTGGTGCAGGTCATGATCAACCTGCTATCCAACGCCCGGGATGCCTCTCCGGCCGGCGCGCCGATCCGGGTGCGCAGCGAGGCCCATGGCCAGACGGTGACCCTGAGCGTCGAGGACGAGGGCAGCGGCATCCCCAAGGCCATCGTCAGTCGCCTGTTCGAACCCTTCTTCACCACCAAGGATCCGGGCAAGGGGACGGGGCTTGGCTTGGCGCTGGTCTATTCCATCGTAGAAGAGCATTATGGTCAGATAATGATCGATAGTCCTACCGACCCCGTGACCGGCCAGGGCACCCGCATTCGGGTACTGCTGCCGCGCTATCTCGGGTTGCCGGAGGCGCCGTGACGGACCCATCCGCCTGCTGGATGGATCTGCTAAAGCATTCGGAAGTCCAGACGACCGCGACAAGACACGCTGCCTGGCGTGGGTCGTCTTGCCTTCCCGTAAGAGAGCGCACTTGATGGCCCATATCCTGATTGTCGAAGACGAGAAGATCATCCGTTCGGCGCTGCGCCGCCTGCTCGAGCGCAACCAGTTCCGCGTCAGCGAAGCCGGCTCCGTCCAGGAAGCCCAGGATCTCTACGACGTCCCCAGCTTCGATCTCGTCATCAGCGATCTGCGCCTGCCCGGCGCCCCCGGCACCGAGATGATCGATCTCGCCAAGGGCAAGCCGGTGCTGATCATGACCAGCTACGCCAGCCTGAGATCGGCGGTCGATTCCATGAAGCAGGGCGCGGTGGACTACATCGCCAAGCCCTTCGATCACGACGAGATGCTGCAGGCCGTGGCGCGCATCCTGGTGGAGCGCGAGCAGCGCCCGCCGGTAGCCGCCGAGGAAAGCGTCACACTGCCGCCAGCCACCGGCGAGATCGGCATCATCGGCAACTGCGCGCCGATGCAGGACCTCTTCGGCAAGATCCGCAAGGTCGCCCCCACCGACTCCACCGTGCTCATCCAGGGCGAATCGGGCACCGGCAAGGAACTGGTGGCGCGCGCGCTGCACAACCTGTCGCGCCGGGCCAAGGCGCCGCTGATCTCGGTCAACTGCGCGGCCATTCCCGAAACCCTGATCGAATCCGAACTCTTCGGCCACGAGAAGGGCGCCTTCACCGGCGCCAGCGCCAGCCGCACCGGCCTGGTGGAGGCTGCCGACGGCGGCACCCTGTTTCTCGACGAGATCGGTGAATTGCCGCTGGAAGCCCAGGCACGTCTCTTGCGCGTGCTGCAGGAAGGCGAGATCCGCCGGGTCGGTTCGGTGCAGTCGCAAAAGGTCGATGTGCGCCTGATCGCCGCGACCCACCGGGATCTCAAGGGCCTGGCCAAGATCGGCCAGTTCCGCGAAGACCTCTTCTATCGCCTCAACGTCATCTCCCTGCGCCTGCCCGCCCTGCGCGAGCGCGGCGGCGACGTCATGGAGATCGCCCGGGTGTTCCTCGCGCGGCAATCGGCGCGCATGAGTCGCCCGGGGCTCAAGTTCGGCGCCGAAGCCGAGGCGGCCATCCGCCATTACAGCTGGCCGGGCAACGTGCGTGAGCTGGAGAACGCCATCGAGCGCTCGGTGATCCTCAGCGAAGGCCAGGAGATCAATGCCGATCAGCTGGGCATCGACGTCGAGCTCGGCGAGCTGGAGCTGGCCGACAGCTACCTGGATCCGCTGCCCAGCACGGGCCTGGGTAACGGCAATGGCGCCCACGAGCCCACCGAGGACCTGTCGCTGGAGGACTACTTCCAGCACTTCGTGCTCGAACACCAGGACCACATGACCGAGACCGAGCTGGCCCGCAAGCTGGGCGTCAGCCGCAAGTGCCTGTGGGAACGTCGTCAGCGCCTGGGCATCCCGCGCCGCAAGGCCAGTGCCAGCAGCGACGCCAGCTGATCCGCGCCGGGACGTGACAGCCGATACGTCCCGCGGTAACACCCTCTCCCTCCGCCTCCTCATCCTTTGCAATGTGTTACCGCCGTAACAGGCGGCGGGTTCAGAGGTAACGAAAATTTGCCTGTAGCCTCCAAGCAAACAGGCTACATTTTTCGCAAGTCACTGATTTAAATGCATTTTTCAAAACTGGCACGGCATCTGCTTTATGTTCTCGTACAAGAACAATAACAACGTACCCCCTCCATAATAAAAACAAGACGTAGCGACTCCAGCACAACAAGAACAAGCAGGCGGAGGCGTAGCTAACTGATCATTTTGGAGAAGAGTCGTCTAGCGGGATGGTCCGCGCGATGTCAGGCCAGAGAACAACAAAACTGCCCCGAGGCAGCACCCGTACCAGGCAGAGCAGGAATGATCCTGACGGCATCAGCTTCCAAAGTAATCCGTTTGCTCTTGGCTCTAGACTTCAGAGCCTTTCCGGCGGCCGGTATCCGCACGGGACAGACCACACAAGAAAAACAAGAGGTCTGGATAGACAATAAAAACAAAGCACGTACCACTTTGGGGGGGAGCTTCGGCTCCCCCAGTGCCTTTGACAGCCTCCCCTCCCTCGTTCAAGATCCCCTCCTTATCTATTGCGCAACGGTTCCTGCTATGGGCCAGATTGCGTATAGCCGTCTCTCCGAACAGAAACTCGCATGCTGAAGAAGCTGATCCAGACTCTGCGCTCGCCCCTGCGGCGTACTCCGCCCGCGCCTGCCTTGCCCATCGAATTGCCCCGCAGTCAGCATGCTCTGGAACGAGAGCGGATCAGTCGTTACGCCTTGAGCGTGGTCGACCGGCTGGAAAAGGCGGGTTATCAGGCCTACCTGGTGGGCGGTTGCGTCCGGGACCTGTTGCTGGGTTTCGAGCCCAAGGACTTCGATGTCGCCACCAGTGCCACGCCCGAGCAGGTGCGGGCCGAATTCCGCAATGCGCGGGTCATCGGCCGGCGCTTCAAGCTGGTCCATGTGCATTTCGGTCGTGAGATCATCGAGGTGGCGACCTTCCGCGCCAATCACCCCACCGGGGATGCCGAAGACGAAGCCCAGGGATCGCGCCATGAAAGCGGCCGGATCCTGCGCGACAACATCTATGGCAACCAGGAACAGGATGCCCAGCGGCGCGACTTCACCATCAACGCGCTCTACTACGATGCCAGCGGCGAACGCATTCTCGACTACGCCAATGGCACCCAGGACATCCGCCTGCGGCAGATCCGCCTGATCGGCGACCCGGAGCAGCGCTACCTGGAAGATCCGGTGCGGATGCTGCGCGCCGTGCGGTTCGCCGCCAAGCTGGATTTCGAGATCGAGACCGCCACCGCCGAACCCATCAGCCGCCTGGCGCCGTTGCTGCGCGACATACCCGCGCCGCGGCTGTACGACGAGATCATCAAGCTGCTCCTGGGCGGCAAGGCGGAGCGCACCTTCGAGTTGCTCTGCCAGTACGGCCTGTTCGCCCCCTTGTTCCCGGCCAGTGGCGAGGCCCTGGAGCGCGACCCGGAGTACGCCGGCAGTCTGATCCGCCAGGCTCTGGCCAACACCGACACCCGTATCCGCGAAGGCAAGCCGGTCACCCCGGCCTTCCTGTTCGCCGCCCTGCTCTGGCCGGCCTTGCCCGAGCGCGTCCGCTATCACCAGGATCGCGGCCTGCCGCCCATTCCGGCCATGCAGGAAGCCGCCCACGACCTGACCCAGCAGCAGTGCCAGCGCACCGCCGTCCCCAAGCGTTTCACCATGCCCATGCGCGAGATCTGGGACATGCAGGAGCGCCTGCCGCGCCGTCAGGGCAAGCGCGCCGATCAACTGCTGGAAAATCCGCGCTTCCGCGCCGGCTACGACTTCCTGCTGCTGCGCGAGAGCGCCGGCGAGGAAACCGGCGGCCTGGGCGAGTGGTGGACGCGCTACCAGGAGGTCGGTGACAGCCAGCGACGCGAGATGATCAAGAACCTCAGCCGGGAAGACGGTGCGCCGGCCAAGCGGCGGCGCCGTGGCGGCAGCAATCGCAAGCGGCGCACCTCGGATGCGCCCACGTCCGGCGACGAATGATGGAAAGGGTCTATCTCGGCCTGGGCAGCAACCTGGCTGAGCCGCGGCGGCAGCTGGACGCCGCCCTGGAGGCCCTGGCCCAGCTGCCTGACAGCCAGCTGGTGGCGGTCTCCGCCTTCTATGCCAGCGATCCCCTGGGGCCGCCCGACCAGCCCCGCTACGTCAATGCCGTCGCCGCGCTGGACACCGCCCTCGCCCCCCTGGCGCTGCTCGACGCCACCCAGGCCATCGAGCAGCAGCAGGGGCGCGTGCGCAAGGACGAGCGCTGGGGTCCGCGCACCCTGGACATCGACATCCTGCTGTTCGGTGAGCGGCTGATCGACGAGCCGCGCCTGCAGGTACCGCACTACCACCTGCAGGCGCGCGCCTTCGTGCTCTATCCCCTGGCCGACCTGGCCCCCGAGCTGCACCTGCCCGATGGCCGCCGGCTGCCGGACCTGTTGTCCGCCTGTCCTTTCGAGGGTCTGGAACGACTGGTACCGTCGTCACCTGCGCGGTAACACTGCCGTAACACCGAACATTGACTTGTGTCGGATGCGCCGGGACTATAGCAGCCGTTTGCGCGCGGCCAACCCGCGCCCGCGGCGCCAGACAATAACCATAGCGCCGTCCCACGAGGACCTCTTGCATGCCTGATATCAGCCTCACGACCCTTCAGGGGCTCAAGCAGCGTGGCGAAAAGATCGCCATGCTGACCGCCTACGATGCCACCTTCGCCCAGGCCGCCAGTCAGGCCGGCGTCGAGATGCTGCTCATCGGCGATTCCCTCGGCATGGTGCTGCAGGGTCACGACAGCACCCTGCCGGTGACCCTCGACGACATGGTCTACCACACCGCCTGCGTCAAACGCGGCCAAGCCGGTGCCTTCATCGTCGCAGACCTGTCGTTCATGACCTATGCCACCCTGGAGCAGACCCTGACCAGCGCTGGCCGCCTGATGCAGGCGGGCGCGCAGATGGTCAAGCTCGAGGGCGACGCCTGGTTGGCCGAGCCGATTCGTCGGCTGGCCGCCAATGGCGTACCGGTCTGCGCCCACCTGGGCCTGACGCCCCAATCGGTCAATGTCTTCGGCGGCTTCAAGGTGCAGGGCCGCGATCCAGTCCGGGCGCAGCAGCTGCGCGAGGCGGCGCGCGAGTTGGAGGAAGCCGGCGCGGCCATGCTGCTGCTGGAATGCGTACCCTCGGCGCTGGCCGAGGAAATCACCCGCGCCGCCCGGGTGCCGGTGATCGGCATCGGCGCCGGTGCCGCCACCGATGGCCAGGTGCTGGTGCTGCACGACATGCTCGGCCTAGCCCTGCGCGGGCGCACGCCGAAATTCGTGCGCAATTTCATGGCCGGTCAGGACAGCATCCAGGCTGCCCTGGCGGCCTACGTCGCCGCCGTCAAGGACGGCAGCTTTCCCGCTCCCGAACACGGATTTTCCGCATGAAGACGGTCCATAGCGTCCGCGAACTACGCGCCGCCGTTGCCGCCGCGCGCCGCCAGGGCCTGCGCATCGGCCTGGTGCCCACCATGGGCAATCTGCACGCCGGTCATATCGCCCTAGTGGAGACCGCGCGCCGCCACGCCGACTTCGTGGTGACGAGCATCTTCGTCAATCCGCTGCAATTCGGCCCCAGCGAGGATCTGGCGACCTATCCGCGCACCCTGGCGGAAGACAGCCGCCAGCTGAACGAGGCCCACTGCGATCTGCTGTTCGCACCGGCGGTGGCCGAGATGTATCCCAAGGGTATGGACGGCCTGACCCGGGTGAACGTCCCCGAGGTGTCCGAAGGTCTTTGCGGTGCCCGTCGGCCCGGCCATTTCGAAGGCGTGGCGACGGTGGTCACCAAGTTGTTCCAGATGGCGCAACCGGACGTGGCGGTGTTTGGCGAAAAGGACTATCAGCAGCTGGCAGTGATCCGCAAGCTGGTCCAGGACCTGGACATGCCCATCGAGATCGTCGCCCAACCCACGGTGCGGGCCACCGACGGCCTGGCGCTGTCCTCGCGCAATGGCTATCTCGATGACGGCCAGCGTGCCAGCGCGCCCTGCCTGTACAGCCTGCTCAGGCGGCTCGCCGATCAGCTAGCCGCCGGCGCAGCGGTCGAGCCGACCCTGGCGTCCGGTGTCGCCGAATTGCAAGCCCAGGGGCTTAGAGTCGACTACCTGGAACTACGCGAGCAGTTGAGCCTGCAACCGGCCGGGCCGGCCACCACCGCGCTGGTGCTGCTGGTGGCGGCCTATCTGGGCCAGACCCGCCTGATCGACAACCTGAGCTTTCGCCGCAGGCCCGGAGTGTGATGCAACCGAAGGTTAGCTCACCCAAACCCGCCTGAATCCTGGAAGCCCGGAACATACCGGGCTTTTTCATGCTCGAAGCGCGACGCCACGTCAGGCGTCGCGCGGTCGCCGACTTTCCCTTGCAAGCCAGCGGCTTGTGGGGCACAACAGCAAACAAGAGCCACCAAGGAAAAGCCTAGCCATGGAGTACTATCAACACCCCCTCGACGTGACCCAGCTCGCCTCCTGGAAGGCCCTGCAGGACCACCGCAAGGCCATGCAGAATTTCCGCATGCGCGACGCCTTCGCCGCCGATCCGCAGCGCTTCTCGCAGTTCTCCCTGAGCAGCAGTGGTCTGTTCCTCGACTACTCCAAGAACCTCATCACCGAGCAGACCCGTGAGCTGCTGGTGAACCTGGCTCGCGAAGCGGGTCTGGAAGGCGCCATCCGCACCCTGTTCGACGGTGCCTACGTCAACTCGTCCGAGCACCGTCCCGCCCTGCATACCGCGCTGCGCCGCCCGGTGGGCGACAGTGTGCAGATCGATGGCCAGGACATCATGCCCGAGGTGCACCGGGTCCTGAACCAGATGACCGCGCTGGTCACCCGCATCCACAACGGCCTCTGGCGCGGCTACACCGAGAAGCCGATCACCGATGTGGTCAACATCGGCATCGGTGGTTCCTTCCTCGGTCCGCAGCTGGTGTCCGAGGCGCTGGTGCCCTTCACCCAGCGCGGCGTGCGTTGCCACTACCTGGCCAACATCGACGGCAGCGAATTCCGCGAGGTGACTTCCAAGCTCGCCGCCGACACCACCCTGTTCATCGTCTCCTCCAAGTCCTTCGGCACCCTGGAGACCCTGAAGAACGCCCAGGCCGCCCGCGCCTGGTGCCTGGCCCAGGGCTGCCCGGAGCCGGAGCTGCACAAGCACTTCATCGCCGTCTCCAGCAACGTCAAGATGGCGGTGGAATTCGGCATCGCCGAAGAGAACATCTTCCCCATGTGGGATTGGGTCGGCGGGCGCTACTCGCTGTGGTCGGCCATCGGCCTGCCCATCGCCCTGGCCATCGGCATGTCCAACTTCAAGGACCTGCTGGCCGGTGCCTATGCCATGGACCAGCATTTCACCAGCGCCCCCTTCGAAGAGAACATGCCGGTGCTGCTGGGCCTGCTCGGGGTCTGGTACGGCAACTTCTGGGGCGCGACCAGTCACGCCATCCTGCCCTACGACCACCACCTGCGTAACTTCGTGAAGCACCTGCAGCAGCTGGACATGGAGTCCAACGGCAAGAGCGTGCGTCAGGACGGCTCGCCGGTGAGCATGGAAACTGGTCCGGTGATCTGGGGCGGCGTCGGCTGCAACGGTCAGCATGCCTACCACCAGCTCCTGCACCAGGGCACCCAGCTGATCCCCGGTGACTTCATCGTGCCGGTGGTGAGCCACAATCCGGTGGCCGATCACCAGCAATGGCTCTATGCCAACTGCCTGTCGCAGAGCCAGGCGCTGATGCTGGGCAAGACCCGCGAGGAAGCCGAGGCCGAGCTGCGTGAGAAAGGCCTGGGCGAGGCCGAGATCGCCAAGCTGGCGCCGCACAAGGTGATCCCGGGCAACCGTCCGAGCAACACCCTGGTGCTGGAACGCATCTCGCCCCGACGCCTGGGTGCGCTGGTGGCCCTGTACGAGCACAAGGTGTTCGTGCAGAGCGTCATCTGGGGCATCAACTGCTTCGACCAGTGGGGCGTCGAGCTGGGCAAGGAGCTGGGCAAAGATGTCTATCAGCACATCATCGGCCGCAGCGAAGGCAAGGCCGACGATGGTTCGACTCAGGGCCTGATCGATTACTTCCGCGGTCGTCACCGCGGCTGATCGATCTCGGTCCGTTCCGAAAGGCGCCGCTCTGCGGCGCTTTTTCGTTTTATCGCCTCGCTGAACCCCAACAGGCCATCCGCGGCCTAAACTAGGAGCACAACAACACCAAGAAGGAGCCGGCCATGAGCCACCGCTATCCCGTGCCCGAGAGCCTGAGTGCCCGCACCCACCTCGACGAAGCCCGTTATCGCGAGCTCTACCAGCGCTCGGTGGAACAGCCGGAACGCTTCTGGAGCGAACAGGCCAGCGCTTTACTCGACTGGTCGCGCACCTGGGACGAAGTCCATAGCGGCGACATGCGCCAGGGCCAGACCCGCTGGTTCAGCGGCGGCCAGCTCAACGTCGCCTACAACTGCATCGATCGCCACCTCGGTGGCCGGGCCGAGCAGACCGCCATCCTCTGGGAAGGCGACGATCCCGCCGACAGCCAGGCCATCAGCTATCGCCAGTTGCACGAGCACGTCTGTCGCCTGGCCAATGTGCTCAAGGAGCGCGGGGTCAAGAAGGGCGACCGCGTCTGCCTCTATCTGCCGATGATTCCCGAGGCCGCCTATGCGATGCTGGCCTGCGCCCGCATCGGCGCGGTGCATTCGGTGGTGTTCGGCGGGTTTTCGCCCGAGGCGTTGCGCGACCGCATCCTCGATTCCGACTGCCGGGTGGTGATCACCGCCGACGAGGGCGTACGTGGCGGCAAGCGTGTGCCGCTCAAGGCCAATGTCGACAAGGCCCTGGCCAAATGCCCGGACGTCCACACCGTGGTCTTGGTCGAGCGGACCGGCGCCGCCGTGGCGCGCCAGGAGGGCCGTGATCTGCCTTATGCCCAGGCCGTGGCCGCGGCCGCGGCCGACTGCCCGGCAGAGCCCATGGATGCCGAGGATCCGCTGTTCATCCTCTACACCTCGGGTTCCACCGGCAAGCCCAAGGGCGTGCTGCACACCACCGGCGGCTATCTGCTGGGCGCCACCCTGAGCTTCAAGTACCTGTTCGACTACCACGAGGGACAGGTCTTCTGGTGCACCGCGGATGTCGGCTGGGTCACCGGCCACAGCTACATCGTCTATGGCCCCCTGGCCAATGGCGCCACCACCCTGATGTTCGAAGGCGTGCCGAGCTATCCCGACGCCAGTCGCCTGTGGCAGGTGGTGGACAAGCATCAGGTCAATATCTTCTATACCGCTCCCACCGCCCTGCGCGCCCTGATGCGTGAAGGCGACGAGCCGGTACAGCGCACCTCGCGGCAGAGCCTGCAATTGCTCGGCAGCGTAGGCGAGCCGATCAATCCCGAGGCCTGGGAGTGGTATCACCGGGTAGTGGGCGAGGGTCGCTGCCCCATCGTCGACACCTGGTGGCAGACCGAGACCGGCAGCATCCTCATCGCCCCGCCCCCCGGCGCCCTGGCATTGAAGCCGGGCTCGGCCACCCTGCCCTTCTTTGGCGTCCAGCCGGTGCTGCTGGACGAGCAGGGCAAGGAAATCGACGGCCCTGGCAGCGGCGTGCTGGCCATCAAGGCCAGCTGGCCGAGCCAGATCCGTACCGTCTATGGCGACCACCAGCGACTGATCGACACCTACTTCAGTGCCTATCCAGGTTACTACTTCACCGGCGACGGCGCCCGCCGGGACGAAGACGGCTACTACTGGATCACCGGGCGGGTGGATGACGTGCTCAACGTCTCCGGCCACCGCATCGGTACCGCCGAAGTGGAAAGCGTGCTCACCGAACATGCGGACGTGGCCGAAGCCGCCGTGGTGGGTTGCCCGCACGAGGTCAAGGGCCAGGCGGTCTATGCCTTCGTCACTACCAAGGGCGGGGTGACCCCAAGCGACGAACTCAAGGCCCGCCTGCGCCAACAGGTGGCCGAGGAGATCGGCGGCTTCGCCAAGCCGGAATTCCTGCAATGGGCACCCGCCCTGCCCAAGACCCGCTCCGGCAAGATCATGAGACGCATCCTGCGCAAGATCGCCTGCGACGAGCTGGACAGCCTGGGGGATACCTCGACCCTGGCCGATCCTTCGGTGGTCGACAGCCTGATCGATGCCCGGCTCAATCGCACCCCGCAGGGCTAGCTGTAGCCCAAAGAAAAGCCCCGCCTAGGCGGGGCTTTTTTCTGCAGGCAACCTTAGTGGGCGGCTTGCATGCGGTGCTTCAGGTCACGCATGCGATCGTGGGTCGCACGGGCCTTTTCCAGCTGGCTGCGCAGGTTGGCCTGGGCATCCGGCGTGGCGTGTTCGTTGACGGCGCGCTCCAGCGCGTGCAGCAGGCGGTCTTCCTGCTCTTCCAGTTCGCTGACGTAGGTGACTTCTTCCTTTTCCTTGCTGGCAAAGGAGGTTTTGACGTCGGTGTAGTACTTGCGGAAGCTGCCGGCAAAGGTGCCTTGCTCGGCGGGCTTTTCACCAGCGGCCGATACCTGGCTGCTCAGGGCGCTGATGATCTCGGCCTTGCTCTGGGCGATCTCGGTGAACAGGGCCTTCAATTCGGGGTTCTTCACTTCGGTGAGGGCATGCTCGTAGAAATTCTTGCCGTCACGGGCGATCTCGATCAGATCGTTGAGGGTTTCGGTCGTGCTGGTCATGGCAATTCTCCGGGGTGAAGGGCAAGGGTGATGGCAGCGGCGCTGCCATCGTGCCGGGTGTTACCAGGCGTTCTTACTGAGCGGCTTTCAGCGCATCAGCAGATACGGCCTTGACGCCCTTGATGGCCTTGGCTTCCTTGATCGCCAGGTCGCGCTGGGCTTCGGTCGCCACGGTGCCGGACAGGGACACGACGCCCTTGTTGGTCTCGACCTTGATCGAGGTGCCCTTGATGTGTTCGTCGGCCAGGAAGGAAGCTTTGACCTTGCTGGTGATCCAGGTGTCGGACGCGGCTTCTTCGGTCTTGTCCATGGTGTTGTTGGCGGCCAGGGTCATGTTCTGGCTGGTGGCAGCAAAGGCACCGCCGGCCAGCGGCAGGCTCAGTACGGAAGCGGTAACGGCAGCGAGGGCAAAAGTACCGAAAGTCTTTTTCATGAGATGACTCCTGTTTTCCTTGGTTGTACTGCGCCCAGGTCCTGGCAGCAGCGACTCCTATGTAGAGCGCAACGGCTGCGCCGAATTCCAAAGCCGATTAAAGACGTTGAAAATCAATGACTTAAGTCAATCCTCCAAAAATAACAGGCGGGCAAAATGCAAGTAATGCGTAAAAAGGTCTGGTAAATTGCACGAGGTCAGACGACTCTGGCACCGATGTCTGGGGCAGGAACCTCCCGTGCGCTCTGGGACGAGGGTGGACATCGAAAGGCGGACGTCGAGGTGGCCAAACCAGAACTGCCACACCTTTATCCGGTCAATGCTGAATTGAACCCGACACCTACGATCGGGCCTCGAGGATCCGGGATGCGGCCTCTCTCCCCTGCGCGCATTGCCCTGATTTATCTGTTGCTGAGCGCCCTCTGGGTGATCGGCACCGATGGGCTGTTGTATCTGCTGCTCAGCGATCAGGACAGTGTCCATCTGTGGCACACCCTGAAGGGCCTGGCCTTCATGAGCCTGCTATCGCTGGTGCTCTATGGCTTGCTGCGGCGCGAAGCCCGCAATCGCGAAGGCTTCATTGAAGAGCTGCAGAGCCAGCGCGCCACCCAGGATTTCGTCCAGCGGCTGACCAATACCGGTGACTGGCAGTTGCTGGACGATGGCCGCCTGCTGTGTTCCGAACGCACCCTGGTGATGCTGCGCCAGCCCAAGGGCAGCGATCCGCTGGATTTCGCCACCATTGCCGCCTGCGCCCGTGCCGATGACCGCGACCATGTGCACAGCATGCTGGAACGCCTGCAGCACATGCAGGGCCCGCTAAATTTCTCGGCGCATTTCGACGATGGCGAAGGCAGTTGGCGCTGGCTCAATTGGCAGAGCGATTTCGACGAAGCCGGCATCACCCGTGGTGCCCTGGTCGACATCACCAGCCACAAGCTAGCCGAACAGGCCCTGCACGACAGCCAGCGGCGCTATCGCGAACTGGTCCAGCACCTGCCGCTGGTGATCTTCGCCAGCGATCACCGCGGTCGCTGGCAATTTCTCAACCCCGCCTGGGAAGGCCTCACCGGCCAGCCCGCCGCCCAGCAACTCAACCATCCCCTGGATCAGGCCTTCCATCCCCAGGACGGCGCCCGCCTGCGCCAGCTGGTGGCGGATTTCGCGGCGGGCCAGCGCCTGCATTGGAATGGCGTGGTGCGGTTGCGGCTGTCGGTGGAGAGTCATCGCTGGATGCAGATGGAGCTGCGCGCCGGCCTCGATGGCGAGATCCAGGGCACCCTGACCGATATCCATCACGACTACCAGGCACAACTGCTGCAACAGGCCCGTAGCGACGTTCTCGACGACCTGCTCACCGGCCTGCCGCTGGCGGAGATCCAGCAGGGCATCGCCCTGCGGCTGGAGCAGATCTATCCGGAAATGCGCGTCGCCCTGTTGCTGGACGACCAGGGCGAGCATCTGCGGATCGCCGCGGCGCCCAGCCTGCCACCGGCCTTCCAGGCGGCGCTGGAAAGCATGCCTCGCAGCCGTCACGACCAGGGCTGCTGCAGCGCCGTCACGGGCAATGCGCCGGTGTTCACCATCGATGTCGCACTGGACCCGGCCTGGCAGCCGCTGTTGCCGGCGGCCCAGGCGGCGGGCATTCGCGGCGCCTGGGCCCTGCCGCTGCAGGACGAGCAGCAACGTGCCGTGGGCGCCCTGGGCATCTACTACGGTGAGGCGCGGCTGCCCGAAGCGGAAACCCAGGCGCTGATCACCGAATTCACCCGTCTGGCGGTGCTGGCCATCCGGCAGCAGCGTGTCGTCCAGGCGCAACGTGCCAGCGAGGCGCGCTATCGCGGCATCTTCGAACAGGCCTACACCGGCATCATGCTCAGTGACCTGGAAGGTCGCTGGTTGAGCGTCAATCACCACTTCTGCCAGATGCTCGGCTACTCGCAACCGGAGTTGCTGCAGAAGGACACCGCGTCGGTGACCCATCCGGACGAGCGCGCGCTGGGCGCCGCGCTGCGCAAGCAGCTGGTGGACACCGGCCAGGACCGCTACACCCTGGAAAAACGCTATCTGCATCGCAATGGCCAGCCGGTATGGACCAACGTCACCACGCGCCTGATCCGCGACGATCAGGGCGTGCCGCAAT
This sequence comes from Pseudomonas sp. MS15a(2019), assembly GCF_013277805.1. Taxonomy (NCBI): domain Bacteria; kingdom Pseudomonadati; phylum Pseudomonadota; class Gammaproteobacteria; order Pseudomonadales; family Pseudomonadaceae; genus Pseudomonas; species Pseudomonas sp. MS15a(2019). The sequence goes on from NZ_VBTN01000011.1 coordinate 34,961, forward strand.
ACTTCATCAGCACCGCCCAGGACATCACCCTGCGCAAACAGCAGGAAGAGAGCCTGCGCCAGGCCGCGGCGATGTTCCAGAACAGTCGCGACGGCCTGTTGCTGCTCGACGAGCGCCGCTGGATCCTGGCGGTGAACCCGGCCTTCGCCCGGCTGCTGGGCGCCCAGGAAGGCACCCTGCTCGGCCAGCGCCTGGGACTTCCCGGCGGTGGGCGCCAGGACCAGCGCTTCTACCGCGAACTCTGGCGCACGGTGCGCCGCGAGGGCCGCTGGGAAGGCGAGCTGCTCTGGCCACGACTCGACGGCAGTACCTTTCCGGCCTGGACCGCCATCGACACCCTCTACCCCCGGGAGACCCGGCAGTACACGGTTACCGTCAGCGATACCACCCGCCTGCGAGAGAGCGAGGCGCGCCTGAGTCATCTGGCGCACCACGATCCCCTGACCGACCTGCCCAACCGCCTGCTGGCGCGCACCCATCTAGAACACGCCCTGGCCCTGGCCGAACCCCAGGAATACCTGGTCGCCGTGCTGATCCTCGACTTCGATCATTTCCGCACGGTCAACGAAAGCCATGGCCATGCCCTGGGTGACGAACTGCTGGTGGAATTCGCCGCCCGCCTGCGCGCCCTGCTCAGCGAGGACATCACCCTGGCGCGCATCGGTGGCGATGAGTATCTGGTCATCATCGAGCGGATAGACCGGCCCGAATTCGCCGCCCAGATCGCCCAGGCCATGCTCGGCAAGCTGGAGCAGCCCTTCCACCTCGGCGAGCACGACATCTATCTCAATGCCAGCATCGGCATCAGCCTCTTTCCCGACGATGGCGGGACCGCCGATGACCTCATCCGCAATGCCGACACGGCCATGCACCAGGCCAAGGACCAGGGCCGCGACACCTTCCGCTTCTATACCCAGGCCCTCACCGAGCAGTCGCGGCGGCGGTTGAATCTGGAATCGCGGCTGCGCACCGCGCTCAAGCGCGGTGACTTCGTCCTGCACTACCAACCGCTGATGAGCGTCAGCACCGCCCAGACCATTGGCGTGGAAGCCCTGGTGCGTTGGCAGGACCCGGAGCTAGGCCTCATCCCGCCCACCGAATTCATTCCGCTGGCCGAGGAAACCGGGCTCATCGTGCCCCTGGGCGACTGGATCATCGAGACCGCCTGCCAGCAGATGCACAGCTGGCTCGCCCAGGGACTCGAACTGGACACCCTGGCGATCAACATCTCGCCCCGGCAGTTCGCCAAGCGCGATCTGGCCAGCACCATCTCCCGCGCCCTGGCGCGCAGTCGCCTGCCGGCCGAGCACCTGGAGCTGGAGATCACCGAAGGCACCCTGATGAACAATGTCGAGGAGGCGCTGCTGTCCCTGGCTACCCTCAAGACGCTGGGCGTACGCATCGCCGTGGACGACTTCGGCACCGGCTATTCCTCCCTGGCCTATCTGCGCCGCTTCCCCCTCGACAAGCTCAAGATCGACCAGAGCTTCATGCACGAATTGCGCAGCGACAGCGGCACCCACAGCAGCCAGGCCATCGCCGCGGCCATCGTGGCCCTGGGGCAGGGCCTGGATCTGGACGTCCTGGCCGAGGGCGTAGAGACCACCGAGCAATGGGATATCCTGCGCAAGCTAGGTTGCCAGCAATGCCAGGGCTTCCTGTTCAGCCCACCGTTGCCGCCGGAAGAGTTCGAAGGCTGGTATGCCGAACGGCAGCGGGCGCGCGCCTAGCGCGCTTACCGACGAATGTCACCATTCTGCAATCAAAAGCGCTCTAGAATCGGGTTTCCACTTTTCGTCTGTCCCCGAGGGTACCAGTATGAAGATCGTGGTTCGCCCCCTGCGCAAGTCCACCACCAGTGCCTGGCAGGTCTGTCTCGACAAACAGGCCATCACCTTTCTCAATGAAGCCGACGCCCGCAGCTACGTGGCAACGCTGGAGGCGCGTATCGCTGCGCCCCATCCGTTGCCGCTGCGTGAAACGACCCCGGCAATGGCCGCGCCGCTCTAGCCGTCAGCGCGCCTGACCGTTCGTCTCAGAGGTCGCCCTGGCACCGGCACTGGAGGTGCGGGCCAGGGCGACTGCTGATCTTGTCGCGCCAGACACTTGGCTAGGCAGCTATCGAAAATGTAACTTTTGCGGCCTCCACCCCATCCTACCCCTAGCCCCTGCCTCCGCCGGGACTCGCTGTCTGATGGATCTGGAACGCCCATGCTCGAACTCGCTGCTGCCTTCATCTGCTTCACCTCGCTGCTCACCTACCTCAACTACCGCTTCGTCGGCCTGCCGCCCACCATCGGCGTCATGGTCATCGCGCTGATCTTCTCGGTCGGCCTGCAGAGCCTGTCCTGGCTCGGCTTTCCCGGCCTCGAGCACCGCATCGGCGAATTACTCGGGCAGATCGACTTCAACGACCTGCTGATGAACTGGATGCTCGGCTTCCTGCTGTTCGCCGGCGCCCTGCACGTCAATCTCAAAGACCTGCGCGACTACAAATGGGCCATCGGCGGCCTGGCCACCCTTGGGGTGATCATCTCCACGGTGTTGATCGGCTATCTTAGCCACCTGATCTTCGGCTGGCTGGGCTGGCACGTCGACCTGCTCTACTGCCTGATCTTCGGTGCCCTGATCTCCCCGACCGATCCCATCGCCGTGCTTGGCATCCTGCGCTCGGCCGGCGCGCCCAAGTCCCTGGAGACCACCATCGTCGGCGAGGCGCTGTTCAACGATGGCGTGGCCGTGGTGGTCTATTCGGTGCTGCTAGGGGTGATCCAGCTGGGCGAGACGCCTACGGTCAACGCCGCGCTCTGGCTGTTTCTCGAAGAGGCCGGCGGCGGCATCCTCTTCGGCCTGCTGATCGGCTTCATCTGCTACTGGCTGATGCTGAGCATCGAGCAGCACCAGATCGAGGTAATGCTGTCCCTGGCGCTGGTGATCGGCGGCTCGACCCTGGCCAGCCACCTGCACGTCTCGGGCCCCATCGCCATGGTGGTCGCGGGTCTGATCATCGGCAACCTGGGCCGTACCAAGGCGATGAACGACTTCACCCGGCGCTACCTGGACGGGTTCTGGGAGTTGATCGATGAGATCCTCAACGCCCTGCTGTTCGCCCTGATCGGCATGGAGCTGCTGGTGCTGCCCTTCAGCTGGGCCCACCTGGGCGCGGCACTGCTGGTGACCCTGGCGATCCTCTTCGCCCGCTGGATCAGCGTGGCACCGGTGGTGCTGTTCAGCCCGCACTGGCGCAACATGACCCGCGGCACGGCGCGCATCCTCACCTGGGGTGCCCTGCGTGGCGGCGTCTCCGTAGCCCTGGCGCTGAGTCTGCCGGCCGGTCCGGAGCGGGATCTGATCCTGGCCCTGACCTATATCGTGGTGCTGGTCTCCATCCTCGGACAGGGCCTGACCATCGGCCGGGTGGTCAAGAGCGTCACCGGTGGCGCACCGGTCGTGCGCGACGAGCATCACTGAACCGGGAAACGAAGAACCCCGCCGTGGCGGGGTTCCTTGAGCAACAGCCGAGCGATCAGCGCGGCAGGTTGCGGCCGGAGAAGATCTCGCGCATCTCGTGCTTGAGACGCTGAGTGATCTGCTGGCGCTGTTCCGTCGAGAGGCTGCGGGAAGCATCACCGAACAGGTAGTTGTCCAGTTCGAATTCCTTGAGCAGCATCTTGGTGTGGAACAGGTTGTCCTGGTACACGTTCACGTCGGTCATCTGGTAGGCCGCGCGAGTGTCCTCGGACAGGTAGTTCTGGATCGAGTTGATCTCGTGGTCGATGAAGTGCTTGCGCCCTTCGATGTCACGGGTGAAGCCGCGCACCCGGTAGTCCACGGTGACGATATCCGAGTCGAACTGGTGGATCAGGTAATTCAGGGCCTTGAGCGGGGAGATCACGCCACAGGTGGAGACGTCGATGTCGACGCGGAAGGTGGCGATACCGTCGTCCGGATGGATCTCCGGATAGGTGTGCACCGTGATGTGGCTCTTGTCCAAGTGGCCGAGAATGGTCTCGCGCAGCGGACCGGGCGATTCCTCGATCTGGCTCTCGGTCGGCTCGACCGGTTGCTCGGAGATCAGGATGGTCACGCTGGCACCCTGGGGATCGTAATCCTGGCGGGCGATGTTGAGGATGTTGGCCCCGATGATATCGACCACGTCGGTCAGAATCTGGGTCAGACGCTCGGCGTCGTACTCTTCATCGATGTACTGGACATAGGCCTGTTGATCTTCCGACGTCTCGGCGTAGCAGATGTCGTAGATGTTGAAGCTCAAGGTCTTGGTCAGGTTGTTGAAACCATGAAGCCTGAGTTTGCTTTTCACGGTGGTAAAGCTCCCGTCGTGCGGTCTCTGACCGCGGTCCTGAGTGCCCGTCAGTTGCGGATTGCGCAAGCTGCGTAGGGCGGCGAACACCTCTTCGCGATGGCGATTGGCTGTACTTGTCGGGGGCTTGCCCCTTAAGAGCGGCGCATTATGCAGATCGGCAGCGGCTGGGGCCAGAGTCTGCCGGGCTCAGGTGATGAATTGATGTCGACGGGAAGGGATGACGCGGAGGGCGACGCCTGCACGAGCGTCGCCTGCAAGAGCATCAGGCGAGTTCGACGAGTTCGTAGCTGTGGGTGATCTCGACGCCGGCCCGACCGAGCATGATGGAGGCCGAGCAGTACTTCTCCGCCGACAGCTCGATGGCGCGCTTGACCTGGGCTTCCTTGAGACCGCGGCCCTTGACCACGAACTTCAGGTGGATGCGGGTGAACACCTTGGGCTCGGTCTCGGCACGATCCGCTTCGAGGAAAGCCTCGCAGCTCTCCACCGGCTGCCGCGCCTTGCGCAGGATGCTGACCACGTCGTAGCTGGCGCAGCCGCCCAGACCGATCAGCACGGTTTCCATCGGCCGTACGCCGAGGTTGCGCCCACCACTTTCCGGCGGGCCGTCCATGACCACCACGTGACCGCTGCCGGATTCACCGAGGAACATGGCCTCGCCTGCCCACTGGATGCGCGCTTTCATCGCTTTCGTCCTACTTATATATGCAAATGGTGATCAGCTTAACATGCTGGATGGCGTAAACTGATGACCAGTGAAGGGCTATTCAGCTCGCATTTAAGCTGCGCATGTTCTTATCCGGTCTTTGAATTGGAACCGGCGCAGCCTATGCATGCACCGGTTCGGACATCGGTGCCCCCGACTCAGGTTAGCTTTCAACCTCAGGAATCAGCATGGCCGCTATCATCCCACCCGCGAAGTTACAGCACATCGACAAGCTGCTAGCGCACTGCTCGCGTCGCCGCTACACGGCAAAAACCACCATCATCTACGCTGGCGACAACAGCGAAAGCCTGTTCTTCATCCTCAAGGGTTCGGTGACCATCCTTATCGAAGACGATGAGGGCCGCGAAATGATCATCGCCTATCTCAATGCCGGGGACTTCTTCGGCGAGATGGGTCTGTTCTCCAAGGAAGGCAGCGAGCCCGAGCGCAGCGCCTGGGTCCGTGCCCGTACCGAGTGCGAAGTCGCCGAGATCAGTTACGGCCAGTTCCGCGAACTGAGCCAGCATGATCCGGACATGCTGTTCTCCCTCGGCCGCCAGATGGCCGAGCGCCTGCGCCAGACCACCCGCAAGGTCGGCGACCTGGCCTTCCTCGACGTCACCGGTCGCGTGGCGCGCACCCTGCTCGACCTGTGCAAGCAGCCGGACGCCATGACCCACCCGGATGGCATGCAGATCAAGATCACCCGTCAGGAGATCGGCCGCATCGTCGGTTGCTCCCGCGAGATGGTCGGCCGCGTGCTCAAGTCCCTGGAAGAACAGGGACTGGTCCACGTCAAGGGCAAGACCATGGTGGTGTTCGGCACCCGCTGAGCCCCGCCCGGTGCGCCCCTGCCAGCAGGCGGGGGCCACTGCCCCCGCCCTTCCAGCGCGTCAGATCTCGACCTTCCGCTGTACCTTCTCCACCCGCACCGTGGCTTTCTCCTCGACGGTCTTCTCGCCGTTCCCCTTGGCCTTGGGCTCACCCACGACGAAGTGGAATTCTTCGCCGTGCTTGACCGCGCCATAGAGCACCGCCTTCTCGATCAACTCGGTGCCGCGCAGATGCCGCAGCATCAGCGGATCGCAGCGCAGATCACGATAGAGCGCCAGGCACAGCAGCGCCATGACCACCACGAAGGGCAGCGAGACCACGATGGTCAGATTCTGCAGGCCATTGAGGGCGGCGCCTGGATTGCCCGGGTCGCCGATGGCCAGCATGATCGCCGCCACCGCGCCGGTAAGGGCGCCCCAGAAGATCACCGTGCGTCGCGAGGGCTCGGTGGTACCGCGCTCGGACAGGGTACCCATCACCAGGGACGCGGCGTCGGCGCCGGACACGAAGAAGATCGCCACCAACACCATGACCAGTACCGAGGTCACCGAGACCCAGGGATAGCTGGCCAGCAGATCGTAGAGGGCGAAGTTGCTGTTCACCGCGCCATCGACCAGGGTGAAGGCGCCCAGGCGCATGGCGTCGATCGCCGCGCCACCGAAGATGACGAACCAGACCACGCTGACCAGACTCGGCACCAGCAATACCCCGGTGACGAACTGGCGGATGGTACGGCCGCGACTGATGCGGGCGATGAACATGCCGACGAAGGGTGTCCAGGAAATCCACCAGGCCCAGTAGAACACCGTCCAGCTCGACAGCCAGTTGCCCATGGCCTCGCCGCCGCTGGCGCTGGTGCGCGCCATCATCTCCGGCAGGAGGTCGATGTAGTCACCGATGGCGGTGGGCAACAGATTGAGCATCAGCAGGGTCGGGCCGACGACGAAGACGAACAGGGCCAGGGCCACCGCCAGCACCATGTTGGTGTTGGACAGCCACTGGATGCCCTTTTCCACGCCGGACACGGCAGAGATGACGAAGGCCACCGTCAGCACGGTGATGATGCCGATATACAGCATTTTTCCGGGTTGCTCGATCCAGCCGTTGTGTTCGAGTCCGCCGGCGATCTGCAGGGCGCCCAGACCGAGGGAGGCCGCCGAGCCGAACAGGGTGGCGAAGATCGCCATCATGTCGATGACGCGACCGACGGGGCCATTGGCGTGTTCGCCGATCAGGGGGCGAAAGGCCACCGAGATCAGCTGGCTGCGACCGCGCCGATAGGTGCCATAGGCGATGGCCAGCCCGACCACGGCATAGATGGCCCAGGGATGCAGCGTCCAGTGGAACAGCGTGGTAGCCATGGCCACCTGCAGGGCGGCACTGCTCTGCCCCGCGGCGCCGCCGGGTGGCGGGTTGAGATAGTGCGACAGCGGTTCGGCGACGCCAAAGAACATCAGGCCGATGCCCATGCCGGCGCTGAACATCATCGCCACCCAGGAAAGGGTGCGGAATTCCGGTTGTTCGTCGTCGCGCCCCAGGGGGATCCGCCCATAGCGACTGGCCGCCAGCCAGATGACGAAGACCACGAAGCCGGTGGAGGTGAGTACGAACAGCCAGCCGAAATGGGTGATCACCCAGCCCTGGGCGGTCGAGGCGCTGCTGGCCAGACCGGCCTGGTTGACGAAGCCCCAGATCACGAAAGCCAAGGCGGCGATGCTGGTGATACCGAAAACCACCCAGTCAGTGGTACCGGCGAGTCGGCGATCGCGCCGCGACTCCTCGGTCCGGGAGGGATCGGTGACGCTGATATCAAGTGTTTCGCTTTTTTCTTCCGTTGCCATGGTTCTTGCTTGCCCTGGTTATGGATGGCCTGGTGCGGCGGAGCCCCGGCGCACCTCGCGATGGCCGATCGACTCCTCGACCCGCCACGGTTCAGCGGGTCGGAGGTCATTAACCGGGTTTAGGGGTCAGGAAACAAAGCCCCGCGTCGGCAGCGGGTACACGGAGGTCGTTCCCGCCGATTGGGGCGGGCGTGAGTCGACCTGGGTCACCTTGCAGATAAAAAAAGGCCTCGGTGGTCGCCACCGAGGCCTTGTTCAGGCGCCTGAACGGTCAGGCATCCATGAGCGGGAAGCGCCGGTCAGGAAAGAACAGCCGCTGCAGCTCCTGGCCCGGCTCGTCGGCACGCATGAAGGCTTCGCCCACCAGGAAGGCACGCACCTCGTTGATCTCCATCAGCTCCACGTCGGCGCGATTGAGAATGCCGCTCTCGGTGATCACCAGGCGATCCTGTGGGATGCGCGGTAACAGGTCCAGGGTCGTCTCGAGGCTGACCTCGAAGGTATGCAGGTTGCGATTGTTGACGCCTACCAGCGGGGTATCCAGCACCTTGAGCGCGCGCTCAAGCTCGGCGCCATCATGGACCTCGACCAGCACGTCCAGGCCGACGTCCTTGGCCGTAGCGGCCAGTTCGCCCATCAGGGCGTCGTCCAGCGCGGCGACGATCAGGAGGATGCAATCGGCGCCGATGGCCCGGGCTTCCACCACCTGGATGGGATCGATGAGGAAGTCCTTGCGGATCACCGGCAGCTGGCAGGCGGCGCGCGCTTGCTGCAGATAGGCGTCGCCGCCCTGGAAGAAGTCCACGTCGGTGAGCACGCTCAGGCAGGTGGCCCCGCCCAGGGCATAGCTGTGGGCGATCTCCGCCGGCACGAAGTGTTCGCGGATCACGCCCTTGCTCGGCGAGGCCTTCTTCACCTCGGCGATGATCGCCGCTTCCTTGCGTGCCACCTGGGCCTGCAGGGCGCGGGCGAAGCCGCGCGGGGCGTCGGCGGCACGGGCCTGGGCCTCGAGTTCGGCCAGGCTGGTCCGGGCCTTGAGCTCGGCGATCTCCTCGGCCTTGCGGGCCAGGATCTTCTGCAACACGGTTGGCACACTCACGGGCGACCCTCCTCGCGATAGACGGATGTGAAATGGGCGAGCTCGTCCAGCTTTTCCCGGGCCAGGCCGCTGTAGAGCGCGTCGTGGGCCAAGAGTACCCCTTCATGCAGACTATGGGCGAGATCCGCGGCATAGAGCGCCGCGCCGGCGTTGAGCACGATCATGTCGGCGGCCTTTTGCCCGGCTTCGGTCTTGCGTCGACCGAGGGCGTCGCGGATCAGCGCCAGGGAGGCCTCGGGACCGTCCACGGTCAGGCCGACCAGGGTCTGGCTCTTGATCCCCAGATCCTCCGGCAGCACCTGGTATTCGCTGATGCTGCCGTCCTTGAGTTCGGCCACCTGGGTCGCCGCGGCCAGGCTGAATTCGTCCAGGCCGTCGCGGGAGTGCACCACCAGCACGTGGTGGCTGCCCAGCCGCTGCAGCACCTCGGCCAGCGGTCGGCAGAGCGCGGCGCTGAACACCCCGACCACCTGGTGACGGACACCGGCCGGATTGGTCAGCGGCCCGAGCATGTTGAACAGGGTACGCAGCCCCAGGGAACGGCGCGGCCCGGCGGCATGGCGCATGGCGCTGTGGTGCGACTGGGCGAACATGAAGCCGACGCCCACCTGTTCGACGCAGCGGGCGATCTGCGCCGGATTCAGCTCCAGGTAGATACCGGCGGCCTCCAGCAGATCGGCGCTGCCGCTCTTGCCGGACACCGCGCGATTGCCGTGCTTGGCGACCTTGCCGCCCGCCGCCGCCACCACGAACACCGAGGCCGAGGACACGTTGAAGATGTTGGCGCCGTCGCCGCCGGTGCCCACCACGTCGACCACATGGTCGAGGCTCGGCAGCACCACCGGGGTCGCCAGTTCGCGCATCACGCTGACCGCGCCGCAGATCTCGTCGATGGTCTCGCTCTTGATGCGCATGCCCATGAGGAAGGCACCGATCTGCGCCTCGTCGGCGCCACCGGTCATGATCTGGCGCATCACCGCCTGCATCTCGGCCACATTGAGGTCGAGTTGGCCACTGATGCGATTCAAGGCCTGCTTGATGTCCATCTAGCGGCGTCCTCCCTGCTGCTGGAGAAAGTTGGCCAAGAGGTCATGGCCATGTTCGGTGAGGATGGACTCGGGATGGAATTGCACCCCTTCGATCATGAATTCGCGGTGCCGCAGCCCCATGATCTCGTCCAGGCTGCCGTCTGGATGCTGGGTCCAGGCGGTGATCTCCAGACAGTCGGGCAGGGTCTCGCGCTTGACCACCAGCGAGTGGTAGCGGGTCACGGTGAAGGGATTGGGCAGGCCGGCGAAGACGCCTTCGCCGTTGTGGTAGACCGGGCTGGTCTTGCCGTGCATCGGCTCGCGCGCCCGCACCACCTCGCCGCCAAAGGCCTGGCCCAGGCTCTGGTGACCCAGGCAGACGCCCAGCACCGGCAGCTTGCCGGCGAAGCGCTCCAGGGTGGCCAGGGAGATGCCCGCCTCGTTGGGCGTGCAGGGACCGGGGGAGACGACGATGCGCTCCGGCGCCAGGTCTTCGAGCGCCTCGACCGGGAGCTCGTCGTTGCGCACCACCTTGACCTCGGCGCCCAGCTCGCCCAGGTACTGCACCAGGTTGTAGGTGAAGGAATCGTAGTTATCCAGCATCAGCAACATGGCAGGCTCCTCAGACGGACTGTTCGGCAAGGGTGACGGCGCGGAACATGGCGCGACGCTTGTTGAGGGTCTCTTCCCACTCCAGCGCCGGCACCGAGTCGGCGACGATTCCCGCCCCGGCCTGCACGTGCAACTCGCCGTCCTTGATCACCGCGGTGCGGATGGCGATGGCGGTGTCCATGTTGCCGTTCCAGGCCAGGTAGCCCACGGCGCCGCCGTAGATGCCGCGCTTGACCGGCTCCAGTTCGTCGATGATCTCCATGGCGCGGATCTTCGGCGCCCCGGACAGGGTGCCGGCCGGCAGGATGGCGCGCAGGGCGTCCATGGCGCTCAGTTGGGGCTTGAGCCGGCCGGTGACGTTGCTGACGATGTGCATCACGTTGGAATAGCGCTCGATGACCATCTTTTCGGTCAGGGTCACGCTGCCGGTGGTGGAGACCCGGCCCACGTCGTTGCGCCCCAGGTCGATCAGCATCAGGTGCTCGGCCAGCTCCTTGGCGTCGGCCAGCAGATCACGCTCCAAAGCCAGATCGGCTTCCTCAGTGGCGCCGCGCGGACGGGTCCCGGCGATGGGCCTCACGGTGATCTCGCCGTCCTCCACCCGCACCAGCACCTCGGGCGAACTGCCCACCACGTGGAAGTCACCGAAGTTGAAGAAATACATGTAGGGCGTGGGGTTGAAGCAGCGCAGCGCCCGATAGAGGTCGATGGGCGCCGCCTGGAAGGCGATGGACATGCGCTGCGAAGGCACCACCTGCATGCAGTCGCCGGCCAGGATGTAGTCCTTGATGCGCTGCACCGCGCCTTCGAAATCCTCGCGACTGAAGCTGGAACGAAAGCTCGGCTCTGGCCCGGTCGGGGCGGCGAGATCCAGGCCACGACGCGGCACGATGGGCTGGCGCAGGCGGTCGAGGATGTCGGCCAGACGTGCCTGGGCGGCGTCGAAGGCCTCGGCCTCGTCTGGATCGGCCAGCACGATCGCATGGATCTTGCCGGCCAGGTTGTCGAACACCACCACGGCATCGGACACCATCAGCAGGATGTCAGGCGTCCCCAGCGGGTCGGGATTGGGGCAGGCCGCCAGGCGGCGTTCCACGTAGCGCACGCTGTCGTAGCCGAAGTAGCCCACCAGCCCGCCATTGAAGCGGGGCAGGCCGTCCAGGGTCGGCACGCGATAGCGCGCCTTGAAGGCTTCGACGAAGGCCAGGGGATCGTCGCAGTGCTCGATCACCTCGACCTCACGACCGGCATCGCTGACCACCACGCGATGACCATGAACGCGCAGTACACGGCTGCACGGCAGGCCAATGATGGAGTAACGCCCCCACTTCTCGCCGCCCTGCACCGATTCCAGCAGATAGGAATTGGGGCCGTCGGCCAGCTTCAGGTAGATGGATAGGGGGGTGTCGAAGTCGGCCAGGGTTTCGAAGGCCAGGGGAATGCGGTTATAGCCTTGAGCGGCCAGGCGCAGGAAATCGTCGCGGGTCATGATCAGCCTCGTGGCGAGGAAAACGAAAGGTCGGGTGCACAGCGCGCCGGTCAGATACCGGCCAGGACGAAATCAGGCGCGCCAGCGCCAACGGGCCAGGGCCTTGATGACTTTCATCCATGCTCGCGAGGAGCCTGTGCGGGTGACCACCACGATGCGATCTCTTGCTCTTGAGGCGGGGTTGAAAGGCCACGTTAGCCTAGCCGGCGCGGCATAGCAACCGGCCGGCCACCTCGGCGTGCTAGATGAACAGCTCGCGCAGATCGTCGACCACCAGATCCGGCTGCTCGCTGGCGATGGGCTCGCCATGGTTGTAGCCATAGCTCAGGGCCACGCAACGCACCCCGGCGGCACGGGCGGCGCGGATGTCATTGCGCGAATCACCGATGAACAGGGCCTGGCCGGCCGCCACCCCCGCCTGCTGCATGACCCACAGCAAGCCGGCCGGGTCCGGCTTCTGCTGCGGCAGGGTATCGCCGCCGACGATCCAGTCGAAGTCGCCCAGGCCCATGTCGGCCAGCAGCGGCGCGACGAAGCGCTCCGGCTTGTTGGTGATCACCGCCAGGCGCATGCCCAGGGTACGCAGCAGCGCCAGGCTGTCCAGCACGCCGGGATAGACGCGGGTCAGGGCGTGGCTGCCGCCATAGAGCTCCATGAAGAGGGCCAGCGCGCTATCGGCAGCGGCTTCGTCCACGGCGTCGTGCTGCATGTCATCGGCCAGGGCGCGACGCACCAGCACCCGGGCGCCGTTGCCAATCCACAGCCGCACCTTGTCCAGCCCCGCCGGCGCGCGGCCCAGGCGTTCGAGCATGGCGTCCACCGCGGCGGCCAGGTCCGGTGCCGAATCCAGCAGAGTGCCGTCGAGGTCGAACATCACCAGGGCAGGCGGATGCCCGCCACCGAGCCGCACCAGGGCGCTCATACCGAGCGGGCCTTGGCCAGCTCGGCGCGCATCGCCTGGATCACCGCGGCGTAGTCCGCCTGGCCGAAGATGGCCGAGCCGGCGACGAAGGTGTCGGCACCCGCGCGAGCGATCTCGCCGATATTCTTGACGTTGACCCCGCCATCGATCTCGAGCCGGATCGGCCGGCCGGAGGCATCGATCAGGGCGCGCGCCTCGCGCAACTTGTCCAGGGTGCCGGGAATGAATTTCTGGCCGCCAAAGCCGGGGTTGACGCTCATCAGCAGCACCATGTCGATCTTGTCCATGACGTACTTCAGCGCATCCAGCGAGGTGGCCGGGTTGAACACCAGGCCGGCGCGGCAACCGCCATCCTTGACCAGCTGCAGCGAGCGATCGATGTGCTCGGAGGCCTCGGGATGGAAGGTGATGTCGGTGGCGCCGGCCTCGATGAAGTCGCCGATGATGCGATCCACCGGCTTGACCATCAGGTGCACGTCGATGGGCGCGGTCACCCCGTAGTTGCGCAACGCCTTGCAGACCATGGGGCCGATGGTGAGGTTGGGTACATAGTGATTGTCCATCACGTCGAAATGGACCATGTCGGCACCGGCGGCGAGGACCTTGTCGACTTCCTCGCCCAGGCGGGCGAAATCGGCGGACAGGATCGAGGGGGCGATGGCGAAGGGTTGCATGGGATAGCCTCGGCGAAGGTTGAGGACGGCATTGTAACGGAGATCCGTGTGCGGCTCGGGCGTTCCCGCTGCCCCGACGGGGCGAACGGCGGTAGGCTCGCCAGGGTCAACCATCCCCTTGTTGAGGATTCCCGTCGATGTCGTCACCTGCCCTGCTGCCGCTTTGCCTCCTCCTGCTCGGCCTTGCCGCCCCGGTGCTTGCCGAAGAGGCTCCCAGCCCGGCGCCGGAACCGCCTGTGGCTCCTACAGCCCCGGCGCCAGCGCTGACGCGCAGCCAGGAGCAGCAGCAGGCGCTCATGCGGCAGCTGCCCGCCGAGCAGCAGAAGACCCTGCAGGCCGGCGACGAGTCCTTTCTCGCCCTGCTGTTGCCCGCTACCCGCGCCAAGGCCGCCGGCACGGTGGTGCTGGTGCCGGGCGCTGGCGAATCGGCCGACTGGCCCAATGTGATAGCCCCCGTGCGCCAGGAGCTACCCACCTACGGCTGGCAGACCATAAGCCTCAGCCTGCCCGATCCCTATGACCCCGTGGTGGCGATCGAGCGGGATACCGCACCGGCGGATACCGATGCCCAGGCCAACAGCGAGCAGGCGGCACCGCCGGTGACCGGTGGCAGCGGCACGGCGCCCGCCGCTCCGACCCAGGCCGAAGCCGGCAGAGGCGAACCAGCCCAGGCGGCGGTCGCGCCGGTCGATCCCGAAGCCGCGGCCAATGCCCAGGCCACCCGGGTGCTGGCGCGCATCGCCGCTGGCATCGACCTGGCGCTGCAACAGGGCGCCAATCCCATCGTGCTGGTCGGCCACGGCACCGGCGCCTACTGGGCGGCGCGCTATCTCGCCGAAAAGGAGCCAGCCGAGATCAAGCAACTGGTGCTCATCGATGGTCGCGAGCCCGAGGGGCTGCCGCCGCGGCTGGACGCCACCATGGGCAAGACCGACCTGCAGATCGCCGATTTGGTGCACGCACCCGGACCGGCCGCCCAGCGGCGCAAGACGCGCGCAGCGCAAAAGGCTAACAAGGGCTATCGGCAGATCGAATTGCCGGTCATCCCGGGCGACCGGGCCGCGGAGCAGGAACAGACCGTCCGCCGCCTGCGCGCCTGGCTGGATCGACTACCGCCAGCCGCTAGCGAAAGCCCCGCCGCTTCTTGATCACCTGGTAGGCAGCGTGCAACTCGGCGGTACGCTGGGCAGCGGCATAGACCGCCGACTGGCCCGCTCCGGCACCGGCCTTCTTGTCGGGATGGTGACGAGAGAGCAATCGGCGATAGGCCTGCTTGACCGTGGCCGCGTCGGCATCGTCGGTGACGCCGAGCAATTGCAGGGCCTTGCGGTATTTCTCTTCGTTGCTGGGCTGCCGCGGCGCCGCTTGCACGGGCGGCTGCAGGGCCAGCACCTGGGCTTCCGCCAGCCCCATCGCCTGCCCCCAGCCGAGGATTTCATCGCGATCACCGGGGCGTACGCTGCCGCTGATCCAGACCATGCGCCAGCAGGCGCGCAGAATCAGCTCACTGCGCTCGCTGAGTCGTTGCAGGTCTGCCGCTGACGGCAGGGTGCCACCCTTGCCCTGCTCGAAGGCGGCGATGGCTTTCTTGCGGTCGTCCGCCCCCAGCCCCAGCCGCTCGATCTCGCCTTCGGCCTGGCGGATATGGGCGGTCAGCACCCGGCCACCACGCTTGGCCAGCCGCCCGAGCATCTGGAATTGCGCCTGGTGCTCGAAGCGGCCAGGGCGTCCCTGCCAGCGTGCCTTCCAGCCCGCCAGGGAGGTCAGCCCCAGCTGGCGCTCGCCGGCATGGGCGAGCAACGCCACCAGCAGGGCGCCGGGAATACTGGCCACCGCCCAACCGGCCAGGAAACCCAGCAGCGTCAGCGGCCAGAACCAGAGCTTCAAGAAGCCATCCCGAACAGTTGCTCCGCCTCGGCCAAGCGTTCCAGGGTGCCTACGTCCACCCAGCGTCCCGCCAACCGCTGGCCCGAGACCTGCCCGGCGACAATGGCCGGTCGCAGCACATCGACCAGCTTGAAGGCTCCTGCCGTGCAGTCGGAGAAGAGCTGTGGGTGCAGCACGGCGATGCCGCTGTAGGTGAGCTTTTCCGAGGCCTCCAGGGTGATCCGCCCCTCCACCAGACCAAAATCGCCGATCGGGTGATGAACGGGATTGTCAACCAGCACCAGGTGCGCCAGGCAACCGGCGGGCAGCGCCAAGGCCGCGAAGTCGACATCGGTGCGGATATCGCCATTGATCAGCATGAAGGGCTCACTACCCAGCAGTGGCAGCGCCCGAAAGATACCGCCCCCGGTCTCCAGCGGCTCACCTTCGGCGGAAAAGCGGATGGAGACGCCCAAGCGACTGCCGTCGCCCAGGACAGCTTCCAACTGGTCGCCCAGCCAGGCGTGGTTGATCACCAATTCGGTGATACCAGCGGCGGCCAACGCCTGGATATGGTGCTCGATGAGCGGACGACCGTTCACTTCGATCAGTGGCTTGGGGCGCGTCAGTGTCAACGGTCGCATCCGCTCGCCCTTGCCCGCCGCCAGGATCATGGCCTTCATGGATGGGCTCGCTCGGCGTGCAACTCGTCCAGCAAGGCGCCCAGGTCCGCCAACTCGGGTCGCCGTGCGACCACGGTCCGGATGTAGGCGAGAAAGCGCGGGCTATCGGCGACGTAGCGCGGCTTGCCATCGCGATGCCAGATGCGGGCGAAGATGCCCAGCACCTTGAGATGACGCTGCACGCCCATCAGGTCCGAGGCCCGCTGGAAGTCGGCGAACTCGGCCTGCACCGGTATGCCGGCGGCGCGCGCCTGTTCCCAGTAGCCCAGCAGCCAGCGCTGTACCAGCGGCTCCGGCCAGCTGAGGAAGGCATCCTTGAACAGACTGGTGATGTCATAGGTGACCGGCCCGATGACCGCGTCCTGGAAGTCCAGCACGCCCGGGTTGGGCGTGCTGAGCATCAGGTTGCGTGGCATGAAGTCCCGGTGGACCAGCACCTGGGGCTGCGCCAGGGCACTGTCGATCAGCAGCCGGCAGACGGCCTGCCAGCGTTCGAGCTGGCCGGCACTGAAGGCCGTGTCCAGTTCACGCCCGACATACCACTCCGGAAACAGCCCCAGTTCGCGGGCGAGCAGAGCCTCATCGTAGAGCGGTAGGCTGCCGTTCGTCGGCTGCTTGCCCTGGAAAGCCAGCAGGGCATCGATGGCCGCCTGGAAATACTCATCGGCATTGGCCGCGTTGATCACCTCCAGGTAAGTCAGGGTGCCGAGGTCGCTCAGCAACAGGAAGCCCCGCTCCAGATCCTGGGCCAGGATGCGTGGCACATGGACCCCGGCAGCCGCCAGCAATGCGGCCACCCGGACGAACGGACGGCAGTCCTCCTGCGGCGGCGGCGCATCCATCACGATCAGGCTGCGGCCCTCGCCCGCCCAGCGGAAATAACGGCGAAAGCTGGCATCGCTGCTGGCCGCGGTCAGGCTGCCCGTGGGCACCTCGACCCAGGCCTGCTCCCGGAAAATTTCCGGTAGAACGGTGGTCAGCCAGTCTTCTATCTGGTTTAAGCGAACATCTTCAGTCATTTGCAGCGGATCCCTCGGCCCTAGCCGATGCGCAGGTCATGTTTTATTATCCGCTATCTTTTTGAGCCCATCGAGAGGCCGCGGCCCCTTAATGGCCGGCGTGCAGGACGACTTTAAGGATGGCCGTGAAAACCCCCGCGTTTCGCAGAAAATTTCCCCTCTTGGTAACCGGCAGCCTGCTCGCCATGCAGCCCGTCACCGCCCTTATCGCCGCCCCCGCCGAGCAGTTCAGCTGTAGCGCCGGAGCCGGCGGTGGCTGGTCGTGCAACACCCAGGCACCCGCCGCCGCCATCCCGCCCCGGCCCAGCAAGGGCGAAACCCAGGGCATCGCCGCCGAGCCGGCCGCGCGCCAGGGCGACGCCGCCGTGCTGGTCACCGAGAGCAAGGGTCGTGCCCTCAAGTCCCGCAGCGCCGACTACAGCCACCTGGACTGGGTCCCGCGCGAGCAACTGACCCCGGCCCAGCTGGCCGAGACCGGCCCCTACTGCAGCGGCGCCTATGTCGAGCCGCAGCGCCCGGGCATGTACGACGACACCCCGACCGCCAAGGCCCCGACCTACGTTTCCGCCAAGGCCTCGCGCTACGAGCAGGAGCAGCAGGTCGCCACGCTGGCCGGTGACGTGGTGCTGCGCCAGGGCGGCATGCAGGTGGAATCCCAGGAAGCCAACCTGCACCAGCTGGAAAATCGCGGCGAGCTCAAGGGCAACGTCAAATTCCGCGACAACGGCCTGTTGATGGTCGGCGACAAGGCCGATCTGCAGCTGGACAACGGCCAGGTCCAGGTCGACAACGCCGAATTCGTCATGCACCAGAGCCGTGCCCGCGGCAGCGCGCTCTATGCCAAACGCGGCGACGACGCCATCATCCGCCTCAAGGATGGCACCTACACCACCTGCGAACCGGGCAGCAACGCCTGGCAGGTCAAGGGCAATACCGTGACCCTGAACCCGGCCACCGGCCTGGGTTACGCGACCAACGCCACGCTGCGGGTCAAGGACATTCCGGTCCTCTATACGCCCTTCATCTACTTCCCGATCGACGACCGTCGCCAGTCCGGTTTCCTGGCGCCTTCGATCAGCACCTCCAGCGACACCGGCTTCGCGATCACCACGCCCTACTACTTCAACCTGGCGCCCAACTACGACGCCACCCTCTATCCGCGCTACATGGCCAAGCACGGCCTGCAGACCGAGGGCGACTTCCGCTACCTGACCCGCAGCAGCGAAGGCGAGGTCTACGGCTCCTACCTCAAGGACACCGATCCAGAGCACGAAGGCGAACCGGAAGCCACCGACAGCCGCTGGCTGTACGGCTGGAAGAACCGCAGCGGCCTGGATTCGCGCCTGATGGCCGAGGTGGACTACACCCGCATCAGCGACCCCTATTACTTCCAGGACCTGGACACCGACCTCGGCATCAACAAGCCGACCTACGTCAACCAGCAGGGTCGCCTGACCTACCGTGGCGACACCTTCGTCGCCGGCCTCAACGCCCAGGCCTACCAGCTGGCTACCGTCTCCGACGTGACGCCCTACAACCGCCTGCCGCAGCTGACCCTGAGCGGTGCCCTGCCCTACAACCCGGGCGGTCTGGACTTCACCTACGACACCGAGGCGGTGCGCTTCACCCGCAGCTTCGACGACAACACCTACTTCGACCTGGACGACAACGGCAATCGCACCAACGTGCGCAACCGTCCCGACGTCAACCTCTTCGGCCTGACCCGCGCCGAAGGCAATCGCTACCACGTCGAGCCGGGCATCGCCCGCCCGATGACCGCGTCCTGGGGCTTCCTGACGCCGTCACTGCGCTATGCCTATACCCGCTACGACCTGGACCTGGACAGCACCGGCCAGAACGACCTGAACTCGCCGCTGGTCGGCGGTAGTCGTCGCGCCTCGGCGGGTTCCAGCGTGACCAGCTTCAACGACAGCCCGACCCGCTCGGTGCCGATCTTCAGCCTCGACAGCGGCCTCTATTTTGACCGCACCTCGAATCTGTTCGGCGAAGGTGGCAAGCAGACCTTCGAACCCCGCGCCAAGTACCTCTACGTACCCAATCGCGACCAGGACGATCTGCCGGTGTTCGATACCGGCGAATACACCTTCAGCTACAGCTCGCTGTGGCGCGACAACCGCTTCACCGGTCGCGACCGCATCGGCGATGCCAATCAGCTGGCCCTGGGTGCCACCAGCCGCTTCATCGAGCCCAATGGCTTCGAGCGCGCCAACGTGAGCTTCGGTCAGCTGTTCTACTTCCGCGACCGCGAGGTGCAGCTGCCCGGCCTGACCAAGGACGACCTGGCCTACGCCCGCAGCCTGGGGCAGAACATCGACAATCCCCAGGCCACCACCTCGCGCTCGCCCTATGCCCTGGCCGGCATGTATCGCTTTAACCGCGACTGGCGCGTGAACGGCGAATTCAACTGGGATCCGACCCTGCACCAGACCGATTCCGGTAGCGTCATGTTCCACTATCAGCCGGAAGCCGAGCCGGGCAAGATCCTCAACGTCGGCTACCGCTATCGTGACAACGTCCGGGTGTTCGATCCGAACTTCGGCCGCTTCACCTACAACAGCGACGACTACAAGGTCGACCAGCACGACATCTCCTTCATCTGGCCGATCGTGCCCCAGTGGTCCGCCATCGCTCGCTGGCAGTTCGACTACAACAAGAGCCGTACCCTGGAGGCCTTCGGTGGCTTCGAGTACGACAACTGCTGCTGGAAGCTGCGCCTGATCAGCCGCTACTGGCTCAAGAGCGAAGACGACGTCTTCTACACCGCCCAGAGCTCCGAAGCCGATCGCGGGATCTTCCTGCAGATCGTGCTCAAAGGACTCGGCAACGTCTTCGGCGGCAAGACCGAAGGCTTCCTGGACAGAGGCATTCAAGGCTATCGTGAACGTGAAGACCAAGCTATGTAACGCCCTGCGCCCGCTCGCCCTGGGCGCGGCGCTCGCTCTCTCCCCTCTGGCTCAGGCTGCCGTGGTTCCGCTGGACAAGGTCGTGGCCATCGTCGACAACGACGTGGTCATGCAGAGCCAGCTCGATCAACGCCTCAACGAGGTCAAGCAGAACATCACCCGCCGGGGCGCCTCGGCGCCGCCGGAAAGCGAACTGCGTCAGCAGGTGCTCGAACGGCTGATCCTGGAAGACATCCAGATGCAGCTGGCCGGCCGCATGGGCGTGAAGATATCCGACGAGGAGCTCAACCAGGCCGTCGCCACCATCGCCCAGCGCAATGGCCTGAGCGTGGCCGAATTCCGCCAGGCCCTGGCCCGTGACGGCCTCTCCTACGATGCCGCTCGCGAGCAGGTCCGGCGCGAGATGATGATCAGCCGGGTGCGCCAGCGTCAGGTCGGTCAGCGCGTGCAGGTTACCCAGCAGGAGGTGCAGAACTTCCTCGCCTCGGACCTGGGCAAGCTGCAGCTGTCCGAAGAGTATCGCCTGGCCAACATCCTGATCCCGGTGGCGGACAATGCCGGCACCGCCGGTCTCGACGCCGCCGCACGCCAGGCCCAGGACACCTACAACCAGTTGCGTCAGGGCGCCGACTTCAACCAGCTGGCCATCGCCCGCTCGGCCGGTGACAACGCCCTCGACGGTGGCGAGATCGGCTGGCGCAAGGCTGCCCAGCTGCCCCCGCCCTTCGACCGCCTGATCGGCAGCGTCGGCGTCGGCGGCATCACCCAGCCTGTGCGCGTGCCCGGCGGCTTCGTGATCCTCAAGGTGGAAGAGAAGCGTGGTGGCGAGGCCAGCATCGTCGACGAGGTGCATGTCCGGCACATCCTGCTCAAGCCCAATGCCGTACGCAGCGACGCCGAGACCCAGCGGCTGGCCGCGCGCCTGCGCGAGCGCATCCAGAATGGCGAGAGCTTCGCCACCCTGGCCAAGAGCTTCTCGGAAGATCCGGGCTCGGCGCTCAATGGCGGCGACCTGGGCTGGATCAATCCGGAATCCCTGGTGCCGGAATTCCGCGAAGTGATGAACAGCTCGCCGGTCAACCAGCTGTCGCAGCCGTTCCACACGCCGTTCGGCTGGCACATCCTGGAAGTCCTGGGCCGTCGGGCCACCGACAACACCCAGCAGGCGCGCGAGCAGCAGGCCTTAAATCTCCTGCGCAATCGCAAGTACGACCAGGAGCTGCAGACCTGGTTGCGCCAGATCCGCGACGAAGCCTACGTCGAGATCAAGCAGTAACCCCAAGGCCGCAGGCATCCCCTGCGGCCTTCTTGTTTCCGGAGCCCGCCATGGCCCTGCGCTTCGCCCTGACCCCCGGTGAACCCGCCGGTATCGGTCCCGACCTCTGCCTGCTGCTGGCGCGCGTCGCCCAGCCCCACGCCCTGATCGCCATCGCCAGCTGCGACCTGCTGGCCGCCCGCGCGGTGGAGCTGGGGCTCGCCATCGACCTCATCGCGATAGACCCCACGGCCTGGCCCGACCGCCCGGCGCCGGCCGGTGCCCTCTATGTCTGGGATACCCCGCTGGGCGCGCCGGTGGTGACCGGGCAGCTGGATACCGCCAATGCCGCCTACGTCCTGGAAACCCTGACCCGCGCCGGCCAGGGCTGCCTCGACGGCACCTTCGCCGGGATGATCACCGCGCCGGTGCACAAGGGCGTGATCAATGACGGCGGCGTGGCCTTTTCCGGCCATACCGAATTCCTCGCCGAGCTGACCGACACCCCCCAGGTGGTGATGCTGCTGGCGACCGCCGGCCTGAGGGTGGCCCTGGTCACCACCCACCTGCCGCTGCGCGAGGTGGCCGATGCCATCGATCGCCAGACGCTACTCCAAGTCACCCGCATCCTGCACGACGACCTGCAACGCTATTTCGGCGTCGCCCAACCCCGCATCCTGGTCTGTGGCCTCAATCCCCATGCCGGCGAGGGCGGTCATCTGGGCCGCGAAGAGCTCGAGATCATCGAGCCGGCACTGGACAGCCTGCGCGCCGAGGGCCTCGACCTCGTCGGGCCGCTGCCTGCCGATACCCTCTTCACCCCCAAGCACCTCGATCACTGCGATGCGGTCCTGGCCATGTATCACGACCAGGGCCTGCCAGTGCTCAAGCACAAGGGTTTCGGCGCCGCGGTCAATGTGACCCTGGGCCTGCCGATCATTCGCACCTCGGTCGATCACGGTACCGCCCTGGACCTGGCCGGCAGCGGTCACATCGACACCGGCAGTCTGAAGGTGGCTCTCGACACCGCCTACAGCATGGCGGCCCATCGCCGCTCGGTGACTTAAGAGGCTATTCATAACCTCGCGAGCTAGAGACATACAAGGCCTGGGCGGCCCCGCAAAAAGCCCTGAGGAAGCGGATCGGGCTCGCGGGCGAGTTTACGAACGGTAAATGAGCATTTCCGACGGGGCCGCCTAGGTGGGGCTGGCCTTCCAGGGTCTTTTCAACGCAGTTTGGCCGACGCGTAGCAGGTTATGAACAGCCTCCGAGCGCCCCGGTGACGGTCAAGGGTCTGCTAAACTGGTGGGTCTTTGCCGTCTTGACATCGCAGGCCCGCTGCCTGCGCCGGAGCACCTGATGACCGAGCTCTACCAACACCGCGCCCGCAAGAGGTTCGGCCAGAACTTCCTGCACGACGCCGGGGTGATCCATCGCATCCTTCGCGCCATCCACGGGCGACCCGGCGAGCGACTGCTGGAGATCGGCCCGGGCCAGGGCGCCCTCACCGAAGGGCTGCTCGGCAGCGGCGCCCGGCTCGATGTCATCGAGCTGGACCAGGACCTGATTCCCCTGCTCAGACTCAAGTTCGGCCTCAATCCGCTGTTCACCCTGCACCAGGGTGACGCCATGAAATACGACCTCTCCAGCATCGCCGCGGGCGATCGACTGCGGGTGGTGGGCAACCTGCCCTACAACATCTCCACGCCGCTGATCTTCCACCTGCTCAGTTTCGCCGACATCATCGCCGACATGCACTTCATGCTGCAGAAGGAAGTGGTGGAACGTCTGGCCGCGGTGCCCGGCAATGGCGACTGGGGCCGGCTGTCGATCATGGTGCAGTATCACTGCCGCGTGGAGCACCTGTTCAACGTCGGTCCGGGCGCCTTCAATCCGCCACCCAAGGTGGATTCGGCCATCGTCCGCCTGGTGCCTCATACCGAGCGCCCCCACGTGGCCCGTGACCCGGTCCTGCTCGAACGCGTCGTCCGCGAGGCCTTCGGCCAGCGCCGCAAGACCCTCAGGAACACCCTCAAGGGCACCCTGGACAGCGCCGCCATCGAAGCCGCCGACGTCGATCCCGGGCTGCGCCCGGAGCAGCTGGACCTGGCCGCCTATGTGCGCCTGGCCAACCAGTTGGCGTCCAGCTGAAGCCTTTCCACCCGTATCCGCAGAGAATCCTTTCGTGACCGAGCCCGATCCGCGCTACCTCATCACCGTGCAGGTCACCACCCGCTACCTGCCCGAACAATCCAACGCCAGCCAGGAGCGCTACGCCTTCGCCTACGATGTGAGCATCCGCAATGACGGCCAGCTGCCGGCGCAACTGCTCAGCCGCCACTGGATCATCACCGACGGCAATGGCGAGGTGCAGGAAGTGCGTGGGCCGGGCGTGGTGGGCGAGCAGCCGCTGATCGCCCCGGGCGCGACCCACAGCTATTCCAGCGGCACCCTGATGCCGACCCAGGTCGGCAGTATGAGGGGCAGCTACCAGATGGTCGCCAGCGATGGCCACCTCTTCGACGCCGCCATCCCCACCTTCCGCCTGGCCGTACCGGGCTCGCTACACTAGGACTGCCGATGACGCTGTACGCCGTTGGTGACCTGCAAGGTTGCCTCGACCCGCTCAAATGCCTCCTCGACGAGGTCCGCTTCGATCCCGCGCAGGACCGCCTCTGGCTGGTAGGTGATCTGGTCAACCGCGGACCTCAGTCGTTGGAAACCCTGAGATACCTGTACGCGATACGCGATTCGGTGGTCAGCGTCCTGGGCAACCACGACCTGCACCTGCTGGCGGTGGCCCTTGGCGGCGCCAGGCTGAAAAAGCAGGACACCCTGAGCGACATCCTCGCCGCTCCCGATCGCGACGAACTGCTGAGCTGGCTGCGCCACCTGCCGCTGATCCAGCACGATGCCGAACGCAACTGCGTGCTGGTCCACGCCGGCCTGCCACCGCAATGGACGCTGACCCAGGCCAAGAGCCTGGCCGGCGAAGTGGAGGCCGTGCTGCGCGATGACCAGGCCCATGTGCCCTTTCTCGAGCAGATGTATGGCAATGAGCCGGCGCTCTGGCAAGATGATCTCCAGGGCCAGGAGCGCCTGCGCCTGATCACCAACTACCTGACGCGCATGAGATTCTGCAGTCCGGAAGGTCGGCTGGAATTCAAGAGCAAGGAAGGCCTGGACAGTGCGCCGGCCGGCTTCGCCCCCTGGTTCAGCCACGAGCATCGGCTGACCCGCGACGTGCGCATCCTGTTCGGCCACTGGGCCGCGCTCAAGGGTCGCTGCGCAGCGCCCAATGTCGAGGCCCTCGACAGCGGCTGCGTCTGGGGCGGCGACATGACCCTGCTCGACGTCGACGGCAACCGCCGTCATCTCTGCAGTTGCAAGGAGAAGAAATGAGCGAATTCACCTGTATCTCCCCCGAACGGGCCCTGGAACTGCGCAGTGAGGGCGCCCGGATCGTCGACATCCGCGATCCGCACAGCTATGCCACCCTGCACGTCGCCGGCGCCCAGCGGATCGACAACCAGAACATCCATGACTTCATCGCCGCCGCCGATCTCGACGCGCCGCTACTGGTGTTCTGCTACCACGGCCATTCCAGCCAAAGCGCGGCGGCCTTTCTCGCCGGCCAGGGCTTCAGCCAGGTCTACAGCGTCGACGGCGGCTTCGAAAACTGGCGCACCCTCTATCCCGAGCAGACCGAAAGCGGCGCGGGCGTTTAACACAGCGGCTTGACGCTGTGGTTACAAGAATAAACCGAATTGGCTCTTCCACATCTCGCAGATAGGACTATTCTGGAATCAGGCCCTCCGGAAACGGCGGGCTCGATAACCGGCTTTGGACCATCGGTGTAACCACTGGAGATTCGGGGGAATTCCAGGGGGACCGTTTCCATCGGTCTCCTTCGTGCGTCTCTCGAAACCCAACCCTTCTCTGCAAGCGTGTAAGGATCGATTAGGCAAGACGACCGCGAAGGTATTAGAGACGTTATCTTTCGTCGCCCGGCATGACCGCTCCCCATCGGCAGCAAGGCAAGGCTCCAGGCATCGATTCCAAGCTGGTCCAGGGTATCCAGCGAGGAGACGTCATGAGCATTTTCAGTCACTTCCAGGGGCGTTTTGAAGCGACTCGCCAGGAAGAGTATTCCCTTCAGGAATACCTTGAGATCTGCAAGAAGGATCGTACCGCCTTTGCCAGTGCCGCCGAGCGCATGCTCATGGCCATCGGCGAACCCGAACTGGTGGACACCACCAGCGACTCACGCCTGTCCCGCATCTTTTCCAACAAGGTCATCCGCCGCTATCCGGCCTTTGCCGACTTCCACGGCATGGAAGACTGCATCGAGCAGATCGTGTCCTACTTCCGCCATGCGGCGCAGGGCCTGGAAGAGAAGAAGCAGATCCTCTATCTGCTCGGCCCGGTAGGTGGCGGCAAATCCTCCCTCGCGGAGAAACTCAAGCACCTGATCGAGAAGGTCCCTTTCTACGCCATCAAGGGCTCGCCGGTGTTCGAATCGCCGCTGGGGCTGTTCAATCCCGACGAAGATGGTCAGATTCTCGAAGAGGACTACGGCATCCCTCGCCATTACCTGCGCAGCATCATGTCGCCCTGGGCGGCCAAGCGCCTGCAGGAATTCGGTGGCGACATCAGCAAGTTCAAGGTGGTCAAGCTCTACCCGTCCATCCTCAACCAGATCGCCATCGCCAAGACCGAACCGGGCGACGAGAACAACCAGGACATCTCCGCCCTGGTGGGCAAGGTGGACATCCGCAAGCTGGAGGAATACCCGCAGAACGATGCGGACGCCTACAGCTATTCCGGCGCCCTGTGCCGCGCCAACCAGGGCCTGATGGAATTCGTGGAGATGTTCAAGGCCCCGATCAAGGTCCTGCACCCCTTGCTGACCGCGACCCAGGAAGGCAACTACAACAGCACCGAAGGCCTCGGCGCCCTGCCCTACAGCGGCATCATCCTGGCCCACTCCAACGAATCCGAGTGGCACACCTTCCGCAACAACAAGAACAACGAGGCCTTCATCGACCGGATCTACATCGTCAAGGTGCCCTACTGCCTGCGTGTCTCCGACGAGATCCACATCTACGACAAGCTCTTGGTCAACAGCTCCCTGGCCAACGCCCATTGCGCGCCGGACACCCTGAAGATGCTGGCCCAGTTCTCGGTGCTCTCTCGCCTCAAGGAACCGGAAAACTCCAACATCTACTCGAAGATGCGTGTCTACGACGGCGAAAACCTCAAGGACACCGATCCCAAGGCCAAGTCGATCCAGGAGTACCGCGACAGCGCTGGCGTCGACGAGGGCATGAACGGCCTGTCCACCCGCTTCGCCTTCAAGATCCTCTCGCGGGTGTTCAACTTCGACGCCAACGAGATCGCGGCCAACCCGGTGCACCTGCTCTATGTGCTGGAGCAGCAGATCGAAGCCGAGCAGTTCCCGGCCGAGACCCGCGAGCGCTACATGAGATTCATCAAGGAATACCTGGCGCCACGCTATGTGGAGTTCATCGGCAAGGAGATCCAGACCGCCTACCTCGAGTCCTACAGCGAATACGGCCAGAACATCTTCGACCGCTATGTGCTCTACGCCGACTTCTGGATCCAGGATCAGGAATACCGCGATCCGGAAACCGGCGAGATCCTCAATCGCGCCTCTCTCAACGAGGAACTGGAGAAGATCGAGAAGCCGGCCGGCATCAGCAATCCGAAGGATTTCCGCAACGAGATCGTCAACTTCGTGTTGCGCGCCCGTGCCAACAATAACGGCAAGAATCCGAGCTGGCTGTCCTACGAGAAGCTGCGCGCGGTGATCGAGAAGAAGATGTTCTCCAACACCGAGGAGCTCCTGCCGGTCATCAGCTTCAATGCCAAGGCCAGCAAGGAAGATCAGCAGAAGCACAGTGATTTCGTGACCCGCATGGTGGAGCGCGGGTACACCGAGAAGCAGGTGCGGCTGCTGTCCGAGTGGTATTCACGGGTACGCAAGTCGCAGTAAGGCAGCCTGAGGCTGAACCCGCGACGACGCGCCTGCCGCGTCGTCGTGGCGTCCTGCAATAGCCCGGAGGGCCTGTATGAGTTATGTCATCGACCGGCGTCTAAACGGCAAGAACAAGAGCACGGTGAACCGCACGCGTTTCCTGCGGCGCTATCGTGAGCACATCAAGAAGGCGGTCGAGGAAGCCGTGAGTCGGCGCTCCATCACCGACATGGAGCACGGCGAGCAGATCAGCATTCCTGCCCGTGACATCGACGAGCCCGCGCTGTACCAAGGCAAGGGCGGGCGCCAGACCATCGTCCACCCGGGCAACAAGGAATTCGTCAGCGGCGAACGCATCCCGCGGCCCCAGGGTGGCGGTGGTGGTCAGGGCCAGGGCAAGGCCAGCAACAGCGGCGAAGGCATGGACGAATTCGCCTTCCAGATCACCCAGGACGAATTCCTCGACTTCATGTTCGAAGACCTGGAGCTGCCCAACCTGGTCAAGAAGCAACTGACCGGCACCGATACCTTCAAGACGGTACGCGCCGGCATCAGCAACGAGGGCAATCCGGCCCGCATCAACATCATCCGCACCCTGCGCGCCTCCCATGCCCGGCGCATCGCCCTCTCCGGCGGCAGCCGCAACAAGCTGCGCGAAGCCAGGGCCGAACTGGCGCGGCTGCGGGTGGAAGAGCCCGACAACCTGGGCGACATCCAGGTGCTGGAGGCCGAGATCGAGCGGCTGCGCGCGCGCATCGACAAGGTGCCCTTCCTCGACACCTTCGACCTCAAGTACAACCTGCTGTCCAAGCAGCCCAGCCCCAGCTCCAAGGCGGTGATGTTCTGCCTGATGGACGTCTCCGGCTCCATGACCCAGGCCACCAAGGACATCGCCAAGCGCTTCTACATCCTGCTCTACCTGTTTCTCAAGCGGAACTACGAGCGCATCGAGGTGGTGTTCATCCGCCACCACACCAGTGCCAAGGAAGTGGATGAGGAGGAATTCTTCTACTCCCGGGAAACCGGCGGCACCATCGTCTCCAGCGCTCTCAAGCTGATGCAGGAGGTCATGGCCGAGCGCTATCCGGTCAACGAGTGGAATCTCTATGCCGCCCAGGCCTCCGACGGCGACAACTGGAACGACGACTCGCCCATCTGCCGGGAGATCCTGACCAAGCAGATCCTGCCATTCATGCAGTACTACACCTATGTGGAGATCACCCCGCGCGAGCACCAGGCGTTGTGGTACGAATACGAGAACGTCCGCGGCGCCTTCCCGGATTCCTTCTCGCAGCAGCAGATCGTCTCGGCGGGGGATATCTATCCCGTGTTCCGCGAACTGTTCCAGCGGAGACTCGTGTCATGAAACGTGAGCCCATCTCCACCGGCTCGGAATGGACCTTCGAGCTGATCCAGACCTACGACCGGGAGATCGCCCGGATCGCCAAGCGCTATGCGCTGGATACCTATCCCAACCAGATCGAGGTGATCACCGCCGAGCAGATGATGGATGCCTATGCCTCCGTCGGCATGCCCATCGGCTACAACCACTGGTCCTATGGCAAGCACTTCCTGCACACCGAGAAGCACTACAGCCGCGGCCAGATGGGCCTGGCCTACGAGATCGTGATCAACTCCGATCCCTGCATCGCCTACCTCATGGAAGAGAACACCATGACCATGCAGGCGCTGGTGATCGCCCACGCCTGCTATGGCCACAACAGCTTCTTCAAGGGCAACTACCTGTTCCGCACCTGGACCGATGCCAGCTCCATCATCGACTACCTGGTGTTCGCCAAGCAGTACATCACCCAGTGCGAGGAACGCCATGGCATCGATGCCGTGGAAGAACTGCTGGATTCCTGCCATGCGCTGATGAACTACGGGGTGGATCGTTACAAGCGGCCCTACCCCATTTCCGCCGCCGAGGAACGCCAGCGGCAGAAGGAGCGCGAAGAGCAGTTGCAGCGGCAGGTCAACGACCTCTGGCGGACCATTCCCAAGATGGCCGGCAAGGAGGCCCATGACGAAGGGGCACGCTTCCCCAGCGAACCCCAGGAAAACATCCTATATTTCGTGGAAAAGCACGCGCCGTTGCTGGAGCCCTGGCAGCGCGAAGTGATCCGCATCGTGCGCAAGATCGCCCAGTACTTCTATCCCCAGCGCCAGACCCAGGTGATGAACGAGGGCTGGGCCACCTTCTGGCACTACACCCTGCTCAACGATCTCTACGACGAGGGCCTGGTCACCGAAGGCTTCATGTTCGAATTCCTGCAATCCCACGCCGGGGTGATCTACCAGCCGGGCTTCGACAGCCCCTATTACAGCGGCATCAACCCCTACACCCTGGGCTTCGCCATGTTCCGCGACATCCGCCGCATCTGCGAGGATCCCACGGAAGAAGACCGCCGCTGGTTCCCCGACATCGCCGGCAGCGACTGGCTGGCCACCGTCACCTTCGCCATGAAGAGCTTCAAGGACGAAAGCTTCATCCTGCAGTATCTCTCGCCCAAGGTGATCCGCGACCTCAAGCTGTTCAGCATCCTCGATGACGACCAGCGCGACGAACTGGAAGTGGCGGCCATCCACGACGACGGCGGTTATCGCCTGATCCGTGAGCAACTCGCCGCTCAATACAATCTGGGCAATCGAGAGCCCAATGTGCAGATCTGGAACGTGGACCGGCGTGGCGATCGCTCCCTTACCCTTCGCCACTTCCAGCATGACCGCAAGCCGCTGGGCAACTCCACGGACGAGGTGCTCAAGCACCTGCACCGGCTCTGGGGCTTCGACATTCGACTGGAAAGCGTGAGGGGCGAAGACGTCACCCACAGCTTCCAGGTTCCGCCCCGCCATGAGAGCCGCGATCACGACCGCCGCCTGGATCTGGCGTCGCCGATCTGAGCCGAGTCGCTCTTTCGGGCTATCCTAGACCTCCGCAAGGAGGTCTTTTTCTATGCAAATCTACAAGGTGGGCGGTGCCGTACGGGATCGCCTGCTCGGCCGACCGGTCACCGAAGTCGACTGGGTCGTGGTGGGCGCCACCGCCGAAGCCCTCGCCGCCCAGGGCTATCGCCCGGTGGGCGCCGATTTCCCGGTGTTTCTGCATCCCCAGACCGGTGAGGAATACGCCCTGGCCCGTACCGAACGCAAGAGCGGGCGCGGCTACGGTGGCTTCACCTTCCACGCCGCGCCCGACGTCACCTTGGAACAGGATCTGATCCGTCGCGACCTGACCGTCAACGCCATGGCCGAAGACGACGACGGCCAGGTCATCGACCCCTACGGCGGCCGCGCCGATCTCCAGGCGCGCCTGTTGCGCCACGTCTCGCCCGCCTTCGCCGAAGATCCGTTGCGCGTGCTGCGCGTCGCCCGCTTCGCCGCCCGCTATTGCAGCCTGGGTTTCCAGGTGGCGCCCGAGACGCTGCTGCTGATGCAGGAGATGGTCGCCAGTGGCGAGCTGGACGCCCTGACCGCCGAACGACTTTGGAAGGAAATCTCCCGTGCGCTGCTTGAAGAGCGGCCCGATGTCTTCATTCGGGTGCTGCACGACTGCGGCGCCCTGGCGGCGCTCCTGCCGGAGGTGGCTGCCGGGTTCGCCGGTGAGCAACCCGAACCCGGCGCCCGGGTCTATGCCACCCTGCGCCAGAGCGCCGAGGTCCAGGCGTCGCTGAACGTGCGCTGGGCCTGCCTGCTGCTGGACGTACCGGAAGAGCGACATGCTGCCATCAACGCCCGCCTCAAGGTCCCGCGCGAACCCGCCGAACTGGCCTTGTTGCTGGCGCGCCATTGGCCCACGGCCCTGCAGGCGCGACAGCTGACACCGGAGGCCTGGTTCGAGCTGCTGCAGGGTTTCGACGTCTTGCGGCGTCCGGCGCGCTTCGAGGAGTTCCTCCAGGCCTGCACCTGTGCGGCGGCGGTAAGGACCGACGACGGCGAACCACCGTTGACCCTGCTGCGCCAGGCAGCCGAGGTGTTGCGCGGGGTCGAGGTCCAGCCCTTGGTCGCCCAGGGCTTCAAGGGCGCCGCCCTGGGCGAGGCCCTCAAGCAGGCCCGCCTCGACGCCCTGGCCCAGCTCTCGTAGGTTGGCGCTGAGCACAGCGAAGCCCAACCCCCCTACCCCGTAGCTCCGTTGGGCTTCGACGATGGTGCCGTCTCAACCCAACCTACGGCAGGAAGAGGAAGGCCAAGCGCAAGCCGGGGCCCCGTAGGTTGGCGCTGAGCGCAGCGAAGCCTAACAACTCTCCCCCGGAGCCCCGTTGGGCTTCGACGATGGCGCCGTCTCAACCCAACCTACGGCAGGGAGAGAAAGACCAAGCGCAAGCCGGTTTTCCGTAGGTTGGCGCTGAGCGCAGCGAAGCCCAACGACCACTGCGTTACGCCAGCTTGGCGCCAAGCAACGCTGCCGGCGTCAACGCCATACCCTTCCAGCTAAAGGATACCGGCCGCAGCACCTGGGTGGTCTGGTCGCGCATCTCCTGCCACAGCTCGTCAAAACTCCGACCGTTGTCCGGATGCCGCCGCTCACCGGCCAGCAAGGCCAGCGGCCAGAGCACGAAGGCGTTGCGCAGGATCTCGGCGCGCGGCAGGGTCAGGCCATCGAACTCGCCGCTCAGGTCGCCATACAGCAGGATGTCGATGTCCAGCGGCAGGCCTTGGCGATCCGGCGCATAGCGACCACTGCGGGTTTCGATGGCCTTGAGTCTCTGACTCAGGGTCGCGGGATCGAGCTCGGTGTCACCCGCCACCACCAGATTGAAGAAAGGCGCGCTGCGGATACCCACCGCCTCGCTTTCGAACACCGGTGAACACTGCAGGTCGGTCAGCAGCGTCGCGAGTTCGTCCAGGGCCATGCCCAGATGCTGCTCGCGCTGGATGTTGCTGCCCAGCCCCAGATAGACCCGGGTCACGCCTGCCCCCGCTCGATCTCCACGCCCACACCACGGGCGGTCGGCACCGCACCGGGCTTGGTGATGCGCAGGCGCAGCCAGGGCAACTTGAATTCCGCCTGAAGCAAGGCGGCCAGGCGCTCGGCGAAGGTCTCGACCAGCTCGAAGGCGGTCTCGTGGGCAAAGGCGGTGATGCGCTCGGCCACCGCCGCATAGTTCAGGGTGTGTTCGAGTTCGTCGTTCGCGGCCGCCGCGCGGATATCCCAGCCCATGGTGAGATCGATGCGCAGGCACTGGCGGATGTCACGCTCCCAGTCGTACACCCCTATCACGGTGTCGACCTCGAGCCCCTCGATGAAAACCTTGTCCACTGCCTTTGCCTCGCACCTTTGTCGTGCTCTGTGTGATCGTCACCGCCGGCCTATCGTCGGGCGGCGGGCTGTCGGTAGAATCGAGCCTTCTCCTGGCGCGGAACCCTACCATGTTCTGGCTGCTGCTCCTGCTGGCCTACCTGTTGGGCTCGCTGTCCTTCGCCGTGCTGCTCAGTCGCCTGTTCGGCACCCGCGATCCGCGTCACGACGGCTCCGGCAATCCCGGCGCCAGCAACATGCTGCGCCTGGCCGGACGCAAGCTGGCGCTGCTGACCCTCGCCGGCGACCTGAGCAAGAGTCTGATTCCCGTGCTCATCGCCCACCAACTGGGCCTTGCGCCCCTGCAACAGGCCTGGATCGGGCTGGCCGCCGTGGTCGGCCATCTCTATCCGCTGTATTTCCACTTCCGCGGTGGCAAGGGCGTCGCCACGGCGGCCGGTCTGCTGCTGGGGCTCTATCCGCCTGCAGCCTTGCTGGGCCTGGTGCTCTGGGCCGCGGTGTTCGCCCGCCTGAGGATCGCCTCCATGGCGTCCCTGGTCGCGGTGCTCGGCATCCTGCCGCTGTTCGCCTGGCAGCGCCCGGACCTGCTGGCACCGATGCTGCTGCTCGCCCTGCTCATCCTGATACGCCACAGACACAACCTGCGCGCGCTGCGCCAGGGGACCGAGCGTCATTTTTGATCCTGGCGCCGCACGGGGATTACCCGGCGACGCCCTCCGCCCGTCTCAGAGCGCCGCCAGCTGCTCCATGGGCCAGCGCGCCTTGACGGCAATGGCCGGGCCTTCCTGCTGGCCGGCCAGCAGCCGCTGGCAACCGGCATAGGCGATCATGGCGCCGTTGTCAGTGCAGAAGCGCGGCCGGGCATAGAAGACCTGGCCGCCCAGTTCGCCGAGCATCTGCTCCAGGTTCTCGCGCAAGGCGCGGTTGGCGCTGACACCACCGGCAATCACCAGCGACTTGAGCCCGGCCTGCTTCAGCGCGCGCTTGCACTTGATCGCCAGGGTCTCGACCACCGCCGTCTGGAAGGCCAGGGCGATGTCGCAACGGGTCTGCTCACTGTCGTCACCGGCGGCCTTGCAGCGCTGCCAGGTGGTGAGGGTAAAGGTCTTGAGACCGCTGAAGCTGAATTCCAGACCGGGCCGATCGGTCATGGGCCGCGGAAAGACGAAGCGTCCCGCCACCCCACGCTCGGCCAGGCGGGCGATCTCCGGCCCACCGGGATAGCTCAGGCCCAGCAGCTTGGCGGTCTTGTCGAAGGCCTCGCCGGCGGCATCGTCCAGGGATTCGCCCAGCACCGTATAGCGGCCGATGCCATCGACCTGTACCAGCTGGGTGTGGCCACCGGAGACCAGCAGGGCGACGAAGGGAAACTGCGGCGGCTGCTCTTCGAGCATGGGCGCCAGCAGATGCCCTTCCATATGATGGACACCCAGGGCGGGTACGCCCCAGGCCAACGCCAGCGCCTGGGCACAGGCGGCGCCCACCAGCAGGGCACCGACCAGGCCGGGGCCGGCGGTATAGGCGATGGCGTCCACGTCTTCGGGACGGCTGCCCGCCTCCTCCAGCACTTCGCGGATCAGCGGTAGCATGCGCTTGACGTGATCGCGCGAGGCCAGCTCCGGCACCACGCCACCGTAGACGCGGTGCAGATCGATCTGGCTGAACAGCGCATCGGCCAGCAGGCCGCGCTCGCTGTCGTAGAGGGCGACGCCGGTTTCATCGCAGGACGTTTCCAGTCCCAGAACACGCATGGAGATAAGCCTTCGAGGGTATAAGATGTCAGGCTGCGCATGATAAGCGCCGCTTCCAGCACCGGCCAGCGCTTTTCGTCCGCCGGGGCTTGGCAGCGGGGCAGTTGAAGCGTTACTATCCGCAACCCTGTGCGACACGACATGGTTCGTGTTGTGCTTGGTCGGCAGCTGTGCCATCAGACCTGAATTCCCGATGCCGGGGGTTCGAACCTGTAGAACAGCACAAGTATCTGATTTTGGTTAGTTATGACACTCAGCCCATCATCGCATTGCGAGGTTTGGCTTTGGTCTAACCCAACCGATAGGAAATGGCGGAATTCCGCTTCTCCTACCTTCCGAATAGTCCCTAGGGCGATACCTACGCCCTTCAGGGCACAAGTATCCTCTAGATCCGTTCGCGCATGGAATCTGTCCACTGTCGTGAGATATTGGGGGTACTTGTTCCAAAGCACAGAGCGACAGCTCTGCTTGTCATTGTCCAACCATCTCCAAAAAGGGGTGGCAGCGGACTCGTTGTGCGACCAACGGTAGCCTACGTAGACATGCGTCACTGGCAACGGTGGGGTGTGAAGCTCTACTGACAATGTAGCCCCATTTGGCGTCACATCATCGCGAGGTGGTGGGGCGGATACTCGGAGCAGAACCGGGTTGAGGCGCTAGGCTGGCTGGTATGGGCAACATATGTGAACTGCTGATAAACGTCGTGAGGATAACCGTGCCAAAGCTGCTGATAGGCATGAACCAAACGGTATGAGATCGGTTACTCCTGTAGGGTTTGGGGGTACGTCGTCAATGTGATCTCCGGCGGAAAGGCAGGTCCTAACCCAGTCGTGTGACAGGCAGGGAACGTGGTAAGCCCGTATCGCTGCCCTCTGGGCAGGGAAGCCGCAAGGCAACCTGTTGGCGGTGCGGGTATGGGATAGCGGAGAAAGCGAACGTCAGGCTGTAATCGTCTGAATAGGGGTTGAAACATCACCCCACGGGAAACCGGGCAGACTTCCGCACTGGTCTTGCGTCGCATGACCTCTCGCTAACCTTTGTCTCTACGATTCACCAGGACCAAGTTGTATTTGGTCCGCAATCAATCTCCTGATGGGATGTATTCCTCCCGTCAGGGGGGACGTGCGTCTCTTCAGGGGTGAACCCACTGGAGAGGAAAGAAGCATGAAAGAGCTCGGTCTTGTAGACGTGTCTGCGCTTTCCAGCACTCCGCACAAATGGCACGACGTCGATTGGCGTCGGACCATGCGGAATGTTCGAAGGATGCAGATGCGAATTGCGAAGGCTTGTCGGGAAGGCAAATGGCGCAGAGCAAAGGCCCTGCAAAGGATGCTGACCCGCTCTAAGTCAGCCAGATTCTTGGCTGTACGGCGAGTTACTGAAAACCAAGGTAAGCGCACGGCGGGAGTCGACCGCGAGCTTTGGGATACACCTGACACCAAATGGAAAGCAGTAGGTAGGTTGAAGAGCCACGGGTATCGCCCACGCCCCCTCAAAAGGGTGTACATACCTAAAGCCAATGGAAAGGAACGCCCCCTGGGAATTCCGACCATGCTGGATCGGGCAATGCAAGCGCTATATCTGCTTGCC
Source organism: Pseudomonas sp. MS15a(2019) (assembly GCF_013277805.1). Taxonomy (NCBI): domain Bacteria; kingdom Pseudomonadati; phylum Pseudomonadota; class Gammaproteobacteria; order Pseudomonadales; family Pseudomonadaceae; genus Pseudomonas; species Pseudomonas sp. MS15a(2019). The sequence continues at coordinate 70,836 of NZ_VBTN01000011.1, forward strand.
CTAGCCCCCATCGCGGAAACCACCGCAGACCCGAATAGCTACGGCTTCAGGGTTGAACGGTCTACGGCGGACGCAATGGGACAGCTGTTTGTCTCACTATCCAAAAAGGCCTCGGCCCGATGGGTGTTCGAGGCAGATATCCAGGGATGCTTCGACCATATCAACCACGACTGGCTGATCCGCAAGGTCCCCATGGACCGAGCGATACTCCAAAAATGGTTGAAGGCTGGCGTCATAGACAAAGGCCATCTATCGGCAACGGAAGCCGGCACGCCTCAGGGGGGAATCATCTCTCCCACCTTGGCAAATATGACACTGGACGGACTTGAGATCGGGCTTAGGCAACACATTAAAAAGCTCAAGATCAAGTCGCCAAAGGTCAATGTGGTGCGGTATGCGGATGACTTCGTCATTACCGGAAACTCTAAGGAGCTTCTGGAAGGTGTCGTCAGACCTTGGGTGGAAGCGTTCCTCGCCCCGCGCGGGTTACGACTGTCACCGGAGAAAACGCACGTTGTGCACATCGACCGAGGCTTTGACTTCCTAGGGTGGAATTTCCGCAAATACAAAGGGAAGCTCCTCATCAAACCGAGCAGGAAAAACGCGCAAGCGTTCTACAGCAAGGTGCGGGAAGCCGTCAGTAGACATAAGACGGTGACACAGGCGGACCTCATCCACCTGCTGAATCCGATGCTGCGGGGCTGGGCGATGTACCACCGCCCCGTGGTAGCTAAGGAGGCGTTCAGCCGCATGGATCATCGGATCTACAATGCGGTATGGCGTTGGGCTAAACGGCGACACCCCAACAAGCCATTGGATTGGGTCGGGAGGCGGTACTACCTGGCTCGGGAAGAAGGCAAGAAAAGGTTCGCCACCGTAGTGCTAGGAGAGGACGGTAAAAAGCGGGAGGTCGCCCTGTACTCACTAGAGAGCATGGCGATTGAGCGGCACATAAAGGTGACAGCGGAGTACAACCCGTTCGATCCGGCCTGGGAAGCTGAAGGCGAAATCTTGCGGCAACGACGGATGCTTTTGAAGCTGAAGTACCGGACGCAGGTGACGTCGCTCTACAGCAGCCAGAAGGGCTTGTGTCAGCTGTGCAAGAATCCGATAACCCAAGAAACCGGATGGCATGACCATCACATCATTTTTCGGTCAAACGGAGGTGGTGACAGCTTGGAAAATCGCGTACTATTGCACCCCACTTGCCACCAGCAGCTTCATGCACGCGGTTTGACAGTAGACAAACCGGCTCACGCATGAGCTTTGTACAAGGCTTGAGCCGTCAGCGTTGAAAGACGCACGTACGGTTCTTAGGGGGGAGTCAGTCAGCGATGGCTGGCTCCCACCCACCTAAAAACCGACGCTTCCCGTGCCCTTTTGCCGCTAGCGTTGGATTAAACCTCGGTAAATTTGAAGGTACGACCTGGATGCCCAACGTCAAAGTCAAAGAAAACGAACCCTTCGACGTAGCGCTGCGTCGTTTCAAGCGTTCCTGCGAGAAGGCCGGTGTACTGGCCGAAGTTCGTAGCCGCGAGTTCTACGAAAAGCCCACCGCCGAGCGCAAGCGTAAAGCTGCCGCCGCGGTCAAGCGCCACGCCAAGAAAGTACAGCGCGAGCAGCGCCGTCGCGAGCGTCTGTACTAAGTTACAGCGCTCCCCTGGCGTCATCAAACAACCCGACCTCTGGTCGGGTTGTCTGTTTCTGGCCTTCCCGTTTCACCCTGGCGTCCGCTGGCGCTAGACTCTCCTTCTGGCCATTTGGCCTGCCCCACCCTCCGCTCTTCGCCCTTCTATCCAGACGCTGACCATGGCCGGACTCATCCCGCAAGGCTTCATCGACGACCTGCTCAATCGCACCGACATCGTCGAGGTGGTGGGCGCGCGGGTGAAGCTCAAGAAGGCCGGCAAGAACTGGATGGCCTGCTGCCCCTTCCACAACGAGAAGACCCCCTCCTTCAGCGTCAGCCCCGACAAGCAGTTCTACTACTGCTTCGGCTGCGGCGCCGGCGGCAATGCCCTGGGCTTCATCATGGACCACGACAACCTCGAATTTCCCGAGGCGGTCGAGGAACTGGCCAAGAAGGCCGGCGTGGACGTGCCGCGCGAAGAGAGTGGCGGTCGGCGCAAGCCGCGGCAGCCCACCGACTCGCCGCTCTATCCGCTGCTGGCCGCGGCCGCCGAATTCTATCGCCTGGCGCTGCGCAATCATCCCAAGCGCCAGGCGGCGGTGGACTACCTGAAGAAGCGCGGCCTCACCGGCGAGATCGCCCGCGACTTCGGCCTGGGCTTCGCCCCGCCGGGCTGGGACAACCTGGGCAAGCACCTGGGCGGCGACGACCTGCAGCAGAAGGCCATGCTCGACGCCGGCCTGCTGGTGGAGAACGCCGAGAGCGGCAAACGCTACGATCGTTTTCGCGACCGTGTGATCTTCCCCATCCGCGACAGCCGTGGCCGGGTCATCGCCTTTGGCGGTCGGGTGCTGGGTGACGACAAGCCCAAGTACCTCAACTCGCCGGAGACCCCGGTGTTCCACAAGGGCCAGGAACTCTACGGGCTGTTCGAGGCGCGCAAGCACAACCGCGACTTGGACGAGATCCTGGTCGTGGAAGGTTACATGGACGTCATCGCCCTGGCCCAGCAAGGCATCCGCAATGCCGTGGCCACCCTGGGCACAGCCACCAGCGAAGAGCACATCAAGCGGCTGTTCCGCATCGTGCCGAGCATCCTGTTCTGCTTCGACGGCGACCAGGCCGGCCGCAGCGCCGCCTGGCGCGCCCTGGAATCGGCGCTACCGGTGCTCAAGGATGGCTTCCGGGTGCGCTTCCTGTTCCTGCCCGAAGGCGAAGACCCGGATACCCTGGTGCGTGCCGAGGGCGCGGATGCCTTCCAGGCGCGCTTCGTCCAGCAGGCCCAGCCGCTGGCCGAATACTTCTTCCAGCAACTGATGATCGAGGCGGATCCGGCCACCCTGGAAGGCAAGGCGCACCTGGCCACCCTGGCGGCGCCGCTGATCGAGAAGATTCCCGGCAACAACCTGCGCCTGCTGATGCGCCAGCGCCTGAGCGAACTCACCGGCCTCGGCAACGACGCCCTGAGCCAGCTGGCGCCCGCCGCCCCAGCGCAGGATGCCCCGCCCATGGACTATGGCGACTACGCCTACGCCCATGCCGAGGAAGCCCCGGTGCAGCAGCAGTGGACGCCCCGCCGTGAAGGCAAGGGCGGGCGTGACGGCAAGGGCTGGAAAAAGGATTTCAACGGCAAGGGCGGCGGCGAACGCATCCCGCGCCAGCCACCGGTCAAGGTGGAAACGCCAGTGCTGGCCGCGCTACGCAGCCTGCTGCACCACCCCACCCTCGCCCAGGCGGTGCAGGACGCCCGCGACCTGGCCGAGGAAAGCGATCAGTACGCCCAGTTGCTGGTCGCCCTGGTCGAGGCGCTGCAGAAGAAGCCGGGGCAGAGCACCCTGGCACTCATCGCCCGCTGGCACGGCACCGAACAGGGACGCCTGTTGCGCGCCCTGGCGGAAAAAGAATGGCTGATTGCCGGCGACAACCTTGAACAACAGTTTTTCGACACCATAACGAGGTTAGCCGCCAGCCAGCGTGATCGCTCGCTGGAGCAACTCCTACGCAAGGCGCGACAGAGCGAACTGAGCTCCGAAGACAAGGACCGCCTACGCGAACTCCTCAGCCGTCCGGCGGGGTCCGTGACCTAACTGGCACGACCACCGTCTAACCGGCTATAATGTTCAGCTATTTTTGCCCGCCTAAGCCTTCAGTGGAAGGGTACCTATGTCCGGAAAAGCGCAACAGCAATCCCGTCTGAAAGAATTGATCGCCCGCGGTCGTGAGCAGGGTTACCTGACTTACGCGGAGGTCAATGACCACCTACCGGAGGATATTTCAGATCCGGAACAGGTGGAAGACATCATCCGCATGATCAATGACATGGGGATCAACGTATTCGAGACCGCGCCGGACGCCGATGCCCTGCTGCTGGCCGAAACGGATACCGACGAAGCCGCCGCCGAAGAAGCCGCCGCCGCCCTGGCCGCGGTGGAGAGCGATGTCGGCCGCACCACCGACCCGGTGCGCATGTACATGCGTGAAATGGGTACCGTGGAACTGCTGACCCGCGAAGGCGAGATCGAGATCGCCAAGCGCATCGAGGAAGGCATCCGCGAAGTCATGGGCGCCATCGCCCAGTTCCCGGGCACCGTCGATTACATCCTCAGTGAATACACCCGCGTCACCACCGAAGGCGGTCGCCTGTCCGACGTCCTCGCCGGCTACATTGATCCCGACGACGGCACCCTGCCCAACGAGAGCAATGAGCTGCCCGTCCCGAACAAGGCCACCGATGCCAAGGCCGTGGACGACGAGAAGGACGAAGAGGAAGAAAGCGACGACGCCGACGAGGAAGAAGGCGACGGCGGTCCGGATCCAGAAGAGGCTCGCCTGCGTTTCGGTGCGGTCGCCGAGCAGCTGGAAAAGACCAAGAAGACACTGAAGAAGCACGGCCGCGATAACGATCACGCCGTGGAAGAATTCGTTGCCCTGGCCCTGCTGTTCTCACCGATCAAGCTGGTGCCCAAGCAGTACGAAGCCCTGGTGACCCGCGTACGCGAGTCCCTGGAGCGCGTGCGTGGCCTCGAGCGCGCCATCATGCAGCTGGCCGTGCGCGATGCGCGCATGCCGCGTGCCGACTTCCTGCGCCACTTCCCGGGCAACGAGACCAACACCGAATGGACCGCCGGCCTGCTCAAGGGCAAGCCCAAGTACGCCGAGGGTCTCGAGCGCTTCCAGGCCGACATCCAGGCCAAGCAGGCCCAGCTGGCTGAACTTGAGCGTGACTACGAGCTGAAAGTCTCGCAGATCAAGGACATCAACCGCGCCATGTCCATCGGCGAGGCCAAGGCTCGCCGCGCCAAGAAGGAAATGGTCGAGGCGAACCTGCGCCTGGTGATCTCCATCGCCAAGAAGTACACCAACCGCGGCCTGCAATTCCTCGACCTGATCCAGGAAGGCAACATCGGCCTGATGAAGGCGGTGGACAAGTTCGAATACCGCCGTGGCTACAAGTTCTCCACCTATGCCACCTGGTGGATTCGCCAGGCCATCACCCGCTCCATCGCCGACCAGGCGCGCACCATTCGGATTCCGGTGCACATGATCGAGACGATCAACAAGCTGAACCGGATCTCCCGCCAGATGCTGCAGGAGATGGGTCGCGAGCCGACCCCGGAAGAGCTGGGCGAGCGCATGGAGATGCCCGAGGACAAGATCCGCAAGGTGCTCAAGATCGCCAAGGAACCGATCTCCATGGAGACGCCCATCGGCGACGACGAGGATTCGCACCTGGGCGATTTCATCGAGGACAGCACCATGCAGTCCCCGATCGAAGTAGCCACCAGCGAAAGCCTCAAGGAAGCCACCCGCGACGTGCTCTCCGGCCTCACCGCTCGTGAAGCCAAGGTCCTGCGCATGCGCTTCGGCATCGACATGAACACCGACCACACCCTCGAGGAAGTGGGCAAGCAGTTCGACGTCACCCGCGAGCGTATCCGCCAGATCGAAGCCAAGGCACTGCGCAAGCTGCGCCACCCTTCCCGCAGCGAACACCTGCGCTCCTTCCTCGACGAGTAAGGCGCCCACGCTGCACCAGAAAACCGGAGCCCAGGCTCCGGTTTTTTTATGCCCGACAAGGGTTTGGCGATCCTCCCCCACCCCCGGTATACTCCACCGCGCTATAGGGCCTATAGCTCAGTTGGTTAGAGCAGAGGACTCATAATCCTTTGGTCCACGGTTCGAGTCCGTGTGGGCCCACCAGCTTTCAGGAGCCGCGCGTTGCGCGGCTTTTTTGTGCCTGGATTTTGGGCTTTATCCGAAAGCCGGTCGCTAATCCCTTCCGAACGGTCCCACCCCGCCCCCTGCCTGCACTAGTCTTACCCTTCGTGTTGTCATCTGCAGGACCTAGGAAATGGACTTCTCCCTTCTGGCGCCCTTCGCGCCGACGCTTTTCTGGCTGCTGCCACTCGCCTTCGTCATCGGCTTGCTCAAGTCACCCTGGGTGAAAGGGTATCTGGGTGAGCTACTGGTACGCCTTTTTGCCCATTGGCAGCTCGACAAACAAACCTATCGTCGTCTGCACAATGTCACCCTACCTACACCTGATGGCACCACCCAGATCGATCATGTCTTCCTGTCGCGCTACGGCATCTTCGTGGTGGAAACGAAGAACCTGAGCGGCTGGATCTTTGGCAACGAACGCCAGGCGCAGTGGACGCAGAAGCTCTACAGGCGCACCTTCAAATTTCAGAATCCGCTGCGGCAGAACTACAAGCACCTTAAGGCGCTGGAAGCGATCCTGGGCGTCAGCCCGGAGCATCTGCATTCGGTCATAACCTTCGTGGGCGGCAGCACCTTCAAAACCGAGGTGCCAGCCAATGTGACCCAGGGCATCGGCTTTATCCGCTACATCAAGTCATTCCAGCACGCGGTCTTCAAAGAGGCTGAAGTCGACGCCATGCTGCAAGCCCTGCAAAACGGCCGCCGCGTGCCGACGCTCGCCACCCACCGCGAGCATGTGCAGAACCTCAAACGCCGTAGTGACCCGACAGCCGAGCAGCAATGCCCGAAATGCGGTAGTGCGCTGCTGATTCGTACCGCGAAGTCAGGGGCGAAAGCGGGAAAGCAGTTCCGGGGATGCTCGACCTTTCCTAAGTGTCGGACGATGCAGAATCTTTGAGAGATAGGAGAATGAGACGATCAAAGAGTGTTCGGGAAGAAAATAAATCTGTCCCCTTTTTCCATGGCTCAGCCACGACCAAGGCACTGGATTACAGCCTGAAACGCTGGGTAGCGCTGGCGCGCTACCTGGATCATGGTGCTGTGCCCATCGACAACAATGCCGTTGAGAACCAGATCAGGCCGTGGGCTCTTAGGAGGTCGAACTGGCTGTTCGCTGGCTCGCTGCGCAGTGGTAAACAGACCGCAGCGATCATGAGCCTGATCCAGTCAGCGCGCATGGACGGGCATGATCCGTACGCCTACCTCAAGGATGTGCTGATGCGGTTGCCAACGCAAAAATCTAGTGAGATCGAGCAGCTATTGTCGCATCAGTGGATGCCGGGCTGACCTGCACAAGGTGTATTCCTCGTACGCTTAGGTTGCTCTTGCTGTTCAGCAGTGAGCTAGATCCCAGGATTTACGGGCTTCAAGTTCAGGTGAATTGGGTCGATACAGTCATAGGCTCGCTTGCAGGAGACGCTGGTCACACAAGCGCTCACGCAAGCGGAAACGGAACATCAACGCACTGTCGCAGTCGAACGGATGCATGCGACATACGCGTCGATTTCGCGATTGGCTTAACGTACCGTTCGTAAGGTCTGTGTAAAATAGCTTTCTGAGCGCAGGTTTCGGCTATAGAATGCCCGACCTTCGTTTTTGACGCTTGCACGAGCTTTTGCGTCAATGTGTATGCATTTGGCTACGGTTCGACGGTTGTGCGCTTGTGTTTGAGCATGCTAGTTTGAATCGGCGTGCATTTTCAGCGAGAGAATCCATGAGCTTACAGGCACTGATTGACCTTTCACGTGTTCGCGATCTTAACCGCGACAGCAACGACCGGCTTGAGCAAGCTCGCCAGCGTCAGCGTGAATACGACCACAAGATTGAGAAGCAGGTTGCCAACAAGGCAGTCGGCCACGCGCTGCTCGCGAAGACCTGCAGCCTTTGATTTACCTTTTTTGTAAGGAAAAGCAGCCTGATGGCTGCTTTTTTTATGCCAATGAATCCTTTCCTGATTTCCAGCTTCGAGAAGCAGACCCTGAGCAATCTGGTGACGCAATGCTTCGGCTCAGATTTTCCAGACATCCTTCAAAAGCCCCAGGTCGACTACATCTTCAACTACCTGAAGGACATGGGCGCCGTCTCTGTGCTGCTTGAGCGCAACTACGTCGACAAGGATTACCTGGAAGACTTCTCTCACTACTATGTGAAGCGATTTGGGAACGCTGGGCACCAGTGCGCGCGGATGCATTTTTTCACCAGACCGGTGGATCACAAGCGAATCGACACCATCCTTGAGGCTGGGGAAGGTTCAGAAGAGCTCGCCCTTGAACTCAACGCAAGCTACCTGGGTTTCATGGTGATCAAGCCACTGCCCAAGACGTTCATTGGCAAGACCTGCCTGAAGGCGATGTCCGATGTAGATGCGCCGACGGTTGTCGCTCCGATGGCCGAAACGGGCGCGGACAACACGGAGGTGGAAAGCGCAGCGGTTGAGTCTGAGCCAGAGGTTCATGAACCCGAAATCGCGATTGGTCAGACTGGGCAGGTCGGCAAACGTAAGTGTCGGTTGTCCCGTGAATACACGGTGGATCTGTTTGGCATCAAACTGAGTGTTTGGTCTATCGCTTTCCAGGAACAGGACAAGGTGGTATCGGCCTGTGCGTCGACGGCGATCTGGTCATCGCTACACTCGCTGAAATGGCGAGACGTCAAAGCCATCCACTCCTGCAGTGAGATCACACTCAATGCGATCAACCACATTGACGGCTCTTCCAACAGCTTCCCCAACAAGGAATTGACCAACAAGCAGATCTTGCGCTGCCTTGATGTCGAAGGCCTTCGCCATCACTCCGAGGATCTGAAAAAGCAAAAGCTGTCAGAAGAAGATTTCCTCGCCACCGTCACTGGGCACATCGACAGCCATCTACCTTTGCTCGTGATGGGCTCCGTCTCCAAGGTCACCGATCAGGAGACCCTGGAAGACTACGATGCCGGTCATGCGGTATGCATCCTGGGCTACAAGGTGGACAGCGACAGCGTCGTTTACGTGCACGATGACCGTTTAGGGCCTTATGCGCGTGCGAAACTGGTCAAGCTCAACCGGTATGATCGCGATGCAAGTGCCGATGACTGGGCGCTCGGCCTGCAACGGATGATCGAAGGTACCGATCAATGGATGGATCCTCACGAACTGATCGTTCCAGAATTTCTTGCAATGCCTACTGACACCAAGGCCAGGCTGCCATTTTTCTACGCCCATTACACTGGCAAGAAGATCTCGACAGCATTCGCAGACTTGGCCGGTCTTTTGTCCAGTTCTGAACCAGAGACTCCAGCGCGGGGGCAGGCAGAAAGCCCGGCAGTTGATGAGCTCACCTTCGCGGTGAAATTGCGTTCGATTTCCGAAATCCGGCAGGAAATCAGAAAGTATGCTGCCCCAGCCGAGTATGTCGATCCTTCCACGGGCAAGTCTGTTGCGGTTAGCGCGGACGCCCTGAATGCCTGGAAGCGAGCCAAAATCAAGTTCCTGACTTCCAGCTTCGCCCGCCTGCAGTGGGAAGTACAGTTTTTCTACGGCAAGGTAAAAGCGTTTCGCGTCTTGATCGACGCAAGCGATATCCCGCAGGGTAACGCTGTTTCGGCCATCTACGTCGATAACGTTGTTCTGAGCACGCCGCTTCTGGAGATATTCGCAGTACATGGCTCATACATTGCCGAGCGCGCAGCGCCCGTTCATTTTTATCAGTCATTCCTGTCGCGGTTGCGTGACCGTGAAGAGACGCTGGAAGATTACCTCGACGAAACCTACGGCCCGCTTCGAGCGCCGATCAAACTGAAGGAACAAGAGTTCCTGAACGGCCAGATTTCCACGAACCCTACTCGGCAGGTGATGCGCGATCCCCAGCGCAGGCCACTTATGGAGCTTCATGATCGGTTCGCTCAAGAAGAGGTGACCTATCTGATTTGGGCAATAGCCCATGATGGAGCACTGCTCATTGGCGAAGAAATCCCCCTGTTGATCGGTGATGAACTGAAACCGTGTGGCCATCCTTGCATCACTAAGTTCAGGCCAGCTCGCATTGCGGGCGAGCTGAAGAAAGTGGAGAGCGGCTGGCTCATCAACTCCAAGTCAGGGCGCTACAGCGGAGATTACGAAGACACGACCAGGCTAATGGGTAACTGTCTGGAAAAATTCAGGCTGTTCTTCCCTCAGGACACCTTCGACCTGGAAGAGTTAGCTCCGAGACCCTGACATTGTCCACGACTGCTTTGAATGCTGGGATCAGCATCAGCGGTTGCGGGAGTGTGAATTATCGAATCAAGAGCTTACAGAAGTTGGGCTCTAGAATGGGGCTCAGCTGGGCTCTGGGATGAAGCAGGTCAATCGGGATGCTCGAACGATCCATGTTCGACCTTCCTTGTGCGCAGCTACGCGGATGCTACGAGTATGTCCTGGGCGGTTAAATCATGCCAGTCCAGTGTAGCCCGCATAGCGTTTACTGACCTTTCCACCACTGCTCAAGCCAGGGATACAACAGGTAGTCGCCATCCTGAGCCATGAGCGCTCCGCTCCCGCCTGCAGGAGTTGCGACTCGCAGCCGGGTCTTCATCAGTCGAATACCCCCTGAATCTCGTCCAAGGTCGGCAAGGCGGCAGGGATTATTGCCAGCTCGCAATCCAAGGCTGCGAGTGCTCGTGCGTAGGCTGCCATACCGACACGGGAGTCTCCCCGCTCCACGGCGATGATCTTTTGCCGGGTAAGGCCTGCCAGCTCGGCGAGGCTCGCTTGCGTAAGGCCTCGATTGAGGCGTCGCTGGCGGAGTTGGCTGCCGAGACGTTGACTGATTAGCTCGCTATCCATGTTCTGCATACGTAACAAATTTGATGATTTGTAACGTATACGGAACCTGAAGCTGCCAGTAAAGCCAATTCTATCGTTGTGACAAGGCATGCCTTTTGAGTGCCTCGTGGCCGCTATCTGGCAATGCCTGAACGGCTAGACGTGCAGCAACGCCAACACCCCAACCCCCACCCCTCCTCCCGCTACCCCATACACCGCCGCCTGCAACCAGCGCCGCCGGGTCAGTAGGGTGATGGCGGCCAGGGAAATGGCGACCTGCATCAGCATGGTGGCCTGGGCCCAGCGGTGGTGGCGGTGAAGCTGGGTTTCGCTCAGGGCTTCGTTGGCGTCGACCTTGGCCTCCAGGGCTTCGGCCTTGATGCGGATCTCGGCTTTTTGCTGGGCATAGCGCTGGCTGTCCTGGGTGAAGCGCTGGGCGGTGTCGGGGTTGGTCGCGAGGGCAGCGCCCAGGTCGGCGAGATTTTGCTTTTCGCCCTTGGCCTGGTAGTAGCCCCACTGATTGGCGGCTTCGGTCTTGGCGATGGCTTCTTCGTTCTTGTAGTAGAGTGCCAGGCTCTCGGCGTTGCCGCCCTGATAGGCGCAGAGGGCGCCTAGCGTCGCCAGGATGGCGGTGGTGACGGCGATGCGGCCGGTGAGGCTGTCGCGGCGATGGGCGCCGTGGGCGGCGTGCTCCACCTCGTGGTCGTGAGGGCCGTGGACTTCGTATTCGCTGGACAAGGCTCAGCTCCGCTGCGGATTCCTGCGGCGAGGCTAGCCCAGTCGGCTTAAGGCCTTCTTAAGAGTTGGGCAGCCGCGCCTGCAGCCAGCGGCGCAGCGGGCCGGCTACCCAGCGCTGCATGGCCAGGCCGAGCAGGACGATGAGCACCAGGTGCAGCGGCAGCATCCAACCGGGGATGGGGATGGGCAGCGCCAGCACCTCGCCGACGTCTTCGGCCAGGTCTTCGAGGCTGTCGCCGGCCAGGTGCATCCAGCCCAGCAGGGTGCGGGTCCAGGGTTCGAGCACGCCGATCAGCGGGGTGTGGACGGCGAAGATGCACAGTGAGGCCTCGCCGAGACGCTGGGCCAGGCGGCGCACGCCGGCGCGGCCGGGCTCGCCGAAGGTGGCGCAGGCCAGCAGCACGGCGGCCTGGAAGGGCGTGAGCAGGCCGTTGTGGACCAGGTAGAACCAGCGGCGGCCATCGCCTTCCAGCAGCAGGGCGCCCAGCCACAGGCCGGTGAGGCCGAACAGCAGCAGAGGTACGCGCAGGCGCTGGGTCGTCTCGGCCACCCAGGGCTCCTGCACGGCGCGATAGAGCAGGATGCCGAGCAGGAATTCCGGCAGGCGGATCAGCGGATTGCGGTGGATGACGCCCACGGTGACGGTATCGAAGGCCTGGGCCCAGGTGGCCACCAGCGGGCCGAGCAGATAGAGCCCCCAGAGCACGGCGGCAGCCAGGGCCCAGCGGCGCAGGCGCATCAGGCGCGGGCCCAGCAGCGGGAACAGCAGGTAGAAGAACAGCAGCGCCGAGATCGACCAGGCGGCGCCGTTGAGCCAGAGAAAGCGCGGCTCCCAGGATTGCAGCAGGAGCAGCTGCAGCAGCACATGGGTGGTAGCGGCCAGCCAGGACAGCGGCAGCATCTCGTCCAGCGCGCCGCCCTCCTCCAGTTGCAGGTAGGGATGCTGGTTGTAGTAGACCGGCACCCCGTGCTCCAGCCAGGAGTCCTGGGACAGCCAGTAGGACAGGCCCAGGGCCACCAGCAGGGTGAGCAGGTGGATGGGATAGAGGTTGCATAGTCGGCGCAGGACGAAGCCGCGCGAGCTGCCCTTGAGCGCGCCCTGGCGATCCAGGCTGACGTGGGCCAGCAGGAAACCGGAGAGCAGGAAGAAGGTGCTGGTGGCGAAGAAGCCCATGCCGGCCAGGCGGCGGAAGGCGTCCGGCAGATCGCTGTAGAGCCCGCCCAGGTGATAGACGACCATGTACAGCGCCATGAGGAATCTCAGCCATTCCAGGCCGTAGTAACGGGCGGTGGGGCGGAGCGCGGGTGAAGGGGTCATGGCGGCGATTTGCGGCGGGTAGGTCTTGATTATAAGCCGCCCGGACTCAACCCCTGCCGCCACTCATGACAAAAGCATGACAACCGGTGTCCTGGGACTATCAGGCGCCGGTCAGCGGGCGAGCCAGGACTCCTCCCGCCAGGAGTCCTGCTACAGCTGAGTTCGACTGCCGCTCAGCCCGCGAAGGTGGGCTCGGGCAATCCCTGCACCCCGGGATCCAGGGCGAACAGCCCGCCGGCCAGGGGCTGGTCGGCGAGATCCCCGCCCGGGCGGATGGAGGTGACGAACAGGGTGTCCAGGTGGCGCCCGCCAAAGGCGCACATGGCGGGTTTCTTGACCGGCACGGCCAGGGAGCGGTCCAGGCGGCCGTCCGGGGTGAAGCGATGGATCAGGCCAGCATCGTTGCCGCAGATCCAGTAGCAGCCGTCCACATCCACCGCGGCGCCGTCGGGCCGGCCGGGATGGGCGTTCATGTCGACGAACAGTCGCCGATTGCTGGGGGTGCCCGTATCGGAATCGTAATCGAAGGCCCAGATCAGCTGACGGCTGGGATGGGAGTCGGACAGGTAGAGGGTGCGGCCATCGGGACTCAGGGCCAGGCCGTTGGGGACGATGAGGTCGTCCAGCAGCAATCGGGCACCCTCTCCTGCGGTATGGCTGTAGAGGCGCCCAGCGGTCGCGCCCTGGGCCATGTCCTGCACCATGGTGCCCACCAGGAAACGGCCCTGGCGATCGCAGCGACCGTCGTTGCATCTCATGGCCGGCTGGGCATGGTCGAGGGCGACCAGGCGCTCGCCGCGTAATTGGCCGGAGGCTTCGGTCTGCAGCGCGAAGAGGCCGCTTTCCAGACCGGCGAGCCAGCCACCGCCCTCGCGGGCGGCAATGCAGGCGAGCATCTCCGGTGCGCTCCAGCTGTCCAGGGTACCCGCCGGGGTCCAGCGGTGCAGACGTTTGGCAGGAATATCGACCCAGTAGAGCGCCTGTTCGGCGACGTGCCACACCGGGCACTCGCCGGTGGCGTTGCGGGCATCGACCAGTAGTTCAGCGGTCATGACGGGCACCCTCAGTCGTCGAAGGGGCCGGTGGCGACGAAGGCACCACCCTGGTAGACCATCGACGGATCGTCCGCCGCCGGCATGGGCTGGGCTTCGACCTTGGCGCGGAATTGCTCGGAGTTGTCCTTGGGCTGGAAGCCCAGGTGCGCGGCCAGGCGATTATCCCACCAGCTGTCGCGGTTGTCGGAGGCGCCATAGACGATGGTGTGACCGACGTCCGGGGTGGTCAGGCTGCGCAGGATGAGGTCGGTCAGGTCTTCGTAGCTCAGCCAGGTGGCGAGCATGCGGCGGTTCTGCGCCTCGGGGAAGGAGGAACCGATGCGGATGCTCACCGTCTCGATGCCATAGCGATCGAAATAGAACGTCGCCAGGTCTTCGCCAAAGGCTTTGGACAGGCCGTAGTAGCTGTCTGGACGTTGGGGCACGCTGGCGTCGATGCGCTGGTCCTGGCGGTAGAAGCCGATGACATGGTTGGAGCTGGCGAAGACGATGCGCTTCACCCCGTGGCGCCGTGCGGCCTCATAGAGGTTGAAGGTGCCGCGGATGTTGGCTTCGAGGATGGGCTCGAAGGCGTGCTCGGTGGAGATGCCGCCAAAGTGCAGAATGGCATCGACGCCTTCCACCAGGGCATGGACGCCGGCCTTGTCCGCCAGGTCGCAGATAACCACCTCTTCCGCTGGCCCCTGGGCCGCATCCATCGGCGCGATATCGGACAGGCGCAGGATCTCGGCATGGGGCTTGAGCCGCTGGCGCAGCTCCTTGCCCAGGCCGCCCGCGGCGCCGGTGAGCAGGAGTCGATGGAAACGAGACGAGGAAACTTCGGACATGACTGGGCGCCTTCTTATGGATTTATCTGGCAAGAGGTACGACATCCCACCTCTTTTCACGATTCTCGCGAGCGTCTGGAGTCCTGTCAATGCTACCTAAGCGGACAGGCAGGGCAGCCTTAGCCTGAACGTCGCGCCCTGTCCGGCGATGCTTTCCACGTGCAAGCTGCCGCGGTGCGCCTTGACGATCTGGTCGGCGATATAGAGCCCCAGGCCCAGGCCGGCAATGTTCTCGGTACCGCTGGCGCGCTCGAACTGGCGGAAGATCAGCGCCTGGTGCTCCACCGGGATGCCGATGCCATGGTCCTTGACGCTGAGCTCCACCTCGGCCCCATCGCTGCGCAGGGAGATTTCCACCGGGCGGCCGGCGCCGTATCTCATGGCGTTGGTCAGCAGGTTGGTGATCACCTGCTCGATGCGGAATTCGTCCCAGAAGCCGGGCGCCGGGCCTTCGGCGTGCAGCTCCACCGGACAGCCGGCGGCGGCGAATTGCGAGGCGAAGCTGTCCACCACGGTGTTGACCAGAGCGGCGAGATCGCACTGCGTGGGACGGATGGACAGCTTGCCGGTGCGGATGCGCGAGATGTCGAGCATGTCGTCGATCAGGTGCACCAGGCGCTGGATCTGCCTCTCGTCGCGCTCGGCCATGCCGGCCAGCTTGTCGGGGGTGAAGGCTTCCAGTTTGCCCTTGTCCAGGTACATGCGACGCAGCTGGGCTTCGAGCATCAGGGTATTGAGCGGAGTCTTGAGTTCATGGGAAACCATGGACATGAAGTCGTCCCGGGTACGCACCGCCTGCTGCAGCTCCACCTGGGTCTGGCGCAGCTCGGCCAGCAGGATCTCCTGCTCCTGGCGACTCTGTTCCAGGGCCACCAGTTGCTCGGCCAGGCGCTTGCGGTGCCAGTAGAGGTCGACGAAGACCCGGGTCTTGCTCTTGACCGCATGGACGTCGAGGGGCTTGTGCAGGAAGTCCACCGCACCGCTCTCGTAGCCCTTGAAGGCATAGTTGAGATCGCGACCGGCGGCGCTGACGAAGACGATGGGAATGTGCCGGGTCTTTTCCAGGCCGCGCATCATCTCCGCCAGTTCGAAGCCGTTCATGCCCGGCATCTGCACATCGAGGATCGCCAGGGCGAATTCGTGCATCAGCAGGAGCTCCAACGCGGCTTCGGCGGAGGTGGCCTGGAAGATCTCCAGCGCCTCGCTGCGCAGCAGGGCTTCCAGTGCCAGGAGATTCTCCGGCAGGTCGTCTACGAGCAGGATCTTCGCCTGTTCGACGGGTACATCAGCCATGGTCGCGTTCCAGCTCGGTGAGCAATAGATGGATGCCCGGCACATCCAGCACGAAATCCGGGTGGAATCTCTTCAATGCCGCCTCGGGCATGGTCGGCACCTCGGCCGATTGCGGCGACTGGACGACGGTGACCGCGCCGTTCTGAGCCAGGGCGTGCAGGCCGCTGGCGCCGTCGTGGTTGGCACCGGTGAGCAGGACGCCGCAGACCTGCTCGCCCAGGGCATCGGCCGCGCTTTCGAACAAGACATCGATGGACGGCCGGGAAAACTGCACCGGCTCGTCGCGTGACAGCGACAGGGTGAAGTCGTCTTCCACCAGCAGGTGATAACCCGGCGGCGCGAAATACAGGCTGCCCGGCAGTATAGCGTCCTTGTCCTCGGCTTCGCGTACCTGCAGGGCCAGCCGCGCCTGGAACAACTCGGCCAGGCGCGAATTGCGGTCGTCCGGCAGGTGCAGCACCACCGCCAGCGGCAGGCGAAAACTGGCCGGCAGGGGCGAGAGCAGACGCAGCAGCACCTGCAGCCCGCCGGCCGAGGCTCCGATGACGATGAGGCGCAAGGGTTTGCGGGGCGGGAACATGCTAGAGCCTGCGGAACAGCCGTTCCTGCTTCACCACCGGCTCGAAGTGACCGGCATAGGCGGAGAAGTCCAGCGACTCCTTGCTGCCCAGGCCGAGAAAGCCGCGATGACTCAGGGACTCGTGAAACAGGCCGAGCGCCCGATTCTGCAGATTCTTGTTGAAGTAGATGAGCACATTGCGGCAGGACACCAGCTGGGTCTCGGAAAAGACGCTGTCGGTGGCCAGGCTGTGGTCGGCGAAGGTCACGTTGGCGATCAGCGACTTGTCGAACAGGGCGCCGTCGTAGGCCGCGGTGTAATAGTCGGAAAAGGCGCGGGTACCGCCGGCCTTCTGGTAGCTGGCGGTGTAGGCGCGCATCCGCTCCAGCGGAAAGATGCCCTGGCGAGCCTTTTCCATGGAGCGCGGATTGATGTCGGTGGCATAGAAGAGCGTGCGGTCGAGCAGCCCCTCTTCCTGGAACAGGATGGCCATGGAGAAGACTTCCTCGCCGGTGCTGCAGCCGGCGATCCACACTTTGAGCGAGGGATAGGTACGCAGCACCGGCACCACCTGCTGGCGCAGGGCGAGGAAGTAGCCCGGGTCGCGAAACATCTCGCTCACCGGGATGGTGATGAACTGCAGCAGCTCGGCGAACAGCGCCGGATCGCGCAGGACCCGCTCCTGCAGCGTTGAGATGCTCGGGCAGTCGAAGCGCGTCAGCGCCTGCAGCACCCGCCGCTTGAGCGAGGCCTTGGAGTAATTGCGGAAGTCGTGGCTGTATCTCAGGAAGATGCCTTCCAGCAGCAACCTCAGCTCGATGTCCTGCAGCCGTTCGCTCATGACCTAAAGGCGCTCCAGCGACGGCATCCAGACGCGGATCAGCGAGAACAGCCGGTCAAGGTCGATGGGCTTGGCCAGGTAGTCGCTGGCGCCGGCGGCGAGGCAGCGCTCCTGGTCGTCCTTCATGGCCTTGGCGGTGATGGCGATGATCGGCAGCTTCTTCATGTGCGGCCGCTTGCGGATCTCGCGCATGGCTTCGTAGCCGTCCATCATCGGCATCATGATGTCCATCAACACCAGGTCGATGGTGTCGCTGTTGTCGAGTTTCTCCAGCGCCTCCAGGCCGTTGCGGGCGATCTCCACCTTGGCGCCCTTCTGCTCCAGGGCGCTGGTGAGGGCGAAGATGTTGCGCACGTCGTCGTCCACCAGCAGCAAAGTACGGCCGTCGAAGGCCTTCTCGCGGCTGCGGGCGCTTTCCAGCATGCGCTGGCGATCGAGCGGCATGTCGGCCTCGATCTTGTGCAGGAACAGGGTCACCTCGTCCAGCAGCCGCTCCGGCGAGCGCGCGCCCTTGATGATGATGGAGCGCGAATACTTGAGCAGCGCCGCTTCTTCGTCACGGGTCAGGCTGCGACCGGTGTAGACGATGACCGGAGGGAAGGAGCAGATGTCCTCGCTGGCCATGCGTTCGAGCAATTCTCCGCCCTCCATGTCGGGCAGCTTGAGGTCGATGACCATGCAGTCGTAGACCTCGTCGCGCAGCAGCTCCAGGGCCTGGCTGCCCATCTCCACCGCGGTGATCTCCACGTCCACGTCGCCGATCAGCTTGGCGATGCTGTCACGCTGGAGGGCGTCGTCCTCCACCAGCAGCACCCGCTTGATGCCGGCGGCGAACTTGGCTTCCAGGCGGGTGAAGGCCTCGCGCAGTTCGTCGCGGGTGGTGGGCTTGATGGCGTAGCCGACCGCGCCCATGTGCATGGCGGTCTCGATGCGATCCGAGGCCGAGACCACGTGTACCGGGATGTGGCGGGTCAGGGGATTTTCCTTGAGCCGCTCCAGCACCGTGAGACCGGAATGATCCGGCAGGCCCATGTCGAGCAGGATGGCGTCGGGACGGTACTCCAGCGCCGCGGCGAAGCCTTCCTCGGCGCGGTGGGCGACCAGGCAGCTGTACTTCAGTTCGTGGGCGAGATCGAAGAGGATCTGCGCGAAGGGCACCTCGTCTTCGATCACCAGCACCCGGCGATCCGGATAGGGCCAGCTGTCGCGGTCGTCGGCGAAGGCGGCGCCCACGGGTGCCGCGGCCTCGGTGACCGGCGGCGGCGCGGCCGGACGCGGGGTGGCGGCCAGGGTCGCCAGAGGCGCGGGCGTCGCGGCAGCCGGCGTGGCGGCCTGGGCCGGAGCCATGATCGGTGTCACCGGCAGGCTGGGCGCGGCGGCTTCCTGGTACTCCAGCGGCAGGCGCAGGGTGAAGGTACTGCCCTCGCCCGGCTGGCTAGTGACGCTCAGAGTGCCTCCCAGCAGTAGCGCCAGGTCGCGGGAGATCGACAGTCCCAGACCGGTGCCGCCGTAGCGACGGGTGATGGCGCCATCCGCCTGGCGGAAGGCCTCGAAGATCAGCTCCTGCTGCTCGGCGGCGATGCCGATGCCGGTATCGCTCACCGCGAAGCTGGGCTGGCCGTCTTGCAGGGACAGGCGCAGGCTGACCTGGCCGTGTTCGGTGAACTTGAAGGCGTTGGACAGCAGGTTCTTGAGGATCTGCTCGACCCGCTGGCGATCGCTGAAGAAGGCTGGCGGCATCCGCTCGTCCAGCTCCACCACGAAGGCGACGCCCTTGTTCTGGGCCACCGGCTCGAAGGCGGTCCTCAAGGCTTCCACCAGGCGACGCACGGACATCTGCTCCGGACGAATCTCCAGCATGCCGGCCTCGACCTTGGAGATGTCGAGAATGTCGTTGATCAGGGTGAGCAGATCGTTGCCCGCCGAATAGATGGACTCGGCGTAGCGCACCTGCTCGGTGCTCAGGTTGCCGACGGGGTTGTCCGCCAGCAGCTTGGACAGGATCAGCGAGCTGTTCAGCGGCGTACGCAATTCATGGGACATGTTCGCCAGGAACTCGGACTTGTACTGGCTGGCCCGCTCCAGCTCGCGTGCCCGATCTTCCAGCAACTGCTGGGCTTCGTTGAGGCGATTGTTGCGGTCGTCCAGCACGTCGCGCTGCTGCAAGAGCTCCTGGGCCTGTTCGGAGAGCTGCTCGTTGGTCTGCTCCAGCTCGGCCTGCTGCTGCTCCAGATGGACCTGGGATTCCTTGAGCGCCTGGGACTGCTCTTCCAGCTCTTCGTTGGCGGTGCGCAGCTCTTCCTGCTGCACCTGCAGTTCTTCGTTGAGCTGCTGGGTTTCCGCCAGTACCTGCTGCAGGCGCTGGCGATAGCGCGCGGCTTCCACCGAGGAACCAATGGAATCGGCGATCAGGGTCAGTAGTTCTTCGTCCTGCGGACGCAGAGCACGCAGGAAACCCAGTTCCACCACGCCATTCACCCGGCCATCGTTCTCGATGGGTACGATGAGCGCCGCGCTGGCCTGGCGTTCACCCAGCGCCGAGTTGACCTTGAGGTAGTCGACGGGCAGCTGGTCGAGCGCCATGGGGCGACCGTCCAGGACGGCCTGACCGGCCAGGCCCTCGCCCGGTGCCAGGCGCTGGCGACGGCGGCGCCCCTCGTCGTCCAGGGCATAGTCGGCGACGCGCTCCAGGCTGCCATCGTCGAGACGCACATAGAGCGCGCCGGCCGCGGCGCCCAGATAGCGCGCCAGGAATTGCAGGATGCTCTGGCCCAGCGGCGCCAGCGACGCCTGGCCGATGACTGCTTCCGACAGCTGATTCTGGCCGGAGCGGAACCAGCTCTGCCGCTCCAGGTTGTCGGTGTGCTCGGCCTGCTGATCGAGCAGCCGGGTATAGGTCGCGGAGAGCCGCATGAGTTCCCGGCGACCAAAGAAGGCCATGATGCCCGACAACAGCAGGCTGACGATGAGGAAGGCGGCGACGAAGATCACCGTCATGCGGCTGGCCGTCTCGGTGCGCTCGGCGCGCATCTGCTCTTCGTAGGCGATGAAGTCGGTGTAGTCGCGCCGGATGCTGTCGATGCGATTCTTGCCCTGACCATCGCTCAGCGGTGTCTGGAAATCCCCCCCAATGCGGCGCGCCTCGATCACCTGGCTGGCGTATTGGCGCCACTCGCGGTGCACCGCCTCGATCCGCTCCAGTCGGCGAATCTGCACGGCACTGTCGCTGACCAGATTCTTCAGCTCATCGAGTTGCGGCTCGACATTGGGCAGGGCGCGCTCATAAGGCTGCAGAAAGCTGGTATTGCCGCTCAGCAGATAGCCGCGCATCCCGGTTTCCAGATCGACCACCAGGCGGAAGTTGGCGTTGGCCTCGCTGATGACGCGGTCGGTGTGCTCGACCCACTGGGTAACTTTCAGTAGGTAATAGATGATGGCGATGAAGAAGATCGCGCTGAAGACACCGATACTCAGGGGCAGGGAAAGATTGCGCTTGAGGATCTGGCTGAAGTGCTTCTGATCGAGGGGCGACTCGCGATTCATGGGGTCTGAAAGCCTTGTACAGGACGAAACGGTCGGCGGCGGCTAGGCCTCTGTCAGCGGGATTGCCGTCATCCGCCGAGACACGACCGAAGACCGATCGGAACCCTGCCACGCCTTGGCAGGGTTCTTTCGAAAAGCCTGCAGAACACGCGCTGGCCGGACGTGGACACCAGCGGCGCTGGCGTCGTCGCCTCCGTTGCAGCGGGCTCGCAGCTCAACTGATCGATCGAGACACGCAACGCGCGTCCGCGCCTCTGGTCAGCGACGGGCAATCACCCAGACGGCATGGATGATACCCGGAATGTAACCCAGCAGCGTCAACAGGATGTTCAGCCAGAAGGCACCGCCGAAGCCAACCTGCAGGAAGACGCCCACGGGAGGGAGGATGATGGCAAAGATAAGGCGGATGAGGTCCATTTCAGGCTCCAGTAGTGGGTGGGCAAGAAGATGCCTCTAAGACTGGTACGCCCGAATCAGGTTCCGGCAGGCAATAAAAAACCCCGCCGAAGCGGGGTTTCGCAGACTTAACCCGACATCCTTGTCGGGCCGCCAATCCTTGGCCATCTATCCCTGTAAGTCTCTGCCCGACATCCTTGCCGGGGGGCCATCCTGGCCACATTTCCTTGAAATCATCTGGAGCGCTGGGTACATCCTGTACCGCGATCCGATGGGTGTAGATTACGCAGCTCCCATGGACTAGGCGATGGCTTATCGCGGCGACGTCATGTAAGCCAAAGCTTACACGGCATGGCTTTTCACCTTGCCGGTCAACAGCTTAGAAGCCCTCCTCAGCCAGGGCGTAGAGCGGCTGCGCGCCACTGCGCACAGCGGCGGCCAAGCTCAGGGTGCGCGGCAGCAGGCGGGCGAAATAGAAGCGTGCAGTGGCCAGCTTGGCTTCGGCGAAGCTGGCTTCCTGATCCGCAGCAGCCGCCGCGGCCCGCGCCCAGAGATAGGCATAGGCGACATAGCCGAACAGATGCAGGTAATCCACCGAGGCCGCGCCGAGCTCATGGGGATCGCTGGCGCCGGCCTGCAACAGCCACTCGGTCGCGCCGTCCAGTTGATCCAGGGCCTGGCGCAGGGGTGCGGCGAATTCGTTGTCCGCCGGCAGGCTGGCCAGATAGTTGTGGACCTCTTCGCTGAAGGGCCGGTAGAGGGCGCCACGACTGCCGGCCAGCTTGCGGCCGACCAGGTCGAGGGCCTGGATGCCATTGGTACCTTCGTAGATCTGGGTGATGCGCACGTCACGCACCAACTGCTCCTGGCCCCATTCACGGATGTAGCCATGGCCGCCGAACACCTGCTGACCCGCGACGCAGAGTTCCAGGCCGAGATCGGTGAGGAAGCCCTTGGCGACCGGGGTCAACAGCGCCACCAGGGCTTCGGCGCGTTCGCGCTCGACGGGCTCGGGGCTGTACTTGGCGGTGTCGAGTTGCAGGGCGACATAGCTGGAGAACAGCCGGCCGCCTTCGTTCAGGGCCTTCATGGTCAGCAGCATGCGGCGGACATCGGGATGGACGATGATGGGATCGGCGTTCTTGGCGGCCTGCTGGATACCGGCAGGCGAGCGGCTCTGCAGGCGTTCGCGGGCATAGGCCAGGGCATTCTGGTAGGAGCGCTCGCTCGACCCCAGGCCCTGGATGCCAACGCCCAGGCGCTCGTAGTTCATCATGGTGAACATGGCGGCCAGGCCCTTGTTGACCTCGCCCACCAGATAGCCGACCGCGCCATCGAAGTTCATCACGCAGGTGGCGGCGCCCTTGATGCCCATCTTGTGTTCCAGGGAGCCACAGGCCACGGCGTTGCGCGCGCCCAGGGCGCCCGCCTCGTCCACCAGGATCTTGGGCACCAGGAACAGCGAGATGCCCCGGGAACCGGCCGGAGCATCGGGCAGCTTGGCCAGCACCAGATGGATGATGTTCTCGGTGAGGTCGTGCTCGCCGGCGGTAATGAAGATCTTGGTGCCGGTGACCCGGTAACTGCCGTCGGCCTGGGGTTCGGCGCGAGTGCGGATCAGGCCCAGGTCGGTGCCGGCATGGGGCTCGGTCAGGCACATGGAGCCGGCCCACTGGCCGCTGTAGAGGTTGGGAAGGTAGGCCTGCTTGAGCGCCTCGCTGCCATGGGCGTGCAGGGCCAGACAGGCGCCGGCGCTGAGCATCGGATAGAGACCGAAGGCCAGGCAGCTGGCGTGCATCATCTCCTCGACCTGGGCGGTAAGCACCTTGGGCATGCCCATACCGCCGTATTCGGGATCGCCACCGACCCCGACCCAGCCACCTTCGGCAAAGGCCTGGTAGGCCTGGCGGAAACCCTGGGGGGTGGTCACTTCGCCGTCTTTCCAGTGGCAGCCTTCTTCATCGGAATTACGATTGAGCGGCGCCAGTTCCTGGGCGCACAGCTTGCCGGCTTCTTCGAGGATGGCATCGGCGGTCTCGCCGTCCACCACCTCGGCCAGGGCAGGCCACTGACTCCAGCGGTCCTTGACCTTGAGGACGGCATCCAGCACGAAACGGATATCGCGAAGCGGCGGGGTGTAGTCAGCCATGTCGAGTCTCCTCGGAAGGTGTTCTTATCGGTATGACCCGAGTGTAAGACCGAACCGGAAGGGAGACATAGGTTCATGATCTGACCTGGCGGTCAGCCGATCGGAGGTCCGCGCCGCCTGGCTTTTTCGCATCCGTGAAAAAGCGAAAACCCCGCCGGAGCGAGGTTTTCAGAGGAGCTTCGTGCCCTTAGTAACCGAGCGCGAAGTCCTCCTCGGCTAGGGCCATCAGGCTGCCGGCGCCGGCCAGCAACGCCTCGGCGTGGGCGCGGGTACGGGGCAGCAGGCGCTCGTAGTAGAAGCGCGCAGTGGCCAGCTTGGCCTGGTAGAAGGCGGCCTCGTCGGTACCGGCGGCCAGCTTCTCTGCGGCGACCCGGGCCATGTCGGCCCAGAAGTAGGCCAGGCAGACATAGCCAGAGTACATCAGGTAGTCGACGGCGGCGGCACCCACCTCCTCGCGATCCTTCATGGCGGCCATGCCGACCTTGAGGGTGATCTCGCCCCACTCCTTGTTCAGCTTGGCCAGTGGCTCGACGAAGGCCTTGAGGTCGGCATTCTCGGCCTGGGCCTGGCAGAACTTGTGCACCACCTTGGTGAAGGCCTTGAGCGACTCACCCTGGGTCATCAGTACCTTGCGACCCAGCAGGTCGATGGCCTGGATGCCGGTGGTGCCCTCGTAGAGCATGGCGATGCGCGCATCGCGCAGGTTCTGCTCCATACCCCACTCGGCGATGTAGCCGTGGCCGCCATAGATCTGCACGCCGTGGCTAGCCGCCTCGAAGCCGACCTCGGTCATGAAGGCCTTGGCGATGGGGGTGAGGAAGGCCATCTGGGTCTCGGCCTGCTGCTTCTGCTCCTCGTCCTGGCTGTACTTGAGGATGTCCACCAGCTTGGCGGTGTAGTAGATCATCGCCCGGCTGCCTTCGGCGAAGGCCTTGATGGTCAGCAGCATGCGGCGCACGTCGGGGTGCACGATGATCGGATCGGCGGGCTTCTCGGGCGCCTTGGGACCGGTCAGGGATCTCATCTGCAGACGCTCGCGGGCGTACTTCAGACCACCCTGGAACGCCACCTCGGCATGGGCCAGACCCTGCAGAGCGGTACCGACGCGAGCGAAGTTCATGAAGGTGAACATGCAGTTCAGGCCACGGTTCGGCGGGCCGATCAGGAAACCGGTGGCGCCGTCGAAGTTCATCACGCAGGTGGCGTTGCCGTGGATGCCCATCTTGTGTTCGAGGGAACCGCAGTGCACGGCGTTGCGCTCACCGGCCGCGCCGCTGGCGTCGGGCAGGCGCTTGGGCACGATGAACAGCGAGATGCCCTTGGTGCCGGCAGGGGCATCGGGCAGGCGGGCCAGCACGATATGGACGATGTTCTCGGCCATGTCGTGCTCACCGGCGGAGATGAAGATCTTGGTGCCGGTGATGGCGTAGCTGCCGTCCGCACGCGGCTCGGCCTTGGTGCGCAGCATGCCCAGGTCGGAACCGCAGTGGGGTTCGGTCAGGCACATGGTGCCGGTCCATTCGCCGGTCACCAGCTTTTCTAGGTAGGTGTGCTTCTGCTCGTCGGTGCCGTGCTGCTCCAGGGTGTTCATGGCGCCGTGGGACAGACCGGGGTACATGCCCCAGGACCAGTTGGCCTGGCCGACCATTTCCGACAGGGAGATGCCGAGGGACTCGGGCAGGCCCTGGCCACCGTGGGCCGGGTTGTGCGCCAGGCTCGGCCAGCCGCCCTCGACGAACTGGGCATAGGCTTCCTTGAAGCCATCGGGGGTCTTCACGCCCTCTTCGCTCCAGGTGCAGCCCTGCTGGTCGCCGATGCGATTGAGCGGCGCCAGGACCTGTTCGCAGAACTTGGCGCCCTCTTCGAGGATGGCGGAAACCATGTCCGGGGTGGCATCGCCGCAACCCGGCAGGCTCTGGTAGTGCGCGTCATAGCCCAGGAGTTCGTCGCGAACGAAGCGGATGTCCCGCAGGGGGGCTTTGTAATCGGGCATGACTGTTACCTCTTTGCGAATGCTTGTTGTCGAGGGTGGCGGCAGCGTCGCTACGGACCCGCCGCCAGGGCGTTTAAACAGTCGTTTGAAACTAATGTTCCAGCCCCGGCCTTGTCAAGCGCGGCGAGGACGAGCGGAACGACCGGTCAGTCCGCCAGGGCCAGGGCTTCGCGCAGTTCTGCCGCCCCGTTCGGGCGTACCAGCCGCGCCAGCTCCTGGCCTTCCTTGAAGACGATCAAGGTCGGCCAGAGCTTGACGCGGAAAGAGCGCCCCAGGCGGCGCCCGGAGCCATCTTCGATCTTGAGATGGCGCACGGTGGGATGCTCTGCCAGGGCCGTGGCAAGCAGCGGCTGGGCGGCGCGACAGTGGCCGCACCAGGGTGCGCCGAATTCCAGCAGGGTCACCCCGGGCAGGGCATCGACGTCGGCGCGGGCGGGTTCCCGCTCCGCATAGGTGGTGGTCATGGGCATGGCTGAGCTCCTGAAGTCGGTTCCAACGGTGGACAAGTCGCTGGCGGGACTACTCGATCACGGGAAAAGGACTAGGGTCGATCCTGCGGTACGCCCCGACTTCATGACAATAAAACCAGGCGCTTCATTTCTGCCTCCGTCTCCTCCCTTTCCTGAGGCCCGCCATGAGCCAGACAGCGACCCCCGTTTCACCCGCCACCCTGCGCAAGGTCATCTCCGCCGCGTCCATCGGCAACTTCGTCGAATGGTTCGATTTCGCCCTCTACGGCTTTCTCGCCACTCTGCTCGCGGCGCACTTCTTTCCCAGTGGGGATGCCACTGCCGGCCTGCTCAAGACCTTTGCCGTCTTTGCCGTGGCCTTCGCCTTTCGCCCATTGGGCGGCATCGTCTTCGGCCTGCTGGGCGACCGCATCGGCCGCAAGCGTACCCTGGCGCTGACCATCCTGATCATGGCCGGCGCCACCGCCCTGATCGGCATCCTGCCCAGCTACGCCACCATCGGCATCTGGGCACCGATCCTGCTGACGCTGATCCGTTGCGCCCAGGGCTTTTCCGCCGGGGGCGAATACGCCGGCGCCTGCGCCTACGTGATGGAGCATTCGCCGCGCGATCGTCGCGGACGCTATGGCAGCTTCGTGCCGGTCTCGACCTTTCTCGCCTTCGCCAGCGCCGCCCTGACCGCCTGGGGACTGGAGCGGCTGCTGGGCGCCGCGGTCATGGCCGACTGGGGCTGGCGCATCCCTTTCCTGGCCGCCGCGCCGCTGGGTCTGATCGGCCTCTACCTGCGCCTGAAGCTGGACGAGACGCCGGCCTTCCAGGCGCTGGAAGCCGACCATGAGGTCAGCCATTCGCCGCTGGGCGAGACGCTCAGGCTGCAGGGTCGCTCGATCCTGCGCCTCGGTGCCTTCATCTCGCTGACGGCGCTGTCCTTCTATATGTTCACCACCTACTTCTCCACCTACCTGCAACTGGCAGGCGGCTTCGACCGGGCCGCAGCCCTGGCCATCAGCCTGATCACCCTGTTCGCCGCCGCGGCCGCCTGTCCGGTGCTGGGGCGCGTCACCGATCGCATCGGGCGGCGTATGACCACGGTGCTGGCCAGCCTGGTATTGGCGGTAGGCGTCTATCCGGCCTTGCTGCTGGCCAGCAGCGGCCAATTCGGCAGTGCCCTGCTGGGCTCCCTGTTGCTGGGCGCCGGCGCGGTACTGTGCAACGTGGTGACCGCGCCGCTGCTCAGCGAGATCTTTCCGACCCGCACCCGCTACACCGCGGGCGCCATCACCTACAACCTGGCCTACACCATCTTCGGCGGCACCGCGCCACTGATGGCGACCTGGCTGATCGGCGCCACCGGCAGCAATCTCTCACCGGCGCTCTACCTGATCCTGGTCGCTCTGCTCGGTCTGGTCGGTGGCCTGAGCCTGCCGGAGACCTCGCGGATCGATCTGGACGAGGCCGGCGACGGCGCTGAGGCTCGCTACCAGACGATCCGCAGCTAGACCGCTCGTCCCTTGGCCGGCAC
Source organism: Pseudomonas sp. MS15a(2019) (assembly GCF_013277805.1). NCBI lineage: Bacteria > Pseudomonadati > Pseudomonadota > Gammaproteobacteria > Pseudomonadales > Pseudomonadaceae > Pseudomonas > Pseudomonas sp. MS15a(2019). Next base: position 98,174 of record NZ_VBTN01000011.1, read on the forward strand.
TTCCTCCGGGCTGACCTGCCGATAGGCAAAAGGCCCGGAGTTTCCCCCATGCCCGCCACTCACGATCTGCAACGCTTCCTCGACGCCCAGGCCGACACCTATGCCACCGCCCTGGCGGAGATCCGCGCCGGGCGCAAGCGCAGCCACTGGATGTGGTTCATCTTTCCGCAGATCCAGGGACTGGGGCGTAGCGAGACCGCCCAGCACTACGCCATCGCCTCCCGCGACGAGGCCAGTGCCTACCTTGCACATCCGCTGCTGGGATCGCGCCTGCGCGAGATCACCGCGGCGGCACTGGAACATCCTGAGCTGTCCGCCACGGCGCTGTTCGGGCAGCCGGACGATCTCAAGTTTCACTCCAGCCTGACTCTCTTCGCCGCCGTGGCCGAAGACCCCGAGCCCTTTCGCCAGGCGCTGAAGACCTTTTTCGCCGGTCAGCCAGACGAAGCCACCCTGACGCGACTCTGTTAGCGCCACAGCGTGGGCAGCACGCCCTCGCGCCCGCTCACCGGGTCGCTCGTGGGCAAGGGCACCTGGGCGATCAATTCGACCGAACGCGCATGGGCGGCCGGATCGGCGCGTTGGGTGATGAAGTCCTGTTGATCGGGCGGATAGGCGCCCACCACCAGGAAGTCCGCACTGGACTCCAGGTTGCGGTGCCCGGTACCCGCCGGCAGTACCACCACATCACCCGCGGTCACCGCCACATCCTGCCCCTGCTCGCCGCCAAGACGCAGCCGCGCCTGGCCGCGCGCCACGCCCAGGGCCTCATGGGCATTGGGGTGATAGTGATGGTAGTCGTAGACACCATAGCGCCACTGCGGCGGCCAGGCGTTGTCGGCGAACAGTCGCTCCAGCGCCGCCGCGCGGTCGGTTCCTTCCAGAGGAACCTGCCGATAGAGGAGTACGGGCAGGCGGCTGTTGGGGATGACGCCGTCATCGGCGAAATACAGTTGCTCGGGCTGACCGGTCCCCACCGGCGCGGCCAGGGCCACGGCAGTGGGGGCGAGGCCCAGCACCAGGGAAAGGACGGACAGCGGTGGACGACGCGACATACGGGACTCCCTCAGGGCTTTGCCAATGGAGGCCCGCCTGCCGCCCGGGTTCAGCGCCCGCGACGAGGTGTCAGGCCAGCCATTCCCGCAGCAGCGCCGTGGTCCGCTCCGGCAGTTCCAGCGGCGGCAGGTGGCCGCAGCTGTCCAGTACCACCAGCCGCGAGTCCTGGATACCGGCGTGCATGAGTTCGGCTTCAGCCGGCGGGGTGAGCTGGTCCTGGGCGCCGACCACGATCAGGGTCGGTATGCGGATCTGCGCCAAGGTGGGCCGCGAGTCGGGGCGGTCGATGATGGACTGCTGCTGACGCAGAAAGGCTTCCTTGCCCACCGCCTTGCCCATGGCCAGCACGGTGTCAGCGACCGGCGTGCCCAGGCGCGAGGCGTGGATCAGGCGCGGCAGCAGTTGCGGACTGATGCCGAGAAAGCGCCCGCGCTCGGCCAGGTCGAGCATGGCGCGGCGCTGGGCGGCGCGCTCGGGGGCATCCGGGCTGGCCATGGTGTCGAACAGCGCCAGCCGCACCACCCGCTCCGGCGCCTGGCGCAGAATCTCGAAGGCCACATAGCCGCCCATGGACAGGGCGCCCAGGGCGAAGCGCGGCGGCGCCTCGGCCAGCACCCGGCGCGCCAGGGCGACGATACCCAGATCGCGGGTGAGATCGGGGATAAGCACCGGGCAGGTATCGGCCAGGTCGGCGGCCTGGATGGCCCAGAGACGCTGGTCACAGAGCAGGCCGGGAAGCAGGATCAGAGGTAGCGCGTCGGTAGCTGTCATCACTAGGAACTTGAGAGACACTGCGGAAAACGCGCAGTGTAGCGCGGATCACCAGCGAACCCGGCGGGCTTCGCGGGTTCCAAGGGACATTGCCAAGGATCCGGGAACATCCATGCGTACTGAAGGCTTCTTCGACTGGCTCGGCGCTGCGCTCGGCCAGGTCATCCGTTTCATCATCGATCTGTTCGGTTCGGTCCTGGGCGGCCTTGCCGATGCCGTGCACGACTTCCTCCATGGCATGGCCCGCTCCATCGGCATGGACGACTCCTATATCAGCTTCGTGGTGCTGGCCATCGGCCTGTTGCTGCTCTACGCCGCGGTACGGGCCTTCATGGCGCGCTCGGTGGTGGGTGGCGTCATCTGGCTGATTCTCGGCCTCATGGTGATGAGCTGGCTGATCCGCGGCTGACTGGTCGCCAGGCGCGCCGCCTGGCACAGTAGGGCTCTCGCTCGGCACGGATGCCGTCATGCCCCCACCGCTCTCCCAGGTAATGAAGCGCCACTGGCAACGCCTGCGGCCCGGTACCAGTTGCGCCCTCTGCGCCGCCTGGCTTCCGGCCGGACTGCCACTGTGCGAAGGCTGCGACAGCGAATTGCCCTGGCTTGGGCCCCATTGCCAATGCTGCGCCCTGCCCCTGCCGGTGGACGGCCTGCTCTGCGGCAACTGCCTGGGCGGGCCGCCGGCCTTCGACCAGGTACTGGCGCCCTGGCGCTATGCCTTTCCAGTCGACACCCTGATCAACAGATTCAAGCATCGCGACCAGGGCAGTCTCGGTCGCGTGGCCGGGACGCTGCTGGCGCGGCATCTGCAGCACCTGTTCGACGAAGGCCAGCCACGCCCGGAATTGTTGCTGCCGGTCCCGCTCTCACCCTTGCGCCTGCACCAGCGCGGCTTCAACCAGGCCGCCCTGCTGGCCAACTGGCTCGGCCAGGCCCTGCAACTGCCGGTGGATGGCGGATTGTTGCAGCGGGTGCAGGAACAGCACAGCCAGCAAGGCCTGAGCGCCAGCGAGCGGCGGCGCAATCTCAAACAGGCCTTCGCCCTAGTGCAGGACGCCCAGCTGGAGGGTCGCCATCTGGCCCTGGTGGACGACGTCCTCACTACCGGCGCCACCGCCGACAGCCTGGCACGCCTGCTCAAGCGCGCTGGCGCCAGGCGGGTAGACGTCTATTGCCTGGCGCGGACACCACCACCCGGCGACTAGCCGCTGTCACCAAAACGTCATTTAGTCTGACTAGCCTCGCCTGCACACCGTGAGGGAGCCATCCGCATGCACAACGACCAGACCGATCTCGAACGCCTCGTCCACCTCAGCCGCCGACGCTTCATTGGCGCTGGCGCCCTGGCGGGAGCCGCCCTGTTCCTCGGTGGTGGCCTGCTCGGGCGGAGCGCCCTGGCCGATGCCGTCAGCGAGGCCACGGGCAATCCCTTGATCGGCTTCGCCAACATCCCGGCTTCCACCGCCGACACCCTGGTGGTGCCGCCCGGCTATCGCGCCAGCGTGCTCATCAGCTGGGGCCAGCCACTGCACACCGATGGCCCGGCCTTCCGCCCCGATGGCAGCCCCAGCGCCGCCGACCAGGCCGTGCGGTTCGGTGACAACAACGATGGCATGGCCTTCTATCCCTTCCCGGACGATCCGGACCGGGCGCTGATGGCGATCAACAACGAATACACCAACTACCGCTATCTGCTCAGCCACGGCACGCCGCCCAAATCCCTGGAAGACACCCGCAAGGCTCAGGCCGCCGAGGGCGTCTCGGTGATCGAGGTGAAGCGCGTGGACGGCCAATGGCACTTCGTCCAGGGCTCGCCCTACAACCGCCGGGTGCATGGCAACACGCCCATCGCCGTCAGCGGTCCGGCCGCCGGCCACGACCTGCTCAAGACCGCCGCTGATCCGGCTGGTCGCGAGGTGCTGGGCACCTTCCAGAATTGCTCCAGCGGCGCCACCCCCTGGCACACCTATCTGACCTGCGAAGAAAACTTCACCGATGTCTTTGGCAGTCGCGACGCCAACCTGAAGTTCGATGCGGCCCAGAAGCGCTACAGCGTCAAGCACGCCAGCGTGGAGAACGACTGGCACCTGCACGACGATCGTTTCGACTTGGCGCAGAATCCCAACGAACTCAACCGCCACGGCTGGATCACCGAGATCGATCCCTTCGATCCCCAAGCCAAGCCGGTCAAGCGCACCGCCCTGGGCCGCTTCAAGCACGAGAACGCCGCCCTCGCCCGCACCCGTGATGGCCGCGTGGTGGTCTACATGGGCGACGACGAACGTGGCGAATTCATCTACAAGTTCGTCAGCCGCGACCGCCTGCAGGACGACCCCAAGGCCAATCGCGACCTGCTCGACCACGGCACCCTCTATGTCGCCCGCTTCGACGAGGGCGACCGCGACCCGAACCGTCCCAAGGGCCGCGGCCAGTGGCTGCCGCTGGTGCATGGCGAGAACGGCCTCACCGCCGCCAACGGCTTCGCCAGCCAGGCCGAGGTGCTCATCCACGCCCGCCAGGCCGGTAGCCAGGTCGGCGCCACGCGCATGGACCGACCCGAATGGATCGCCGTCAGCCCCAAGGACGGCCAGGTCTACTGCACCCTGACCAACAACACCAAGCGCGGTGAAGACGGCATGCCGGTGGGTGGCCCCAATCCCCGCGCCAACAACCTCTACGGCCAGATCGTGCGCTGGCGTGAGAGCGGTGACGATGCCGCGGCCTTGAGTTTCGACTGGGACCTCTTCGTCATCGCCGGCAATCCCAAGGTGCACCCGGGCACGCCGGAAGCCGGCTCCCAGCAGATCAATGCCGAGAACATGTTCAACAGCCCCGATGGCCTGGGCTTCGACGCCGCCGGCCGGCTGTGGGTGCTCACCGACGGCAAGTACAGCAACAAGGGCGACTACGAGGGCATGGGCAACAACCAGATGCTCTGCGCCGATCCGCGCAGCGGCGAGATGCGCCGCTTCCTGGTCGGCCCGGTCGGTTGCGAGGTCACGGGTCTGGCCTTCTCACCGGACTACAAGACCATGTTCGTCGGCATCCAGCACCCGGGCGAGGAAGGCGGCTCCCAGTTCCCGGAGCAACGACCGGATGGTCAGCCCCGTTCCTCGGTGATGGTCATCACCCGGGAAGACGGCGGGGTGATAGGCGCCTGACCGGCGAGCGGATAGCGCTCGAGCCTTCGCCATGGGGCTCGGGCATGCGCTAGCATCTCCCGGATGCAGGGTGGCAATCGCCATCGTCCCCCGTGACCGAGGAGCGCGCCATGTCTCATCCGTTCGAAAATTTGAGTCCCGACCTCGTCATCGACGCCATCGAAAGCCTGGGCTATCTCAGCGATGCCCGGGTGCTGGCGCTCAACAGCTACGAGAACCGCGTCTATCAGATCGGCATCGAAGCCGAGACCCCGCTGATCGCCAAGTTCTATCGCCCGGATCGCTGGACCGACGCGGCCATTCTGGAAGAACACGCCTTTTCCGCCGAACTGGAGGAGCGCGAGGTGCCCATGGTCGCACCCTTGCAGCGCGACGGCCAGACGCTGTTCACCCATGCCGGCTTTCGCTTCGCGCTCTTTCCCCGCCGCGGTGGCCGCGCACCGGAGCCGGGTGATCTCAACCAGTTGCATCGCCTCGGCCAGTTGCTCGGTCGCCTGCATGCGGTGGGTGCCAGCCGGCCCTTCCAGCACCGTGAGTCGCTGGACGTCCAGGGCTATGGCCATGCCTCGCTGGACACCCTGCTCACCGGCAATTTCATCCCCAAGAGCCTGCTGCCCGCCTATGAATCGGTGGCGCGCGACCTGCTCTTGCGCCTCGACGAACTCTTCGAGAGCGTCAGCTACGACGTCATCCGCCTGCACGGTGACTGCCACCCGGGCAACCTGCTCTGCCGCGACGATGCCTACCACATCGTCGACCTCGACGACTGCCGCCACGGTCCGGCCATGCAGGATCTCTGGATGCTGCTGGCCGGTGATCGCCAGGAGCGGCTGACGCAGCTGTCCGAGCTGATGGACGGCTACGAGGAATTCCACGATTTCCAGCCGCGCGAACTGGCCCTGATCGAGGGGCTGCGGACCCTGCGCCTGATGCACTACAGCGCCTGGCTGGCACGTCGCTGGGACGATCCGGCCTTTCCCAAGAGCTTTCCCTGGTTCGGCAGCGAACGCTACTGGGGCGATCAGATCCTCACCCTGCGCGAACAGCGCGCCGCCCTGGACGAGGCGCCGTTGCGACTGTTCTAGCCTAGGCGCCCGAATACCCCTTTCCCCCTGGGAGAGGGCCGGGGTGAGGGTACGCCTCGTGAAGACTTCTCCAGTGGAAAAGACTGTGCCGTTTTCCACGCTACAACACTGATCGCGGCCATGGGCCGCTCCTACCGGAACCTGACCCGTAGGAGCGGCCCATAGCCGCGATTAGACAATGCCTGCCGCCTACGCAGCGGTCGCAGCGGCGCACTGCCATGGCTGCGAGTGCGGGATGCCAGCCTGCTCAGGGCCGACGACAGGAAGCACCACCCACTCCGACATCCCGCCGTCCCTTGAGCTATCCTGCCCGGACAAGAACGTTGCCTGCCTAAGGATCCCTCATGTCTGCCTTGCGCCAGGGTTATGCCCTGGGCCTCACCGCCTATGGGCTGTGGGGCTTGTTTCCGCTGTTCTTCAAACTGCTGGCGGCCCTGCCGGCGACCGAGATCCTGTTCCAGCGCATCCTCTGGTCCGCCCTGTTCAGCGCCCTGCTGCTGCTGGTCTGGCGCCATCGCGGCTGGTGGGCGGAGTTGCGCGCCCACCCGCGGCGGCTACTTTGGCTGGCCGTATCCGGCGCGCTGGTGGCCTGCAACTGGCTGGTCTACATCTGGGCGGTCAATAACGCCCATGTGGTCGAGGCCAGCCTGGGCTACTACATCAACCCGCTGGTCAACATCCTGCTCGCCCTGGTGATCCTTGGCGAGCGGCTGCGCCCGCTGCAGTGGATCGCCGTGGGCCTGGCGGTGCTGGGTGTGGCCCAGCAGCTGTGGACCCTTGGGCAACTGCCCTGGGTGTCGCTGGCCTTGGCTCTGAGCTTCGCCTTCTATGGCCTGGTGCGGCGACAGACGCCCGTGGCTGCGCTGCCGGGCATGGTGGTGGAAAGCTGGATGCTGGTGCCGATCGCCCTGATCGCGCTGCCGTTGCTGACCCCGGGCGTAAGCCTGCAGGCGGAGGTCTGGCAGTCCTCCCTGGGCCTGCTGATCGTGCTGGCCGGTCCCGTCACCCTGATACCGCTGCTGTGCTTCAACGCCGCGGCGCGCAAGCTGCCCTATTCGACCCTGGGCTTTCTGCAGTACCTCGCCCCGACCCTGGTGTTGATCCAGGCGGTCTGGCTCTTTGGCGAGCCTTTTCCCCGCGAGCGACTGTTCGCCTTTATCTGCATCTGGGCTGGCCTTGCGGTGTTCAGCTTCGATCTCTGGCGTGCCAGCCGCAAGCTCAGAGCCAGTACAAAGGCGCGTGAGCGGGAGACCGGCAAGGCCTAGCCCCCTGGGGCCAGACAGCAGAACGCCCCTCGCAAGGGGCGTCCGGTACCGCAGCGAGCCGATCAGGCTTCGCCAGCGGTCTGCATGCGCGCCAGTTCCTGGGCGTAGAGGGCGTCGAAGTTCACCGGCTGCAGCATCAGCGCGGGGAAGGAGCCACGTACCACCATGTTGTCCAGCGCCTCACGGGCGTAGGGGAACAGGATATTGGGGCAGAAGGCGCCCAGGGCATGGGCCATGGACGCGGCGTCCAGACCCTTGATCAGGAAGATGCCACCCTGCTGCACTTCGGCGATGAAGGCGGTCTCTTCGTTGTTCTTGACGGTCACGGTCAGGGTCAGCACCACTTCGTGGAAGTCGTCGCCCAGCGTCTTCTGGCGGGTGGCCAGGTCCAGGTTGACGTTGGGCTGCCAGTCCTGACGGAAGATCTCGGGGCTCTTGGGCGCTTCGAAGGACAGGTCGCGGATGTAGATGCGCTGGAGAGAGAACTGAGCGCCGTCTTCCTGGGCGCCATTGGCTTGGTCGGTCATGGTAGGGCCTTGAGTGATGAGTGTTGGTCAGGCGGACAGCAGCGGATCGAGACGCCCGCTTCGGTCTAGGGCATAGAGGTCGTCGCAACCGCCGACGTGGGTGCTGCCGACCCAGATCTGCGGCACGCTGGTGCGACCGGCCTTGCGGGCCATTTCGCTGCGCAGCGCCGGCTGGCCGTCGACGGAAATTTCCCGATAGGCCACGTTCTTGCGATCGAGCAGGTGCTTGGCACGATGGCAATAGGGACACCAGGCGCTGGTATAGATGACGACGTCAGACATGCGCGGTCTCCAGTGGCCGATGGAACGGCCACGCTAGGGGGTCACTTCACCAGGGGCAGATTTTCTGCACGCCAGGTGGCGATACCGCCATTCAGTCGAGCGGCGGTGAAGCCGGCCTTCTGCAGCTCGCCGCACACGGCACCGGCTTGCTGGCCGGCACTGTCCACCACGATCAGGGTCTTGGCCTTGTGCTTCTCCAGTAGAGACAGGCTGCTGGCGACTTTCTCCTGAGCGATGTTCAGCGCGCCGACGATATGCCCGGCGGCGAAGTCCTTGCTCGGGCGGATGTCGAGCACCACACCCTCTTCGCGATTGACCAGATTGGTGAGTTCGCCGGTGGACAGGCTGCGACCGCCCCTACGGGTCTCGTTGAACAGCATCAGGGCGACGATGGCGAGGAAGGCGGCGACGAGAAGCGGATGATGGGTGGCGAATTCGACCACCCGACCGAGAAATTCCATAATGAAAGAGCTATCCAGGGAGGGCTAAAAATGCTGGCCAGTATACACAGCCCCCCGATGGCGCCATACCCTCGGCGACCCGGGGTTATCCGCAGGTAACCAGCTCATCTCAAACTGCCTCCTTGGCGGCTTTCGCCGCTCTGCCTAGGCTTGGCTTCCCTTCATTTCCGAGGAATCCAAGCCATGACCTCCATCGCCCTGCTCGGCGCCACCGGCAACGTCGGCAGCCGTCTGCTCGACGAAGCCCTCTCCCGCGGTCACCAGGTCACCAGCCTGGTACGGGATCCCGCGCGCCTGGCGCCCCGCGCCGGCCTGACCGTGGTCGCCGGCGATGTCACCGATCCGCGGGCCGCCAAGGCCCTGGCCGGTCACGAGGTGTTGATCAGCAGCCTGAAATTCGCCGACATCGCACCAGGCACCCTGATCGACTTCGCCCGGGCCACCGGCATCCCGCGCCTGCTGATCGTCGGCGGCGCCGCCAGCCTGCACCTGCCGGACGGCGCGCGACTGTTCGACGCCCCTGGCTTTCCCGCGGAATACCGCACTGAAGCCGGAGCCGGCATCGCCACCCTGGATGCCCTGCGCGGGGTCAGCGACCTCGATTGGGTTTTCGTCAGTCCGCAGATGGTCTTCGCGCCCGGCGAGCGTACCGGTGGCTTCCGCCTGGGCGACGATGCCCTGCTGTTCGATGCGGCCGGTGACAGCCATATCTCCTACGAGGACTTCGCCGTGGCGCTGCTGGACGAGGCCGAACGGCCTGTCCACCACCGCACCCGTTTCACCGTGGGTTACTGAAACAGAAATGCCCCCTCGTTCGCAGCCTGGCCGCCTGGTCGGGCCGTGAACGCTGAACGGCGTGCCTTGCCGTTTTTTTTGCCGGATGTGACGGGCATACTAGGCGCTTCGCCCTTGAAACGTACGACCTCGCATGCGCCCTGTTCTTGCCCTTTTCCTGCTTGCCAGCGTTCTCGCTCCCGCCCTGGCCGACGACCGCGCCGACACCCAGCGGCAGATCGAGCAGACCCGCCGGGAAATCCAGGAGATGCAGAAGGTACTCAAGCAGGTGCAGGCCGAGAAGTCCGGCGTGCAGAAGCAGCTGCAGGGCACCGAGACCCAGATGGGCGAGTTGGAAAAGCAGGTCGACTCGCTGCAGAAGCAGCTGGAGAACGGCGAAAAAAAGCTGCAAGAGCTGGACGGGCGCAAGAAGAAGCTCGACCAGTCTCGCGCTGAGCAACAGAAGCTGATCGCCGTGCAAGTGCGCGCCGCCTACCAGAGCGGGCGCCAGGAATACCTCAAGCTGCTGCTCAATCAGGAGCATCCGGAAAAGGTCAGTCGCACCCTCACCTACTACAACTACCTGAATCGCACCCGCCTGGATCAGCTCGCCAGCTTCAACGACACCCTGCGCGAATTGCGCGAGGTGGAACAGGGCATCCAGCAGGAACAGGGCGAGCTGGTCGCCCGCCGCGAAGACCTGGAAAAGCGGCAGGCGGAGCTCGCCGAGGTGCGCAAGGAGCGCCAGGCAGCCCTGGCCAAGATCAATGCGGACTACCGCGACAAGAGTCGCGAGATCGAAAGCCGCGAGCAGGATCAGGCAGCCCTGAACAAGGTGCTCAAGACCATCGAGGAAACCCTCGCGCGCCAGGCCCGCGAAGCCGAGGAGGCCCGCCAACGGCAACTGGCCGAAGCTCGCGCCGCCCAGGCGCGGGAAGCGGCACGGCGCCAGGCGCAAAGCGAGCCGAAAGCCCCGCGCCCCTCGAACGCCCCGGAGCTGGCGGTGTCTAGTGCAGCACCTGCCTATGGCGGTGCCTTCGCCAATGCGCGCGGCAAGCTGCCCTGGCCGGTCGATGGTCGCCTGGTGGCCCGTTTCGGCAGTGCCCGCGGCGACGATCCCCGCGCGAAATGGGACGGTGTCCTGATCGCCGCCGGTGCCGGCACCCGGGTCAAGGCGGTACACGACGGCCGGGTGGTCTTCGCCGATTGGCTAAGAGGCGCCGGCCAACTGGTTATCATCGATCATGGGAATGGCTATCTCAGCCTGTACGGACATAATCAGAGCCTGCTCAAGTCTGCAGGTGACGTGGTCAAGGCCGGGGATGCCATCGCGACCGTCGGCGCCAGCGGCGGTCAGGAAGCCTCCGCCTTGTACTTCGCCATCCGCCAACAGGGCCGTCCGACGGACCCGGTCATCTGGTGCCGTGCTCAGGGATAGTGCGACACACCTCGGTTTAGGAGCTGCACATGCCGCATCGCTTTCGTCCCACCGTCCTGGTCCTCGCCCTGCTGTTCAGCGGCGTTGGAGTCGTCCAGGCGCAATCGCCGCAGAGCACCCCGGCTGCGGTGACGCCGGTCGCATCGGTCGCCGCGCCCGCGGCCCCGGCCAGCGCTCCGCTGCCCTTGGACGAGCTGCGCACCTTTGCCGAGGTGTTCGACCGCATCAAGGCGGCCTATGTGGAGCCGGTGTCGGACAAGGTCCTGCTGGAAAACGCCATCAAGGGCATGCTCAGCAACCTGGATCCGCATTCGGCCTACCTGGAACCCAAGGACTTTGCCGAGCTGCAGGAAACCACCAGCGGTGAATTCGGCGGCCTGGGCCTGGAAGTCGGCCAGGAAAACGGCTTCATCAAGGTGGTCTCGCCCATCGACGACACCCCGGCGGCCAAGGCGCGCCTGCAACCAGGCGACCTGATCGTCAAGATCGACGGCCAGCCAACCAAGGGCCAGGCCATCAACGAAGCGGTCGACAAGATGCGCGGCAAGCCGGGCAGCCCCATCGTGCTGACCATCGTCCGCGGTGGTGGCCAGCCGTTCGACGTCAAGCTGGCGCGGGCGGTGATCAAGGTCAACAGCGTCAAGAGCCAGGTGCTCGAATCCGGCTATGGCCTGCTGCGCATCTCGCAGTTCCAGGTCAACACCGGCGAAGAGACGGTCAAGGCGCTCGCCAAGCTGCGCCAGGAAAACAAGGGCAAGCTCAAGGGCCTGATCCTCGACCTGCGCAACAACCCGGGTGGGGTGCTGCAGTCGGCGGTCGAGGTGGCCGATGCCTTCATGACCCATGGCCTGATCGTCTACACCAAGGGTCGCCTGCCCAATTCCGAACTGCGCTTCTCGGCCGATGCCGCCGATCCCAGCGAGAAGGTACCGCTGGTGGTGCTGATCAACGGCGGCAGTGCCTCGGCCGCGGAAATCGTCGCTGGCGCCCTGCAGGATTCCAAGCGCGGCATCCTCATGGGTACCGACAGCTTCGGCAAGGGCTCGGTACAGACGGTGCTGCCGCTCAACAACGACCGGGCGCTCAAGCTCACCACGGCGCTCTACTACACGCCGAACGGTCGCTCCATCCAGGCCCAGGGCATCACCCCGGACATCGCCGTGGCGCCGGCCAAGGTCACCCCGCAGAGCGGTGGCGACGAATACTTCCGCGAAGCGGATCTGGCCGGTCACCTGGGCAATGGCAACGGCGGCGCCGATCGGCCCACCGGCAGCAAGGCGCCCAACCAGAGTCCGCGGCCGCAGGATGACGACTTCCAGCTCTCCCAGGCGCTGTCGCTGCTCAAGGGGCTCAACGTCACCCATACCCCGTGAGGATGGGACGTTGGCTACTGGCCGGGGTGCTCGCCCTGGCCAGCGGTCTGGCCCAGGCCGCCACCGCGCAGCTGACCATCGTCATCGACGATCTCGGCCAGAATCCGGCGCGGGATCGCCAGGTCCTGGCGCTACCCGCGCCGGTGGTCCTGGCCATCATCCCCGAGACCCGCTACGCCGCGGAGCTGGCCGCCCAGGCCCATCGCGCCGGGCGCACCGTGTTGCTGCACCTGCCCATGGACCCGGCCGGCGGCCCCTATGCCTGGCATCCGGAAATGTCTTCCGCCGAGCGCCTGCAACGCCTCGATCGAGCGCTGGCACGGGTTCCCGAGGCGGATGGGGTGAACAACCACGAAGGCAGTCGCATGACCGCCGACCGACCGGCCATGGCCGAGTTGATGCAGGTCCTGCAGGAGCGCCACCTGCTGTTTCTCGACAGCCGCACCAGCGCTGCCACCGTGGCCGCCGCGGAGGCCCAGAAGATCGGCCTGGCCAGCGTCTCGCGCGATGTCTTCCTGGACAACGAGGCGACTCCGGCAGCCGTGGCCGCGCAACTGGCCGAAGGCGTGCGTCTGGCCAAGCGCCAGGGCAGCGCCGTGCTGATCGGCCATCCGCACCCGGCGACTCTGGCGGTGCTGGCCCAGCAGTTGCCGCTGCTCAAGGCCCAGGGCGTGGAGGTGATCGACCTGCCGCAGATGATCGCCCTGCGCGCCAATCAGGCCATGACCGGGCACGGTCGCGATGGTCGCTATCGCTAGCGACCGGCTGGTGGCCTCCAGGCGTCAGAGGTAGTTGTTGGTGATGCTGTCGATCACCCCTTCCTTGCGCATCTGCTCCAGGGCCGCCTTGAGGCGTGTCACCACTTCGTCAGGCGTATCCTTGTTCAGCGCCAGATACTGATCCACCTCGTTGAAGCGAAGCAGCGTCTGCAAGCCGGTCACCCCCTGCTGCTTGGCGAGATAGCGACCGACTGGATCGGCGGTTGCCCAGATATCGATCTGGCCTTTCACCAGTTTGTCGACGTTCTCCTGATCACGCAGGGCATCGATGACCGGAATGCCCTGGGCGGTCAGCGTCTTGCTGATCACATCGTTGCGATAGGTACCGATGCGATAGCGGGCGGCGTCCTTGAGCGTCTTGACGTCCAGCTTGCTGCCAGGCAACGCCTGCAGGGTCCAGCTCGATCGGCCAAAGGGCCCCACCCATTTGAACTGATCCTTGCGCGCCTCGGTGTAGGCGACGGAGAAGAGTCCGTAGTTGGGCGTCTCCTGGGTCAGCCGATAGATGCGGTCCCAGGGGAAGCGCAGCGAAAGGCTGTACTTGATGCCCGCACGCCTGAACATCTCGCGGACGACATCGGTGGCGATACCGTCGATGGCGTCATCGCGGGCGAAGTTCTTGTCATCGACCGACATGTTGAAGGGAGGATAATTTTCGGTCAGGAGCACGACCTGATAGTAATCCGGCAGCTCGGCACGGGCCTGGGTCAAGCCCAGCGTGCAACCCAGCAGTACCCCTGCAAGACGCAACCACAGCTTTTGCATTGCAACTCCCTGGCGACGCAAGGCCGCATTTCCGAGGTTTCGTTGAGTATCCCTTTACAACGTTCAGCGCTCACTGCGGCTGGCCTCACCGCGGTCGTCAAGGCTTCGCGGCCCCGTCCAGCTGCCGGGCCAATGCGGAACCCCTGGCAGCTCGCGTGCAGACAGTGCGCTAGCGAATGCTCACCTCCAGCGCAACTCGCCAGGCGCCCGCCACGCGACGCCGCACTAGAGATAGTTGTTGGTGATGCTGTCGACCAGGCCTTCGCGGCGCATGGCATCCAGGGCCTGCTGCAGGCGGGTCACCACCTCGTCGGGGGTGTCCTTGTTCAGGGCCAGGTAGAGGTCGGATTCCTGGAAGCTGAGCAGGGTCTGCAGGTTGCTGACGCCCTGCTGCTTGGCCAGGTAACGGGCGACCACGTCGGTGGTGGCCCAGACGTCGATCTCACCCTTCTGCAATTTGGCGATGTTCTCCTGATCACGCAGGGCATCGATGGGGACGATGCCCTTTTCCTGAATCATCAGGCTCACGGCGGAATTCTTGTAGGCACCGACGCGCAGCCGGGCTGCCGTGGCCAGGTCTGGCACCTTGAGGGTGCTGCCGGCCAGCGCCATGAACACCTTGCGGGTCTTGCCCAGCGGTCCGACCCACTTGAACAGCGGCAGCCTGGACTCGGTGCGCGACACGGAGAACAGCGCGTAGTTGGGGCTTTCCAGGGTCAGGTTGTAGATGCGATCCCAGGGAAAGCGCAGCGAGAGGTTGTAGTCGATCCCGGCGCGCTTGAACATCTCGCGCACCAGATCGGCGCTGATGCCGTCGATGGCATCGTCACGCGCGAAGTTCTTGTCGTCCACCGCCATGTTGAAGGGCGGGAAGTTCTCGGTCAGCAGTACCACGCGATAGCCCGCTGGCAATTCCGCCCGGGCTGTCTCCAGGCCGAGGGTGCAACTCAACAGTACGGCGGCGATGGCCAACCAGGACTTGCGCATAGCTCTCTCCTCAGGCGACCGTCCGCGCCGATCGCTCGGCCCGCCGGGATCACAGATAACGATTGAAGATGGTCTGAACCGCGCCGCTCTGGCGCATCTCGTCGAGGGCCTTCTGCAGCTTCTGTACCACCTCGTCGGGGGTCTGCTTGTTCAGCGCCAGGAACAGCTCGCCGCTGTTGAAGCGCAGCAGCATCTTGAGTCCGGTCACGTCTTCCTGGCGGGCCAGATAGCGGCCGGCGGGATCACCGGTGGCCCAGACATCGATCTGTCCCTTGACCAGGCGCTGCACGTTTTCCTGATCGCGCAGCGCAAGATCCGGCTGGAAGCCCTGCTGGACGAGACTCTCGGCGATGGCGTCGCCCTTGTAGGCGCCGATCCTGAGCTGCTGCTTGCGGACGTCGTCGAGGCTGCGCAGCTGCAGGTGGCTGTCGGCGCGACCGAGCAGGACCCAGTCGTCCGGGCCGATGGGACCGACCCATTTGAACAGGGCCTCGCGCTCCGGCAGCCGGGCGGTGACGAAGACGCCGTGGTCGGGCTGATCCAGGGCCATGCCGTAGATCCGCTCCCAGGGAAATCTCAGGGTGAGGTTGTAGGAGATGCCGGCCCGCTTGCACATCTCGCGGACCATGTCGACGGCGATGCCCTTGAGCTCGCCCTCGCGGGCGAAGTTCTTGCCATCGACGGAGAAGTTGTAGGGCGGGAAGTTTTCCGTCAGCAGCGTCAGCTGATAACCCGCCGGAAGCTCCGCCCTGACCGTGGTGGATACCAGCAGCAAACCGGCCAAGCAGGCCCAGATTCCCTTGCGCACGCCCCTCTCCCTGCCGGCCCCGCCGGTGCTTAAGATTTTGTGGAGCGTATCACAATCCCTTTTTCGGCCAGGTACCGTTTAGCCTCGGGAATGGTGCATTCGCCGAAATGGAAGATGCTCGCGGCCAGCACTGCCGAGGCCTTGCCTTCGAGGATGCCGTCGGCCAGATGCTGCAGGTTGCCAACGCCCCCGGAGGCGATCACCGGGATACCCACCGCCTCGCTGACGGCGCGGGTCACGCCCAGGTCGAAGCCGTTCTTCATGCCGTCCTGGTCCATGCTGGTGAGCAGGATCTCGCCCGCGCCCAGGCCTTCCATCTTCTGCGCCCAGGCCACGGCGTCGAGGCCGGTGGGCTTGCGTCCGCCATGGGTGAAGATCTCCCAGCGCGGGGTTTCGCCGGGGCCGCTGACGCGCTTGGCGTCGATGGCCACCACGATGCACTGGGAACCGAAGCGCGCCGCGGCTTCGCCGACGAATTCCGGGGTGAAGACCGCCGCGGTGTTGATCGACACCTTGTCGGCACCGGCGTTGAGCAGGTTGCGGATGTCCTGCACGGTGCGCACGCCACCGCCCACGGTCAGCGGGATGAACACCTGGCTGGCCATGCGCTCCACGGTGTGTAGGGTGGTGTCGCGGCCCTGGTGGCTGGCGGTGATGTCGAGAAAGGTGATCTCGTCGGCGCCCTGCTCGTTGTAGCGGCGGGCGATCTCCACCGGATCACCGGCATCGCGGATGTTCTCGAACTTGACGCCCTTGACCACACGGCCATTGTCCACGTCCAGGCAGGGGATGATGCGTTTCGCCAGCGCCATGTTTCTCTCCAGAAAACGAAGTCAGGTACGTTGCTGCAAGGTGGCGTGTTCCGCCAGCTCCGCGTCGATGAATGCGGCGATCATCGCCCGATAGACCTGCTCGACCACCACAGGCGATGCGCCAGCCTCGACGGCCAGCGCCTTGACCTTGGCGATGACCTGCTCGACGCGTTGTGGCGCACGCACGGCGTCATCGTCCTTCTTGAAGCGCGCGGCCTGGCTGACATAGGCGCCGCGCGCCGCCAGCAACTGAACGATCTGCTGATCGAGTCCGTCGATCGCCGTGCGGACCTCATCGAGAGAAGAGCATTCGATCACCGCTGCGCCCTCAGACCTTGAAGTTGTCGCACAGCGCCTGGGCCTCGGCGACGTCGAGGGTGCCCTCGTAGATCGCCCGGCCGGTAATGGCGCCGATGATGCCCGGGCTGCGGGCGTCGAGCAGGTTCTGGATGTCACCCAGGTTGTGGATGCCGCCGGAGGCGATCACCGGGATGCTGGTGGCTTCGGCCAGGGCGCGGGTGGCCGGCACGTTGCAGCCCTGCATCATGCCGTCGCGGGCGATGTCGGTGTAGACGATGGCGCTGACGCCGTCGGCTTCGAAGCGGCGAGCCAGGTCGGTGACCTGCAGTTCGCTGACCTCGGCCCAGCCGTCGGTGGCGACGAAGCCGTCCTTGGCATCCAGGCCGACGATGACCTTGCCCGGGAAGGCGCGGCAGGCTTCACCGACGAATTCCGGTTGCTTGACCGCCTTGGTGCCGATGATCACGTAGCTGACGCCGGCACGCACATAGTGCTCGATGGTCTCCAGCGAGCGGATGCCGCCGCCGATCTGGATCGGCAGGCCGGGATAGCGCTTGGCGATGGCGGTGACCACCTCGCCATTGACCGGCTGGCCTTCGAAAGCGCCGTTGAGATCCACCAGATGCAGCCGACGGCAGCCGCCGTCGACCCACTGGGCGGCAATGGCCACGGGATCGTCGGAGAACACGGTGGAGTCTTCCATGCGCCCCTGGCGCAGGCGGACGCAGGCGCCGTCCTTGAGGTCGATGGCGGGGATGATCAGCATGGCAATACCTTGGCTCGGGGGTGAGGGCGGTCTAGGGCTTTTCCAGCGCCCAGATGTCGCTTTCCAGGCTGTCGACACGCTCCCTGAGCAGGGCCTGCACGTCGGCAACCGCCTTGTTGTAGTACAGCGGCCCGCACTCGCGGGCGAAGAAATCCAGCAGTTCCTCGACTTCGAAACGCCCCAGGCGGACCTCGAAGCGATCGTCCAGCAGGGTCTGCAACGCCGTGACCACGCGCTGGGTCTGCTCGGGTTCGAGCCTGACCAGCGGCGCGGACGGCTTGCGCGCCATTACCAGCGGCCGTCCCAGGCGAGGAAGTTGGCATAGAGCTGCAGACCGCAGTCGGCGCTCTTCTCGGGGTGGAACTGGGTGGCGAAGCGCGAGCCGTCGGCCAGGGCCGCGGCGAAGTCCAGGCCGTAGTGGCCGCGACCGACCACCTGGCGCGGACTGCCGGCCTCGACATAGAAGCTGTGCACGAAATAGAAACGGGCGCGATCGGGGATGCTGTGCCAGAGCGGATGGTCGAGCACGTGACTGACCTCGTTCCAGCCCATGTGCGGCACCTTGAGGGTCTCGCCCTCTTCCTGCATGCCGCCCGGGAAACGCCGCACGGCGCCGGGGAACAGGCCGATGCAGTCCACCCCGCCATTCTCTTCGCTACGCTGCATCAGCGCCTGCATGCCGACGCAGACGCCGAGGAAGGGCCGGTCCTGGCTGACTTCACGTACCAGCTCATCGATGCCCTGGCGGCGGATCTCGGCCATGCAGTCGCGGATGGCGCCGACGCCGGGCAGGACGATGCGGTCCGCCTCGCGGATCACCGCGGGATCACCGGTCACCAGCACCTGATGGCTACCAGCATGCTCCAGGGCCTTGGCCACGGAGTGCAGGTTGCCCATGCCATAGTCGATGACGGCTACCGTCTGCATCACAGGCACCCCTTGGTGGAGGGCATGACGCCGGCCATGCGCGGGTCTTCGCTAAGGGCCATGCGCAGGGCGCGGCCAAAGGCCTTGAACACCGTTTCGATCTGGTGGTGGCTGTTGACCCCGCGCAGGTTGTCGATGTGCAGGGTGACCTGGGCGTGGTTGGTGAAGCCTTGGAAGAATTCGAGGAACAGATCGACGTCCATGCGGCCCACGGTGGCGCGGGTGAAGGGCACGTTCCAGTGCAGGCCGGGCCGGCCGGAGAAGTCGATGACGACGCGTGACAGGGCCTCGTCCAGGGGCACATAGGCATGACCATAGCGCTGGATGCCCTTCTTGTCGCCGACGGCCTTGGCGAAGGCCTGGCCGAGGGTGATGCCGATGTCTTCCACCGTGTGGTGGTCGTCGATGTGCAGGTCGCCGCGGCAGTGGATATCGAGGTCGATCAGCCCATGGCGGGCGATCTGGTCGAGCATGTGCTCGAGGAAGGGGACCCCGGTGTCGAAGCGCGCCGCGCCCGTGCCGTCCAGATCCAGGGATACCTTGACCTGGGTTTCCAGGGTGTTGCGCTCGACGGTTGCCTTGCGTTCGGCCATAGCCTGCTCCGCGAAAATCGGTGGGCGAAAGGGCCGATATTATAGAGGCGCGAGGACTGGATCGAAAGCGCGGCGGGACGAGGCGTCCCACCGCCAGGGGCGCCCGCGTGGGGACGCCCCGTTACCGCTCGATTCGGCTGTGACTCAGCTGAACAGCGCGGCGGTCTTTTGCAGGGTGATCCAGATACCCCAGGCCAGCGGGATGCCCACGGCCAGCCAGGCGGCGATGGCCAGCGGCTTGGTCTTGGGATCGGCGCTCCACTCCAGCACCTGGGCGCTGCCAGCATTGCTGTCGTGGCCATTGGCGCGCTCGACGGCGAGTTCGGCCTCGGTCATGAAGTGCTTGTCGGCCACCGGGCGCACCATCAGGTTGCAGAGGAAGCCCAGCACCAGCAGACCGGCCAGGATGTACAGGGTGATGTCGTACACCTGGGCACGGGGGATGCCCATGCTCAGCTGGTACTCGCGCAGGTAGTTGACCAGCACCGGACCGAAGACGCCGGCGGCGGCCCAGGCGGTGAGCAGGCGACCGTGAATGGCGCCGACCATCTGGGTACCGAACAGGTCGGCGAGGTAGGCCGGCACGGTGGCGAAACCACCGCCGTACATGGACAGGATCAGGCAGAAGGCGAAGACGAACAACGCCACGCTGCCCAGGTGGCCGGTCCAGGGCACGATGGCATAGAGCACGAAGCCCAGGGTGAAGAAGACGAAATAGGTCATCTTGCGACCGATGTAATCGGAGAAGGATGCCCAGAAGAAACGCCCGCCGATGTTGAACAGGCTCAGCAGACCGGTGAAGCCGGCGGCGATGGCGGCGATCTGCTTGAGCTGATCGGCGCTGAGTTCACCGTAGGCCAGGCCGTTGCCCAGCAGACGACCACCGAAGACTTCCTGCAGGAGCGGCGAAGCCATGCCGATGATGCCGATGCCGGCGGTCACGTTCAGGCAGAGCACGGCCCAGACCAGCCAGAATTGCGGGATGCCCCAGATCTTGCTCACGTGGACGTGGCGATTGGTGATCATGTTGCTGCCGGCCTTCTTGGTGGACGGCGTCCAACCGGCGGGCTTCCAGCCGGTCGGCGGCACGCGGTAGCCCAGGGCGCCGCTCATCATGAACACGAAGTAGATCACCGCCATGACCAGGAAGGTCTGCCAGACACCGATTTCGGTGGCCGACGCGAAGTGCCGCATCATGGCATCGGCCAGAGGTGCACCCACCATGGCGCCGCCACCAAAGCCCATGATGGCCATGCCGGTCGCCATGCCGCGCTTGTCCGGGAACCACTTGATCAGGGTCGACACCGGCGAGATGTAGCCCAGGCCCAGACCGATACCGCCAATTACGCCCGAACCCAGCCACAGCATCCAGATCTGGTGGGTATAGATGCCCAGGGCGGAGATCAGCAGACCACCGCACCAGCACAGCGCCGAGACGACGCCGGCCTTGCGCGGACCGGCGTGCTCCAGCCAGCCACCGAACAGGGCGGCCGAGCAGCCGAGGAAGATGAAGAACAGGGTGTAGATCCAGCCGAGCTGAGAGATCTTCCAGTCACAGGTGGCACTGAAGATCTGTTCGAAGAAGCCCATCTCGACCGGGCAGGCCACGGCGGCGGTGATGCCGATCGCCTTGGACAGCGGCAGCCAGAAGACCGAGAAGCCATAGGCCATGCCGATGCACAGGTGGATGGCCAGAGCGGCCGGCGGGACCAGCCAGCGGTTGAAACCGGGCCGGGCGACGATGCGCTCCTTGGACAGGAAAGCCGGACGTGCCGAAGCGGCGCCGCCAGCGGTGAGAGTAGTGCTCATGGGTTCAGCCCTTTTCTAGTGTATAGCGTCCAGGCCGGTAGACATTCCCTGCACGCTTCCCCGTAAACGAGTCAAAGAAACGGCGCCAACCGACCAGAGGTGCGCGACATTAAAGCGCACCCTGGCGTACTGCCACCCCTGCTCATTTATCAGGGTACGGGCGGTGCAAGACCGCCGACGAAACGGGCGAGTACCACCGCTGTCACAGGGCCGACACCTCGATGTCATCGCGGCCAGCCCAAGCCCCTATACTGGCCAGTCGCGCCATCGCCCGCCGGAACAGGAATTTCCTCGTCATGAAAGCTTTCGCCAAAGTGCTGGGTATCGTCCTCGTCGGCCTGCTGCTCCTGCTGGTCGCCGCAGGCTTCGCCCTCACCCATCTGGTCGATCCCAACGACTACAAGGACGAGCTCCGCCAGCTGGCGCGCGACAAGGCCAACGTCGACCTGCAACTCAAGGGCGACATCGGCTGGAGTCTGTTTCCCTGGCTGGGCGTCGAATTGCACGACGCCACCCTGGCCAGCGCCGCCACCCCCGACCGCCAGCTGGCCCAGGTGCAGCGGCTGATCCTCTCGGTCCGCCTACTGCCGCTGCTGCTGCGCCGTGATCTGGAGATGAGCGACATCAAGATCGACGGCCTGGATCTCACCGCCAGCCGCGATGAGCAGGGCCGTACCAACTGGGCCGAAATCGGCCGCCCCGCATCCAAGGCGGACGCTGGCGCCGCGCCGGCCGACACCCCCGCCGACACGTCCACGTCTGGCGAGCCGACCGCGGGACGCCAGCCGCTCAAGCTCAATGTCGAGAGCCTGACCGTGCGCAATTCCCGGGTCGAATACAGCGATGCCCGCAACGGCGCCCGCTATGCCTTCGAGGGTATCGACCTGGAGACCGGCGCCATCTACGCCGGCACGCCCATTCCCATCAAGCTGGCCGGCACCGCCAGCACCACCCAGCCGCCGGTCAACGCCACGGTGCTGCTCAACGGTGAACTCCGCTTCGATCCGGCCAGCCAGCAATACGCCCTGGACAATCTCCAGCTGACCGGCGACGCCAGTGGCGAGCCCTTCAACGGCAAGTTGGTCAACTATTCCGCCAGCGGCCAGTTGGCCGTCGACCGCCGCGCCCAGACCGCGGAATGGACCAGCCTCAAGCTCACTGCCAATGACCTCAAGGCCCTGGGCGACCTCAAGCTCACCGGTCTGGAGAGCGATCCGCAGCTGGCCGGGCGCGTCTCCATCGCCCGCCTGGACCTGCGCGCCTTCCTCGACAGTATCGGCGTCGAATTGCCGGTCATGGCCGATGCCAAGACCCTGCAGCGCTTCGAGATGAATGCCCAGGTGCAAGCCAGCCGCAACGCCCTGGCACTGGACGACTTCAACTTCCAGCTCGACGACAGCACCCTCAAGGGCCGCGTCGCCGTCGCCGACATCGCCCGCCGCGCCCTGCGTATCCAGGTCAGCGGCGACGCCCTGGACCTGGATCGCTATCTGCCGGCCAAGGCCGCCGCGGCGCGCCAGGCCAATGGCGCGCGCCAGGAAGAGGTCGCCCAGGTCGATGCCATCGCCACCCAGGGCAACTCGCCGCTGCCGGAAGCCCCGACCCAGCACGCCTGGAGCCAGGAAACCCTGCTGCCAGTGGAGCGCCTGCGCAGCCTGGACGCCGATGTCGACCTCAGCCTGCAACACCTGACCCTCAATCGCCTGCCCTTCGAAGGCGCCAGCCTCAAGGCCAGGGCCGCCGATGGCCAACTGCAGCTCAGCGCCCTGGAAGGCGAGCTGTTCGGCGGTCGCTTCGAGGCCAATGGCGCCCTCGACGTACGTGGCGCCCAGCCGCAACTGACCGCTCGCGAGCGCATCAAGGGCGTACCGGTGGAGCGCATCCTCCAGGCCCAGGGCCAGAAGCCGCCGGTGGAAGGCCTGCTCGACCTGGACGCCGATCTGCGCAGCTCGGGCGCCAGCCAGCGCACCCTGATCGACAACCTAGGCGGCACCGCGCGCTTCGCCCTGCGCAATGGCCAGCTGATCGACGCCAATGTCGAAAGCCAGTTGTGCCAGGGCATCGCCCTGCTCAATCGCAAGCCGCTGGAGCTGCCCCATGGCGGCCAGAACACCCCGTTCCGCCAGTTGAGCGGCAGCCTCAACATCGTCAACGGCGTGGCCCGCAACCAGGACCTCAGCGTCAGCGTGCCGGGCCTGGCGGTAAAGGGCGCGGGCGACATCGACCTGCGCACCCTCGGCCTCGACTACCGCCTGGGCATCACCGTGCAGGGCGACACCAATGCCGCCGCCGATCCCGGCTGCCGGGTCGGCGAGCGCTATGCGGATATCGAGTGGCCGCTGCAGTGCCGCGGCCCCCTGGAACTGGGCGCCAAGGCCTGCCGCCTGGATCGCGAGGCCATGGGCCAGATCATCGCCCGCGCCGCTGGCAATCGTCTGAACGAAAAAATCGAAGAGAAGCTCGGTGATAAAATCAGCCCCGACATCCAGAACGCCATCCGAGGGCTGCTGCAACGCCGATGACTGACGACGCCTTTGGTACCGCCGTGCTGGCCTGGTACGACCTGCACGGCCGCAAGGACCTGCCCTGGCAACAGGGCGTGACGCCCTATCGCGTCTGGGTCTCGGAGATCATGCTC
This sequence comes from Pseudomonas sp. MS15a(2019), assembly GCF_013277805.1. NCBI lineage: Bacteria > Pseudomonadati > Pseudomonadota > Gammaproteobacteria > Pseudomonadales > Pseudomonadaceae > Pseudomonas > Pseudomonas sp. MS15a(2019). Next base: position 121,551 of record NZ_VBTN01000011.1, read on the forward strand.
CAGCAGACCCAGGTCGCCACCGTGCTGGGCTACTTCGACCGCTTCATGCAGGCGCTGCCCACCGTCGAGGCCCTGGCCGCGGCGCCGGAAGACGAGGTCCTGCACCTCTGGACCGGCCTCGGCTACTACAGTCGCGCGCGCAACCTGCACAAGGCCGCCAAGACCGTGGTCGAGCGCCATGGCGGCGAGTTCCCGCGCAGCGTCGAGGCCCTAGCCGAATTGCCCGGCATCGGCCGCTCCACCGCTGGCGCCATCGCCAGCCTGAGCATGGGCATCCGGGCGCCCATCCTCGATGGCAACGTCAAACGCGTCCTGGCCCGCTATACCGCCACTCCCGGCTATCCGGGCGAACCCGCCGTGGCCCGCCGTCTGTGGGAGGTGGCCGACCGACTGATGCCCCACGAGCGGGTCGGCCACTACACCCAGGCGATGATGGACCTGGGCGCCACCCTCTGTACCCGCAGCAAACCCAGCTGTCTGCTGTGCCCGGTCAAGCCCGGCTGCCGTGCCCACCTGCTGGGCCAGGAAACCGACTTTCCCGCCGCCAAGCCACGCAAGACACTGCCGCAGCGCAGCACCCTGATGCCGCTGTTCGTCAACGACGCCAATGCCGTGCTCCTCCAGCGCCGCCCCTCGACCGGCCTCTGGGGCGGTCTCTGGGGTCCGCCGGAGGTGGCCGACGTGGCCGAACTCGAAGCCCTCGCCGAACGCCAGGGCCTCGCCATCGACGAACGCCAGGCGCTGCCCGGCCTGGTGCACACCTTCAGCCACTTCCAACTGGCCATCGAACCCTGGCTGGTGCAGGTGGACCACCGCCAGCACCGCGTGGCCGAGGGCGACTGGCTTTGGTATAACCTCGCGTCCCCGCCGCGCCTGGGCCTCGCCGCCCCGGTGCAGAAACTGCTCAAGCGCGCCGAGCAGGCGCTCAAAGGAGAACCCGCATGACCCGCACCGTGATGTGCCGCAAGCACAAGCAGGAGCTGCCCGCCCTCGATCGTCCGCCCTACCCCGGCGCCAAGGGCGAAGACATCTACCAACACGTCTCCAAGCAGGCCTGGGAAGAGTGGCAGAAGCACCAGACCATGCTCATCAACGAGCGCCGGCTGAACATGATGAACGCCGAGGATCGCAAGTTCCTGCAAGCCGAGATGGACAAGTTCCTGTCCGGCGAAGACTACGCCCAGGCCGAGGGCTACGTGCCCCCCAGCGCCTGAATCGACGCCTAAGCGCCCGAAAAATCTAAATTTTTTTGGGCTCGCTGTTGACACAGGGTCGAGAAACGCTTTTAATGCGCCCCGTTGCCCAGGTAGCTCAGTTGGTAGAGCAGGGGATTGAAAATCCCCGTGTCGGCGGTTCGATTCCGTCCCTGGGCACCAAGACAAGCTTCCAGATCCTGCGGGATCTGGAAATCAGAGAAACCGGCCTAGCGCCGGTTTTTTTGTGCCTGCGATATGGGCAAGCCAGCCTGCAGGCCTCGCCGTCTCGTCACGCCCCTTCCCTTGCGGCCCAGCACCGTCCTCCTGCTCCCGTCTCAAAGGCGCAAAGCCCCGTCCTAGACCGCCTCAACCCTTTGCGAAACCTGCCCAGACGATCTTGACTCTCTACCCACTTCAGACTTTTTAATGGCACGGCGTCGCCCGACACCCACCCTTTCTGGAGTCAGCACCATGAGCACCTGCAGCCAAAAGCATCACGCCAATCACAGCCACCAGCACGGTCCGAACTGTGGCCACACCGCCATCGAGCACGCGGGCCACGTCGACTATCTCCACGACGGCCATCTGCACCACATGCATGGCGATCACGTGGACGAGCACGTGCTGGAGGTCAATGCGACCAATCCGGATCACTGCACCCATGGCCAGAGCAGCGGCCATGCGGCCGACCACGTCCATGGGCCCGATTGCGGTCATGAAGCCGTGCCCCACGGCGATCATGTCGACTACCTGGTGGATGGCCGGCTGCATCATGTCCATGACGGCCACTGCGACGACCATGGCCCGGTGACCCTGGTCCGCTAGCGGCGGGTGTCGAAAGAGCGCCAGGCGCCATCGCCCTCACGCTGGCGCCGGGACTCCGTCCACCACGCCGAGATGAAGAGCCAGCCACACCGTGGCGACTGTGGGATGGGTATAGGTCACCCAGTGCTCGGCGTGGGCGGGGATGAGCAGCGTATCCCCTGGCTCGAGCGCCACCTCCCGCCCTTCCAGGGCGATCCGCGCGGCGCCCTGCAGAACCAGCACCCACTCCTCATGGGCCTGCCGATAGGGCGTCTGCGCTGGCGTCGTCTGGCCCTGGGAAACGATGCGTTCGATGCGGCAACCGGGCCGCGCCAGCAGGGACGTGAACACCTCCGCGGCGGAGGCATCGGGCAGGTCGCGAAACAGATTGGTCATGACGTTTTCCCACAGGGCCTCGCGCCAGGGTGCGCTAAGGTCATCCAGACTGCGCCTGTCCGACCAGGCGCTCAAGTCTCTAAGGGATCCGCGCCATCCAGGAGTCGCCGCCATGGCCCCAGGTGCTCTGCCATTTGCCGTCAAGAGTGCGATCCGCCCGACCTTTTCGGGAGCCCGTCACCCGATCGCCAAGATTTTCGGCGATGATCGATCGCAGAGGTGGCCGCCGATCAAGGGCGCCGCTCGCCCCCGGTTGGCCGCTACGGTCAACCAGACCTCGCACCAGGCGCACGGAGGCGCTTACTGCATGCCGATTCCCTCGATTCCCCTCATCGCCCCTGCCCTGTCCGGCGCCCTGCCTCAACCAGCCATCGACCAGCCCGGCCCGCGTGCCGCCGAGCCGACCGTACCCCTCTGGTTCAGGGTGCTGAGCGGCGTCAGCTTGTGGCTGAACCGGTTGTTTCTCGGCCTGGTGCTGGCGCTGGTCGGCTTTACCCTCTGGCACTGGTGGCAGGGATGAAGCGACGTCTGGATCAACTGGAGCTGACCATCCTGATGTGCGGTATCGGCCTGCTGGCCATGGCGCTGATCGTCGCCGTGGGCATGCAGGGCCTCGATTGGAGCTGAGTGGACGGGCGGGCTTACCGGACCTTTACCTGGCCTGACGTCCGCTGACCGCCAAAGGTGTTTCATGGTGACGCGGCCTATCGAGCGCCGCGAGGAGAACACCATGGCATCGCGAGCGTCGTTGATTCTGCTGTTGACCGCCACCCTGACCGCCAGCGGCCTGGCCGCCGCCCATGAAGGCCCCGATCGAGGACAACCCTGGGCGGGCGGCGCCGCAGCCGTCGCCGAGGGCGGCGAATTCCTGCCGGCGGGCGAATTTCGACGGCATCACCGGCACCACCCCTATTACCGCAGGGATCGCTACCCCTACAGCTACTACCAGCCCTATCCGCAACCGGGTTATGCCGCGCCGCGTTGGCGGCCGGCACCGCCGGGCTACTACGCCTATCCGCCGGCCTATGAGGCGCGACCCTATTACGGACCACCCCGGCATTGGTGAACTGCTTGGCATCGCGGCGGCGAGATGGCGGCCTTTTGCGATGAGCCACACAGGGAGATGTTTGCCAGAGGAGCAAAATGCCATCACCCCATTAGGCTTTAGGGCGTTGCCAACATGTATGAGAGAGATGATGTAATCTGCATGGCCTGCCTTGCGACCATGGCTGCGGCCTTTACCGGCTTCATCATGGTGATGGCGCTGCTGTAACTGCCAGATAGACGAAACCCCGCCGAGGCGGGGTTTCGAAGGCGGTATGGCGTGGTCCTAGATGGGCCGACTGCCATACTTGCTGTCGGGCTTCTTGGGCGGATCGGCGACCACATTGGCGTCGATCTCCTGCACCTTGCCACCGCGGGCCAGAAAGTCCTGCATGGCCTTTTCCAACGCATCCCGCTCGCGCTGCTTGGCTTCCACCGAAGGCAGTTCCTCGGGCTCGGCTTCGCGCTTCTTCTTGGCCTTGCTGCCGGACGCGGGTGTTTCGCTTTCGCCGCTTTCCTCTTGCTCGGCGTCGTCGGTTGCGGCAGCGAAGTCTTCGTTATCGCCCTCTTCTTCCGCCCCGGTCTCCAGGTCGTCCTGCTCCAGATCTTCGTCGCTCATAAACCGCCTCCACAGACTTTGGCAAAATCGGACCGCGCGTTTTGACGCGGCCTCTTAAAAAAAATTCCTGGCTATTCGCCTTGCAGCGTCGCGATCAGCCGCCGCGCGCCACCCTGGTCGCGATGCTCGCCCAGGTAGATGCCCTGCCAGGTTCCCAGCGCCAGGCGCCCGGCCTGGACCGGTAGGCTCAGGCTGCAGCCGAGCAGACTGCTTTTGAAATGCGCAGGCAGGTCGTCCGGCCCTTCGTAGTCGTGTTCATAACCGGCCTGCCCCTGGGGCACCAGCTGATTGAAGAACCGCTCGAAGTCGCGCCGCACCGCTCCATCGGCATTCTCATTGATGGTCAGCGAGGCCGAGGTGTGCTGCAGCCAGAGGTGCAGCAGGCCGATCCGGCACTCGCCAAGCTCAGGCAGTTGCTCCAGCACCTCAGCGGTGACGAGATGGAAACCACGCGCGCGCGCGCGCAGGGAAAAGGTCCGCTGCAGCCACATGAACAACCCCCGCCGACTGACTGGGCGCGCATTCTAGCGCGACGATCGGAAAAGCAAAGCGGTGATTGCACACCGCTGGCGTGCAGTCTAGACACAGCAGGACGACGGTTGTTCCGGCCGTACGGCAGACGTGAAAAAGGCGCCTCGCGGCGCCTTTTTCCAGAGCGGCGGCTTACAGGTTGTAGCCACGCTCGTTGTGCAGGGTGAGGTCCAGACCCACGGTTTCCTCTTCTTCGTTGACTCTCAGACCCATGACCACGTCCAGCACCTTGAGGATCACGAAGGTGACGATGCCGGTGTAGACGATGGTGAAGGCCACACCCTTGAACTGGATGAACAGCTGGGCGCCGATGTCGGTGACGGTGCCGAAGCCCCCCAGGGCCGGGGCGGCGAAGACCCCGGTCAGCAGGGCGCCGACGATGCCGCCGATGCCGTGCACGCCAAAGGCGTCCAGGGAGTCGTCGTAGCCCAGCTTGCGCTTGAGGCTGGTGGCGGTGAAGAAGCACACCACACCGGAAACCAGACCGATGATCAGGGCGCCCATGGGACCGGCGGTACCGGCGGCCGGGGTGATGGCCACCAGACCGGCGACCACGCCGGAGGCGATGCCCAGGGCGCTCGGCTTACCGTGGGTGATCCACTCGGCGAACATCCAGCCCAGGGCGGCAGCGGCGGTGGCGATCTGGGTGGTCAGCATGGCCATGCCGGCGGTGCCGTTGGCAGCGGCGGCGGAACCGGCATTGAAGCCGAACCAGCCGACCCACAGCATGGCGGCACCGACCAGGGTATAGCCCAGGTTGTGCGGCGCCATGGGAGTGGTGGGATAGCCCTTGCGCTTGCCCAGGACCAGGGCCGCGACGAGGCCGGCCACACCGGCGTTGATGTGCACCACGGTGCCACCCGCGAAGTCCAGTACGCCCCAGTCCCACATCAGGCCGCCGTCACCGCTCCAGACCATGTGGGCGATGGGGGCGTAGACGAAGGTGAACCACAGGCCGGTGAAGACCAGCATGGCGGAGAACTTCATGCGCTCGGCGAAGGCGCCGACGATCAACGCCGGGGTGATGATGGCGAAGGTCATCTGGAAGGTGACGAAGACGCTTTCCGGGAACAGTGCGGTAGCCGAGGTGACGGCATCATGTTCCAGGGTGGACAGGAAGGCCTTGCTCAGGCCACCGATGAAGGAATTCAGATTGGTGACGCCCTTCTCCATGCCGGTGGTGTCGAAGGCCAGGCTGTAGCCGTAGACCATCCACAGGATGCTGATGAGACCGGTGATGGCGAAGCACTGCATCATCACCGAGAGGACGTTCTTGGCACGCACCATGCCGCCGTAGAACAGCGCGAGACCAGGGATGGTCATGAACAGCACCAGGGCCGTCGAGATCAGCATCCAGGCCGTATCGCCGCTGTTGATTGCTGGTGCCGCAGCCGCTTCCTGGGCCATGGCCAGGCCCGGCAGCGCTACGAAAGACATGAGGGCTCCTAGCCCTGCGTAGGTGCGCAGAGTCATCGTTGTTTCTCCTGGGGCTCGTGTGGGGTTGGGCGGTCGGTTAACGCGTCAGATGGCGTCTGTGTCGGTTTCGCCGGTACGGATGCGGATGGCTTGCTCGAGATTCACCACGAAGATCTTGCCGTCACCGATCTTGCCGGTGTTGGCGGCCTTGGTGATGGCCTCGATGACGCGATCGAGTTGATCGTCGGCAATGGCGACGTCGATCTTGACCTTGGGCAGGAAGTCGACGACGTATTCGGCGCCGCGATAGAGCTCGGTGTGGCCCTTCTGACGGCCAAAGCCCTTGACCTCGGTAACGGTGATGCCTTGCACACCGATCTCGGACAGCGACTCACGCACGTCGTCGAGCTTGAACGGCTTGATGATGGCGGTGACTAGTTTCATGAAACTTCTCCCGATTGAGTTGACTTGCCCCAGGAAAACAAACCCCGGCCCAAGTCTAGCGCAGTGACCGTCTGTTTAACCGTCGGCGTGGTAATCGCCGTGGTTACGGCAGAAGCGGCCAGAGCGCGCCTCTACCCCAGGCGTCCGCTGACGCCCGTCTCTGCTTCGGCAGTAGCAGAAAGCTTGCCAGGTTTGTGAAGGGGACCGTATTACCGGGGCCGGTGGGCCTGGCGCGCCTCCTGACAGGGCAGACCACCGGTCATGGGGCAGGACTTTGCACCAACAGCGAACAGCTCTGGCACGGAGATGGCACCAAAGCGGTGCAGTCGTGGCTGTCCGGGGCACGGGAGCCGCTGTGCTACACTCGGGCTTTGATTACAGGCAGGGAATAACCATGTCCACGACCCGTTCGCTGTTCGACTCCCTGACTCAGCAGGCCAGCCGGCTGTTCGGTCAGGACTCGCCGCTGCCCAAGGCGGAAATCGAGAGCCAGTTCAAGGCCCTGCTCCAGGGTGCGCTGAGCAAGCTCGATGTGGTCAGCCGTGATGAATTCGATGCGCAGATGGCGGTGCTGGCCCGCACACGTGCGCGCCTGGAGGCCCTCGAAGCGCGTCTGAACGAGCTGGAGAACAGCCAGACCCAGGACGTGAAGCCGCCGGTGACCCCGGCCACGGATGTCGCCGCCGCCGACTGACCTTGAAGGCGCGCCAGGATGGTGCAGCCTGCTGTCTAGCGAAGCACGATCAAGGAGAGATCATGTCGCTTGCCCTCGTTCATACCCGCGCCCAGGTGGGCGTGGAAGCGCCGCCGGTGGTCGTCGAGGCGCACCTGGCCAATGGCCTGCCCGCCCTCACCCTGGTGGGCCTGCCGGAGACCGCTGTGCGCGAAGCCAAGGATCGGGTGCGCAGCGCCATCCTCACAGCCGGTTTCGAATTCCCCAGTCGCCGCATCACCCTCAATCTCGCTCCCGCCGATCTCCCTAAAGACGGCGGGCGCTTCGACCTTGCCCTGGCCATCGGCATCCTCGCCGCCAGCGGGCAGCTGCCGGCGCAAGGCCTCGACGGCTACGAATGCCTGGGGGAGCTGGCCTTGTCGGGCGCGGTGCGGGCGATTCGCGGCGTACTGCCGGCGGCGCTGGCCGCCCGAACGGCGGGCCGTATCCTGGTGGTGCCTCGTGCCAATGCCGAGGAAGCCTGCCTGGCCAGCGGCCTGACGGTGCTGGCGGTCGATCACCTATTGGAGCTCGCCGGCCATTTGAGCGGCCAGGCGCCGCTGGCGCCCTATCAGCCCAGCGGCCTGCTGCGCACCCCGCTGCCCTATCCCGATCTCGCCGAGGTCCAGGGACAGCAGGCGGCCAAGCGTGCCCTGGTGGTGGCTGCAGCCGGTGCCCACAACCTGCTGCTCGCCGGACCGCCAGGAACCGGCAAGACCCTGCTCGCCAGCCGCCTGCCAGGGCTCCTGCCGCCCCTGGACGAGGAAGAGGCGCTGCAGGTGGCCGCCATCCATTCGGTGGCCGGACCCGAGCCGCTGGAACACTGGCCGCAGCGACCCTTTCGTCAGCCGCACCATTCGGCGTCAGGTCCGGCGCTGGTGGGCGGTGGCAGCCGCCCCGGGCCTGGCGAGATCACCCTGGCCCATCGCGGGGTGCTGTTTCTCGACGAGTTGCCGGAATTCGATCGCAAGGTGCTGGAGGTGCTGCGCGAGCCCCTGGAAAGTGGCGAGATCGTCATCGCCCGGGCACGCGAGCGGGTACGCTTTCCGGCGCGCTTCCAACTGGTGGCGGCGATGAATCCCTGTCCTTGCGGCTACCTGGGCGACCCCAGCGGCCGCTGTCGCTGCAGTCCGGAGCAGATCCAGCGCTATAGGGGCAAGCTGTCCGGTCCGCTGCTGGACCGCATCGACCTGCACCTGACCGTGGCCCGCGAGCACCTGCGCCTGGGCGCCTCACCGGCTGCCGAGCTCACCACGGCGGAGGCCGCACGCCAGGTCGCCGAGGCCCGGGCCATCCAACTGGCGCGCCAGGGCCGCCCCAACGCCCTGCTCGGCCTCGATCAGCTGCATCAGGTATGTGTCCTGAGCGAAGCCGATCAGCGCTGGCTGGAAGGCGCCGGCGAACGCCTGAATCTGTCCCTGCGCGCCCTGCACCGGGTGGTCAAGGTGGCCCGCACCTTGGCCGATCTGGCCGGCCAGGCCGAGATCCAGCGGGCGCAGCTGGCCGAAGCGCTGCAGTATCGGGCGAGTCACTAGGCGCCGGCAGGCGGACCATAGTGCCGCGGCGGCTCCTGCAGCCGATCTCGCAGCGCCTGGTTTTCCTGCGCCAGCTCGAAGCACATGGCCCGCCATTGGTGGGCCAGCTCGCGATAGTCGTCGCGCTCCGCCCGTAGCGTGGTCAGCATGCGTTCGACGGCCTGCACCGCCTCGTTGGATACGCCCATGACACCCCTCCTCTTATACTGTATTTGCATACAGTAGTCAGAGTATTGCAGCCAGGCAAGCGCCAAGGTGCGCAGGAATGAAAAAGGGAGGCCTGAGCCTCCCTTTCGGTTCTGCCAGAAAGATCCGGCTAGTTGAAGCGGCCCACCTCGGCGCTCAGGTCTTCCGCCAGGTGCCGCAGCTCGCCAGCGGTACCGGCCAGGACCTCGGCGGCATCGCGCTGGGCGGCGTTGTCCACAGCGATCGCCTGGATGTTGCGGCTCAGCGCCGTGGCGGTGGTGCTCTGCTCGGCAGTGGCCTGGGCGATGCCGGAGAATTGTTCCACCGCCTCGGCGACCTGCTGGTCGATGCTGCGCAACGCCTGGGCCACATCGGCGTTACGCGCCAGGCCCTGCTCCATGAGGCGATTGCCTTCGTCGATGGCGCCCATGGCGCGCTGGGTCTCGCCCTGCACCGCGCCGATCATCTGGGAGATCTCGCGGGTGGCCTCGCTGGTGCGACCGGCCAATTGCCGGACTTCATCGGCGACCACGGCGAAGCCACGGCCTTGCTCACCGGCGCGGGCCGCTTCGATGGCCGCGTTGAGCGCCAGCAGGTTGGTCTGCTCGGCGATCCCGCTGATGACGCCGATGATGCCGCCAATCTGCTGGGAGCGGCCATCCAGGCCCTTGATCAGTTCGGCGGTGCTGGCAAGGGAATCGGCAATCTGCTCCAGGGCACCCGAGGCGCCCTGCATGGCCTGGGTACCGGTGCGGGTCTGCTGGGCGTTTTCCTGCACCAGGCGCTCGGTGCGCTGCATGCCATCGGCGATGTTCTGGGCGGTGGCGCTGAATTCCTCCACGGCGCTGGCCATGCTGTCGATCTGGGTGGACTGCTCGGCGGAGCGTCTGAGAGTCTGGTCGGAGAGCTGGCTCAGTTGCTGGGAGCGCTCGGTGACCGCGCGCGAGGAGCCACGAACCTGCTCGACGGTGGAGGCCAGGGCATCGGCCATCTGGTTGAAGCTCTGGGCGAGTTCGCCGATCTCGTCGTGACTGCGCGCCTCGACGCGCACGCTGAGCTGACCGCGACCCAGGGCCTGGGCCCGCTCCACCAGCTGGCCCAGCGGGCTGAGCTTGCGGCGCAGCAGCACGACCGAAGCGACCACTGCCAGCACCAGGGCGATCAGACTGCCGATGGCCAGGCGCAGGCCAACGGCATGCACTGGGGCGTCCAGTTCGGCTTTGGGCAGGGTGGCGACCACGGTCCAGCCTTCGCCGGCGACTGGCGCACTGACGCTGAGGAAGGCTTGATTGCCGTCCTGCCAGCCATGTACGTGCTGCTTGGGATCGCTCTTGAGGTCGGCGAGCAATTCGTCGGTCTGCTTGGCATTGGCCGGCGGGACCAGCCAGTTGCCCTGTTCGTCGAGCAGGGCCAGGGAGCCGGTCTCGCCGATGCGCAGCTGGGTCAGCTGGGCCAGTTGCTGGGCCTGGGCGTCGGTGTAGTCGAAGCCGACATAGAGCACGGCGATGACCTGGCCCTGGGTGTCGCGTACCGGGCTGTACTGGGTCATGTAGGAGCGACCGAACAGCTGGGCACGCCCCACGTAGGTCTGGCCCTGCAGCAGACCGGCATAGCCGGGATGCTTGCGGTCCAGGCGAGTGCCGATGGCGCGGCTGCCGTCCTGCTTCTTCAGCGAGGTGGTGATGCGGGTGAAGTCGTCGCCATCGCGCACGAAGATGGTGGCGGTACCGCCGGTGAGGCGGGTGAAATCATCGACCTGGGTGAAGTCATTGTTGAGCGCCTCGCCCTTGTAGAGCAGTACCGGGGTATCGGTGCCGGCGACGACGGTACGCTCGCTGCTGCGGGAAAGGCCGCCATCGAAGCGGCGCTCGAACAGATTGGCAAGGCGCTGGGTGCTGACCTTGAGCGTACCGAGGAAGGTCTGCTGCTGATCGGAGAGCAGCCGGGCCTCGCTGCCCAGGTGCTTGCGCTGGGTGCCTTCGATGGACACGCTCAAGGCATGCAGGGCGAACAGGCAGCTGCCGGCGATCACGACAATCAGTACCAGACTGAGGGCCAAGGCAAGTTGTCGGGCGATACTACGACGCGGGGAAATGACCATAGGGGGCTCCAAAGCGCCTACATCCCTGTAGGGCAGTACGAATTTGAGGGCAAGGGCTAGATCAGGGGACCGACCGCTCTAGGGCGGTCTTCTTAGCGGTTAACGGTTATTTTATCGGCAGAGGTACGATGAACTAAAGCGAATGGCAGCAGTCTGGCGCCTTATTTATGGCGTATGACCTCGGGAAGGCTCTGGGACACCACTTCCCGCTGCAGGAAGTCAGCCAGCTGGCGAAGGCGCGCCTGCCCCCGGCGATTGCGTGGCCAGACCAGGTAATAGGCATCGCCGCTGGCCACCGCCTCGGGCCAGGGCAAGGCGATGAGTCCGGCCGCCACGTCTTCGGCCAGCATCACCAGATCGCCGATGGAAACCCCGTAGCCACGCGCGGCGGCGGCCATGCCCAGCTCCAGGGTGTCGAACACCTGGCCGCCACTCAGGGGCACCGCCTGGGTCAGGCCCATGGCCTGCAGCCAGCGGCGCCAGTCGCGGCGGTCGAAGGTGGGATGCAGCAGTTCTTCCCCCTGCAGCCGCGCCAGGTCCCAGACGCCCTCGCGCGCGGCGGCCGGCGAGCAGACCGGCACCAGCCACTCCTCGAACAGCGGCACCACCTCCCAGTCCGCCGGGAAGCGGCCATCGCCGAGCAACACGGCGCAATCGAAGGGCTCATGGACGAAGTCGACCCGGTCACTGGCCATCCAGACGCTGGTGAGCTGGACGTCCAATTGCGGGCTGAGCTGGCGAAAGCGCGCCAGACGTGCCAGTAACCAGCGCAGCGACAGGGTGGTGGGCGCCTTGAGCCTCAGGGTGCCCTCCGCCACGACGAGATTGCCGCAGGCCCGCGCCAGCGCCTCGAAGCCTTCGCTCAGGCCGGGCAAGAGCAGCTTGCCGGGCTCGGTCAGCGCCAGCTGACGCCCGGCGCGTTCGAACAGGCGGCAGCCAAAGGTCTCTTCCAGGGTCCGTACATGGCGACTGACCGCGCTCTGGGTCAGCGACAATTCCTGGGCCGCGCGAGTGAAGGAGCCATGGCGGGCGGCGGCCTCGAAGGCGCGCAAGGCGTACAGCGGCGGCAGCCGCGTGGAGACTTCAGGCATGACTCAGACTCATGGATGACATGGCTATTTTCCGATTGTGGGCGGCGCGACCGCATCCAACAATGAGTTCTTGTCAAAGTCGCCTCCCGTTCAGCGAGATCGCCCCATGTCCCTGCCGCGTCACGAATTGCTCGCGCTGTTGCGTCTCGCCCTGCCCCTGATCGGCGCCCAGCTGGCCTATGTGGCCATGGTCTTCACCGACACCCTGATGATGGGGCGCCTGGGGCCTGCCGCCCTGGCCGGTGGCGGCCTGGGCGCTGCGGTCTATTCCTTCGTCTCGGTGATCTGCGTGGGGGTGATCACCGCGGTGGCCAACCTGGCGGCGTTGCGCCGGGGTGCGGGGGATAGCGAAGGGGTAGCGGCGGTGACCGCGGCGGGAATCTGGATCGCCGGGGTGCTGGCGCTGCTGGCCGGCACCCTGCTGTGGCACATCGAGCCGCTGCTGGCCCTGGCCGGCCAGCCGGAAGAAAGTCGTCAGGCGGCTGGGGTGTTCCTGCGCTGCCTGGCCTTCGCCCTGCCCGGCCACCTGCTGTTCATGACCCTGCGCGGCTTCACCAGCGCCCTGGAACGACCCGGGCCGGTGCTGACCATCGTCCTGGGTGCGGCGGTGCTCAACGCCCTGTTCAACCTCGCCCTGCTGCACGGCTGGGGCGGCCTGCCGCAGCCCGGGCTCGCGGGCATCGGCGCGGTGACCGCCGTGGTGATGAATGGCGCAGCCCTTGGGCTGGCGCTGTATATCGCCCGGCACCCGGCCTATGCCGCCTATCCCCTGCGTCGTTATCTGCGCCGCCCGGATCGCCGCGCCCTCGCCGACACCCTCGGCCAGGGCCTGGCGATCAGCGGCACCTATGCGGTGGAGGCCTGCCTGTTCCTCGCCGCGGCCCTGTGCATGGGCGTCCTGGGTGCCACGGCGCTGGCGGCCAATCAGATCGCCAACCAGCTGGTGTACCTGGTGTTCATGCTGCCGGCGGGGCTGTCCTATGCCACCAGCATTCGCATCGGCCAGCATCAGGGCGCGGGCCGGCCACGGGAGGCGCTGCTGGTGGGGCGGCTGGCCATCGGCGGCGGCGCCCTGGTGATGCTGGGCATCGCCCTGCTGTTCTGGAGCTTTCCCGCATGGTTGGTGGGACTGTTCCTGCCAGATGCCCACAGTCCGGTCAGCGAGCTAGCGCGGCAGCTGGTGCTGATCGCTGCGCTGTTCGTCATCTTCGACGGCACCCAGAGCATCGCCCAGGGCGCCCTGCGCGGCATCCGCCAGGCGCGTCTGGGCTTCTATGGCGGGCTGCTCTGCTATTGCCTGATCGGCGCCAGCAGCGCCTGGCTCCTGGGAGTGCACGCAGGCTTCGGTCCGCACGGGGTGTGGTGGGGGCTGGCGCTGGGACTGGCCTGCGCGGCCGTGCTGCTGACCGCCGCCTTCGAGTGGCTGATGCGGCGGCAGCTGGGCGCAGGCCCTGTGCAGGCCCCGCCGGAGCCGCTGGCCGCCACGCGCGGCATGGCGCAAAACGGGTGAGCGCCGCGGCGGCCCAGGAATTTTACCAAGTGGTCCACTTTCGACCGCTGCGCTAGACTAAAGGCTTTGGGCCACCCCGGAGTTGCGACCGGCGTCTGCGGCCCCAGGATAGCCAGAGATGCAACGTTTCATCGTCGCCGACGACCATCCGCTGTTTCGTGAAGGCCTGGTGCGCATCCTGCGCCAGCTGCAGCCGCAGGCACAGGTGGAGCAGGCCGACAGCCTGCAACAGGTCCTGGAACTGGCGCGCCAGGGCGAGCCGCCCAGCGGCCTGCTGCTGGACCTGCTCTATCCCGGTCAGGACCTGAGTTTTTCGCTGCGCGCGCTGCGCCAGGAATTCAAGCGCAGCACCCTGATCGTGGTCTCTATGCTCGAAGACGCCACGGTGATCGAGCACATCCTGGCGGCGGGCGTGGATGGCTTCATCGGCAAGGCCCTGCCGCCGACGGCCATGGCCGAGGCCATCGCCGACTGTCTCGCCGGGCAACCGGTGGTGCGCTACGCCACGCCGAGTCTGGCCCCGGCCAGCCTGGCACCCGATAACCGGCTGCAGGCGCTGACGCCGCGGCAGTTGGAGGTACTCGGCTTGATCACCCAGGGCCTGAGCAACAAGGAGATCGCGCGGGTCCTGACCATCTCGCCCTTTACCGTGCGCATCCATGTGTCCGCGCTGCTGCGCACCCTGGGCGTCGGCACCCGCGCCGCAGCGGCCGCCTTTGGTGCCAAGACCGGCCTCGGCGCCCAGCGTTCGCTCAGGTAGCCGCGACGCGAAAGGCCAGCAGCAGGGCGCGCAACTCCGCCGGTCGTACCGGCTTGGCCAGCACCGGAATCTCGGCATCGCCCAGCGCCTGCTGGACTTGCGGGATGTCATGGCCGGTCACCACGATGGCCGGAATGCGTCGGCCCTGCAGCCGGTTGAGATAGGCGATGCAGTCGGCACCCGAGGCACTGCGATCCAGATCGAAATCGGTGATCACCAGATCGCAGGCCACGGCACCGGCGGGGATGCTGGTGGCGGTGGCGACCTCGCAGCCCCAGCTGCGCAGCAGGGTCGCGGTGGCCAGCAGCACATTGGCATCGTCTTCGATGAGCAGCACCCGCCAGCCGGCGAGCAGGTGCTGGGGACCGCTCGCCGGTCTTGGCCGCGCCTCCAGCGGCACGGCGGCCAGTGGCAAGCCCTGGAGGCTGACCGCCGTGCCCCGCCCAGGCCGCGAGCGGATGATCAGCTGCAGTTGCAGCAAGGTGGCGATGCGCTGCACGATGGATAGGCCAAGGCCGACCCCCTCGATGTCGCGATCCCGTGTCTCCCGTACCCGATAGAACTCTTCGCACAGGTGCGGCAGGTGCTCGGCGGCGATGCCGGGGCCCTGGTCGTAGACCACCAGGGCGAGCCGGCCCTGACGGCGGCGCACCGCCAGCAGCAGGGGCTGGCCGGGCGCGTACTTGAGGGCGTTGGACAGCAGATTCTGCAGCGAGGTGAGCAGCAACGCCGGATCGCTGTAGACCTGCAGGCCGCAAGGGCGCCAACGGATCTCCACCCCCGCCCAGCGCGCCGCCTCGGCGTTCTGCCGGATCAGGTCGTCGACCAGGGTATCCAGGTCGACCACCGTGCGCCGCGGGCTGACCTGCTTCTGATCGAGGGTGTAGATGTTCAACAGCGAACGGAACAGCTGCTCGACGCCAAGCAGCGAGCGGTCGATGTTGTCCACCAGCTGCCCCTGATCCGCGCTCAGCTGGCTGTCGCGCAGGCAGGCGGTGAACAGGCCGATGGAATGGATCGGCTGGCGCAGGTCATGGCTGGCCTGGGCCAGGAAGCGCGCCTTGGCCAGGTTGGCGGCCTGGGTCTCGCGCAGCGAATCCTGGATGCGGGTCAGCAGGAAATAGACGTAGCCGGGCACCAGCAGGGCGGTCACCAGCATCATCAGGGCCACCGTGGGATAGCGTTGCAGAAAGGGCATCCCGGCGATGATGGCGGCCAGGGCGGTCAGTGACAGTCCGGTGGCCAGCAACAGGTAGCCACGCCCATAGCGCAGGCCATTGCCCACCGTGACCCAGAGCAGCACGCCGAACAGTGGCAGCAGGGCCTCGCCGCTGGTGATGGAGGAAAAGGTGATGGCGCTGAAGTCCAGGCTCATGGCCAGGAGGCGCCGCCAGGGCTTCACCCCCGGCCACTGCCGGACCTCGAAGAACAGTCCGATGGCCACCACGGCGAACAGCGCGTAGCACAGCAGGTTGGCTAGCAGGACGGCGGTACCGAACAGGCCGCAGGCCCAGGCGCCGATGATGTAGGCCGAGGCCGGCAGGATGAAGGCCAGGCGAACCTTGGCCTGGCCGAGTTCGGGATCGCGGACGCCCAGGGCAGGGGTCGCTTCGCTCATGACGCCAGATAACCCAGTTGCCAGGCTCGCGGGATCAGGCGAAAGATCACCGCCAGAATTGCCGCCAGTGCCGCGCAGGCATACCAGGCCGCCAGACCCAGGCCCGCCTCCAGGGCAGCGCCCAGCACCCCGCCCAGCAGCATGCCCAGCCAGGGCACCAGCTGGATGCGCCAGCCGCGACGGCGTTCGCCCAGCAGCCAGTGACCCAGACCGCGCCCGAAGCGCGACAGGGCGCCGGTGACGTAGGTGAGGCCGATGGGCAGGCCATAGACCTGCTCCACCACCGCATTGACCATGCCCATGGCGAACACCCCGGTCAGCAGCGCCAGGCGCCCTGCGGGCAGGCTGGCCGCCAGGGCCAGCAGCAGGGCCAGCAGGCCGAGCAGCAGGCAGGCGCGCTGGCGGGTCAGCCGCTGCAGCAGCACGCCGCCGGCGTTGCCCAGCACGAAGGTGGCGATGGCCAACGCCAGGTGCCCCACGGCAGCCCAACGACCCGCCGCCACATCGGCCGCTAGACGGGTGGTATTACCGCTCATGAAGGAAACGAAATCGCCGGTGGCGAGAAAGCCGATGGCATCGGTCATGCCAGCCAGCAGTGACAGCCCGGCGACCAGCGCCAGGCCGACCGCACCGTGGCGTGGCGTCACGGGCGGAGCGAGGGGCGGAAGAGCAGCAGAGGGATTCATGGCGGCCATCCTGGCGCGGCAGCGAAAACGACCGCCAGTGTGCGGCGTCGGGGATCCTGGCGCCATGGGCGGCCTCCTGGAAGGCGCCCTGGGCTAGACTGATGGATCCGCCTGGCCGGAGGCCTCGTGACCACGCCCCTGTTCGCCCTGGTACTGCTCGCCGCCCTGCTGCACGCCGGCTGGAACGCCCTGCTCAAGATCGGTCTCGATCGCTTTCTCACCGCCAGCCTGATCCAGATCGGCGCCGGCCTCGCCGCCGGGTTGGTGGCGATCAAGCTGGCCTGAGCGAGAGGACCAGGGAGCGGCTAAGCTGAGCCTTCTTTCGACCAGGAGGGATCCATGGGCAAATCGTTGCGGCTTTCGGAAAAGTGGTTCAATCGCGGCCTCTGGCTGCTGGCGCTGGTGTTCGCCGGCTTTCTGATCGGCCTGGGTGGCACCCTGGTCGGCGATCTGCCCCAGGTCGAGCGCCAGCAAGGTCTGGAAGACTTCATGGACCCGGTGGCCACCGCCACGGCCCGTGGGGACCAGCGCCAGGCGCACCAGGCTCGACGCACGGCCCAGGACGCCCTCGACCAGGCCCAGTTGCAGCAGACCGCGGCGGCACGCAGCTACCGGGCCAACCGCGAGACCTTCGACAACTGGCTGGCCACCCGCCAGAGCACCCAGCGCCCCGAGCAGGACGCCGAGCTGATCGCCCGCAGTCGCGCCCTGGACGAGCTCAAGGCCGGTGAGCGCCGAGCCGAGCAGCAGGTCGAACGCCAGGAACAGGCGCTGCTGGATGCCGAGCAGCGCGCCAACGCCGCCGAGCGTACCCTGGCCAGCCTTGGCGAGTCGGCGCAGTCCGCCTGGCTGGAGGCCAGCCAGCAGGCCGAGCTGCGGGTCTTTCTCTATCGTCTGGCCCTGACCCTGCCACTGCTGGCGGTGGCGGCCTGGCTGTTCGTCCGACAGCGCAAGAGCACCTGGTGGCCCTTCGTCTGGGGCTTCATCTTCTTCGCGCTGTTCGCCTTTTTCGTCGAGCTGGTGCCCTATCTGCCCAGCTATGGCGGCTATGTGCGCTATCTGGTGGGCATCCTGCTGACGGTGCTGGGTGGACGCTATGCCATCCGCGCGCTGCAGGACTACCGCGCCCGCCTGGCGCTCAAGGAAGCCCAGCCGGATACGGTGCGCCGCGAGGAATTGCACTACGACACCGCCCTGGCGCGCCTGGCCAAGGGCGTCTGCCCGGGCTGCGAGCGACCGGTGGACCTCAAGGATGCGGGGATCGACTTCTGCCCTCACTGCGGCATCGGCCTGCACGACCACTGCGGCGCCTGCCAGACGCGCAAGAGCGCCTTCGCACACTTCTGCCAGGCGTGTGGGACGGTGGCGCGTGGGCCCGTGACTACCCCTGCTGCGCCAACCACTGCGCCCGGGTGAGCGCCCAGCACTCCGCGGGGAGCCGTCCGCTCACGCTGTCCATCTCCAGGCAGGCGATACGCTGCATGCCTTCGCGCTGCGACAGCCGGCGGGAGCCTTCGTTGGCGATCACCTTGGTCACCCGCAGACTCGGTCGTGCGAGTGTCTGGAACCAGTAGCGATTGAGCTCGACACAGGCCTCGCTCATGAAACCCTGCCGCCAGTATCCGGGATCAAGCCAGAAGCCGCGTTGGTTGTCCGGCTCCTCCTGCAGACTGGCCAAGCCGATCAGCTCGTCCGGTCGCGCCTGCAGCCGTAGCGTCCAGCACCAGTGAGTACCCGCGGCCATGCCGGGCAGGACCAGATCACGGACGAAACTCAGGGCACCGTCCGCGGGGTAGGGCCAGGGCACCCTGGCCGAGAGGTAGCGCACGATCTCCCACTGCGGAAAGATCCGCTGGATCGCCCCGGCATCCTCCAGCTGCAAGGGCCGCAGCAGCAGGCGGGGCGTATACAACGTGGGCAAGGACACGGGCGGACTCCAGAGGGTTACCTGACCGGAGCCTAACCCAAGCCTCAGGGCTTGTTCGAACTGGTATTGACGCCCTGCTCGGTGTGCTCGCCATCGTGGTTGTGCAATTGGCCGGTGGGGTCCTGCAGCTGGATGACCTTGCCCTGCTGCCAGGCGTCGGCGCCGGGGGCGACCGTGGGGGTTGGCAGATCGGCGCGGGCGGCCTTGGTTTCGGTGCTGGAAATGCCCAGGCGGCGGTCACGTTCGGCGAGCAACTTGGGATCGAGCTGGCCGTCGGCGGTGAAGCCCATCATCAGTTGGGGGACGCCCAGGGGCAGCTGCAGATCCTGGTCGGTATGCCAGGTGTGCCAGGTCTTGCCATAGGTGTGCACCAGCTTGTCCATCAGCCGGTGCTCGGCTACCTGGGGCACGCCGGGCGCGACCAGCTGACCCGACTTCACCTCGTGTACATGGCTGTGCCAGAGCGCCTTCTCGGCCTCGGGCAGGGTCTTGAACAGCCGCTCGCTGATGATGTACTCGACCCCCATCAGCTTGGCGTCGGCGACGTTGCCGTCGTAGATCACGCACTGGAACATCTCTTCGCCCAGGACGCTGCAATAGTGGTGGGCTTCCATCTGGCCGTGGGGATGGCCATTGTAGAAATGGAAGCCGTCCAGGTAGGTGTTGAGGGCGGTGATGGGCGGTTTGCGCTGCAAGACATCGGCGCCGGCTTCGAGCACCCGGGTATCGGTCTGGGCAGGGGCACCCGGTACCGGTACCGGCGACTGGGTATCGTTGGCGGCCTGGGCCAGGGGAGCACAGGCGAGTAGTAGCAAGGCGGAAAGTCGACGGGTATTCATGGTGGATTCTCGGCGGAAGCTTGCCGAGTTCGAAGGGCGAGCAGGCGCCAAGGTTCCACCGTTGCGCTAGTCTCGTCATACAGCTGTCATGCAATGGCCATAAATTCGTCATCGTCCGAGCGTGGCGTTTCGGTATAAGCGAAACGGTCGATCGGGCCTTGTGCCTCTGGCTTTCCATTTCTGTCGGGACGACTCAATGAACGCACACAGCTCTCCAGCCGGTCATGCCCTGCGCCGCGTGGTCTTCAACAAGAAGGGTGGCGTCGGCAAATCCAGCATCGCCTGCAACCTGGCGGCCATCAGCGCCCACGAGGGCTATCGCACCCTGCTGGTGGACCTCGATCCCCAGGCCAACTCCAGCCAGTACCTCACCGGCCAGGTAGGCGACGACCTGCCCCACGGCATCGCCGACTTCTTCAAGCAGACCCTGAGCGGCGGCAAGAAGGCCCAGGCCAACATCCATGCCACCGCCTGGCCGAATCTGGATCTGATCGCCGCCTCGGGCGAGCTGACCGAGCTGCAGTTCAAGCTCGAATCCAAGTACAAGATCCAGAAGCTCGCCAAGTACCTCGACAAGCTCGGCGAAGACTATGACCGCATCTACCTGGATACCCCGCCGGCGCTGAACTTCTACAGCATCTCGGCACTGATCGCCGCCGATCGCTGCCTGATCCCCTTCGACTGCGATGTCTTCGCCCAGCAGGCGCTGTACGACCTGATCGAGGAGCTGGACGAGATCCGCGAGGACTACAACGACAGGCTCACCGTCGAAGGCATCGTCATCAACCAGTACCACGCCCAGGCCAGCACCCCACGCCAGCTGATCGAGGAACTCCAGGCGCGCGACCTGCCGGTATTGGCGGCGCCGCTGATGGCCTCGGTGAAGATGCGCGAGTCCCACCAGCAGCATCGTCCGCTGATCCATCTGGAGCCTGGCCACAAGCTGACCAAGCAGTACCTGGAACTCTTCGCCCTGCTGGAGAAGTAGCGCAAGAACGTTCAAGACAGGCCGGGGCGCGGCGCGTCACTCTGGGGTTTCCCCGCTATCCGGAGCCCTGCCGATGACCGCTTCGCGCCGCCGCGCCTTCCTGCAGGGCGCCTGGCAGATCATGCCGCTGTCGCTGGCTTGCGCGCCCTGGGGCATCCTGGTCGGCGCCCTGGCCATCGAGACCGGCCTCAGCGTGCTGGAGGGCCAGGCCTTCTCCCTGCTGGTGTTCGCCGGCGCGGCGCAACTGGTGGCCCTGGGCATGCTCAAGGCCGGCGCGGGCCTGGCCGCCATCCTGCTGACCACGCTGCTGCTGACCTCCCAGCACCTGCTCTATGGCCTGCATATGCGACGGGTGCTGGCGCCCCAACCACTGCCCTGGCGCCTGGGCTTCGGCTTTCTGCTCACCGACGAATTCTTCGCCCTTAACCATGCCGAACAACCGGCGGGCTTCGCCGCTGGCGCGCCCTGGGCATGGGCCTGAGCTTCTACCTGCTGTGGAATCTCTTCACCCTGGCCGGCCTGCTGCTGGGGCGAGTGCTGCCCAACCTGGGCGCCCTGGGCCTGGATTTTTCCATCGCCGCCACCTTCATCGCCCTGGTGGTGCCCCTGGTGCGGGATCTGGCCACGGTCGCCTGCGTGCTCACCGCGTTGCTGGTGTCGGTCTGGCTGCATCACCTGCAGTGGCAGGGCGCCCTGGTGCTGGGCGGGCTGGCGGGCATGAGCGTGGGCTTCTTGGTGCGGCGTCTGCGGGAGCGCCTGCAATGATCCTCGCCACCGTGCTGGGCATGGCCGCCCTGGTCTTCTTCAATCGCTATCTCTTTCTCGAACCGCGCCTACCACTGCGCCTGGGGCGCCACCTGCGCACCTTCCTGGAATTCGCCGTGCCGGGGATGCTCACCGCCATCTGCGGTCCCCTCCTGTTCTCGGGCGAAAAGTCGCTGGTTGCCACCCTAGTCGATCCCTATCTGCTCGCGGGCCTGGCCGCGGTGGGGCTGATGCTGTGGACCCGGCAGGTGTTGACCACGGTGATCCTGAGCATGGGGGTGTTCTATCTGCTGCGCTGGCTGCTGTAGCGCGGTAAGGTGGAATCGGGCACGGTCGATGCCCTGAGAGTCTCATGAACGGACCACAAAAAAACGCCCGCCTCTGGGCGGCGCGCGGACTGGGCGGTGTCGAGTTGCTGCATGCCCGGTACCGCCGCCAACGCTTCGCCCCCCATGTGCACGAAGGCTATGTGTTCACCGTGATCGAACGCGGCGCCCAGCGCTTTCGTCATCGCGGCGCCGAACACCTGGCCGCGACCGGCAGCATGGTGCTGATCAATCCGGACGAGTTGCACACCGGGGCGACGGCGGTGGAGGAAGGCTGGCAGTACCGCGGCTTCTATCCAACGCTGGCGCAGCTGGCGCCGGTCTTCGCCGAGCTGGGACGCCCGCTCGATGCCACCCCGGCCTTCGCCACCAGTGTGCTGCAGGATCCCCAGGTGAGCGCGGCCTTCAGCCAGCTGCATCGACTGGCCGATGGTGACGCCGAGGCCCTGGAACAGCAGACCGCCTGGCGCGAGGCGCTGCTGTTGCTGTTCGGCCGCCACGCCCGTCTGGGCACCCCGGCAGAACCGGGTCGCGAACCCCTGGCGGTGCAGCGCGCCCGCGAACTGCTCGGCCAGCGGTTGCAGCAACCGCCCAGTCTCGAAGAGCTGGCCCAGGCGGTGGGGCTGTCGCCCTTTCATTTCCTGCGGGTGTTCCGCCGGGCCACGGGCCTGCCGCCCCACGCCTGGCTCAAGCAGCAGCGCCTGACCCGCGCCCAGGGCCTGCTGCGGGCCGGTTGGGCGCCGCTGGAAGTGGCCCTGCAGCTGGGTTTCGCCGACCAGAGCCATCTCAATCGGCAGTTCAAGCAGGCCTACGGGGTGGCACCGGGTGCCTATCGCCGCGCCTGGCAAGGCTAGCCAATACCGACGAACGGTCTTGGCCGCTGAAGCGGCATGCCAGAGCCCTGCAAGCGGCAAGAGGGCCGGGATGGCTGGGATCTTGGAGAAACTTTCCGCTGTCGTCCCGGGCCTAGTCAGGATGAGCGCCGGTCCTGCCGACCGCTCTCCCTTGCCCTTTTGCCAGAGGTTACCGGTATGACACTCGAAGAACGCATCCGCCAGCGCGCCTATGAAATCTGGGAACGCGAAGGTCGTCCCCATGGCCAGGATTTCGAGCACTGGTTCCAGGCCAATCGCGAACTGGAAGACCAGCCCAACGACAACCTGACCCAGGTCGGCGGCATCCAGAGCAGCGTCGCCCCGCCGGCACCCAAGCCGCGCAGCCGGTCGCGCAAGAAGACCGCTGAGGACAGCACCAAGGCCTAACGCCAGTCGTCCAGCAACCAGACCTTGGGATGATCGTAATGAGCCTCGCCCCGGTGCAGGGTGATGCCGAGGATCTCGCTGCGAAATCCCTGCGCCAGCAGCCAGCGGTAGGCCCCCAGGCGGGCGGTGTTGACGCCGGCCAGCAGGCGCTGCTGGCCATGGTCCCGGGCCAGGCCGTCGCAGGCGGCGATCAATCGGGCGAAGCGCGCCTCCGCACCCGCTCCCGGCAGGACAGCAGCGCACTTCACATAGCAGACGCCGGTACCCGCCTCACTGTGAGGACCGAAATGGCAGACGGCGAAGCCTTCCATCCGTCCCGCCTCGTCTTCCAGCACCAGACTCTCGCCCAGCCCCTGCTCGCGCACCGTGGCCATCTCGGCGGAGACATCCAGCCCTGGCGCATTGGCCCGGCCCACCTCGGCGCAGGCCGCCAACAGCCGGTCGGGCTCGGCCGACAGGGAAAAGCGCAGTGCAGGCGGCGCCGCCTGTGTTTGCAGTGGACGCGCCATCACCGCGGTCAGGGTGCGCGGCCAGAAGCCAAAGCCCTGGTAGAGCCCCAGGTGGCGCGGACTGTCGGGAAAGGTGAAGAGTCCGGCATGCAGCAGCTGCCAGGCATCGAGTTGCTCGACCGCGGCGCCCATCAGGGCCTTGGCCACCTTGGCGTTCCAATAGTCCGGATGCACGGCCAGCGGCCCGAGGATGCCGTGGCGCCCCCAGCGGGTGACGCAGACCGCGCCAACCAGTCGCTCGCCGTCGAGGGCCTTGAACCAGGCGGTGTGGGGCGCGGCGAAGCGACTGCGCACATAGTCGCGGTCGTTCCAGAATTCGCCTGGCTCGGCAGCGCCCATCCAGGTGGCGAAGGCCAGCCGCACCACCTCGGTGGTGACGGGCAGGTCGGTTTCGGTGAGAGGTTCGATACGGATAGCGGGGGTGGACATGGGCGGCTCCTGGGCTATAGGCCTTGGACACGCCCGGCTGGGGCTTTGCGCCCAGGCGGCAATCGCCGGTTACAGCAGCAGCACCGCGGCCCAGCCGAACAGCAGCATCGGCAGACTGAAGTGCAGGAACGACGGCACCACGGTGTCCCAGATATGGCTGTGCTGGCCGTCGACGTTGAGGCCCGAGGTGGGGCCCAGGGTGGAATCCGAGGCCGGCGAGCCCGAGTCGCCGAGGGCACCGGCGGTGCCGATCAGGCAGACGATGGCCAGCGGCGAAAAGCCCAGGTGCAGGCACAGCGGACCCAGGATGGCGGCGAGGATGGGCACGCTGGAAAAGGACGAGCCGATGCCCAGGGTCACCAGCATGCCCAGCAGCAGGAGCAGCAGCGCGCCCAGGGCGCGGTTGTCACCGATCAGCCCGGCGGCGGTGGCGGCCAGGTCCTTGATCTGGCCGGTGGCGGTGAGCACCTCGGCGAAGCCGCCGGCGGTCAGCATGATGAAGCCGATCACCGCCATCATCTTCGCGCCCTCGCTGAACAGATCGTCCGCCTCGCGCCAGCGCACCACGCCGGTGGCGGTAAAGACCACGAAGCCGACCAGGGCGCCAAGAATCATGGAGTCCAGCCAGAGCTGCACGCCAAAGGCGGCGATCACGGCGACCAGCGCCACCAGCAGGGTGCGGCCGTTGTAGGGGCGGTCGGCCCGCTCGGTGCGCGCCACCAGACTCAGGTCGTATTGGCGCGGTCGGCGATAGCTGACAAAGACCGCCAGCAGCAGGCCGACCACCATGCCCAGGGCCGGCAAGAACATGGCGCGGCTGGGATCGACGCCGCTGACGTCCACCCCGGCGCGGGCCACGCTGGCCAGCAGGATGTCGTGCAGATAGAGACTGCCGAAGCCCACCGGCAGGAACATGTAGGGGGCGATCAGGCCAAAGGTCATGACGCAGGACAGCCGCCGCCGGTCCAGCTCCAGGCGCGTCAGCACATAGAGCAGCGGTGGCACCAGCAGCGGGATGAAGGCGATGTGGATGGGCAGGATGTTCTGCGAGGCGATGGACACCGCCAGCAGCAGGCCGAGCAATGCCCAGCGCAGCGAGCGTCCGCCCTGGGCAGCCTGACGCTCCATCAGCGCCAGGGCGCGATCGGCCAGCATATGGGCCAAACCCGATTGGCTGATGGCCACGGCGAAGGCGCCCAGCAGCGCATAGGAGAGTGCCACCTTGGCGCCATTGCCCAGCCCGGCGTTGAAGGCCAGCAGAGTGCCCTCCAGCCCCAGGCCGCCCACCAGGCCACCGGCCACCGCGCCAGCGATCATCGCCACCACCACGTGCACCCGGGCCAGACTCAAGACCAGCATGAGTCCTACCGCTACCACCACCGCATTCATCGCCAGCTCCGCACCACCAGAAGGGCGCGCACTCTGCCGCAGCCCGGTGCGGGCGTCAAAGGCGCGGGATGGATGGCGCGGCGCCTGGCTTACCCCCGAGCACGGCGGCGGCAGCTGCCTGCAACTACGTCAGCCACCAAGACCGATTAAGTGCTGGGGTAGGCTCATAGGATGAAAGGGGCATCGCGCAATCGCTCTGGACTGAACCTTTCAGCGCACGGTGACGTCTGAGTCGCACGCTTTCACGGTCACAACAAGGACGAGCTGCCCATGCAAAACGCCATTGATATGCTGATTACCGCGTTCAGCCCGCATTCCTGTCTAGCCGTCCCCCGCCGCGCCGACCGCACCCTGCTGTTCACCGTCACCGACACGGTCCGCGCGGTCACGGTCACCAAGGCCATCCCCCTGTGCAACCTGGAATGCCAGACCACCCTGGCCACCGTGATCAAGGATCTGCAGCGCGACCTCGATCGTGCGATCGGCACCCTGAGTCCGGAAAGCCTCGCCGACCTGCGCCAGCGCGGTCCACGGGTGAAGCGGTTCGAGAGCTGAGCGGAGATCGCAGGGGGATCAAGCGCCTGTTGAGCCGCCCTCACCCCAGCCCTCTCCCTGAGGGAGAGGGGGCAACACAGCGCGAGGCAGACAGAGGAGTGATCGCGGGATGCCTCCCCTGTAGGAGCGGCCCATGGCCGCGATCCACGAGGCGTCGGCCCTCACCCCGGTCCTCTCCCAAGGGAAGAGGGGGTCATTCGGAGCAATAGCTAGCCTGCCGTAGGGTGGATGACGACGCAGCCTCATCTCCCGCTGGCCATCCCGCTCAGCGCCGGCTGGTGCGGGTGCTGACGTCGACCCAGACCGCCAGGACCAGGATGCTGCCCTTGACGATCATCTGCCAGTAGCTGTCCACGTCGAGCATGGACATGCCGTTGTCCAGGCTGGCGATCACCAGGGCGCCGAGCAGGGCGCCATAGACGGTGCCCGAGCCGCCACGCATGGAGGTGCCGCCGATGAAACAGGCGGCAATGGCGTCCAGTTCGCCCATGGTGCCGGCCGAGGGCGAGCCGGCGGCCAGGCGAGCGGTGTTGACCAGGCCGGCCAGGGCGCACATCACGCCCATGAGGCCGAAGATGCCGAGCTTGATCGCCCGGACGTTGATGCCCGACAACCGCGTGGCTTCCAGGTTGCTGCCCACCGCATAGATGCGCCGACCGAACACCGTCTGGCTGGTGATGTAGCTGAACACCCCGAGCAGCACCAGCAGGATCAGCACCGGCACCGGGATGCCGTCGTAGCGGTTGAGGGTCTGGATGAAGGCCGCCAGCACCACGCCGATCACCACCACCCGCAGCACGTCGCGCCATAGCGGCGCCAGGCTCAGCCCCAGGGTCTTGCGCTTGCTGCGCTGGCGCCAGGTGAGCACCACGGCCACTGCGAACAGCAGCACGCCCAGGACGCTGCCCACCACCGGCGGCAGATAGCCCTGGCCAAGGTAGACCAGCTCCGGCGATACCGGCGCGACGGTGACGCCGCCGGTGAGCCCCAGCAGCACGCCGCGAAAGGCCAGCATGCCGCCAAGGCCGACGATGAACGACGGTATCCCCCGATAGGCACTGAGGTAGCCGTTGACCAGGCCGATCAGCAGGCCGCCGGCGGCCACCGCCAGCAGGGTGATCGGCAGGGGCACGTGGTAGGTGACGTCGAGCACCGCCGCCACCCCGCCGAGCAGGCCGAGTTGCGAGCCCACAGACAGGTCGATCTCGCCGGCGATGATCACCAGCACCATGCCGCAGGCGAGGATGCCGGTGATGGACATCTGCCGCAGCAGGTTGGAAAGGTTGCGCGGGGTGACGAAGCCGCCTTCGGTCTGCCAGCTGAAGAACAGCCAGATCAGGGCCACGGCGATCAGCAGGGCGAGCATCTTGTAACGGGTGAACAGCTGTTTCACGGCGTGCATCAGAAGTGCTCCCGGGCTTGGGCGACCGCCCGTT
Organism: Pseudomonas sp. MS15a(2019); assembly: GCF_013277805.1. Lineage (NCBI taxonomy): Bacteria > Pseudomonadati > Pseudomonadota > Gammaproteobacteria > Pseudomonadales > Pseudomonadaceae > Pseudomonas > Pseudomonas sp. MS15a(2019). The sequence continues at coordinate 148,625 of NZ_VBTN01000011.1, forward strand.
CGGTGGTGCCCAGGGCCGCGGCCAGTACCCGCTCCTGGGTCAGATTCTCATTGGGGAAATCGCCGCGCAGTCGGCCTTCGCCGAGCACCAGCACCCGGTCGGAGACGCCGAGCACCTCGGCCAGCTCCGAGGAGACCATGACGATGGCCACGCCCTCCGCCGCGAGCAGGCCGATCAGCCGGTAGATCTCGAACTTGGCGCCGACGTCGACGCCGCGGGTGGGCTCGTCGAGGATCAGCACCTTAGGCCGGGCCAGCAGCATCTTGGCGAGCACCGCCTTCTGCTGATTGCCGCCGGAAAGGCCGGTGATGGGCAGGAAGGGGCTGCTGGTCTTGAGTTGCAGCCGGGCGATCTCGGCGTCGATGCAGGACAGTTCCGCTTCGCTGTCGATGCGGCTCAGGTGGGCGAATCTGTCCAACACCGTGAGGGTGATGTTGGAGCCCACCCCCAGGTCGGGAATGATGCCCTGGCGCTTGCGATCCTCCGGCACCAGGCACAGGCCGGCGCGGATGGATTTCAGTGGGGTACGGGTGTCGATGCGCTGGCCATGGAGCCAGACCTCGCCCTCGTAGCGGCCGTCGTAGGCACCGAAGATGGCCGAGACCAGTTCGGTGCGCCCGGCCCCCACCAGCCCGGCGATGCCGAGGATCTCGCCGGCGCGCACGGCGAAGGAGACGTCGTCGACGCGCTTGCGCTGGGGATTGTCGACGTCCAGGCAGGTGAAGCGACGCGCCTCGAAGATTACCTCGCCGATCTGGTGGGGGATCTGCGGATAGAGGTTGGTCATGGCGCGGCCGACCATCTGGGTGATGATGCGGTCGATGTCCATCTCGGCCATGGGGGTGGTGGCGATGTGCTTGCCGTCGCGGATCACCGTGATGGTGTCGCAGATGGCCGCCACCTCGTCGAGCTTGTGCGAGATGTAGACGCAGGCTACACCTTGCGCCTTGAGGTCGCGGATGATGTCCAGCAGCACGGCGATCTCGGAGGTGGTCAGCGCCGAGGTCGGTTCGTCGAGGATCAGCAGCCGGGCGTTCTTGTTCAGCGCCTTGGCGATCTCCACCAGTTGCTGCAGGCCGCCGCCGTACTGGGACACCGGCAGGGCCACGTTCATGTCCGGCACCTTGAGCCGGCGCATCAGCTCGGCCGAGCGCTGCAGCATGGTCGGGTAGTCCAGCCGCCCGCCGAAGCGGCGCGGTTCGTGGCCCATGAAGATGTTCTCGGCCACGGACAGATCGGGTACCAGGGTCAGTTCCTGGTGGATGATGACGATGCCGGCCGCCTCGGATTCGGCGATGGACTGGGCTTCCAGGGGCCGCCCGTCCCAGCGGATCTCGCCTTCCCAGGTACCGTGGGGATAGACCGCCGAGAGCACCTTCATCAGGGTGGACTTGCCAGCGCCGTTCTCGCCGCACAGCCCTACGCATTCGCCCGGACGCACCTTGAGATCAATGCCGTCCAGCGCCCGCACCCCGCCAAAGCTCTTGGCGATGCCGTGCATTTCCAGCAGATAGTCGGCCATGGCCGCTCCTTGCCCAGGGGCCGCCCGACGCCAGGCGTCAGACGGCCAGCCGGTGGCCAGTGGTTATTTGCCGTCGATCTGGGCCTGGGTGTAGAAGCCGTCCTTGACCAGCAGGTCGACGTTGGCCTTGGTCAGCTCGGTGGGGGTGAGCAGCAGGGTGTCGACCTTCTTGGTGCCGTTGTCGTAGCTGGAGTTGAAGGCCGGCTTCTCGTTGCGCACCAGTTGCACCGACAGCTTGGCCGCCTCGGAGGCGATCAGCTTGAGCGGCTTGTAGACGGTCATGGTCTGGGTCCCGGCGATCACCCGCTTGATGGCGGCGAGGTCGGCGTCCTGACCAGACACGGCGACCTTGCCGGCCAGCTTTTGCGCCGCCAGGGCCTGGATGGCGCCGCCGGCGGTGGCGTCGTTGGAGGCGACGATGCCGTCGATCTTGTTGTCGTTGGCGGTCAGGGCGTTCTCGACGATGGCCAGGGCCTCGGTCGGATTCCACTCCTTGACCCACTGCTGGCCGACGACCTTGACGTCGCCCTTGTCGATGGCCGGCTGCAGGACCTTCATCTGGCCCTGGCGGAGGATCTTGGCGTTGTTGTCGGTGGGCGCACCGCCGAGCAGGAAGAAGTTGCCCTTGGGCTGGGCCTTGAGCACGCCACCGGCCTGCATCTCGCCGACCTTCTCGTTATCGAAGGAGATGTAGGCGTCGATGTCGGCGTTGAGGATCAGGCGATCATAGGAGATCACCTTGACCCCGGCTTTCTTGGCCTCGGCCACCACGTTGTTCAGCACCGTGGCGTTGAAGGGCACGATGACGATGGCGTCCACGCCGCGGGAGATCAGGTTCTCGATCTGCGACAGCTGGCGCTGTTCGTTGGCGTCGGCGGATTGCACATAGACCTTGGCGCCGAGTTGCTCGGCGGCGGCGACGAAATAGTCGCGGTCACGGGCCCAGCGCTCCAGGCGCAGGTCGTCGATGGAAAAACCGATCTTGGGATGCTGGGCGTCGGCCTGGGCGAAACCGGTGGTGCAGAGGGCGAGCAGACCGGCGAGCAGGGTCGTCTTGAAGTTCATGGTGGCGTCCTTGGTTATTGTTGTTGTGGAGCGGGCGAACGGATTCGAGTGTAACGATTCAGCGGGCTGGCACAAGCGGGTCAGGCAGGCATTTCTGCCGACCCGCTCGCGCGGTCGCTAGCGATACAGATAGCGATTGACCACGCCTTCGAGCAGCTCCTGGCGACCGCTCACCGGCTGGGGCGCCAGGCCCTGGCTGAAGGTGTGCTCGGCCAGTTGTTCCAGGCTCAGCTGGCCACCCAGGATGCGCTGACCGAGGGACTGGTCCCAGCCGGCATAGCGCTCGCTCTTGAACTTACCCAGGGGGTCGTCCTGCAGCAGTGCTGCGGCGCGTTCCAGGGACAGCGCCAGGGTGTCCATGGCCGCCACGTGGCCGTGGAACAGGTCGACGTCGTCCAGGCTCTGGCGCCGGACCTTGGCATCGAAGTTGAAGCCGCCACGGGTGAAGCCGCCGCCCTTGAGGATCTCGTAGATCGCCAGGGTCATCTCCTCGACGCTGTTGGGGAACTGGTCGGTGTCCCAGCCGTTCTGCGGATCGCCGCGGTTGGCGTCGATGCTGCCGAAGACGCCCAGGGCCACGGCGCTGGCGATCTCGTGCTGGAAGCTGTGCCCAGCCAGGGTGGCGTGGTTGGCCTCGATGTTGACCTTGATCTCCTTTTCAAGCCCGAATTGCTGCAGGAAACCGAAGACGGTGGCCACGTCATAGTCGTACTGGTGCTTGGTCGGCTCCTGGGGCTTGGGCTCGATCAGCAGATCGCCCTGGAAGCCGATGCGGTGCTTGTGTTCCACCACCATCTGCATGAAGCGGCCGAGTTGCTCGCGCTCGCGTTTGAGGTCGGTGTTGAGTAGGGTCTCGTAGCCTTCGCGACCGCCCCACAGTACATAGTTCTCGCCGCCCAGGCGGTGGGTGGCGTTCATCGCGGTGCAGACCTGGGTAGCCGCGCAGGCGAAGACTTCCGGATCGGGATTGCTGGCGGCGCCGGCGGCGTAACGCGGATGGCTGAAGCAGTTGGCGGTGCCCCACAGCAGCTTGAGGCCGGACTCGCTCTGGTGCCGCTCCAGCTCGTCCACCAGGCGGGCGAAGTTCTCGCGGTACTCGGTGAAGCTGGCGCCTTCGGGGGCGACGTCGGTGTCGTGGAAGCAGTAGTAGTCCACGCCCAGCTTGCTGAAGAATTCGAAGGCTGCGGCGGCCTTGGCGCGTGCCTGTTCCAGGGGCGAACCCGCCGCCTGCCAGGGCCGCTGGAAGGTGCCCTGACCAAAGACATCGCTACCTGGCCAGACGAAGGTGTGCCAGTAGCAGACCGCCATCCGCAGGTGCTCGCGCATGGGCTTGCCCATGACCAGGCGATCGGCCTCGTAGTGGCGGAAGGCAAGCGGGGAATCGCTGTCGGGCCCGGCGTAGCGGACCTTTTCGACATTGGGGAAATAAGCCATGACGTTGTCCTTGTTCTTATCTGTCGCACCCGATACGGCGTACCGGTTTGTCTCGATGGTAGCGCCGCCACCTGGACTGCCTATTGTGAAAATCACCAGAGCCAGGTGCGATTTTGCCGCTTGAGGAGTCCAGGCGCCGGTCGTAGTCTGGAGCCCCACCCGCGCTTCCCGCCGGAAATCCGCCATGCCCAGCCAGCCGCCCGTCCACCGCGTCGCCCTGCTGTTCAACGGCAGCAAGATCTATGATCGCGGCATCCTGGCCGGCATCGGCAACTACCTGAGCGGCACCCGGGCGCGCTGGGATCTGTTCCTGGAAGAGGATTTCCTCTGTCGACTCAAGGGCATCGAGCGCTGGCAGGGGGACGGCATCATCGCCGACTTCGACGATCCGGCGGTGAGCGCCGCCCTGGCTCACAGCACCCTGCCGGTGGTGGCCGTCGGCGGCTCCTACGCGACCCCTGGGGACTACCCGCCCGGCATCCCCTATGTGGCCACCGACAATGCCGCCCTGGTACGCCTGGCCTATGACCACCTGATCGAATCCGGGCTGACCCGCTTCGCCTGCTTCAGCCTGCCGGCCGCCGAGACCAATCGCTGGGCCGGCGAGCGCGAGGCGGCCTTTGCCGCCCTGCTCCGCCGCGATGGCCTGCCGGTGGAAATCTATCGCGGCCTGGAGACCAGCGCGCCGCTATGGGACACGGCCGTGGAACAGCTGATCGCCTGGCTGGAGGCGCTGCCCAAGCCGGTGGGCATCCTGGCCGTCACCGACGCCCGGGCGCGGCAACTCCTGCAGGCCTGCCTCACCGCCGGCATCCCAGTGCCGGAACAGGTGGCGCTGGTGGGGATCGACAACGATCCCCTGGCGCGCACCCTGACCCGCGTCCCCCTGACCTCGGTGATCCAGGGCACTGAGGCCATCGGTCGCGAGGCAGCGCGCCTGCTGCATCAGCGGCTGCATGGCGTCGAGCTGGGCGCCCCGCGGGTGCTGATCCCGCCGGAGGGCATCAATGTCCAGGCCTCCAGTCGCCACCAGGCGGTGCGCCATCCCCAGGTGATGCGCGCCCTGCACTTCATCCGCCAGTACGCCTGCCAGGGCATCAAGACCGAGCAGGTCGCCAGCTACGTGGGCATCTCCCGGTCGGCGCTGGAGACGTCCTTTCGCCGCGAACTGGGGCGCAGCGTCCACGATGAGATCCTCGGCTTCAAGCTGGCCGCGGCAGCCGTGGCGCTGCAGGAAGAGGCGCCGAGCCTGGCGGAAGTCGCCAAGCGTTGCGGCTTCACCTCGGCGCAGTACCTGCACGCGGTATTCCGGCGCGAGTTCGGTTGCACTCCGCGCCAGTACCAGCAGCAACCCCGCATGCTGGCGAACGCCCATGAAAAAGCCCGTCCGGAGACGGGCTTTCGGGAAGCGACCGCGGCTTATTTGCCGACGGTCTGACCCAGGAACCAGGCGCGCTCTTCAGCCTGGTCGATCCACTCTTCCAGCAGGCTGGTGGTGGAGACGTCATTGGCGTCGTCGGTCAGGGTGTGGGTGGTGCGCATGTAGGCGGCCAGCGACTGGTTGTCGTCGTGCAGCTCGGTCAGCATCTGATCCGCCGACAGATCGGTGGCATCGCTGCTGGCCAGACGCTTGAGCTGCACCATCTGCTCCAGGGAGCGCACGGTGGGCTGACCGATCTTGCGCGCACGCTCGGCGATCAGGTCGGTGATGCCATACAGCTGGGTGGCCTGCTCTTCCAGCAGCAGATGGTAGTCGCGGAAATGCGAGCCCTTCATGTGCCAGTGGTAGTTCTTTGTCTTGATGTACAGCGCGAAGACATCGGACAGCAGCACGGCCAGGGCTTCGCCTACGGCCTGCTGGTTCTGCAGGGTGGCGTCTTCGCCTTGATGGGCTTTCTGCTTGACGCTGGAAACGGTCTTGAGTTCTTGCTTGGCATTGGCAACGGCCATGAGAGATCTCCTGTCAGGACGTGAGAGAAAAAAGGGGTTCGCTTAGGTTGGCGCGAACATCAACGTCTGCAGAAATCGACCGCGCCAGGCGAAAATTCGTTCATCGAATTTGCATATCGCCACCATGGGCATGACGAATGGTTGCCGCTGTTGCGACTGCGTTTCATTGCCCGCCCTAGAGCCCGCCCGCCACCGCTGCCGTTGCGCTTGTAGCTTGCTCTGTAGGCAAAACCGTTTGTCAGCTCCGCCATCAAACCGGCGCTGTGGGAGAACCGTCACTCCTTCTACCCGGTCACCTAAAGGCAAGGCACACGAACGGTCGCCGAGAGTTCTCTGCCGGCCAAGACAAGGTTCTGCACATAGGTACCAGCGTATGACGACGCCTCTCGATTCCGCTCAGGGACACCCCTCGCAGGCCAAGGACGGCTCTACGGCAGAAGCCCATCTGCACGACCTCAAGGAGGTCGCTCGGGACACGGTGCAAGACGCCAAGCAAGAAGGCGCTGCGCATTACGAACACTATCGCGATAGCGCGGCCGACCAGCTCGGCGCCATCGCCCAGAGCGCCCAGGCGGCCGCCGACGAACTGGAAGACAAGGACACCCTGGGCCTGGCGCACTATGTCAGCGACATGGCGCAAAGCCTGACCGGCCTGGCCGAGGACCTGCGCGGCAAGAGCGCCGAGCAGCTGCTGCACCAGGCCGGCACCCTGGCGCGGGACAATCCGGCCCTGTTCCTCACCAGCAGCATCGCCATCGGCTTTGGACTGTCGCGTTTTCTCAAGGCTTCCAGCCAGCCGGATACCGGCAGCAGCTCGCGCGTCAGCGGCCCCGACGAGGTGCCTTCGCTGACCACGCCCTCGGTCGCGGCGGAAAACGAACTGGCGGAGCCGGCGGCGGGTGCCGATGTCATCCACACCAACAACATTCCCAAGGGTCCTGACCTCCATACCCCGACCACGACCCGTGGCGGCGACCCCATCGGCGGCGCGGCGATCAATCCAGCGCGCAGCGACAGCAGCCTGAACACCGGTACCTCGTCCAGCCAGCTGGATCGACCCACCCTGAGCGGAGGCAAGCAGCCATGATCAACGAGAATCCCACTCCGCGCCCCACCGAAGGCGATACCTCGGTCGTCGGCCTAGTCAAGCAGCTGGTCCATGAGGTCCCGGCGCTGTTCACCAAGGAACTGGCGCTGGCCAAGGCCGAACTGGGCGAATCCCTGCGCACCACCAAGGCCGGTGTGGCCGGGGTCGCCGCGGGTGCCATCGTGCTGCTGGCCGGCTTCATCGTGCTGCTGATGGGTGTCGTCTACTTCCTCTCCCAGTACCTCACGCCCTGGGCCGCCGCCCTGCTGGTGGGCGCCGTGGTCATGGTGATCGGCTTCATCATGCTGCAGTCGGGCAAGAAGCAGTTCGAACCGTCCCACTTCACCCCTGATCGCACCGTCAACAGCCTGCAGAAGGACAAGGACGCCGTACGGAGGGCCGCACAATGAGCATCACCGATCATATCGATCAGGAATCCCGCAAGAATCCCGAGGAACTCGAACGCGAGATCGACCAGAAGCGCGGACACATCGAAGACCTGGTGGGCGCCCTGGAAAGCCGCCTGTCGCCGGGCCAGCTGTTCGACCAGGCGCTGTCCTACACCAAGGGGCACAGCGGGGAGTTCGCCCATAATCTGGGCAATACTCTCAAGGCCAATCCGGTCCCGGCGGTGCTGACCTCGGTGGGTCTGCTGTGGCTGGCCCTGGGCCAGAACCGCGCCCCGGCGCCGGCTACGCCGGGCACCCCGCTCAAGGACAAGCTGACGGGGGCCATGGATTCAGTGGCCAGCAGTGCCGGCCATACCCGCGATTCTCTGAACCGCGGCAGTCACGACGTACGCGACAAGGTGACCGGCCTGGGCGAAAGCGTATCGGCCAAGGCCTCTCAGACGGGTGAGCGCTTGAGCGATACCGCGGCTCAGACCAAGGACGCCCTGGGCGCCCAGGCGCAACAGCTCAAGGGCACCTTCGATACCCTGCTGCGCGAACAGCCGCTGGTGGTAGGAGCACTGGGCATCGCCCTCGGTGCGCTGCTGGGAGCCTCGCTGCCGCGCACCGAGACCGAGGATCGCGCCTTAGGCAAGCACAGCGACAAGCTGACCGCCAAGGCCAAGCAGGCGGCGAGCAGCGGCTATGAGCAGGTCAAGGCAGCGGGGCGCGACGTGGCGAGCGATGCGCGCCAGACCCGTCATGACCGGGATCAGCACGCCAGTACAGGACCGTCGTCCAGCCACCTGGGTAACGATCCCGACGCAGGCGTCGAGTCCATGGCGGGCTCCCCAACCGCTGGCACCGGCAGTACCCTGGGAGCCACTCAGGCGACCGCGGGCATGAACGTCGGTCGTACCGCTGCCCACGGCAATACGCCTGGTGCCGTGGGCGACGAGACCGGCATGGCCACCCCGCCGCGCAGCGTCTAACCCGGCAAGACTGCCGGGGTCAGCAAAGGACCCCGGCCACAAACAGCAAAGGCGCACAGGTCTGGCCCGTGCGCCTTTGCTTGTTTCAGTACCCGCCTCAGTAACCCGGATCCGGATTTTCCTTGGGCTGCTCGGGCCGCTTGTCGTTCTGCGGGCGCTGTTCTTCACCGCCCTGATTGAGTTCCTTGTGGGTCTCGCCGACCTTGCCGGCGTTTTCCGGCTTATGGTCGAGATCGTCGCGCTTGGCCATGATGCTCACCTCTTGTGGCTGAGTAGGTTAGGCAACGGCGCGGGGCTAGGGTGCCCGCGCCAGCAGATCAACGTAAGGGCGGCGCCATGAATTCCGGGCCCACCGGATCCTTGACGTGTTCGGCGAGGAGGGCGTCGATGGCCGCCAGGTCCTCGGCGGACAGCTGCCAGCCAAAGGCCTCGTCCAACCCCTGCAGCTGCTCGGGCTTGCGCGCACCCCAGAGGGCGATGGTCGGCCCCTGATCGAGGATCCAGCGCACCGCCAGGGCCAGCACCGACTTGCCATGACGCTCGCGGGCGAAGGCGGTCAGGGCCTCCACCGCGGTCAGGTACTGGGCGAAGCGCGGGGCCTGGAACTTAGGATCGCCCTGACGCAGGTCGTCGCCGTCGAAGCGGGTCTCGGCGTTCATGCGTCCGGACAGCAGCCCGCGACACAGGGCGCCATAGGCCAGCACCACCAGACCGTGACGCTGAGCATAGGGCAGTACATCGGTCTCGATGGCGCGCTCGAAGAGATTGTAGGGCGGCTGCACGGTGGACAGGTTGGCGAACTGGCGGAAGGCTTCCAGCTGCTCGGGCGAATAGTTGCTCACGCCAATGGCGAGGATCTTGCCCTCCTGGCGCAGGCGCTCAAGTTCACGCGCGGTTTCTTCGTGGGGTACCTGGGGATCGGGCCAGTGCACCTGATAGAGGTCGATACGATCGGTGCGCAGGCGCCGCAGGGAATCCTCCACCTCCTGGCGGATGCGCGCGGCGCTGGCGTTGCGACGCACCTCTTCGTTCGGCCATTCCAAGGCCACCTTGGTGGCGATCACCGCCTGGTCGCGGATACCTTCCAGGGCCTTGCCGACGATCTCCTCGGAACGACCGAAGCCGTACACCGGGGCGGTGTCGATCAGGTTGATGCCGCCTTGGACGGCGCCACGGATGGTCTCGATGGAGCGGGCCTCGTCGGTACCGCCCCACATCCAGCCGCCAATGGCCCAGGTGCCGAGGCCGATACGGGAAACAGGGGTATCGATACCGGGGATGCGCAGGGTTTCAGTCATAGGGAGCTCCAGGCGAAGACGCCAGTCGGAAGGGTTAGCCTTGTGAGGCTAATTCAAAAGGCGTTGAATGGGGCTCAACGAACTCTTGATCCTTATCGCGTGAGGGTTGTGCATGCCAACGCTGAATCGCGGCGAACTGGCCGATCTCAACGTCTTCGTCGCCCTGGTGCGCCGGCGCAGCTTTCGCCAGGCCGCCATCGAACTGGGCGTCACCACGTCGGCGCTGAGCCATGCCCTGCGCCAACTAGAGACCCGCCTGGGGGTCAAGCTGCTCAATCGCACCAGCCGCTCGGTGGTGCCGACCCTGGCCGGCGCGGCCTTGGCGGAAAAGCTCGAACAGGGTTTCACCCTCATCGGCGAGGCCCTGGGCGAGCTGGACCAGCACCGCGACGCCCCGGTCGGCCGCCTGCGCCTGAGCGTGCCGCGGGATGCGGCGCGCCTGCTGGTGACCCCGACCCTGCCTCGGCTACTAGCGGCCTATCCGCAACTGCAGCTGGACATCAGCGTCGAGGATCGTCCGGTGGACATCGTCGCCGACGGCCTCGATGCCGGCATCCGCTATGGCGACACCGTGCCCCAGGACATGGTCGCCCTGCCGCTCACCGACGAGTTGCGCTGGATCGTGGTGGGCGCCCCTGACTACCTGGCCCGCCACGGTCGGCCGCAGCGGCCGGACGATCTCGTCGAGCACCGCTGCGTGCGGCTGCGGCTGGGCAATGGCGCCCTCTATCGCTGGGAACTGGGCAGCGGCGCCACGACCCGCACGCTGGACGTGCCAGGCCCGCTCACGGTCAACGAGACCGAGACCTCGATCCAGGCCGCCCTCGATGGCCTGGCCCTGGCCTACTGTCTGGAATGGCGGGTGGCCACGGAGCTGCGCGACGGCCGCCTGGAGCAGGTACTACCGGACTGGGCCTCGCCCGGTGCGCCCCTGTGCATCTACTACCCGAGTCGGCGCCAGCCCCCACCAGGGCTGCGCCAGTTGATCGAGGCGGTGCGGCAGACCTGGATCGAGCGGCATCCCTGAACGGGCGAACCAACCGGCGCGGAGAGAGGTCCCCTGACCACGCCGTGATCGCCTGACCGAGGAGGCCCCCTTGCCCGCTGCCAACGCCGCCGCATCCGACCTGCCGCTGCCCGTGGAACGCGAACTCAGTCCGCGGGCGCTGCTCACCGGCGCGCTGCTGGGCATCCTGCTGACCCCGGCCAACGTCTATGCCGGGCTCAAGATCGGTTGGTCGTTCAACATGTCGATCATCGCCCTGCTGGTGAGCTACGGCCTCTGGCACCGCCTGGGTCGCCGCCTGCAGCAACCGGGCTGGACGCTGCACGAGAGCAACATCAATCAGACCGTGGCCTCGGCGGCCGCCAGCATCGTCTCCGGCGGGCTGGTGGCGCCCATCCCCGCCTATACGCTGCTGACCGGCCAGGAACTGCCGACCCTGCCGCTGATGGGCTGGGTGTTCGCGGTGAGCTTTCTCGGCATCTGGGTGGCCTGGTATCTGCGCCCCCTGCTGCTGGCCGATGCCAGTCTGAGATTCCCTGAGGGCCTGGCCACCCTGGAGGCGCTGCGCCAGGTCTATGCCAGCGGCGCCGAGGCCCTGGCCCGGCTGCGGGTGCTCCTGGGCGCCCTGACGCTGTCGGCGGCGGTCAAACTGGTGGACACCTTCGCCTGGATGCTCCCGCGAGCGGCGCCTTCGCCCGCCCTGGAGCGGCTGACCTTCAGCTTCGATCCCTCGCTGCTGCTGCTCGGCTTTGGCGGCATCATCGGCCTGAGGGTCGGACTGTCGCTGCTGCTCGGCACCTTGCTGGCCTGGGGCGGTGTAGCGCCCTGGCTGCTGGCCAGCGGCGTCGCCGCGCTACCGGCGGACGCCAGCGGCCCGCAATACGCCTTCCTGGTGCAATGGCTGCTCTGGCCGGGAGTGAGCCTGATGGTCAGCGCCACCCTGGCTTCCCTGGCGGTACGGCTGATCACCCTGCCGCGCGGCGAACGGCAGCGCCAGGGCTGGCAGCGACCCCGTGCCTGGCCACTGGCGCTGTTGCTGGTGGCGGCTCTGCTGGTGGTGGTGCTGCAGGTGCGGCTGTTCGGCATCGATCCCTGGCTGGCCCTGCTCGCCCTGCCCCTGGCGCTGTTTCTCGCCGCCATGGCCGCGCGGGTGGTGGGCGCCACCGGCATTCCCCCCATCGGCGCCATCGGCCAGCTGTCGCAGCTGACCTTTGGCCTGGCTGCCCCTGGCCAGGTCAACATCAACCTGATGGGCGCCAACACCGCCGGTGGCGCGGCTGGCCAGAGCACCGACCTGATGAACGATTTCAAGGTCGGCCAGGCCATCGGCGCCACGCCCGCCAAGCAGGTGGTGGCTCAGTGCCTGGGCATCGCCCTGGGCGCGGTGACCGGGGTGCTTACCTATCGGCTGCTGATTCCCGACCCCCAGGCACTCCTGCTCAGTGCCGCCTGGCCGGCACCGGCGGTGGCCCAGTGGAAGGCGGTGGCGGAAACCCTGACCCAGGGCCTGGGCGCCCTGGATGACGCCATGCGCCTGGGCATCGTCCTGGGTGCCCTGGCCGGCGTGCTGCTGGGCCTGGCCGAAGCCCTGCTGCCTGCAAGACGCGCGCACTGGCTGCCCAGCTCGGCGGCCCTGGGCCTGGCCTTCATCCTGCCGGCCTCGGTGTCGCTGATGATGACCCTCGGCGCCCTGCTCACCGCCCTGGTGCGCTGGCGGGCGCCGCGCCTAGCCGAGCGCTTCGCCCTGGCGGCCGCGGCGGGACTCATCGCCGGGGAAAGCCTGGCCGGTGTCGGGGCGGCCTTCTGGCAGATGCTCTCATCTTGAACTGCGACATCTTGTCAACTGGACAATAATTTCCAGACGTAATGTCGCGAAGCTTTCAATAACCTTTCAAACCCATGAAATTCGGGAGTTGCGGTCCGATTCAGCTTGCCAGCGCGCTTTTGCAACACATAAGGTTACAAATAGTGCGACCCACCCATGAGAGGTCTGGGCGCCTTGCGCGAGCTGTCTCCATAACAAACCCAATCCGAGCTAGCAGTCATGGCCACCACCTCGAAAGCCAAATCCGTGTTCCGCGTCGTCAGCGGAAACTTCCTCGAAATGTACGACTTCATGGTCTATGGCTTCTATGCCACGGCCATCGCCAAGACCTTCTTTCCCGGCGATAACGAACTCGCCTCCCTGATGCTGTCGCTGGCCACCTTTGGCGCCGGCTTCCTGATGCGTCCCCTGGGGGCCATCTTCCTCGGCGCCTACATCGACCGGCACGGTCGGCGTCACGGCCTGATCGTCACCCTGGCGCTGATGGCCCTGGGTACCCTGCTGATCGCCGTGGTGCCGGGCTATGCCACCCTCGGCGTCGCCGCCCCGCTGCTGGTGCTGCTCGGCCGCCTGCTGCAAGGCTTCTCCGCTGGCGTCGAACTGGGCGGCGTGTCCGTCTACCTGTCGGAAATCGCCACTCCGGGCCGCAAGGGCTTCTTCGTTTCCTGGCAATCCGCCAGTCAGCAGGTCGCGGTGGTCTTCGCCGGCGTGCTGGGCGCGCTGCTCAACCACTGGCTGTCGCCCGCCGAGATGGGTGAATGGGGCTGGCGCATTCCCTTCCTGATCGGCTGCCTGATCGTGCCCTTCCTGTTCATGATCCGCCGCTCCCTGGAAGAGAGCCCGGAATTCGAGGCGCGCAAGCATCGCCCGACCTTCCGCGAGACCATGACCTCCATCCGCCAGAACTTCGGCGTGGTGCTGGCCGGTGTGGCCATGGTCTCCATGACCACCGCCTCCTTCTACCTGATCACCGCCTACACCCCGACCTTCGGCAAGCACGAGCTGAACCTGACCGCCCTGGACAGCCTCATCGTGACCGCCTGCGTGGGCGTGTCCAACTTCATCTGGCTGCCGGTGATGGGCGCCCTGAGCGATCGCGTCGGCCGGCGTCCGCTGCTGATCTTCGCCACTGTGTTGGCCATCCTCACCGCCTACCCGGCGATGATCTGGCTGACCCACGCCCCGGGCTTCTCGCGCCTGCTGATGGTCGAGCTGTGGTTGTCCTTCCTCTATGGCACCTACAACGGTGGCATGGTGGTAGCCCTGACCGAGGTGATGCCGGCCCATGTGCGCACCACCGGCTTCTCCCTGGCCTACAGCTTGGCCACCGCGACCTTCGGCGGCTTCACCCCCATGGTCTGCACCTGGCTGATCCAGGAGACCGGCAACAAGGCCGCCCCCGGCATGTGGCTGACCCTGGCCGCCGTGCTCGGCCTGGTCGCGACCCTGACCCTGTTCAAGGGCAACGCCCAGCCGCGCTTCAAGGCCGCTACCGCCTGAGGAGGTTGTCGCAGAGCGGCACGTTGTGCCGCTCTCGCATCCGGACAGGTCGTCCCTCACCCTGATCTGTAACAGCTTTTTGCTAGGGTTGCGGCAGGCGACCGCACTGGGCGGTCGCTGTGCCGGAGCCCGCCGATGCCCATCCTTCCTCGCCTTCTCGCCGGTCTGGCCGGTGGTCTGCTGTCGCTGACCGCCGCTGCCACCGAGCTGACCCATTGGCCAGCCGACGCCGCCCGCCAACTCGATGCCCTGATCGCCGCCAATGCCAATAAGGGCAACTACGCGGTGTTCGACATGGACAACACCAGCTATCGCTACGACCTGGAGGAAGCCCTGCTGCCCTTCCTGGAAATGAAGGGCGTGCTGACCCGCGAGACCCTTGATCCTTCGCTCAAGCTGATCCCCTTCAAGGACGTCGGCGGCCACCAGGAAAGCCTCAACAGCTACTACTACCGGCTCTGCGAGATCGATGACCTGGTCTGCTATCCCTGGGTCGCCCAGGTGTTTTCCGGTTTCACCCTGCAGCAGCTCAAGGGCTATGTCGACGAGCTGATGGCCTACGGCAAGCCGATCCCCGCCACCTACTACGGCAAGGACGATAAGGTCGAGACGGTGGAGATCAATCCACCCAAGCCCTTCACCGGCCAGCAGGAGCTCTATCGCAAGCTGATGGAGAACGGTATCGAGGTCTATGTGATCAGCGCCGCCCACGAAGAGCTGGTGCGCATGGTGGCCGCCGATCCGCGCTACGGCTATGGCGTCAAGCCGGAAAATGTCATTGGCGTCACCACCCTGCTCAAGGACCCGGCCACCGGCGCCCTGACCACCGCCCGCAAGCAGATCGCCGAAGGCAAGTACGATCCCCAGGCCAACCTGAGGCTGCAGGTCACCCCCTACCTCTGGACCCCGGCCACCTGGTTCGCCGGCAAGTACGCGGCCATCCTCACCTACATCGATCCCTGGAAGAAGCCCATCCTGGTCGGCGGCGACACCCCGGTCAGCGACGGTCCCATGCTGTTCCAGGGCGTGGACGCCGCCAAGAACGGCATCCACCTGTGGAT
Organism: Pseudomonas sp. MS15a(2019); assembly: GCF_013277805.1. Taxonomy (NCBI): domain Bacteria; kingdom Pseudomonadati; phylum Pseudomonadota; class Gammaproteobacteria; order Pseudomonadales; family Pseudomonadaceae; genus Pseudomonas; species Pseudomonas sp. MS15a(2019). Next base: position 163,754 of record NZ_VBTN01000011.1, read on the forward strand.
CGACCGCAAGGCCAAGTACCGCACCCAGATCGAGGCGATGATGAAGAGCAACGCCGAGGGCCAGGCCAAGGCCAGCGTAGCGGTCAACGCCGACCAGCACTGGGTGATCGTCAAACCCGAAGACATCCAGTAGGCCCGCGCTCCAGGGCGGGCTAGACTCGGGGCTCTCTCTGACTGCCCTGGAGCCCACCATGGAACACCTGGTCCTGACCGTCATCGCCCCCGATCGCCCCGGTCTGGTGGAAGCCCTGGCCGACTGCGTGGCCGCCCAGGGCGGTAACTGGCTGGAAAGCCGCATGGCCCATCTGGCCGGCCAGTTCGCCGGGATCCTTTCGGTGGAAGTGGAGCCGGAATTGCGCAATGGCCTGGTGGAGGCCCTGCAACAGCTGGCCATTCCCGGTCTGCGCATCCTGGTCGGCGAACCCGGCCAGCCGGCTGCGGTGGGTGCGCCGCTGGTGCAGCTCGACCTCCTGGGCAACGACCGCGTCGGCATCGTCCGCGACATCACCCGGGCGCTGCATCAGGTCGGGGTCAACGTCGAACGGCTGTCCACCGAGACGCGCCCGGCCCCCATGAGCAGCGAGGTGCTGTTCCATGCCACCGCCCTGCTGGCACTGCCGGCGGACCTGGCCCTCGAAACCCTGCAGGCCCATCTGGAAACCCTCACCGACGACCTGATGGTGGAGCTCAAGCTCTATCGGCACGGACATGACCAGCACTAAAGTAGGCTTCAGGGCAGCGATCTATAAAGATCTATAAAGATCTATAATCGACTTTAATCGCCTTGAATTGGGAGTTGTCGATGCCCGAGCGTTTCTATCACCGACACGCCATGGCTACTACCTATGCCGCCAAGATCATGGCAGACCCGCTGCATCCCGGTCTGTTTTTGGCGGCGCCACGGCGAACCGGCAAGACCACCTTCATGCGGGAAGATCTGGCGCCCGCACTCCAGCTCGCAGGTGCCGAGGTGATCTACGTCGATCTCTGGTCGAATCGACAGACTGATCCGGCTGAGTTGATCAATCAAGCGGTTCAGGTTGCCATCGAGCGCAATCTTGGTCTGATCGCCAAGCTGACCAAGCAAAGCGGCGTGGTGAAACTCAAGGTGGGTGGGGTCGAGATAGATACCGGCAGCATTGGCAAAGCCAAGGGCGTAACCCTGGCCGCTGCGCTGGCAGCGCTGTCCGACAGTCTCGGCAAGCCGATAGCGCTCATTATCGACGAAGCTCAGCATGCCGTGACCACCGCGGCTGGCAGCAACACGCTCTTCGCCCTCAAGGCGGCTCGCGACGAATTGAACGGCTCACACCATCACGGCCTGAGACTTATCTGCGCCGGTTCCAGCCGGGACAAGCTGGCAATGCTCAGAAACAGCCGCGACCAAGCCTTCTTCAATGCGCCCCTGGTCAACTTCCCCCATCTCGACAGAGGCTATGTGGACTGGTTCTGCGCGCAGTCCAGGCTCGATTTCACCCTTGATCCAGAAGTAGTCTGGAGTAAATTCGTCGAAGCGGGCTATCGCCCCGAGGCATTGCAAGCGGCCCGTGAGTTACTCGAGTACTCAATGATCGATGATGCTGCAGTGGGCAATGTCGCTTTTGCTGAAGCCGTCGACGAGCACGTGCGAGAGATGTCCGAGAGCGCTCTCGCCGTGATTCGCAGCCTCACACCGATTCAAGCGGCCGTACTGAAGGTGATGGCGGTCCAGGGCAAGGACTATGCGCCTTTCGAATTGGCAACTCTTGGCAAGTACGCAGAAATGCTACAGCTCGCCGGTATGAGCGAGGCCCAGGCCCAAGAGGCCGCCTACGCGCAGAACGTACAGCAGGCCCTGGCTGCTTTGCAGGAAAAGGCATTGATCTGGAAAGCTGAGCGCGGCGTTTACGCCATCGAAGAGCAAGGACTGCCGGACCTCATGCGTAGCGCCGGCATGCTGCCGGACGCTTCGTCAAACTAAGGGCGTTCAGCTGACCATCGGGGCGGCAAGCCCTATCGCCCCTGCCCCTTCTCCAACCGCCGCCGGATGCCTTCGGGCATGTCTTCCGGCAGCGGCATCCGACCATCCGCCGGCAGGGCCTCCAGGCCCGCTTCGTCCAGCAGCACCAGCACCTCCTCCTTGAGCCGACTCAGAGCGAAGGCCTGCCAGGCCTCGCGTACCGAGGGGAAGAGCTCCAGCTCGTAGTCGAAGGTGCGGATCGGCCGCCGGCTCTCCAGGGCGGCACGCAAGAGTGGCTGGGCGTGGGGATGGCGCAACTGGTGCAGAAAGGCTTCGCGCAGCTCCAGGCGGTCGTCCTGGGTCAGCCGCGGCAGCGGCAGGTAGCGTTCGGGATCTTCCAGCTCCTCGCGCTCTTCCAGACTGAGGTCGTCCGGGTCGAGCAGGCGCAGGGCGCCGCTTTCGAGATCGAGGAAGTGAGTACCTCGCTCCCGGCTGTCGAGGGCGGCAGCCAGTAGATCGAGGTCGAGGGTCAGGGGGCGCATGGCAGGACTCCGGCACAGGCGAACAGGAGCGGAGATAGAGCTCCGCTCCTGTTGCGACCCTAGCACCGGAGCTGGCGTTCAGCCCTTCCGCTGATAGGGAAAGAAGCGCCGTTCGCGCAGGTCGTGCTCGATCTGCTCCAGGCTCTTGCCCTTGGTCTCCGGTACCAGGCGCCAGATGAACAGCAGGGCCACCAGGGAAATGCCGGCATAGAGCCAGAAGGTGTGGGCGGCGCCCAGCTGGGTCACCAGGCTCAGGGTGGTGAGGGTCACCAGCAGGTCGAAGCCCCAGTGGCTGAAGGCGCCGACGCTGGCGCCCTTGCCGCGCACGAACAATGGATAGACCTCGGCGTTGATCAGCCAGATGCAGACGCCGAAGCCGCCGCAGTTGAGCATCAGGTAGGCGGCCAGGCAGGCCACCACCGTCCAGCGCTCGACCTCGGTCTGGGGACCGGCGCCCTGGAACAGGTAGCCCATGATGGCCAGGGCGATGATGGAGCCGGGGATCAGCGTCAGCAGGTAGCGACGACGACCGATGCGATCCACCAGGAAGCTGCCCACCACGGTCATGATCACCACCAGGATGGTGCTGCAGCCGGTGGCCAGCACCGCGGTCTGGTCGGAGAAACCGGCCTGGGTGAGGATGGTGGGTGCGTAATAGATCAGGGCGTTGTTGCCGGTGATCTGCGAGAACATGGCGATGCCTGCCCCCACCAGCAGCGCCGGTCGCACCCAGGGCGAGAACAGATCGCTCCAGCTGCCCTCCGGCGCGTTGCTCACGGTCTTGATCTCGGCCAGTTCGGCCTCGGCCGCGGCCTTGCCACCGCGCACCCGTTCCAACACCGCCACGGCATCCTGTTCACGCCCCTTGACCAGCAGCCAGCGCGGACTCTCCGGCAGCACCGCCATGCCCGCCAGCAGGATCAGCGCCGGCACCAGGCCGAGGCCGAACATCCAGCGCCAGTGCTCGTCCAGGGCGAAGCCGGTGAAATAGGCCACGGTGATGCCGAACACCACCATGAACTGGAACAGCACCACCAGCTTGCCGCGGTGCTCCGGCGGCGCCACCTCGGCGATGTACACCGGGATGATCTGGGTGGAGCTGCCGGCCGACAGGCCGAGCAGGAAGCGCGACAGGATCAAGAGGGTGACGTTGGGCGACAGTGCCGAGAGCACCGACCCCAGGGCGAATACCAGGGCCACGCCGATGATGGTCTTGCGCCGGCCGAGGCGGTCGGAGATCGGCCCGGTGCCGAGGCAACCGAACAGGGCGCCAAAGATGATGGCGCCGGTCACCAGCTGCTTGACGGTGTCGTCCATGGCGAATTCGCGGCCGAGGCCGAGCAGGGCGACGCCGATGATGCCGGTGTCGTAGCCGAACAGCAGGCCGCCCAGGGCGGCGATCACGGCGATGAGCACGACCAGCCCCTTGCGCGGGGTGGCCGCCACGGGAGTGGCGAGCGTAGGTGATGAAGCGAGCATGGGGAAATCCTTTCTTGTTTTGCCAGGGCAAGGATCGCGGCAGCGGCCAGATCCACCCGCGCGGGCGGGCCGTCGGGAGCATGGCCCAGGGAAAAGCGCGATGTGGCAGGCAGAGAAACGTTAGGTGAATCGTTTCACCTAATGATGCCAGTTGTAACAGGACTTGTGAAAAGCATCACGAAAGGCGGATCGGCAGCGCCCTAGCTGCCGATGGTCAATTCCTGGAAGCGCTGCTCGGGCAGCGCGGCCGCGCCCTGCCCCGGGCGCAGCGCCTGATCGCCCAGGCGCTCGACCAGGAAGTCGATGAACACCTTGAGCTTGGGCGGCAGGTGGCGCGTCGCCGGATAGAGCAGCCAGGCGCCACCCTGGTAGTGCGGTAGAAAGGACCAGTCCGGCAGCACCTGGACGATCTCGCCGCGGGCCAGGGCCGCCTGGGCGGTGAACAGCGGCAGGCTGCCGATACCGATGTGGTTGAGCACCGCGTCCAACCGTACCCCGGTGTGGTTGGCGGCGTAGCGCCCGCGCACGTTGACGTGAACCACCTTGGCGCCCTGGCGGAATTTCCAGCGCGAATCGGCCGGCTCTTCCGCCAGGTAGATGCAGCTGTGCCCAGCCAGGTCGCGCGGGTGGGCCGGCTGGCCGTGCTCGGCCAGGTACTGCGGCGTGGCGCAGAGCAGGTGCTCGATGGTGAGCAGCTGGCGACCCACCAGCCCGGGCGGCGGGCGGTCGGTGATGCGGATGGCCAGGTCGACGTTCTCGTCGATCAGGTCGACCTGGCGGTCTTCCAGCAGCAGTTGCACGTCCACCGCCGGGTAGCGGCGCAGGAACTCGGCCATGTGCGGATGGATCACCGTGCTGCCCACCGCCTTGGGCACCGACAGCCGGACGATGCCGGCCGGTGCCTGGTTGAACTGACCGCTGACCTCCAGTACCGCCCGGGCGGCGCCAACCATGTCGCTGCAACGCCGATAGACCTCCTCCCCCGCCTCCGACAGCCGCAGCTTGCGGGTGCTGCGATTGAGCAAGCGGGTGCCCAGGGCCTTCTCCAGGCGCGCCACGCTGCGACTGGTGGAAGACGGGGTCAGACCCAGCTGGCGGGCCGCCGCAGAAAAGCTGCCGCTCTCCACCACCCGCACGAAGATGGCCATCTCGCTGAACAGTGGCAGGGGAAGATTTATGCTCACAGCGCAAAATTCCTTTGGAGAGAGGGTGGATTATCACCCTTGCGCGCACTCTTTAGAATGAGGACGTTTCTCGTTCTCCAAGAGTAGTAAGACGAATGACCGAGCGCCTGTATTTCCTGAGCGACAGCCTGATCGCCGAGGTCGAGGTCCATGCCTGTACCGCCGACGGGGACGGTTATGTCGTTGAACTGCAGGCCACACCCTTCCATCCCCAGGGGGGTGGCCAGCCCAGCGACACCGGCTGGATCGGCACGGCCGAGGTGACCCGGGTGGTCCAGGACGGCGAGCGCATTCTGCACCACACCAACCGTCCCCTGGCGCCGGGCCGCGTGCTGGCGCGGGTCGACGAAGGCCGCCGCCTGCTGCATTCGCGGCTGCATTCCGCCGGGCATCTGCTCGGCCACATCGGCGAGACCCATGGCTGGAAGCCGGTCAAGGCCCATCACTGGCCGGGTGAAGGCCGCATCGAATTCGTCCCGGGCGAGGAAACCGTCGCGCTGGACGCCGAATCCCTGCAGGCGCACTTCGACGCCCTGGTGGAAGAAGACTTGCCGCTGCAGATCGAGGTGCAGGCCGACGGCCAGCGCCAGGTGCGCTTTGGCGAGGATGTGGCGCGCTATGCCTGTGGCGGGACCCATGTGCGCTCCCTGCGCAGCGTCGGGGCCTTGAGCGCCCTGGGCGTCAAGGAAAAGAAGGGGCGCCTGCTGGTGAGCTACGACATGGCTGGCGCTTGATCCACCGCCCACCTCACCCGTCGAAAGGAGGCGCCATGCTGCTCGAACTCGACGCTCTCGACACCGAGAGTCTGCTCCGTCTCACCGATGAACGCCTGCTGGCCGTGCGGGTGCGCCACTTCGTGCCGCGTCCGCTGGCCGACGACCTCGGCCAGCAGATCCTCGGCAACGGCTTCGCCACCTACACCAACGCCCCCAGCATCGGCCGCATCGGCATGGCCTTCTACGAGGCGGAGCACCAGCGCGCGCAGATGGACGACTATTTCGCCAGCGTCACCAGCAACCTGGAAGAATTGCGCCGCCGCTGCCGCCCCTACCTCAATCCCATCGACCTGGTGCGCTGCACCCTCGACGAGGTCTGGCCGGCCGGGGCCCGCCTGCAGACCCTCTGGGGCCGCAAGATGTACGTCGGCCTGTCGCGGGTGGTGAAGCCGGGGGTGCGCTTTCTCGCCCACCACGACATCTTCGCCAAGGACGCGCCGGGCAGCGAGGAAGCCGAAAGTCTGGTCGCCCAGCTGGCCTGCAACGTATACCTGACCATGCCCAGTGTCGGCGGCGAACTGCAGCTCTGGTCGCGCGAGCTGTCGCCGGAGGCCTTCGACGCCATGCGCGGCGACAGCTACGGCATCGAACCCGACCGCCTCGGCCCGCCCTGCCTGACCATCCGCCCCGAGCCGGGCGATCTGATCCTCTTCAATTCCCGCCGCATGCACGCCGTGACCCCCGGCAACGACCAGCCGCGCCTGTCGCTGTCGTGCTTCGTCGGCTATCGCGGGGCGGCCGAACCCCTCACGTACTGGAGCTGACATGTCCCCCTACCTGAGCGAATTCCTCGCCCTGGCGACCATCCACTTCCTCGCCGTGCTGGCGCCCGGTCCGGATTTCGCCGTGACCGTGCGCCAGAGCGTGAGATTCGGCCGCCTGATCGGCCTCTGTACCGCCCTGGGCATCGGCGCCGGCATCTCGGTGCACGTGCTCTACACCCTGCTCGGCATCGGTGCCCTGATGCACGCCACGCCCTGGCTGCTGGGCGTCGCCAAGGTGGTCGGTGGCGCCTACATCCTCTGGCTGGGCTTCAACCTGATCCGCAGCAAGCCCACCGCCGCGCCGCTGGACGACAGCCAGTGGCAGCAGGCCGATCTGCAACGGCAGTCGCCCGGCAAGGCCTTCCTCACCGGCTTCCTGACCAATGCCACCAATCCCAAGGCCACCCTGTTCTTCCTGGCCATCTTCACCACCGTGGTCAGCGGCAGTACGCCGCTGACCGTCCAGGGCCTCTATGGCCTGTGGATGTGCGCGGTCAACGCCGGCTGGTTCGCCCTGGTCAGCCTGCTGTTTTCCAGTCCGCGCGTTCGCCAGACCTTCCTGCGCCTGGGCCACTGGTTCGAACGAACCATGGGCCTGGTGCTGGTTTTCTTCGCCGGTCGACTGCTGTTGTCGGCGCTTTGACGTCAGTCCATTCGTATTGGAGGTCCTCCATGCCCTACGTCCACCGCGCTCCCGCTGGTATTCCCACGGAAAAGTTCGTCGTCCGCCTGCCCGATGGAATGCGTGAACGCATCGCCGCCGTGGCCCGCTCCCATCGCCACAGCATGAACACCGAGATCGTCGCCTGGCTGGAACGCAGCCTGGTGCAGGACGGGGTCCTGGAACAGCAGCAGGTCGACGCGGACGACGAGTTGCTCAATGCCAGCGAACAATTGCTGCTGCAGCGCTTTCGCCAGCTCAACGAGCGTCAGCAGAATGCGCTGATCTCGGTCCTGGAGCTGGAGTTGCCCGTGCCGGTGCACGCGCGCGAAACCGCCTGAGTCCGGCCGGTCCGGGTCCCGCAGGGAACCGACCGTCGGCAGCAGGGCCGCCCACCAGGCGGCCCTGACGTGCGGCTTTCAAGTATCGATCGGGACAGCCGATGAAGGGGATCTTCGTACTCTCTTCCGGAATCCCCATGTCTGTATCCAAAGCCTCCTGGCTGAGCAATCTCGGCATTTCCAAGAAGCTGGCCCTGGGCTTCGGCGCCCTGCTGGTCATGGTGACGGTGGTGGCCCTGTTCGGCTATTTCACCGCCAATACCCTGCTCGAGCGCATCAACAAGACACGTTACAGCGGCGAGCTCAAGGCCCATATCCTCAACGTCCGGATCGACGAGAAGAACTACCTGCTCGATCCCAGCGCAGCCAGTTCCGCCCAGCAGCAGGCCGACCTGGCCGTGGTAGCGGACGACGTCGCCAAGGGTCTGGTGCTGCTGACCAACCCGTCCAACGTCGCCATCCTGCACAACATCCAGCAGGAGATGAAAACCTATCAGGAGCGTTTCACCGCCCTGCAACAGGCCAACCAGACCAGCGCCGAGGCGCAAAAGGAGCTGACCAAGGTCTCCGATAACGTCACCGAGACCTTCGACCAGCTGTTCGATCTGGTCTTCGCCTCCGGCGGCGGCTACAACACCGCCGATCTCAGGGCCGTGGCCGAAATGAAGGCGCAGATGGTCAGCGTGCGCCTGGCCATCCGCCGTTTCCTCGGCACCCCCGACGACAGCAAGTCCCAGGCGACCCTCAAGGTCATCGACGGATTGCTCAAGACCCTGGCCACTGCCCAGAAGCAGATCGACGGCGACACCGCCGCCCGCCTCTACAGCGCCACCCAGGACGTGACCCGCTATCGCGCCTTCTTCGAATCCATCGTTGCCCAGAATCGCCAGGCCCAGGCCGCCGTCGCCAGCCTGCAGGAGCAGGGCAACAAGCTGGTGCAGTTGCTGGATCAGCTGGGCGAGGGTCAGCTCAAATCCGCCGCCGCCGAGCGCCAGGCGGCCCTGCTCAAGCTGTTGCTGACCAGCCTGGTCGCCCTGCTCATCGGCATCGCCGCCGCCTGGCTGATCGCCCGCCAGATCACCCAGCCGCTGGCGACCGCCATGGCCATGCTCAAGCGCGTCGCTGCCGGCGATCTCACCCAGCGCAACGAGGTGAGCCGCCGCGACGAACTGGGCGAACTGCAACGCACCACCCAGGCCATGGCCGACGATCTGCGTCAGCTGGTCGGGGGCATCGCCAACGGTGTGGGGCAGCTCAACAGCGCGGCCGACGAACTCTCGGCCTTTGGCGTCCAGACCAGCCGCGGCGTCACCCAGCAGCGCGACGAGATGCACCAGGTGGCCACCGCCATGAACGAGATGGCGGCCACGGTACACAACGTGGCGCAAAACACCGCCAACGCCTCCAGCGCCGCGCAGAACGCCGACAGCATGGCGCGCGAAGGCAGCCGTACGGTCAAGCGCGCGGCCCAGGAAATCACCCTGGCCGCCGAAGAGGTGCAGGGCCTGGGCGCTGCCATGGAGCGTCTGGACGCCGCCAGCGGTCGCATCGGCAGCGTCATCGACGTGATCAAGGCGATCGCCGAGCAGACCAACCTGCTGGCGCTCAATGCCGCCATCGAAGCCGCCCGCGCGGGTGAGCAGGGCCGCGGCTTCGCCGTGGTGGCCGACGAGGTCAGATCCCTGGCGCAGCGGACCCAGGAATCCACCCAGGAAATCGGCGAACTCATCGCCACCCTGCAGCAGGGCACCACCGAAGCCAGTGCGCGCATGCAGGCCAGTCGTGACCGCACCCTGGGCACCGTGACCCTGGCCCAGGACGCCGAGCGCGCCCTGGACGTCATCTACCAGACGGTGGCGGAGATCCAGAGCCTCAACCAGCAGATCGCCACCGCGGTGGAAGAGCAGAGCCTGGTAGCCGAGGAGATCAACGGCAACGTGGTCAAGGTCAGTGGCCTGGCCGAGGAGTCCGCCACTGCCAACGCCCATGCCGCGGCTTCGGTCAACGAATTGGCCCGCCTGGGCGGCGATCTGCAGCAGATGGTCGCGCGCTTCCGCGTCTGACCCCGGCCCCGACGACGCCAGCGCTGGCGTCGTCGGTCTCAGATCCTGGGCGTCAGCAGCTGCCCCTGGATACCGTCGCCGATCACCAGGAAGTGACCACCGGCGACGTGATGCAGGGTGCGCAGGCTGTCCTGACCGCGGAAATCCCAGCGCCCCTCGCGAAACACCCGGGTATCGGCCCGGGCGGCGACCACCTCGCCAAGAAACAGGTCGTAGCCCTGCTGGTTGTGCGCCTCGGGCAGCACCCGGCATTCCAGCCAGGCCACGCAGCCGGCGATCAAAGGCGCACCGACCCTTTCGCCAGCCAGGGTCTCGATGCCGTAGGCGGCGAACTTGTCCAGCTCCCGGCCGGTGGTGTTGCCCACCGTCTGCACCAGATCCACCTGGGCCGCGCAGGGCACGCTGAGCACGAAGCTGCCCTCGGCTTCCAACAGTTCGCGGGTCCAGGTCTGCTTGTCCAGCACCACCGCCACCTTGCCCGGCTCGAAATCCACCGCCATGGCCCAGGCTGCGGCCATGACGTTGCGCCGGCCGTCGTGGGCGGCGCTGACCAGCACCGTGGGGCCATGGTTGAGCAGCCGATAGGCCTTGGCCAGGGGGACGGCGGCAAGGGTCGAATTCATGGATGGACTCCGGTGGGAAAAGCCCCAGGGTAACGCAGCCCTTGCCGTCCGGCGCCGAGCGGGAAAAAAATTGCCGCTTTGCATCGCGCTCGCCAAACGCCGGGAGACATCAGGGGTCTATCGCCCACTCCCGGTATGGGATCGACAAGAAACCTGCGTTAAGGATGACCGCTATGCCCACCTGCCTGGCTCGCTCCCTTCTGCTGCTCTGCGCCTGCTATCTCGGCCTGCCGCTGGCCCATGCCGAGAACGCCAAACCGCCGCACAGCGCCCCGGCCACCCAGCCACTCCTCTCCAGCTCCATCAACGACTTCAGCAACGAAGACTGGGATCGCGGTGTGCTGCGCCGCGTGGCTGGTCTGACCATTCCCGCTACGCCAGCCAACGTCGAGGGCTTCATCAGCGGTCGTCAGGCGCAGCTGGGCGACGGCGAGTGGCGTGCCATCACCGATGTCCAGCGCGTCGGCGACAATCTGGCAGTGTTCCTTGAGGGCAAGCCGCTGGATGCCGAGACCGTGGGTTATCCGCGGCGGCTGGCGGTGGATGACGCCCCCGGCACCGGTCGGCACCTGCAGCGCCTGCCAGGGCGCTTCAGCACCCCGATCAACGACTTCACCAACCAGGATTGGCTAAAGGGCGTCTACCGCAAGGCCGCCGGCATTTCCATCCCGGTCACCGAGCGCAATCGCGAAGAATTCAAGACCGGCGCCATCGTCCGCCTGGCCGACGGCCAGGACTATGCCGTCACCTACGTCAACGAATTCGGCCGCAGCATGGCGGTGTTTCTCGACAGCCCGGCGCTGCCCGGGGAGAAGTACGGCTATCCGCGCCAGCTGACCTTCGTCGCGCCACCGCCCAAGCCTTGAGACCGAGGCGGACCGGCGCTGGTAGAATCCCCCGCCCAGCGTCGTCACCCCTCGGTCCGCCATGTCCAAGCTCAACCCCCGCCAGGCCGAAGCCGTGGCCTACATCAGCGGCCCCCTGCTGGTGCTGGCCGGCGCCGGCTCCGGCAAGACCAGCGTCATCACCCGCAAGATCGCCTACCTCGTACAGCAGTGCGGCATCCGCGCCCAGTACATCTGCGCCGTGACCTTCACCAACAAGGCGGCGCGCGAGATGAAGGCGCGGGTGGCCAGCCTGCTCAAGGCCGGCGAAGGCCGCGGCCTGACCGTCTCGACCTTTCACAACCTCGGGCTGAACATCATTCGCCGCGAGTACGTGCACCTGGGCTACAAGCCGGGCTTCTCCATCTTCGACGAGGGCGACATCAAGGCGCTGCTCACCGACATCATGCAGAAGGAGTACCAGGGCGACGACGGCCTGGACGAGATCAAGAACTACATCGGCAACTGGAAGAACGACCTGATCCTGCCGGAAGAGGCCTTGGAAAAGGCGCGCACGCCCAAGGAACAGACCGCTGCGGTGGTCTACCTGCACTACCAGCGCACCCTCAAGGCCTATAACGCGGTCGACTTCGACGACCTCATCCTGATGCCGGTGAAGCTGTTCCAGGAGCATCCCGAGGTGCTGGAGCGCTGGCGCAACCGCATCCGCTACATGCTGGTGGACGAATACCAGGACACCAACACCAGCCAGTACCTGCTGGTGAAGATGCTGGTGCAGGAGCGCGCCCAGTTCACCGTGGTGGGCGACGACGACCAGTCGATCTACGCCTGGCGCGGCGCGCGACCGGAAAACCTGATGCAGCTCAAGGACGACTTCCCTTCGCTCAAGGTGGTGATGCTGGAGCAGAACTACCGCTCCACCAGTCGCATCCTCAGGTGCGCCAACGTGCTCATCGCCAACAACCCCCACGTGTTCGAGAAGCAGCTGTGGAGCGAGATGGGCCACGGCGACCCGATCCGGGTGCTGCGCTGCAAGAACGAGGACGGCGAGGCCGAGCGCATCGCCCTGGAAATCCTCACCCTGCACCTCAAGACCCAGCGGCCCTACGCGGACTTCGCCATCCTCTATCGCGGCAACCACCAGGCCAAGCTGATGGAGCTCAAGCTGCAGCACCATCAGATCCCCTACCGGCTCTCCGGCGGCACCAGCTTCTTCGCCCGCCAGGAGGTCAAGGACGTGATGTCCTACCTGCGCCTGCTGGTGAATCCGGACGACGACAACGCCTTCCTGCGGGTGATCAACGTACCGCGTCGGGAGATCGGCTCCACCACCCTGGAAAAGCTCGGCAACTATGCCGGCAGCCGCGACCTGTCGATGTACGCCGCCGCCGACGAGATCGGTCTGGGCGAGCACCTGGATGCCCGCTTCACCGAGCGCCTGGGGCGTTTCAAGCGCTGGATGGACGGGGTCCGCCAGAACTGCGCCGGCGATGATCCCATCGGCGCCCTGCGCAGCATGGTGATGGACATCGACTACGAGAACTGGATCCGCCAGAACGCCAGCTCCGACAAGGTCGCCGACTTCCGCATGGGCAACGTCTGGTTCCTCATGGATGCGCTGAAGAACATCCTGGAAAAGGACGAAGAAGGCCAGATGACCATCGAGGACGCCATCGCCAAGCTGGTCCTGCGCGACATGCTCGAACGCCAGCAGGAGGAAGAGGAAGGCGCCGACGGGGTGCAGATGATGACCCTGCACGCCTCCAAGGGCCTAGAATTCCCCTATGTGTTCATCATGGGCATGGAGGAAGAGATCCTGCCGCACCGCTCCAGCATCGAGGCCGACACCATCGAGGAGGAGCGCCGCCTGGCCTACGTGGGCATCACCCGCGCGCGCCAGACCCTGGCCTTCACCTACGCCACCCGGCGCAAGCAGTACGGCGAGCTGATCGACTGCACGCCCAGCCGCTTCCTCGACGAGCTACCGCCCGAGGACCTGCAATGGGAAGGCCTGGAAGAAGCCCCCCAGGAGCAGAAGGCCGCCCGCGGCAACGATGCCCTGGCGGCGATGCGGGCGATGCTCAAGCGTTGAGGGGAAGGCCTTCACTAGGTTCACCCTCACTCCAGCCCTCCCGGAGGGAGAGGGGGCGTCCGCAGTCACCACCGGGTTTCGCCATACGCCGATCAATCCCTTCTCCCCGAGATGAGGGCCGGCACCGCACCAGCCTGACACCCTCGCACCTCCCCACGCCGCTCTTCCCCCTCTCCCCCTGGGAGAGGGCCGGGGTGAGGGCCCGCCCAGCCTAGATCCCTACCCCCAAAACGACACCGCCCCCGCTGCCGGTCAGGCAACGGGGGCGGTGCTATGGTCGCGCCGGGCGCTTACTTGGCGAAGTTGGTCACCATGTCGAAGATCGGCTTGGGTCGCTTGAGGTCGTACATCATCCCGAAGTGGCGCTCGTGGATCACCGAGAGACTCGGCTCATCGAGCAATTCGTAGACGTTGATCTCGGCCACCACATCCTTGTAGCTGGTGTTGAGCACCGTGAGCATCTGCTTGACGCTGTCGTAGCAGGCCCGGTCGCCGTCACGGCCGCCATCGGTGTTGCCCTGGTAGACGTTGCCGCAGTTCATCTCGTTGAAGAACACCTTGGTCCTGTACTTGGTGGCCATGGCGCGCATCTGCCCCAGGTACATGTCCATCCAGTAGCCCTTGTCGTCGAAGTACGGGTAGTAGTGGAAGCTGATGTAGTCGAAGTTGAAGCCTGACGCCCGGGCCTGGTCGAGGAACCACATGGCACCGTTGCGATCACCCGGGCAACGGGCGGTGGCGGTGCGGTCGTCCGAGTTGCACGCCATCACGTTGATGGTGGTCTTGAGGTTGGCGCCCAGCTCATCCGAAGCCTGCTTGATCCCGCGGTAGATGCCGACCAGGGTATTGATGCGCTCCTGGGCACCCGCTTTGGAATAGTCCTGCTCGTTGCCGACCTCCCAGATCTTGATGTCGTTGGCGTAGCGTTTGGCCAGGGCATAGGCCTGCGCCTGGGTCAGCTTGTGGGTGATGACCGGCCGCAGGGTGATGTTGTACTTGCGGGCCAGGGCGACCAGACGATCCAGCTCGGGCAGGTTCATCACCAGGTACTCGCCGGAGCGATAGGTACGCAGGTTGCGCGCCGCCAGGACCTGCAACCGGGCTTCCATCTCGGCCGGCGGATAGGCAGCGCTGTTGTCGTGGCCGACCACCCCCAGGGGGATGTTTTTGTAGCCGCTCAGCGGGGCCGAGGCGACCGCCCCGCCGGTGACTGGCTGGACCACGTTCTGCACCGGTTGCACGCTGGCCGCAGGGGTCGGCGTGGTCGTGGTGGTGCCCTGGGCCAGCGCCGCGCTCACCTTCTTGTCGAAGGCGGCCTTGTCGTCGCCGGCAGCGGCGCGCAGGACTTCCAGCGGCAGGTTGGCCCGGGAGGTGACGCCATTGGCCAGCCGGCTGCTCCAATAGGCGCTGCCACTGCTGTCGGCGCTCCGGCCATAGAGGGTCTGATAGACCTTGTTGACCAGGGCGGCGCCGCTCAGGGATCCGTAAAGCGTGGTCGACTCGCCATTGGCGGCAAAGGTGGCCGCCAGTTGCTCGACGCTCAGGTCGCTGGCCAGTCGCGAGGCCCAGTAGTTGAGGCCACCGGCATCGGCCGCCCGGCCATAGTAGGCCAGGTAGAGCTGCTCGACGGTGGTCAGCTTGGTGGCATTGGCGGCATTGCCTGCGGTGCCCGTGACGGCGCCGGTGGTCGCCCCTGCCGTGGCGGTGCTACCTGTGGCGGTCCCCGTGGTGCCGGTACCCGTGGTCGGCGCGACGCCGGTGGTGGTGCCAGTGGTGGTGCCAGTGGTGCCCGTGGCGCCGGTACCGCCGGTGGTGCCCGCGGTCGCACCGCTGGTGGCGGTCCCGGTCTTGGGTGGTGTGGCGGCGGTCGGTGCTACCTGCGGGCCGATGGCGGCGCAGCTGTCCTTGTCCAGGTACTTGGCCAGCACCGCCCACTGCGGACGCTCCTTGCCATTGATCGGCTCGACCGCCTGATTGTAGGTACCCCAGCCCGGCCCGGCGGCCCAGTAGGTGGCCGGAATGCAGTTCTGCTTCAGATAGGCCAGCATGCCGTCGAGAATGGGCAACCAGCGCGCATCCGTGTCAGGTACGCCGAAGCCGCCGATGAAGCCGCGCTTGTTGTTGGCCTTGAGCCAGGCGACGAAGGGCTTCAGCCGCTCGACGCCATAGCTGGGCGAGAGGGTCGCCACGTTCAGGCTGCCGTCGAAGAAGGCCTGGGCCATGAAGATCAGGTTGTTGGCCGGATCGTTGAGCTTGAGCAGGGCGTCGTTCCACTGCGGCCAACGGGTGGTATCGGCCCAGCCGTTGCCCTCGATGAAGATCGGATGGGTCGAATCGACCGCGCGCACGCCATCGATGCCGTACTGGGCGGCGATCGGCCAGTTGCTCACGGCGTCGTGGGGCTCGTTCATGATGTCGTAGCCATAGAGCGCCGCATGGGTGCCCCAGCGCTGGGCGATACGGGTCATGAGATTCTGGAAGGCCTCGTAGGGGACTTCGCCCGCGCCGATGACCTTGCCCTGATAGCGGGCGTAGTTGTGCAGATCGAGGATGACCTTGACGCCGTACTTCTGGGCGTAGCCCAGGGTGCGATCGACCAGGCCGGCGTAGGTGGGATCGAGATTGACCCCCATGGACGGTTGCAGGCGCTCCCAGAGAATGGGGAAGCGCACCAGCTTCACGCCCTTGGCGCTCCACTGCTGGAAATGGCTCTCGGCCGGAAAGATGAAATTGCGGTCGTTGACACCGGGCAGTACCTGGGCGGCGAAGGTGGCGCCGGAGAAGTTGAGACCGACCAGGTCAACGGCCTGGGCGGAGGTGGCAAGCGAAGCGGTGGCGAACAGGGCAGGCAAGAGCAGCGCCTGACGCGGCAGGCGGCGGGAGATGGAGCTAAGGATTGTCATCAAGAAGGAACCAGATAGGCCGAGGTGCGCGATTCGATCCGTGCATCCCACCTCGGTACAGCAGGAAAACTGCCGGGGAAGATCGTTTCCCCAGCACCTGCGAAGCCTAGTGCAAGCGCTAGACCAAGAAGAACCCGTGCCATCACGAAGCAGGGGTGAACGCGGTGTTTTGCCAGATGTACGGTGCCGATGATGGCACTTTCGCTACCACTCGTCGCTGACTGCCTGGTCACGCAAAGATCCGATCCCCAGGCAAAAGTCAGACTTGTCTGCTTTCTGGCGGCTCAAGGCGCTCCGGCATAGCGGCGGACCAGTTCCATGACCGGTTTGGGCCGATCCAGGTCGTACATCAGCCCGAAGTGACGCTCATGGGCAACCGGATGGGTCGGCTCGTCGAGCAGTTCATAGACGTTGATCTCGCGGACGATGTCGCGATAGCGCCCATTGAGCTCGGAGAGGATGTACTCGAGGCTGTCATAACAGCTGCGATCGCCCGGCCGACCGCCGTCGGTGGTGCCCTTGTAGATCTCCGCGCAATTGACCTCGTTGTAGAAGATCTGCGTCCGGTACTTGGCCGCCATGGCGCGCATCTGCCCCAGGTAGAGATCCATCCAGTGACCGCGGTCGTGGTAATGCGGGTAGTAGTGGAAGCTGATGTAGTCGAAATCGAAACCGGCGGCCTTGGCCTGATCGAGAAACCACATGGAGCCCAGGCGATCGCCCGGGCAGCGCGCCTTGGGCCCGGTGTCGTAGGAATTGCAGGACATCACGTTGATGGTGGTCTTGAGATCGGCGTTCAGCTCGTCGGAGGCGCGCCGGATGCCCCGATAGATATCCACCAGCCGACTGATGCGGATGCTGGCGCCGATCCGCGAGTGATCCTGCTCATTGCCGATTTCCCAGATCTTGATGTCGTTGGCATAGCGCTTGGCCAGGGCATAGGCCTGGGCCTGGGTCAGTTGCTGGGTGATCACCGGCCTCAGGGTGATGTGGTACTGGCGGGCCAGGGCCACCAGGCGATCCAGGCGCGGCAGATCCAGCAGCAGGAATTCGCCGGAGCGGTAGCTGCGCAGGTTGTAGCGGTCGAGCAGCTGCAGGCGCTTTTCCATCTGCGCATCGGGATAGGCGGCGTTGTTGTCGTGACCGACCACCCCCAGGGGGATGTAGGGCAATTCGGGCAGGGTGACAGGCTCGGCGGCCCGGACCGTGCCACCCAGGCACAGGGCAGCGACCAGGCCGAACCAGGGCGACATTCGAGGCATCAGACGCATCCTTGCAGGTGGGCAGCAGAGCGGCGGAGCATGGCAAAGCGCCGCCAGTGCCTCAATCATGGATGACTCCAGGCTGCGACCCCCCGCACAACCAGGCGCGTTACAGTAGGTGTCCGCGCGCCGTGTCGAGGACCTGCCCATGACCGCCAACCTGCTGCTGGCCCAGGCCTGCAACAATCGCTGGTCGAACCACCGCCTGCTGGTCACCTGCACCACATTGCCGGCCGCTGCCCTGCACGCAGCCCAACCCGCCGCCTTCTTTGGTTCGCTCTGGGCCCTGCTCGGCCATCTGCTGGACGTCGACCGCTTCTATCTCGATGCGCTACATGACCAGCCCCGGCCTTACCAGGACACGGACTGGCCTGATCTGGCGACGCTGCGTGCGGCCCAGATCGCCAGCGACCAGCGCCTGATCGACCTGTGTCGCGGCCTCGCTCCCCAGCAGCTGACCGGATTCATCACCCTGCCCCGCGCCAGCGGCCCGGTACGGGAACAGCGACTGCGCACCCTGCAGCATCTCTTCGTGCACCAGCTGCACCACCGCGGCCAGGCCCACGCCCTGCTCCTGGCCAGCGGCGTCGCCCCGCCGCAACTGGACGAATTCTTTCTCGCCCAGGACGAACCGCTGCGCCGGACGGAGCTGGCGGCGTTGGGGATCGTTGAAGGGGAGTTGTGGGGAATCGCCCCGTAGCGTGGGTTGAGCGCCGCGCAGCCCAACAGGCCTTGCCTCAACGTGGCGGCGATGTTGGGCTTCGACGATAGAGCTGTCTCAGCCCAACCTACGGTCTCGAGCGCCCACTCGGACCGCCCCCTTTCCCGCGGGGGGAGGGTTGGGGTGAGGGCCGCCCCGGACACCGGCCTCCAGGTGGAAAAGGCTGCGCCGTTTTCCACCTTACGACCGCCATAACGCAAGTGCTTAGAAGTTCGCCGGCGTGGTCGCACTGATCAGCCGGGCGGGGGCTTCGAAGGGATTGCGGAAGCGATGCGGGCGGCTGCTTTCGAAGTAGTAGCTGTCGCCCGGTTCGAGGATGTGCACCTCACCGCCCACGGTCAGTTCCAGCCGGCCTTCCACCACCAGGCCGGCCTCCTCGCCCTCATGGGCGTACATCTCTTCGCCGGTGTCGGCGCCCGGTGGATAGGTCTCGTCGAGAAAGGCCAGGGCGCGACTGGGATGGGCGCGGCCGACCAGGCGCATGCGCACGGTGTGGGCGCCACTGGAGATGTCGATGAGCTCATTGGCGCGATAGACCACCTGGGTCGGCGCGTCCTGTTCCAGGTCCAGGGAAAAGAATTCCACCAGAGACATGGGGATGCCGGCCAGCACCTTTTTCAGCGAGCTGATGGAGGGGCTGACGCTGTTCTTCTCGATCATCGAGATGGTGCTGTTGGTCACCCCGGCACGCTTGGCGAGTTCGCGCTGGGACAGGCCCTTGAGGGTACGGATGGTTTGCAGGCGGGCACCGACGTCCAAGGTGGAGAAGACTCCTCGAGCAGGCGGGTGAGACGTGGCCAGGCCACGCGCGATAGGCGTGCCGCGGCACGGTGTTCGGCATCATGGCAACGCTGTTCGAGATTTACAACACCAGGGCGGACGTGCGGCCTTGCCGCCCTCACCTGGCTTGGATAGCGGCCAAAGACCGCCCAGGGGCTAGTCGCGATAGCTGCGCGGTACCCGCTTGAGGTTGCACAGCAACTGGTAGGGGATGGTGTCGCAGCGCTCGGCCAGGTCCGCCACCGACACCTGGCGGCCCCAGAATTCCACCTCGCTGCCCACCCCGGCCTGGGGATGATCGGTGAGGTCGACGGTGAGCATGTCCATGGATACCCGGCCGATCAGCTGGCCGGGACGCCCTTCGATGGCCACCGGGGTGCCATTGGGCGCATGGCGCGGATAGCCGTCGGCATAGCCCAAGGCAACCACCCCGACTCGGGTCGGCCCGGCGGTGACGAAGCGCGCGCCATAACCCACCGGTTCGCCGGCCGGCAATTCGCGCACGGCGATCACCCGGGAGGTCAGGAGCATCACCGGTTGCAGCCGCTCGGCGGCGGCCTGGGGCGTGGCGAAAGGCGTCACGCCATAGAGCATCAGCCCCGGCCGCACCCAGTCGCCAGCCGCCTGGGGCCAGCCCAGGGTCGCGGGGGAATTGCGCAGGCTGGTGGGGCCCGGCAGGCCCTCGGTGGCGGCGCGGAAGGTGGCGATCTGCACGCTGGTGGCGGGGCTGTCCGGTTCGTCGGCGCGGGCGAAGTGGGTGAGCTTGACGATGCCGCTGACCTTGCCGCTAGCCAGCAGCCGGTGATAGGCGGCGGCGTAGTCCTGGGGAAAGAAGCCGACCCGGTGCATGCCCGAATCCAGCTTCAGCCAGACCTGCAGCGGGCGCGCCAGGGCGGTCCGCTCCAGCGCCTCCAGTTGCCAGTCGGCGTGGATCACCGTCCAGAGATCGTGCTCGGCGATCAGCGGCAATTCGTCGATGCCGAAGAAGCCTTCCAGCAGCAGGATGGGCGCGCGGATCCCCGCGGCGCGCAGCTCCAGCGCCTCCTCGATGCAAGCCACGGCGAAGCCGTCAGCCTCGCTGGCCAGGGCCTTGGCCACTGCCACCGCGCCGTGCCCATAGGCATCGGCCTTGATCACCGCCAGGGTACGGGCATCGGAGAGTTCACGGGCCAGGCGATAATTCTGGCGCAGGGCGGCAAGGTCGATGACGGCGCGGGCGGGACGCATGGGAGGTCTCGGCAGAGAGAGGGAAAGTTTGGGGGGCGTGAAACACCCTCACCCCGGCCCTCTCCCAGAGGGAGAGGGGGAATAGCGGTCTTACGCCTTGACGGCGGCGATGACGTTCATCTCCACCAGGATGTCCGGCTTGGCCAGCTTGGCTTCGACGGTGGTGCGACCCGGGGTGGCGCCCTGGGCGGCCCACTCGTCCCAGGCGCGATTCATGCCCTCGAAATGCAGGGCGATGTCGCGCAGGAAGATGGTCACCACCAGGATGTGTTCCTTGTCGCTGCCGGCCTCGGCGAGGAATTTGTCGACATTGGCCAGGGTCTCGCGGGTCTGCTGGTAGATGTCGCCGGAAAAGTCGTCGGCCAGTTGACCGGCCAGATAGACGGTGCCGTTATGGATATTGATTTCGCTCAGGCGGCGATCAGTGTGCAGACGCTGTACGGGCATTGCGCGGGGACTCCTGGGTGGCGGAATAGCGGGAGATGTCGAGACCCTCGGCGCTGATCTGCGGCTGCTTGCGTGCGATCAGGTCGGCCAGCAGGCGACCGGAGCCGCAGGCCATGGTCCAGCCCAGCGTCCCGTGCCCGGTGTTGAGGAACAGGTTGCGATAGCGGGTGGCGCCGACGATGGGGGTCCCGTCCGGGGTGGCGGGTCGCAGGCCGGTCCAGAAGCTGGCCCGGGCGAGGTCGCCACCGCGAGGATAGAGGTCCCCGGTGATCATTTCCAGGGTCGCACGGCGCCGCGGATCCAGGTTCAGATCGAAGCCGCAGATCTCGGCCATGCCGCCGACGCGGATGCGGTCGTCGAAGCGGGTGATGGCGACCTTGTAGGTCTCGTCGAGGATGGTCGAGGTCGGCGCCATGGCGGCATCGACGATGGGCACCGTCAGCGAATAGCCCTTGAGCGGATAGACCGGCGCGCGGATGCCCAGGGGTGCCAGCAATTGCGGCGAATAGCTGCCCAGAGCCAGCACATAGTGATCGGCGGTGAGCAGTTCGCCATCGACCTTGACGCCATCGATACGGTCGCCACTGGCGCTGAGTTGCTGGATCTCGGCGCCGAAACGGAATTCCACGCCCAGGCGGCGGGCTTCCTCGGCCAGGCGATTGGTGAACAGGAAGCAGTCACCGGTCTGGTCGTTGGGCAGGCGCAGGCCGCCGGCCAGCTTGTGCTTGACCGCCGCCAACGCCGGTTCGACCCGGGCCACACCGTCGCGGTCGAGCAGTTCGAAGGGCACGCCGGAACGCTCCAGGACGGCGATGTCCTTGGCCGCGGCCTCCACCTGCTGCTGAGTGCGGAAGATCTGGGTGGTACCCAGCTGGCGGCCTTCGTAGGCAATGCCGGTGTCCTGGCGCAGCTCGTCCAGGCAGTCGCGGCTGTATTCGGACAGCCGCACCATGCGTTCCTTGTTCACCGCATAGCGGGCCGCGGTGCAGTTGCGCAGCATCTGCGCCATCCACAGGTATTGGCTGCTGTCGCCGGTCAGACGGATAGCCAGGGGCGCGTGCTTCTGGAACAGCCACTTCAATGCCTTGAGCGGCACGCCGGGCGCAGCCCAGGGCGAGGCATAGCCAGGGGAGACCTGACCGGCGTTGGCATGGCTGGTCTCCAGGGCGGGACCGGCCTGGCGATCGACCACGACCACCTCGAAACCCTGACGGGCCAGATAGTAGGCGCTGGTCGTGCCGATGACGCCGCTACCCAAAACCAGTACACGCATCGCTAGCTCCTGGCCGGTGAGAGGATTTCGCCGGCTTTCGTCGGAATGAAGGCAGATACGGCAAGTATAGAAAGCCGCACGCAGTGCTAATCACTGAAGAATTGCCTATATTCGAAGTAATTTTCCGGTAAAGACCCCTTTGGCAGAGACCTCCGCGATGCGTACCCATCACCAGGCCAGACGCGAGCTGGACAAGATCGACCGCAACATCCTGCGCATCCTCCAGGACGATGGCCGCATCTCCTTCACCGAACTGGGCGAGCGCGTGGGCCTGTCCACCACGCCTTGCACCGAGCGCGTCCGCCGCCTGGAGCGCGAAGGCATCATCCAGGGCTACAACGCCCGCCTCAATCCGCAGCATCTCAAGGCCGGTCTGCTGGTGTTCGTCGAACTGAGCCTGGACTACAAGTCCGGCGATACCTTCGAGGAATTCCGCCGCGCCGTGCTCAAGCTGCCCCAGGTGCTGGAATGCCACCTGGTCTCCGGCGAATTCGACTACCTGGTCAAGGCGCGCATCTCCGAGATGGCCTCCTATCGCAAGCTACTGGGCGACATCCTGCTCAAGCTGCCCCACGTGCGCGAATCCAAGAGCTACATCGTGATGGAAGAGATCAAGGAGACCCTGAGCCTGCCGGTGCCGGACTAAGGGCTGGCGATCCCGGCGCTGGGCGTCTAGGCTGCGGTCTTTCGCCTGATGGCCAAGGAGCCGCCCATGGACCCACGCCAGCGTCAGCTCATCACCGCCGCCAATCGTCAGGCCTGGGAGGTGTCGGCGCCGCTCCATGCCCAGGGTGAGGACTGGCCGCGCTTGCTGGAACAGGCCCGGCAACCGGGCTTTTCGGTCCTCGATGCCTGCCTGACCGCCACCCTCAGCGACCTTGACATTCGCGGCCTGAGCTGCGCCCAGGTCGGCTGCAACAACGCCCGCGAACTGCTCTCCCTGGCTGCCCTCGGCGCCCGGCCCGCACTGGGCATCGACCAGTCGCCCGCCTTCCTCGCTCAGGGCGAGCAACTGGCCGCGGCGGCAGGCCTGACGCCCCGGTTGGTAGCCGCCGACATCTATGCGCTGCCCGAGGATCTCGGCCAGCATGACCTGGTGCTGATCACCATCGGCGTGCTGAACTGGATGCCGGATCTGCCGGCCTTCTTCGCCGCGGTGGCCGGTCTGCTGGCCCCGGGTGGGCGCCTGGTGATCTACGAGACCCATCCGTTCCTGGAAATGTTCGAGCCCCACGCGGACCAGCCGCTGCTGCCCCACTACAGCTACTTCCGCCGTGAGCCCCTGGTCAGCGAGGCGCTCATCGCCTATGACGGCGAATCTCATGGGCAGGGCGCAACGAGCTACTGGCATATCCACACCCTGGGCGCCATCGTCACCGCCAGCCTGGACGCCGGCCTGATTCTGCAACGGCTGGAGGAGCATCCACACTCCAATCGCGAGGCCGACTATGACCGCTACAGCGACCAAGCCGCCCAGTTGCCGATGAGCTTTACCCTGGTGGCACAACGCCCGACGGCTTAGCATGCTCCCCTTGTTCCTATCAGCCGCCTATCCTCCATGCAGCCCCACGCGCCCTCCTACTACGCCGCCACCGCCAACCAGACGCTGAGCTTTCCGCCCCTGGAGGGCGAGGTTCAGGCCGATGTCTGCGTGGTTGGCGGTGGCTTTTCCGGGCTCAACACCGCCCTGGAACTGGCCGAGCGCGGCGCCCGGGTGGTGCTGCTGGAGGCCCGGCGGATCGGCTGGGGGGCCAGTGGACGCAACGGTGGCCAATTGATCCGCGGCGTCGGCCATGACGTCGAGCAGTTCGAATCGGTCATCGGTGCCGAGGGGGTGCGCGAGCTCAAGCGGCTGGGCTTCGAGGCGGTGGAGCTGGTCCGCCAGCGTATCGTCCGCCACGGCATCGACTGCGATCTCACCTGGGGCTTCGCCGACCTGGCCAACAAGCCGCGCCACTGGCAGCACCTGCAGGAAGAACAGGCCGCGCTCCAGGCCCTGGGCTATCCCCATCCGCTGCGACTGGTGCCCAAGGCGCAACTGGCCGAGGTGGTCGGTTCCGATCGCTACCAGGGTGCCCTGGTGGACGAGGGCTCCGGTCACCTGCATCCGCTCAACCTGGCCCTGGGCGAAGCCGACGCGGCCCGGGCGCTGGGCGTGCAGTTGCACGAAGACAGCCAGGTCACCCGCCTGGAATACGGCTCCAAGGTGCGGGTGCATACCGCCCGCGGCCGGGTCTCGGCCGACACCCTGGTGCTCTGCTGCAACGCCTACATCGACGACCTGCAACCCGATCTCGCCGCCCAGGTGCTGCCGGCTGGCAGCTATGTGATCGCCACCGAACCGCTGTCCGCCGAGCGTGCCGCGCGCCTGCTGCCGGGCAACCGGGCGGTCTGCGACCAGAACGTGGCGGTGGACTATTTCCGCCTGTCCGCCGACCGCCGCCTGCTGTTCGGCGGCGCTTGCCACTATTCCGGGCGCGACCCCAAGGACATCGCCGGCTACATGAGGCCGAAGATGCTGGAGGTCTTCCCCGAACTCGCGGACGTGCGGGTGGACTACGCCTGGGGCGGCATGATCGGCATCGGCGCCAATCGCCTGCCGCAGATCGGTCGGCTGCGCGAGCAGCCCAACGTCTTCCACGCCCAGGCCTATGCCGGCCATGGGGTCAATGCCACCCACCTGGCCGGCCATCTGCTGGCCGAGGCGATCCTGGCCCAATCGGCCGGTTTCGACCTCTTCGCCCAGGTGCCCCATGCGCGCTTTCCCGGCGGTCGCCACCTGCGTTCGCCACTGCTGGCCCTGGGCATGCTCTGGTACCGCCTCAAGGACCGCCTGTGATCCGCCTGGTCGTCCCCCTGCTGCTGGCGCTGCTGGCCGGCTGCGCCACGCCTATCCCGCGCCAAGCCTCCAAAGTCCTGCCGGTCGCCGGCACTGTCCTGGACAGCCAGGTACGCGCGGCCGGCGCCACCCACCCGGGCCTCTCGGGCCTGCGCCTGCTGGAAACCAGCACCGATGCCTTCACCGCCCGCGCCGAGTTGATCCGCAAGGCCCAGCGCAGCCTGGACATCCAGTACTACATCGTCCACGACGGCCTGACCACACGCCTGCTGGTCAACGAACTGCTCAAGGCGGCGGATCGCGGCGTGCGCATCCGCTTTCTCATCGATGACACCAGCAGCGACGGCAACGACTACCAGATCGCCGTACTGGCCGCCCATCCCAACGTGCAGATCCGCGTCTTCAATCCGCTGCACCTGGGCCGCAGCACCGGTCCGACCCGGGCCCTGGGTCGGCTGGTGGATCTCAACCACCAGCATCGACGCATGCACAACAAGCTGTGGCTGGCCGACGACAGCGTGGCCATCGTCGGCGGCCGCAACCTGGGCGACGAGTACTTCGATGCCCGCCCGGAGATGAACTTCACCGATCTCGACCTGCTCGCCGCTGGCCCGGTGGCGCGGCAACTGGGCACCAGCTTCGACCAGTACTGGAACAGCCCCCTGAGCCAGCCGGCCCGGCGGCTGCGCTGGTTCGCGCCTTCGACCTCTGCCCTGGTGCGGCTGCGCGCACGGCTGCACCACTATCTCGACAGCGAGCGTACCCGCGACCTGGCGCTGTACAACCGCCTGCGCCGCTATGCCACCGCGCCCCAGCTCGACGGCTGGCTGCAGGAGCTGACCTGGGCTCACGCCCAGGCGTTCTGGGATGCACCGCGCAAGGTGCTGGCCGACGACGAGCCGGACTGGCAGCTGCTGCTGACCCGCCAGCTGCAACCGACCCTGGATGGCGCCCAGCACGAGCTGCTGCTGGTCTCCTCCTACTTCGTGCCCATGAATCAGGGGGTCGCCTATCTCGGCGGCCTGGCCGCCCGAGGGGTCGATGTCCGGGTGCTGACCAACGCCCTGGAAGCCACCGACGTGCCCGCCGTGCATGCCGGCTACGCGCCCTATCGCACGGCCCTGCTGGCCCAGGGCGTCAAACTCTTCGAGCTGCGTGCCCGCCCGGACCAGAAACGATCCGCCCTGCCCTACAGCTTCGGCGAATCCGAATCCAGCCTGCACAGCAAGGCCATGGCCATCGACGGGCGCTGGTCCTTTATCGGCTCCTTCAACTTCGATCCGCGCTCGGTGCTGTGGAACACCGAGGTCGGGGTGCTGGTGGACAGCCCGGCCCTCACCGGTCGCCTGCGGCAGCTGATGCTGCAGGGCATGGACCCCAGCGTCTCCTACGCGGTCAAGCGTATCGAGGACCGGGGGCAGGTGCGGCTGGAGTGGGTCAGCGAGCGCAATGGCGAGCCCCGGGTGCTGCACCACGAACCCGGTAGCGCCTGGCGCCGCTTCAACGCCTGGGTGGTCAAGGCGGTGGGGCTGGAGCGGATGCTCTAGGCTTCGCCCTCACCCTAACCCTCTCCCAGAGGGAGAGGGGGTTGGATCGTAGGTTGGGCTGAGACAGCTCCATCGTCGAAGCCCAACAACAGGCACCGTGCCAACCCCGTTGGGCTTCGCTGCCGCTCAGCCCAACCTACGCGAGCCAACGGCTGGACGCCCGTAGGTTGGGCTGAGACAGCTCCATCGTCGAAGCCCAACAACCAGCACGGTGCCTGTTGTTGGGCTTCGCTGGCGCTCAACCCAACCTACGACTCGGTCAATCCCCCTGCAAAAAATCCGGTAATTGGTCATTTTATGAGCAGTAGTCGACCAACACTTCGGCTAAGGTCGACCGCATTCACCGGCCTCGCTCCAGTACTGGCCGTCCAATGCCTTGAGGATCTCCCATGAGCGCTACCGCCCTGCGTCACGATTGGACTCTTGCCGAAGTCCGCGCCCTGTTCCAGCAGCCTTTCAACGACCTGCTGTTCCAGGCCCAGGGCGTGCACCGCCAGCACTTCGATCCCAATCGCGTGCAGGTTTCCACCCTGCTGTCGATCAAGACCGGCGCCTGTCCGGAAGACTGCAAGTACTGCCCCCAGTCCGGCCACTACAACACCGGCCTGGAAAAGGAAAAGCTGATGGAGGTGCAGAAGGTGCTGGAGGCGGCCGCCGAGGCCAAGGCCATCGGCTCCACCCGTTTCTGCATGGGCGCCGCCTGGAAGCACCCCTCCGCCAAGGACATGCCCTACGTCCTGCAGATGGTGCAGGGCGTGAAGGCCCTGGGCCTGGAAACCTGCATGACCCTGGGCCGCCTGGACCAGGAGCAGACCCGCGCCCTGGCCGACGCTGGCCTGGACTACTACAACCACAACCTGGACACCTCGCCGGAGTTCTACGGCAACATCATCACCACCCGCACCTACGGCGAGCGCCTGCAGACCCTGGCCTACGTCCGCGAAGCCGGGATGAAGATCTGCTCCGGCGGCATCCTCGGCATGGGCGAATCGGTGGATGACCGCGCCGGCCTCTTGATCCAGTTGGCCAACCTGCCCGAGCACCCCGAGTCGGTGCCGATCAACATGCTGGTCAAGGTCCAGGGCACCCCGCTGGCCGAGGAAAAGGACGTCGATCCCTTCGACTTCATCCGCACCCTGGCGGTGGCACGCATCCTCATGCCCAAGTCCCACGTGCGCCTGTCCGCCGGTCGTGAGCAGATGAACGAGCAGATGCAGTCCCTGGCCTTCCTGGCCGGCGCCAACTCCATCTTCTACGGCGAGAAACTGCTGACCACCGGCAACCCCCAGGCCGACAAGGACATGCAGCTGTTCGCCCGTCTCGGCATCCAGCCCGAAGCCCGCGAAGAGCATGCCGACGAGGTGCACCAAGCCGCCATCGAGCAGGCCCTGGTGGAACAGCGCAACAGCGAGCTCTTCTACGACGCCGCCACCGCCTGACCCTCACGCCCCGTTCTTCCCCCTCTCCCCCTCGGGAGAGGGCTGGGGTGAGGGGCTCTAACGACCACTGAGATACCCATCCCATGGCCTTCGATCTCGCCGCCCGCCTGGCCCAGCGTCACGCCGAGCACCTCTATCGGCGCCGCCCGCTGCTGGAGGCGCCCCAGGGTCCCGAGGTAGTGGTGGATGGCGAGCTCCTGCTGGCCTTCTGCAGCAACGACTACCTGGGCCTGGCCAATCATCCCCAGGTGATCGCCGCCCTGCGCAATGGCGCCGAGCGCTGGGGCGTGGGCGGTGGCGCCTCGCACCTGGTGATCGGCCACAGCGGCCCGCACCACCAGGTCGAAGAGGCCCTGGCCGAACTCACCGGTCGGCCGCGCGCCCTGCTGTTCTCCACCGGCTACATGGCCAACCTGGCGGCGGTCACCGCCCTGGTCGGTCGTGGCGACACCGTGCTGGAAGACCGTCTCAACCACGCCTCCCTGCTCGACGCCGGCCTGCTCAGCGGCGCGCGCTTCGGCCGCTATCTGCACAACGATCCGGCCAGCCTGGCCACGCGCCTGGCCAAGGCCGCGGGTGACACCCTGGTGGTCACCGACGGCGTCTTCAGCATGGACGGCGATCTGGCCGCCCTGCCCGAGCTCTGCCAGGTCGCCCAGCGTCACGGCGCCTGGACCCTGGTGGACGACGCCCACGGCATCGGCACCCTGGGCGCCACCGGCGGCGGCATCGTCGAGCACTTCGGCCTGGACCAGAGCCAGGTCCCGGTGCTGGTCGGCACCCTGGGCAAGGCCTGCGGCACCGCCGGGGCCTTCGTCGCCGGCAGCGAGGAACTGATCGAGACGCTGATCCAGTTCGCCCGCCCCTACATCTACACCACCAGCCAGCCGCCGGCGGTGGCCTGCGCCACCCTGGCCGCCCTGCAGCTCGTCCGCGAAGAGGGCTGGCGCCGTGAGCTTCTGCACACTTTGATCCAGAGATTCCGCAGGGGCGCGACGGCTCTCGGCCTGGACCTTATGCTCAGCGCCACGCCGATCCAGCCGATCCTGGTCGGCGACAGCGCGCGCGCCCTCGCACTCTCCGCCGCCCTGCGCCGACGCGGGATCCTGGTCACCGCCATCCGACCGCCCACCGTACCGGCCGGCAGTGCCCGCCTGCGGGTAACCCTGACGGCGGCCCATCGCGAAGCGCACGTGGACCTCTTGCTCGACGCTCTGGCCCAGGCCATGGCCGAATTACCGCCCGACGCGGATAAGTGACCGACCCATGCGCGATACCCTGATCTTGCTGCCCGGCTGGGGCCTGGGCAATGCTCCCTTGGAACCCCTGCGTGACGAACTCGTCGAGCAGGCACCCTTTCTCGACGTCCTGATCGAGCCGCTGCCAACCCTGGCCGACACCCAGGACTGGTTCACCGACCTGGAAGCCCGCATCGCCGAGGGCGTCTGGCTGGGCGGCTGGTCGCTGGGCGGCATGCTCGCCAGCGAATTCACCCTGCGCCGCCCCGAGGGCGTGCACGGTCTCATCACCCTGGCCAGCAATCCCTGCTTCGTCGCCCGCGCCGGCTGGCAGACCGCCATGGCGCGCAGCGTCTTCACCGATTTCTTCGAGGCCTGCTCGCTGGACGCCGAGCTGACCCTCAAGCGCTTCACCCTGCTGGTGGCCCAGGGCGCGCGCGACAGCCGCACCCTCGCCCGCCAGTTGCAGGTGACCCTGCCCGAGGTCGATCCCGAGGCGGTCATCGCCGGTCTGGAGCTGCTCGCCCGCCTGGACACCCGCGCCGCCCTGCAGGCCTTCAGCGGTCCCCAGCTGCACCTGTTCGGTGCCCATGACGCCCTGGTCCCGGCTACCGCCGCCCAGGCCTTGAGCGACGAGCTGCCCACCGCCCAGGTCGAGGTGCTGGAACATGCCAGCCATGGCCTGCCGCTGGAGCGCCCGGACGAGGTGGCCACCCGTATCCGTGAATTCATCTATGCAGGACGCGATGGCTGACGTATTGCCCGACAAGCGCCAGGTGGCGCTGTCCTTTTCCCGCGCCGCCGCGCAGTACGACGGCGCCGCCCTGCTGCAACGTCGGGTCGCCGATCGCCTACTCAGTCGGCTGCCCCTCCAGGCCCCGCAACGCTGGCTGGACCTGGGCAGCGGCACCGGCTATTGCAGCCGGGCCCTGGCCCGGTGCCATCCACAGGCGGAAGGTCTGGCCCTCGACCTGGCCCCCGGCATGCTTCGCCACGCCCGTACGCAAGGCGCCGGCGCCCGCCACTACCTGACCGCCGACGCCGAACGCCTGCCGCTGCGCGACGCCTGCTGCGACCTCGTCCTGTCCAGCCTGGCCCTGCAGTGGTGCCCGGACCTGCCCGCCGTGCTCGCCGAGGCGCGCCGCATCCTGCGCCCGGGCGGTGTACTGGCCTTCAGCAGCCTGGTCGAGGGCACCCTCGACGAATTGCGCCAGAGCTGGGCCCAGGTGGACGACCAGGTGCACGTCAATCGCTTCCGCCGCCAGGCGGCCTATGCCGACGCCGCCGCGGCCACTGGCCTGCAGGTGCTGGCGCTGGACGTCGAGCCCGAACGCCTGCACTTCCCCGATCTGCGCGCCCTGACCCAGCACCTCAAGGCCATCGGTGCCCACAACCTCAACCAGGGTCGCCCCCAGGGCCTCACCGGGCGCCAGCGGCTGGCGGCCTTTACCCGCGCCTATGAAAGCCTGCGCCAGCCCGCCGGCCTGCCGGCCACCTATCAGGTGATCCACGTTCTGCTGCGCAAGAGCCTGTTCAAAGGCTGCTGCGCGTCGGCCAAACGGCGTTGAAAATGCCTTCGGAATGCTCATTTACCACTCGTAAACTCCGCTTCCTCAGCCATTTTCACCTTGTTTGGCTCTAGCTCGCGAGACTTTGAACAGGCTCTAAGGAATGACCGCCATGCCCGCCTATTTCGTCACCGGCACCGATACCGAGATCGGCAAGACCACCATCGCCGCCGGCCTGCTGCATCGGGCCCGCCAGCAGGGCCTCGCCACCGCCGGGGTCAAGCCGGTGGCCTCCGGTTGCGAACGCACCGCCGACGGCCTGCGCAACGGTGATGCCCTGGCGCTGTTGGGCGAGACCTCGCTACCGCTCGGCTATGCCGACATCAATCCCATCGCCCTGGAACCCGCCATCGCGCCGCACCTGGCGGCCCGCGAAGCCAGCATCGATCTGACCGTCGCCACTCTGGCCGCGCCGGTACGGCGGATCCTGGCGCTGCAGGCCGACTTCACCCTGGTGGAAGGCGCCGGCGGTTGGCGCGTGCCCCTGGCCGGGCGCGAGTCGCTCTCCGACCTCGCCCGCGAACTGGGCCTGCCGGTGATCCTGGTGGTCGGGGTGCGCCTGGGCTGCATCAACCACGCCCTGCTCAGCGCCGAGGCTATCCTCGCCGATGGCCTGCCGCTGGCCGGCTGGGTAGCCAATCTGGTCGCGCCGGCCACCCTGCGCCTGGACGACAACCTCGCCACCCTGCACGAGCGCCTGCCGGCGCCCTGCCTGGGCACGGTGCCGCACCTGGCTGCGGTCACGCCGTCGGCGGTCGCCGCGCACCTGCGCCTGCCCCGCTGATATCAGTCTTTCGGGCGATGGCCGCAGGGCCAGGCCGGCGGCAGACTGCCCTGTCTTTCGCCGCCGGACCAGCCCTAGTGTCTACCTCAACGTTTCTGACCTGCCTGGGCCTGCTCGGCCTGACCAGCACCGCCTGGGCGCTGGACAACCAGACACTAGTGGATCAGCGCGGCGAGCGCCTCGGCGCCTTCCTCACCCAGGAACCCGATACCCGCCAGGGCAGCCTGGAAGTCGTCCAGACCGGTCGCGCCAGCCAGGCCTATCTCACCCAGCGCGACTCCCAGGGCGACCGCACCCGCGTCGAGCAGGGCGGTGTCGGCAACTTCACCAATGTCAGCCAGGCCGCCGGCGGCGCGCGCGAGATCGTCATCGACCAGCGCGAGGCCAGCCAGAGCCATGCCTATGTCTACCAGGGCCACGGCCAGCGCGATGGGGTGGACATCCTGCAGAGCGGTCTGCAGAACGAAGCCCTGGTGCGCCAGGGTGGCGACGACCAGCGGATGCTCATCGAGCAGCAGGGCGCGCGCAACCAGCTGAACCTGTTCCAGGACGGTCGCGACAGCGGTAGCCACTCGCGACTCAGGCAGGTGGGCGACGATCATGTGCAGGACGTGCTGAGTCTGGGCGCGCGCAACGAGGTCAATCTGCTGCAGGGCGGCGGCGCCAACCGGGCGGTGGTCGAGCAGCGGGGCGACGACAACCAGGCCGGCGCCCGCCAGGGCTCGCGGCAGCAAGAGGTCCGGCTGGTCCAGATCGGCAATCGCAACAGCGCGGCGGTGCAGCAGACCGGTCCGGAGGGCGGCGCCCAGAGCGTCAGCGCGCGGCAGCTGGGCGACGACAACGCCGTCCAGGCGATCATGAACGGCAACGGCAACCGCCTCGACCTGCACCAGCAGGGCGATCGCAACAGGGTTGGCGTCCTGATCGGCGGCGACGATTCCCGCTTGAACCTGGTCTCCCAGGGCAACGACAACGAGGTCAGTGCGGTTTGGCTCGGCGACCACATCGAACTCGGCGTCGAGCAGTTGGGCGATGGTCACTCCTTCTCTGCCGGTCTGGGCAGCGACGCCCAGGTCAGCGCCAGTCAGCAGGGGGCTGGCCAGTACGCCTCGATCAGTCAGATCGGCGCGGGTAACCACGTCGACCTGCGCCAGAGCGGCCAGGGCAACCGGGCGACGATCCAGCAATAGCTGGACACAGGCGGTGACACGGGCTGCTGGTTCTTTGGCGTCAAAGCTGCTTCAATAGCCCTTTGACATCACCGTCGAGGACGCTGTCCATGAACGTGACTTCAAGCAATTCGCTCTATGCCGGCGTGCAGGCCTACCAGAACGGCAGCCGCACGGTCGAAAAGGCCGGTGCCGCCCTTGCCTCCCAGACGGCGCGCAACGAACAGCAAGCCCTGGGCGCGACTACCAACAGCCAGGCCGATCTGGCCAGCGAACTGGTCAATCTGGATATCGGCAAGTACCAGGCGCTGGCCGGTACCAAGGTCATGCAGGCCTCCCAGGAAACCCTGGGCCGGCTGCTCGATACTCGGGCCTGATCAGCAATTATGTGAGTGGAAGGGGCGCCCTGCGAGGCGCCCCTTCTGCGTTCTAGCCCAGGCGGAAACGGGTGGTGTTGGCCGTCAGGGTGCGACTGCCCGCCTCCAGACCCACCGCCGTGCTCTGCACCGTGCGCGCGTTGCCGAGCAGATCGGCCGCGGCCCCATCGACCTGCTGGATGTTGCCGCTGACCTGATCGGCGGTGACCGCCTGCTGCTCGGCGGCGGTGGCGATCTGCGCCAGGGTGTCGGAGACGCCCTGCACCGATTCGGCGATCGCTTCCAGCCGCTGCCCCAGCCCGGTGATGGACTGGGCGTCGCTGGCGGCCTGACCACAGGCCTCCTGCATCAGCGCCACGGCCTGGGCCACGGTGCTGCTCAGGCTGCCAACGGTGCCGGCGATCTGCGCCGTGGAGGCCTGGGTGCGTTGCGACAGCGAGCGCACTTCGTCGGCGACCACCGCGAAGCCCCGTCCCTGGTCACCCGCCCGGGCCGCCTCGATGGCGGCGTTGAGCGCCAGCAGGTTGGTCTGCTCGGCAATGCCGCGGATGACATCCACCACCTGCTGGATCTGTCCGGCCTGGGCGTCGACCTGGGCCATGGCCGCAGCCGTCTCGTCCAGGCGCTGGTTGAGCCGCTGGATGCTGGCCGTGGTCTGGCGACTGTCGCTCTGGCTGGCCTCGGCGATGCCGCGCATCTGCTCGGCGCGCCCGGCGGCCTCTTCGCAACTCCGCGCCACGCCCTGGGCGGTGGCGGCCAGTTCGGTGGCGGCGGTGGCGATCTGGGTGATCTGCTGGCGCTGGGCCTCCACGGCGTCCAGCGCCGCCTCGGCCTGCTGACCCAGCTCGCCGGAAGCCGTGCCCACCTGGCGACTCTCCTGTTCGACCGCCTGCAGGCTGCCCCGCAACTGCACCACGGCCAGGTCAAGGGCGCGCCCGATCTCGGCCAGTTCGTCCTGGCCACTCACCTGCGCCGAGCGGGTCAGATCGCCGTCGCGCAGGCCTTCGGCCAGGGTGGTGATGCGCCGGGCGCTGCCACGAATGGCGGCCTGCATGCACAGCAGCAGATAGCAGGTCACCACCAGCAGCAGACCGAAGCCGGCGGCAATGGCGCCAAAGCTGCGCACGGCATCGGCGCCATAGTATTGCAGCCGTTGATCCAGGTTCTTCAGGGTCTGCTGGCGGAAGGTCTGCAGCCCCTGCAGGACGCCGTCCAGGGTGGCTTCGAACTGCTCCGGCCTGAGCGTGATCTCGCCGCCGAATATCCCCTGATCGAGGGTCTTGAGACTGGCGTCCAGCTGGCTGCTGACCTTCTGGTAGTCGTCCTTCCAGCCAGCCATGTCGGCGGGCAGCTTGTTGCCGAGCAGGACGGCGACCTTGGCCAGGCTTTCGCTGGAGTCGCCGACACGGGCGCGCAGGTCGCGCAGCTGCAGGCGGCTCTGCAGGCTGAACTGGCCGGAGACCACGCTGGCCTGGCCGACGCTGGCCAGGCGGCCCAGGCGTTCGTACAACTCGACCGACTGGGTGGTGCCGATCTGCATCAGCAGATAGGTTTCCATCCAGGGATCGAGGATGAGGCCGCTGTCCAGGGCGATTTCCTCGCGCAGCGCCTGGACGGCACCGAGGGCGGCGGTGAATCTGTCGTAGCCGTCCGGCCACCAGCCCAGGCCGCGCAGATCCGCGACCTCGAGCCCGGCGAGCGCCTGCTGCAGGGTCTTGAAGCGCGCCTGTACATCCGCGCCGGCCCCTTCGATCCCCAGTTGCTGTTCAAGCAGGGCGAGCCGCTCGCGCCGGCTGTCGTTGCGACTTTCCAGGGCGGCGATGGCGGCCTGCACGGCCGGCGTCTCCTGGCGACTGGTGTCGATCGCCTTCCAGCGCGCGGTCAGGTTGCGCCGGAGGGTGAGTTCTTCCTCCACGGCGTCGAGCCGTTGCAGCAGCCGCACGCCACTGCGCTCGCCACTGACGGTGGCCAGCTTGGCCTGGAAATCGGCGCCCAGCAGCCAGAGACTGACCGCCAGGGGCAGGATGAACAGCACCAGCAGCAGGGCGAACTTGCGGGCGAAGCCGAACTGGCTCAGCACGCGAATCCCCGGTGACAACAAAACACCCATGTTCGACCACTCCTGTGCCAGCCACCGGCAAGCGTCGGCTATCCGTTGCGGATACCTATAGGACGATTTGTCGGCAAACTAACGACTTTCTTGAAAGATAGGGCACAATCGCCGCCCTCCCGTATTCCCAGACCCGGTCCTGCATTCAGGCCCGGGCGTTGCCGTTAAAGGACCGTCCGCGTGGAACGCCTCAAAGCCAAGATTCGCAGCGAAGGCCAAGTACTCTCCGAGCAGGTGCTCAAGGTCGATGCCTTCCTCAACCACCAGATCGACCCGGCGCTGATGCGGGACATCGGTCAGGAGTTCGCCCGCCGCTTCGCCGACGTCGGCATCACCAAGATCGTGACCATCGAAGCCTCGGGCATCGCCCCGGCGGTGATGACCGGTCTGGAGCTGGGCGTACCGGTGATCTTCGCGCGCAAGCATCAGTCACTGACGCTTACCGACAATCTACTGGTCGCGAGTGTCTATTCCTTTACCAAGCAGACCGAGAGCACCATAGCCGTCTCGACCATGCATCTGGCGTCCGACGACCGGGTGCTTATCATTGACGACTTCCTCGCCAACGGTAAGGCGGCCAAGGCGCTGATCTCCATCATCGGTCAGGCCGGTGCCCAGGTCGCCGGACTCGGCATCGTCATCGAGAAGTCCTTCCAGGTCGGCCGCGCCGAACTCGACGCCCAGGGCTATCGCGTCGAATCCCTGGCCCGCGTCGCCTCCCTGGCCGACGGTCAGGTCACCTTCGCCGAGTAAGTCATGGCTCAGATATTGCGCATTCTCGGTGCCGATCTCGATCGCACCGAAACCTGGATCCGTTACGACAAGGCCATGTGCCTGGACTGCGTGTCCAGCTGCTGCACCCTGCCGGTGGAAGCCCGCCTGTCCGATCTGATCCGCATGGGCGTGGTGGACGAATTCGAGAAGGGCGAGCCGCTCAAGGACATCGCCAAGCGACTCAAGAAGGACGGCGTGGTCGAGCGCCTCAACGCCAAGACCGGGCTGTTCACCCTGGTGCGACTGTCCAACAACGATTGCGTCTATCTGCATCCCAAGACGCGGCTGTGCACCATCTACGACCAGCGCCCGGAAACCTGCCGCAACCACCCAAGGGTCGGCCCCCGGCCGAACTACTGCGCCTACAAGCCGCAGAAGCTACGCTAGACGGCGGTCCGCCGAGGCATGCCCGCCTTGTTGGGCTTCGACGAAGCAGCCGTCTCAACCCAACCTACGGTGCCTCAAGGCTAGGCGCGTAGGTTGGGTTGAGCGCAGCGAAGCCCAACGGGACGTGTCACCGCCTGCCTGCCTTGTTGGGCTTCGACGAAAAAGCCGTCTCAACCCAACCTACGGGTGCCTCAGGGCTGGACGCGTAGGTTGGGTTGAGCGCAGCGAAGCCCAACAGGGCGTGCCCCGGCGTGCCTGCCTTGTTGGGCTTCGACGAAACAGCCGTCTCAACCCAACCTACGGGTGCCTCAAGGCTGGACGTGTAGGTTGGGTTGAGCGCAGCGAAGCCCAACGGGACGTATCACCGCATGCCTGCATCGTTGGGCTTCGACGAAACAGCCGTCTCAACCCAACCTACGGTGCCTCAAGGCTAGGCGCGTAGGTTGGGTTGAGCGCAGCGAAGCCCAACGGGACGTATCACCGCATGCCTGCCTTGTTGGGCTTCGACGAAACAGCCGTCTCAACCCAACCTACGGGTGCCTCAAGGCTGGACGTGTAGGTTGGGTTGAGCGCAGCGAAGCCCAACAGGGTTGGCCAGGGCGACGCTAGAACTCGCCACTCTCCATCGCCCTTTTCATGTCCGCCCGCTCTTCCAGGCATTCCGGACCGGCCATGTCGAAGATCCGGCAGACCCAGGGCCGCACCTCGTAGATGCTGCAATTCATCTGCTCGCGATCCAGGGCGGCGCACCAGCCGTCGTCGAGGCGTTTCATGCGGGTGCCGGTCCAGTCTTCCTCGATGTAGCGGGCGGGCACGCCGGCATCGTCGAACAGCAGGACTTCCTGGCGGCAGCACCAGGCCTGACAGCTCTCGCAGGTCACGGCAGGGGTGGAAAGATCGTGCAGGGGGATGTCGCTCATGTGCGCAGTGTACCGCCCTCGACCGCCCAGCGGTTTCCGGCCGATAGCTGGAGCAGTTACCATGCGCGTCCCTGACGGTTGTAACCAGTTGTGACCATGCCCAAGCCCTCTTCTCGCGCAGGAGCCGCCATGACGGCCGCACCCCGCTATCGCTTCTATGTCGTGGTCGTCGTGCTGGTCCTGCTGACCTGCGTGGTCGCTGGCCGCATCACCTACCTCAAGCTGATCGATGCCGCCTTCCTGGGTGACCAGGGCGATCGCCGTTCGGTGCGCCACATTCCCATTCCGGTCACCCGCGGCATGATCACCGACCGCAACGGCGCGCCCCTGGCGGTTTCCACCGAGGTGGTGACCATCTGGTGCAATCCATCGGAGATGCAGGACAGCGCCGACCAGCTGGGGCGCCTGGCCCAGGCCATCCACAAGCCCGAAGCCGAACTCCGCAACCTGATCCTCGGCCATCCGGAAAAGCACTTCCTCTACCTGGCCCGGGCGCTGTCGCCCATCGATGGCGAGAACATCATGGCCCTCGGCGTACCCGGGGTGCGCCAGATCAAGGAATACAAGCGCTACTATCCCAGTTCCGACCTGGTGGCCCAGGTGATCGGCATGGTCAACATCGACGGCCATGGCCAGGAGGGCCTGGAACTGGGCTTCGAAGACTGGCTGGCCGGCCGTGGCGGGGTGCGCGAGGTGCTGATCAATCCGCGTGGCTCGGTGGTCAAGAACATCCGCGTGGTGCGCCAGCCGCAACCGAGCAAGGACGTGGCGCTGTCCATCGACCTGCGCCTGCAGTTCATCGCCTATCGCGCGCTGCAGACCGCGGTGGAAAAGTTCGGCGCCCAGTCCGGGTCCGCCGTGCTGGTCAACCCCAAGACCGGCCAGATCCTGGCGATGACCAATTTCCCCTCCTACAACCCCAACAACCGCGCCACGCTGCAGATCCCCAACATGCGCAACCGCACCCTGACCGACGCCTTCGAGCCCGGCTCGGTGATCAAGCCGTTCAGCATGTCGGTGGCCCTGGCCTCGGGCAAGTTCAACGAGAACAGCACTGTGGACGTAGCGCCGGGCTGGATGACCATCGACGGTCACACCATCCACGACGTGGCCCGGCGCGGTGTCCTGACCATGACCGGGGTGCTGCTCAATTCCTCCAACATCGGCATGAGCAAGGTGGCGCTGCAGATCGGGCCGCTGCCCATCTACGAGCAGCTCAGCCGTGTCGGCTTCGGTAATCCGATGGCCCTGGGCTTTCCCGGCGAGAACGCCGGCTACCTGCCCGGCCACACCAAGTGGTCGCAGATCGCCACGGCCAGTATGTCCTTTGGCTACAGCCTGGCGGTCAACGTCGCCGAGCTGGCCCAGGCCTATTCGGTGATCGCCAACGACGGCCTGCTCACCCCCCTGACCCTGCTCAAGGACCAGAAGCAGCAGAGCGTCCAGGCCATGGACCCGGCCATCGCCCGGCGCCTGCGCGCCATGCTCAACCACGTGGTGGAAGACGAAGGCGGCGTGATCCGCGCCCGGGTGCCCGGCTATCACGTGGCCGGCAAGTCGGGTACCGCGCGCAAGGCCGGCGCCGGCAGCTACACCGAGCACGCCTATCGCTCGCTGTTCGTCGGCATGGCACCGGCGGCCGATCCCAAGCTAGTGCTGGCGGTGATGCTGGATACCCCGACCAAGGAAGGCTACTTCGGCGGTCTGGTCTCGGCGCCGACCTTCAGCGAGATCATGTCCGGCGCCCTGCGTGCCCTGGCGGTACCGCCGGACAACCTGCCCGACACCAATACCGCACAGCAGGCGAAAGCCGAGTCTCACTCCCACGGCTGAGCGGATAACGGAAACGAAAAAGGGCGACCCTAGGGTCGCCCTTTGCGTACCGCGCTACCTGGCCAGAGCTTATTCAAAGGCTCGCGAGCTAGAGCCAAACAAAGCCTGGGCGGCCCCGCGAAAAGACCTGAGGAAGCGGATCGGACTCGCGTGCGAGTTTACGAGTGGTAAATGAGCATTCCGACCGGGCTGGCGGCCCAGGGTCTTTTCAACGCAGTTTGGCCGACGCGCAGCAGACTTTGGACAAGCTCTCAGCGGTGCAGCACGTATTGACCGGTAAAGCGCACCCCATCCTCGCCACTCTCGGTGACGATGCGCGACTGCAGGGTGATGCGCGCGCGGCCACGGCGGCGGAAGGTGGTCTCGAAGCGCTCCCAGGCCCGTGCCTCGGGCGGCTCGCCATAGGCCAGGGCATCGGCGGTGATGGGCCGCGGATAGCTGATCTGGCCTTCCTGGATGAGGATGTGGCCTTCCTCGATGCCGGCTTCGCGCAGGCGCAGGTACAGCCAGCCCCAACCGGCCAGCACGGCCACGCAGTAGAGGCTGCCGCCGAACATGGTGCTGGCGTGGTTGATGTTGGCATCCAGCGGGGCATGCAGCTGCAGGCGCTGCTCGCTCCAGTCGCGGACTTCCAGGCCCAGGGCCTTGGTGATGGGAATATCGTGGTGCAACAGGGATTCGAGGTGACGGCAGTCGCGGCTCATGCCGGGGTCCTTACAGACAGAATTTCACTATCAGGAGCAGACGCAAGCCATGACCCATGGGTCACGTCTTGGCCCCATTGTGCACCAAGGAAGGCCGCTCCGGGGAAATCGCCGCCGGCAGGCGGAAGCGGATACGGGCGCCGCCCAGACTGGATTCATCGATGGTCAGGCTGCTGCGGTAGCCTTCCAGGATGTCCTGCACCACGGCCAGGCCGATGCCCTGCCCAGGATGGCGGCTGTCCATGCGCATGCCGCGACGCAGCACGCTTTCGCGGCGCTCGGCGGGAATGCCGGGGCCGTCGTCCTCGATGTCGAGGATCCAGTGCTCGGTATGACGGCGGGCGCTGACCCGCACCTGCGTCAGGCACAGGCGATAGGCGTTTTCCAGGAGATTGCCGAACACCTCCAGCATGGCGGCTTCTTCGGCCTGCACCCGCAGATTCGGCGGTAAATCCATTTCCGCCTGCACGCGTTTCTCGGCATAGACCTTGTCCAGGGTGCTGAACAGCGACTCCACCAGCGGCGCCAGCTCCAGCGGCCGGCTGAGCACCGCGCCGCCCTGGCGGGTGGCCCGCTGCAGCTGGTACATCACCTGCTGGTTCATGCGCTCGATCTGGGTCTGCAGGGTGCCGACCTCCTGGTCGAGCTGCGGCCGACGGCGCAATTCCTCGGTCACTCCCTGCAAGACCGCCAACGGCGTCTTCAGGCTATGGGCCAGATCGCCCAGGGTGTCGCGGTAGCGCTCGCGCTGCAGGCGTTCGTGATCGAGCAGGCGGTTCAGCGAACGGATCAGGCGACTGATCTCGCTGGGTACGTTGTTTTCGTCGAGCAACTCGCGCTGGTCGGTTTCCACCGCGTCCAGCTGCTGGCTGAGGCGGCGCAGCGGTCGCAGGCTCCATTGCATGACCAGAGCGAGCAGGACCAGCAGCGCACCCAGCACCCCGACCAGCCAGAGGATCACTTGGTGGACGAAGGTCGCGCGCAACCGCTCGTACTCCTCGGCCGGCTGCATGGTGACCACGCTGAAGCCGGCGACCGGCGGATTACCCAGCAGCACCTCGCGATCGAAGACGAAGAAACCCTGGCCCTGGTCGTCGGTGGCCTTGACCAGCTTGACCCCGCCGCCGTCGAAGGTCGGCCGGTAGTTGGGCCGCTCCTTGATCGCCGAGCGCGAGCGCCAGAGCAGGCGACCGTTCTGGTCGTAGACGTAGCCGAGGATGGGCGAACCGGGTCGGTCGAAGACCTCTTCGGCGATCATCTCCGGCATCGCCAGGCGCCCGTCGATGGCCCGCGCCGCCCCAATCAGGGTGTTGGCGTTGGCCTCCAGGCGCGCGGCGACGAAGTTTTCCACGGTACGGTCGAAGGCATTGCGGATCGCCGGCACGATCAACGCCAGGCAGACGATGACCAGCAGCGCCGCGCTGAGCAGCAACCGTACCCGGAACGAACGGATCACTGGCAGCGCTCGGTGAACAGGTAGCCGCGGCCCCGGACCGTTTCGATGGGTTGCATCTGGCAGTTGGCTTCCAGCTTGCGCCTCAGGCGCCCCACCAGCACCTCGATGACGTTACTGTCGTGCTCGCCGTCATCGTCGTAGAGCTGCTCCATGAGCCGCTCCTTGGTGATCACCTGCTGATGGTTGCGCATCAGGTATTCCAGCAGCCGGTACTCGTAGGCGGTCAGCTGCAGCGGCTGGTCTTCGTTGAAGGCCTGTTGGCGCCCCAGGTCCAGCTTGAGCGAGCCGGCGCGGATGCTCGGCTGGACGAAGCCCGCCGAGCGACGCAACAGCACATTGAGGCGGGCTTCCAGTTCTTCGAACTGGAAGGGCTTGACCACATAGTCGTCCGCCCCGGCACCCAGGCCTTCGACCTTGTCCTGCCAGCTGCCACGGGCGGTGAGGATGAGGATCGGCAGGGTGGCGCCCTGGTTGCGCAGCTGGCGGATCAGATCGAGACCGCTCATGCCGGG
Source organism: Pseudomonas sp. MS15a(2019) (assembly GCF_013277805.1). Classification (NCBI taxonomy): domain Bacteria; kingdom Pseudomonadati; phylum Pseudomonadota; class Gammaproteobacteria; order Pseudomonadales; family Pseudomonadaceae; genus Pseudomonas; species Pseudomonas sp. MS15a(2019). Next base: position 205,333 of record NZ_VBTN01000011.1, read on the forward strand.
CAGGCCCAGGTCGATGATGGCGAGATCGTGATGGAATTCGCGGGCGCTGTAGAGCGCTTCTTCCGCATCGGCCACGGCATTGACGACATGACCGGCTTCACCCAGACGCACCTTGAGGTGGTGGCGCAGCAGGTTTTCGTCTTCGACGACGAGGATCTTCATGCAGACTCCTGAACAGCTAACGAGACTTTCTGTGGCTGCGACTGCATCTGTCGCGTACGTCGCGCAGCAGCGCCCTGGGCCCGATTATGGCGCCTGGAGCCGGCTGACGGCGAGAGCAGGGAGCGGATGGATGGGGACACTTACTTTATTCCAGGCAAAAAAAACCTCTCCGGTTGGAGAGGTAAGGAGCACTTCATGGGGATCGGAAACTGCCGTTGGGGGACGGCTCCGTCGTGAGACGGCTACAGGGGACCAGAGCTGACTTGGTGACCCTGCAGTGGAGTTACAAGGATGAACATCGCCAGGTCGGGTCGAAGTGTCCGGACGATCTGCCTTAGCGGGAGCTGCGCTAGGGTGAACATATCCGGGCGACCTCGGCGTTGCTGATCTGACAGTTGCAGATTAGGCCAGTGGCCCTGAACGCTGCCTGAACTCGTCCTGAACGCCAGCTGAACGATCACCAGGGCAGGTCAAGGGCGACGAACGGTAGCCCTTGCCGAATCGTTATCCCGGGTGGCTCAGGGGAGCTTGCCGAGGCAGCCGCCGAGGGTGTCGGCCACCTGTTGCAGCAGGGTCGCATAGCCCTGGCTATCGACCGGAATGCGGGCCCCCAGGGGATCGAGCTCCACCAGGGTCACCGGCAGGCCGCTGCTCAGGGTGGTGGCGATCTTCGGCTGCAGCGGCGGTTCGGTGAAGACACAGGTCGGACCGGCCGCCTTGAGCTCTTCACGCATGGCGGCCACATGGCGCGCGCCGGGCTGGACGTCGGCGCCCAGGGCGAAGACGCCACGATGCCCCAGGCCATAGGCTTCCTCGAAATAGTCGAAGGCCTCGTGGAAAACGAAATAGGGCTTGCCGGCCAGCGGCGCCAGCTGGGCGCGCAGGGCCTGGTCCTTGGCGGCCAGTCCACTTTCGAAGGCCTTGAGGTTGGCCGCGTAGCGACTGGCATTGGCCGGATCGGCCTGGCTCAGGTCGGCCGCGAGACGCGTGGCGATCACCCGGGCATTGGCCGGGGTTAGCCAGAGGTGGGCATCCAGGCTACCGGGGCGGTGGTCATGGTCGTGGGCGTACTCGGGCGCCGCACCGTGCTCGTGCTCGTGCTCGTGCTCGTGCTCGTGCTCGTGCTCGTGCTCGTGCTCGTGCTCGTCATGATCGTCGCCCGACTCATGGGCGTGCTCGGCGCCGAAGCGACGCAGGTGCAGGCCCGGCAAGTCCTGGATGGCCACGCTGGGGCCCTGGCGTTCCTTGAGCACCGCCGGCAGGAAGGTCTCTAGATCCGGGCCGATCCAGTAGACCAGCCCGGCCTCGCGTACCTGGCGCAGGTCCGAGGGCCGCAGGGCGTAATGGTGCGGCGAGGCGCCCGGCGGCAGCAGCACGGCGGGCTGTCCGGCGCCGTCCTGGATGGCCGCGGCGATCAGTTGCAGGGGTTTGATACTGGTCAACACCTTCACCTCGGCCTGGGCGGGCAACAGGGTGCAGGCGAGCAGCAGGGAAGCGACGAGGGGTAGGAGGCGTGGCACGTGAAAATCCCGATTCTTAGGAGAGGTGCAATATAATAACGTCCTGGCTCCCAAGGTACCGTTTCATGTCCGACGCCCCCCTGGCCTTTCGGCCCCACGATCATTCGCGCTGCGTCGCCCACGCCCTGGCCGAGGCCGACGAACTCTGCAGCCGCGCCGGCGTGCGCCTCACCGAGCTGCGCAAGCGGGTGCTGGAGCTGGTCTGGCAAAGCCACAAGCCGCTCGGCGCCTACGACATCCTGGCCGTGCTCAGCGAGCAGGACGGTCGCCGCGCGGCGCCGCCCACCGTCTACCGGGCACTGGATTTCCTGGTCGAGAACGGCCTGGTGCACCGCATCGCCTCGCTCAACGCCTTCGTCGGCTGCAATCATCCCGGCGAGGCCCACCAGGGGCAGTTCCTGATCTGCCGCAGCTGCCAGGTGAGCATCGAACTGGAACAGCCCGCCGTGCACCAGGCCATCCTCGACGGCGCCAGCGCCGTGGGCTTCCAGGTGGAAGGCCAGACCGTGGAAGTGGTCGGTCAGTGCGCCGCCTGCCGGAAGCAGGCATGAGCGAGGCGCTGATCCGGCTGCAGGATGTCGGTGTGACCTTTGCCGGGCAGCCGGTGCTCGATCAGGTCAGCCTGACCCTGGATCCCGGCCGCATCGTCACCCTCATCGGCCCCAATGGCGCCGGCAAGACCACCCTGGTGCGCAGCGTGCTCGGGCTGCTCACGCCCGATCGCGGCAGCGTCTGGCGCCGCCCGCGGCTGCGCATCGGCTACATGCCGCAGAAACTGCAGGTGGACGCCACCCTGCCGCTGTCGGTGCTGCGCTTCCTGCGCCTGGTGCCGGGGGTGACCCGCGCCAGCGCCCTGGCCGCCCTGGGCGAAGTGGGCGCCGAGGGCGTCATCGACAGCCCCTTGCAGAGCATTTCCGGCGGCGAGTTGCAGCGGGTATTGCTGGCCCGCGCCCTGCTCCGCCAACCCGAGTTGCTGGTGCTCGACGAACCCGTGCAGGGCGTCGACATCAATGGCCAGAGCGAGCTGTACCGGCTGATCGGCCAGTTGCGCGAGCGTCATGGTTGCGGCGTGCTGATGGTCTCCCACGATCTGCACCTGGTGATGGGCGCCACCGATCAGGTGATCTGCCTGAATCGCCACGTCTGCTGCTCCGGGCACCCCGAGCAGGTCAGCGGCGATCCGGCCTACCAGGCACTGTTCGGCCAGAGCGCGCGCAACCTCGCCGTCTATCACCACCACCACGATCACGCCCACGACCTGCATGGCAGCGTGATCAAGACGCCGCACGTCCATGGAGCCCACTGCAAGCATGGCTGATTTCCTGCTGTATGCCCTGCTCGCCGGTCTCGCCCTCGCCCTCGTCGCCGGCCCCCTCGGCTCCTTCGTGGTCTGGCGGCGCATGGCCTACTTCGGCGACACCCTGTCCCATGCCGCCCTGCTCGGGGTCGCCGTGGGCTTCCTGCTGGATGTCAGCCCGACCCTGACCGTCACTGTCGGCTGTTTGGCGCTGGCGGTGGTGCTGGTGGTGTTGCAGCGCCGTCGCGGCCTGGCCGCCGACACCCTGCTCGGCATCCTCGCCCACAGCACCCTGTCACTGGGCCTGGTGGCGCTGTCGTTCATGCACGAGGTGCGGATCGACCTGATGAGCTATCTGTTCGGTGATCTGCTGGCCGTGGGACCCAGTGATCTGCGCTGGATCCTCGGCGGCAGCGCCGTGGTGCTGGTGGCTTTGGCCTGTCTGTGGCGCCCGCTGCTGGCCATCACCGTGCACGAGGAACTGGCCCAGGTCGAAGGCCTGCCGGTGACCTGGATCCGCCTGGCGCTGATGCTGCTGGTGGCCATCGTCATCGCCGTGGCCATGAAGATCGTCGGGGTTCTGCTGATCACCTCGCTGCTGATCATCCCCGCCGCCACGGCCCAGCGCCACGCCCGCAGTCCCGAGCAGATGGCCTGTGGCGCCAGCCTGCTGGGCATGGCCGCCGTGTGCCTGGGGTTGACCCTATCCTGGTACCAGGACACCCCGGCCGGACCCTCGGTGGTGGTGGCCGCCGCCGGGATGTTTCTGCTGGGCTACCTGCTGCCTCGTCGCGCCTAGCCGTCCTAGGGCGCCTGCCAGACCGCCTGACTGACATCCACCGCCCGGGGAATCAGCCCCTGGGCCTTGAAGATGTCGGCGGTCTGTTGCTGGGTGGCGATGATTTCCGGCGTCAGCGCCGTCACCCCGTAGCGGGTGCGTGCCTGCCAGGTGGCGATCACCGCTTCCGGCAGCCCGATCTGCTCGGCCAGGATGCGCGTCACTTCCGGCTTGTGGGCATTGGCCCAGGCACCGGCCTTGGCCAGTTCCGCCAGCAACAGGCGGATCGCCTCGGGATGGGCATCGGCGAAGCGCCGCGAACCCTCATAGAAGCTGTTGGCGTGCAGCAGGCCTTTATAGTCGGCCAGCACTCGCACCGGCTGGCCTTGCTGGATGGCCGCCAGATAGGGATCCCAGACCACCCAGGCGTCCACCGAACCGTTGACGAAGGCGGCGCGGGCATCGGCCGGCGGCAGATAGACCGGCTGGATGTCCTTGAAGCTCAGCCCGGCCTTCTCCAGGGCCGCGACCAGCAAAAAGTTGGCGCTCGACCCCTTCTGCACGGCCACCTTCTTGCCCTTGAGTTCGGCGACGTCGCGGATCGGCGAACCGTCCGGCACCAGGATGGCCTCCACCGCCTCGCTGGCCGGTTCGGCGCCCAGGTAGACCAGATCGATCCCCGCCGCCTGGGCGAAGATCGGTGGCGGGGAGCCGGTATAACCGACGTCGATGCTGCCGGCATTGAGGGCTTCCAGCAATTGCGGCCCAGCCTGGAACTCGCGCCAGCTCACCTGATAGCCCTGGGCCCCTAGGGCCTGCTCAAGGGTGCCTTGGGCCTTGAGCACGGCCAGCAGACCGCCGCCCTTCTGATAACCGATGCGCAATGGCTGGTCGGCGGCCTGTACCGGAGCGAGCACACCGAGCGCGGCTAGCAGAACGGCGCCCTGCGCCAGCCATCGTCGGAGAGAGGAACGAACCATGGTGACCTTCCTTATATTCCATTTGGAAAGGTCAGCCTGGCCTATCTAGACCTGAATGTTTAATACATTTCTCTGCTAAGGCTATGCCCAGGCCAGGCATCGATGGCCGGCCAAGGTCCGATTGACGCTGGCCCCAGGATCGCGCCACCCTGCGCCAGCGGCGGCCATCGGGGCCGCCGAGCCTATCGGAGCCCGCCATGCCTTTTCTGATCGAGACCTTCGACAAGCCGGACAGCCTGGCCCTGCGCCAGCAGCATCGCCCGGCTCACCTGGATTTCCTGCGCGAGAACGCCGCCGCCCTGCTGGCCTGCGGTGCCAAGCTCAGCGATGACGGCGAGACCGCCAGCGGCAGCGTCTATATCGTCGATGTGGAAACCCGCGCCGAGGCCGAAGCCTTCATCGCCCGCGATCCCTTCACCACTGCCGGGCTGCCTGGCGAAGTGCGTATCACCCGCTGGCGCAAGGCGATTCTGGACGGCAAGGCCTTCGTCTGAGCCAAGCCACGGCGGCCTGCCCTGGCCGCCGCTGGCCTAGCGCAAGCTGGCTTAAGAACACCTTAAGCCTGGCACAATGCCATCTGAATCAACGTTGTTCGCCGCCGTTGCAAGTTCACACTTCTAGTAATCGCTTCACAGAAAAGTGATGCAGCGCAAGAAAAGCCGGAGTTTTCCCGCCGCTACAGCAAGGAAGCTAACGAACTAGCCTAAGCTCACCGGGCTCAGATGATCTGATGCGCCGACATCCGTTCCCCACGCCCGTGGAGACGCTGTCTCGCTTAGCTAGTACAGAGGACTCAGCATGACCAAGACCACGCCTGAAAAGGATCTGCGCATCGAGACGATCCGCGGACTGGCGCTGTTTCTGATGGTAGCGGGCCACGTGATCGGCAGTTCGTCCACCCTTGGCATGAAGGTGCCGGACGACTCCGTGCTGCGCTATCTCTACGATTCTCTCGTCTACGTACGGATGCCGCTGTTCACCGCCATCTCCGGTTACGTCTATGCGCTGCGCCCGGTGAATACCGGCAGCGACCTGTCACGCTTCTACCAGGGTAAGTTCAAACGCATCGGCATTCCTCTGCTGGTGGTGTCGACGCTGTTCTTCGCCTTGCAGATGGCGGTGCCCAACACCAACTACAAGCCGCAGCTGACCGACATCTTCAGCATCTACTTCTTCAGCTACGCGCACTTCTGGTTCCTGCAGTCGATCTTCTGCATCTTCGTGGTGATCGCCCTGTTGGAAAAGGCCGGACTGCTGCTGACCCTGCGCAACTTCGGCCTGGTGTTCGCCGTGGCCCTGGCGGCGTCCTTCGCCTGGGAGAGCTTCCCGGACCTGTTCAGCCTCTACAAAGCGGTGCAGCTGTTCCCCTTCTTCCTGCTGGGCCTGGGTCTCTACCGCTTCGGCGCGCAGCTCATCACCCAACGCAATGTCGTGACCATGGCCGTGGCCCTGGTGATCCTGGTGGCCATGGACCAGGCCTATCTGTTCGAACTGGTCGATCTCGACGAGACCGACATGGCCATCATCGGTACCGCCTTGGGTCTTGCCGCCATCAGCCTGCTGATCGCCCGCCGCTTCTACTTCAAGCCGCTGGCCTGGTTAGGGTACTTCTCCTTCGAGATCTACCTGTTCCACGTTTTCGGCACCGCCGGGGCTCGCATCGTGCTGAACAAGCTGCAGGTGCACGACACCTGGGTGGTGTTCACCGTCAGCATGGTCATGGGTCTGTTCCTGCCGGTGGCGCTCAAGCTGGTGCTGGAACGGATCAGTCCGCTGCACTTCCTCAGCGTGGCCTTCTTTGGCGCCAAGACGCGAGTCAATCGCGCCACGCCGCCGCTGCAAAAGAAAGCCACGGCCTAGGCGACCTGCAAGGGCGACCGGCCATGAAAAAACCCACGCCTTGGCGTGGGTTTTTTATTGCCTGGCCCGTCACTCGACGCTGAGGACGACGCGACCGCGGGTAGGGCACTGCTCCATGCAGCGATGGGCTTCGACGAACTGCGCGAAGGGAAAGACCTGCTTGATCTGCGCCTTGAGCAGGCGATCACGGGTCAGTTGGTCGATGTGCTGCAAGGCTTCCCGCACCGCGGCACAATCGGCTTCCAGGCCCATCTCCGGCTGGCCGGTGAAATCCTGCACGCAGTGGATGTAGAGCTTGAATTTCTTCTTGAAGGCCGCGCAGGCCGGCAGCGGGGTCTGGTTGCCCCCATTGAGGCCGTAGAGCAGCAACCGGCCGCGGGGCGCCATGGCCTCGCCGAGCAGCGCCAGTTGCGGACCGCCCAGGGCATCCAGGGCCACGTGCACGCCAACGCCGTCGGTGATGCTGGCGATGCGGCTGACCAGATCCTCTTCCTCGGCGGCGATGACCCTTTCCGCGCCCAGTTCGCGCAGGTAGTCACGGTCGGCGGCGTCGTGGGTGCTGGCGATGACCCGGGCACCCAGGGCCTTGGCCAGCTGGATGGAGGCCGGACCGCAACAGCGACTGGCATCGGTGATCAGCACCCATTCGCCGGGCTGCAGCCGCGCCTGGTGCATCAGCGCGGTATAGACGGTGAGCAGCGGATTGTAGTGCACCGCGGCTTCCACCGGGGTGAGCACGTCCGGGTAGCGCACCAGGGAGGTGGCCGGATAGACCAGGTCGTCGCCATAGGCCGGATAGCGATTGATGTCGTGGCCGAGAAAGCTGGCCACGCGATCGCCCACCGCCAGGTCGGCCACGCCTTCGCCCAGGGCGGTGACCACCCCGGCCAGCTCGCAGCCGAGACCGGCCGGGGGCACGGCCTGCTCAGGAGCCAGATTCTGCCGCCAGAGCACGTCGTACCAGCTCACGCCGATGGCCTCTACCCGCACCAGCACCTCGCCTGGCCCCGCCACGGGCGTGGGCCGGTCGATGCAGGCGAGCACCTCCGGCGGGCCGAATTGGGTGAACTGGATCAGGCGGGACATGGCACTACCTCGCGTTGATGCCGACCCCGGAACCGTTGCCGAGGCGGACTGCTTATGGCTAGGACTCTAACCAGCCTTGCCTTAGGATTCTATGCATCCCCATCGATAATGGACATCGGGGGTATCGATCCACTCCCTATCGGGGCCTGAATGAACCGTACCGATCTGCGCCGCGTCGACCTCAACCTGCTCATCGTGTTCGAGACCCTGATGCTCGAGCGCAGCGTCACTCGTGCCGCGGAAAAGCTGTTTCTCGGCCAGCCGGCCATCAGCGCCGCCCTGGCGCGACTGCGCACCCTGTTCGACGATCCGCTGTTCGTGCGTACCGGGCGCAGCATGGAGCCGACCCCCCGGGCCCAGGAGATCGCCGCCCTGCTGTCGCCGGCCCTTGACCAAATCTCCAGCGCGGTGAGCCGGACCCAGAGTTTCGAGCCGGCCAGCGCCGACCGGGTGTTTCGCGTCGGCCTATCCGACGACGTCGAATTCGCCCTGCTGCCGCCGCTGCTCAGGCGCATCCGCATCGAGGCGCCGGGCACCACCCTGGTGGTGCGGCGAATGAACTACCTGACCGCCGCCGGCATGCTGGCCTCCGGCGAGATCACCGTGGCGGTGGGCTATACCGAGGAATTGCCAGCCAATGCCAAGCGCCGCCCGGTGCGCCGCTTCGGCTTCAAGGTACTGCGCGCCGACAGCAAGCCCGGGCGCCTGACCCTGGACGAATACTGCGCCCGCCCCCATGCCCTGGTGTCCTATGCCGGCGACCTCACCGGCTATATCGACGAATTGCTCGACAAGCTCGGCCGCCAGCGCAGGGTGGTGCTGGCGGTGCCCCAGTTCAACGGCCTGGGCTCGCTGCTGGCGGAAACCGATCTGCTGGTGATGGTGCCGGACTACACCGCACGCCTGCTGGCCAGCACCGGCGGCCTTCGCTACGAAGACCCGCCCGCCGAGCTGAACGACGGCGGCCATGAATTGCCCATGGCCTGGAGCGGTGCCCAGGATCACGACCCCGGCGAGCGCTGGCTGAGGTCGCGCATCCAGATGTTCATTGGCGATCCGGACAGCCTTTGAGAAACGGATTCTGCTCTTGATTCGGCAGAAGGGCTCAACCGCGGCCCTTTCCAGCAAGGGCCATCACCGCCAGCGATACCTACAGCAAAACCATCATCGCCATCGATAAATAAGTTCGAGCCCTTCGATTCGTCGCCGACCTTACCCGGCGGCAGACTCGCCTCCCTGACCTCTTTCCACCTCGGGCGGACTCGAACATGGATCTTTTCGCGAAAACCCTCGGCCCCCTGGCCCTGACCTCTACGCTATTCCTCGCCGCCTGCGGCGATTCCCATCCCCAGGCCAGCGCCGCGCCGCCCGCGCCCAAGGTGAGCGCCGCCGAGGTGCTGCGCCAGCCGGTGGTGGAATGGGACGAGGTGACCGGCCGGCTGGAAGCGCCGGAATCCGTGGTGGTGCGTCCGCGCGTCTCCGGCTACGTCGACCGCGTCCTCTTCCACGAGGGTGCCCGGGTCAAGCGCGGCGACCTCCTCCTGCAGATCGATCCGCGGCCCTTCCAGGCCGAGGTCAAGCGCCTCGAAGCCGAGCTGCAACAGGCCCGCGCCAACGCCAGCCGCACCGCCGACGAAGCCGCCCGCGGCGAACGTCTGCGCAGCAGCAACGCCATCTCCGCGGAAATCGTCGAGGCCCGCCGCAGCGCCGCCCAGGAAGCCAAGGCCAGCGTCGCCGCCGCCCAGGCGCAACTGGACGCCGCGCGCCTGAATCTGGGCTTCACCGAGGTGCGCGCCGCCATCGACGGCCGCGTCGGCCGTGCCGAGGTCACCGCCGGCAACCTGGTCAACGCCGGCGACACCCGCCTCACCACCCTGGTCTCCACCGACAAGGTCTATGCCTATTTCGACGCCGACGAGCGCGTCTTCCTCAAGCAGCAGGCCCTCGCCCGCCAGGGTCAACGCGGCGCGGCCAGCCCGGTCTACATGGCACTGTCCAACGAGGACGCGTTCTCCCACGAAGGCCACATGGACTTCATGGACAACCAGCTCGATCCACGCACCGGCACCATCCATGGCCGCGCCGTGTTCGACAACGCCGACGGCCGCTTCACCCCGGGGCTCTATGCCCGGCTGCGGCTGGTGGGCAGCGGCACCTACGAAGGCACCCTGATCCAGGACGCCGCCGTAGGCACCGACCTGGGCAAGAAATTCGTGTTGGTGGTGGATGGCCAGAGCAAGACGGCCTATCGCACCGTCGACCTGGGTCCGCGCCTGGAAGGCCTGCGCATCGTGCGCAAGGGGCTGGAAGCCGGCGATCGCATCGTGGTCAACGGCCTGCAGCGGGTGCGCCCGGGCATGACCGTCGACGCCCAGTCGGTGCCCATGGCCGATGCCACCACCCTGGCCGCCCTCAAGCGCCAGCGTGACGCGGTCCTGGCCAGCCTGCCGGCGCCCACCCAGCCGCTCAAGGTGGGTAGTCGCTAGACCCCAGGCTCCACCCCGACCCGTTTCAGACTTTCACCCGTCCAGGCATCGCGGTATCGCGGTCATGGTGGTTCGCCACTGCGACCGCTCCTACAGTGGCATCCGTACCTGTAGGAGCGGCCCATGGCCGCGATGGCTGCGCCTCTGCACGCCTTTCGCTCAAGGACTGCTCCGATGAACTTCTCCCAGTTCTTCATCCGCCGGCCGATCTTCGCCGCCGTGCTCTCGCTGATCATCCTGATCGGCGGGGCCATCTCTCTGTTCCAGCTGCCGATCAGCGAATACCCCGAGGTAGTCCCGCCCACCGTGGTGGTGCGTGCCACCTTCCCCGGCGCCAACCCCAAGGTGATCGGCGAGACCGTCGCCGCGCCTCTGGAGCAGGCCATGAACGGCGTGGAGCACATGCTCTACCTGTCGTCCCAGTCGACCGCCGACGGCAAGCTGACCCTGACCATCACCTTCGCCCTGGGCACCAACCTGGATACCGCCCAGGTGCAGGTGCAGAACCGCGTCACCCGCACCCTGCCCAAGCTGCCGGAAGAGGTGCAGCGCCTCGGCGTGACCGCCGACAAGGCCTCGCCGGACCTGGCAATGGTGGTGCACCTGACCTCGCCGGATCAGCGCTACGACATGCTCTATCTGTCCAACTACGCCCTGATCAACGTCAAGGACGAACTGGCGCGACTGGACGGCGTGGGCGATGTCCAGCTGTTCGGCATGGGCGACTATTCCCTGCGCGTCTGGCTCGATCCGGACAAGGTGGCCTCGCGCGGCCTGACCGCCAGCGACGTGGTCACCGCCATCCGCGAGCAGAACCGTCAGGTCGCCGCCGGTGCCCTCGGCGCACCGCCGGCCCCCGGCAGCACCAGCTTCCAGCTGGCCATCAACACCCAGGGCCGCCTGGTGGATGAGGAAGAATTCGCCAACATCATCGTGCGCGCCGGCAGCGACGGCCAGATCACCCGGCTGCGCGACATCGCCCGCATCGAACTGGGCTCCAACCAGTACGCCCTGAGATCCCTGCTGAACAACCAGCCGGCGGTGGCCATCCCGATCTTCCAGCGCCCCGGCAGCAACGCCATCGACCTGTCCAACCAGGTGCGCGCCAAAATGGCCGAGCTCAAGCAGAGCTTCCCCCAGGGCATGGACTACGAGATCGTCTACGACCCGACCATCTTCGTGCGCGGCTCCATCGAGGCCGTGGTGCACACCCTGTTCGAAGCCATCATCCTAGTGGTGCTGGTGGTGATCCTGTTCCTGCAGACCTGGCGCGCCTCCATCATTCCGCTGGCGGCGGTGCCGGTGTCGCTGATCGGCACCTTCGCGGTGATGCACGCCTTCGGCTTCTCGCTCAATGCGCTGTCGCTGTTCGGCCTGGTGCTGGCCATCGGTATCGTGGTGGACGACGCCATCGTGGTGGTGGAAAACGTCGAGCGGAACATCGGCCTCGGCCTCGATCCGGTGGCCGCCACCCGGCGCGCCATGGGCGAGGTCACCGGTCCGATCATCGCCACCGCCCTGGTGCTCTGCGCGGTGTTCGTGCCGACCGCCTTCATCTCCGGTCTCACCGGGCAGTTCTATCGCCAGTTCGCCCTGACCATCGCCATCTCCACGGTGATCTCGGCCTTCAACTCCCTGACCCTGTCGCCGGCCCTGGCCGCGGTACTGCTCAAGGGCCACGACGCGCCCAAGGACCGCTTCTCGCGGCTGCTCGACCGGCTGTTCGGCGGCTGGCTGTTCGCCCCCTTCAACCGCTTCTTCGACAAGGCTAGCCACGGCTACGTCGGCGCCGTGCGCCGGGTGCTGCGCGGCGGCTCCATCGTGCTGGTGCTCTATGTGGTGCTGCTGGGCCTGACCGGCCTGGGCCTGGTGAAGACGCCGACCGGCTTCGTGCCGCCCCAGGACAAGCAGTACCTGGTGGCCTTCGCCCAGCTGCCCGACGCCGCCACCCTGGATCGCAGCGAAGAGGTCATCCGCCGCATGTCGGCCATCGCCCTCAAGCACCCGGGCGTGGAAAGCACCGTGGCCTTCCCCGGCCTGTCCATCAACGGCTTCACCAACAGCCCCAACAGCGGCATCGTCTTCGTGACCCTGAAGCCCTTCGAGGAGCGCCGTGATCCCTCGCTGTCGGCCGGCGCCATCGCCGCCCAGCTGAACGGGGAGTTCGCCGCCATCCAGGAATCCATCATCGCCATCTTCCCGCCGCCACCAGTGCAGGGACTGGGCAGCATCGGCGGCTTCCGCCTGCAGGTGGAGGACCGCGGCAACCTGGGTTACGAAGAACTCTACGCCCAGACCCAGAGCGTGCTGGCCAAGGCGCGGCAGTTGCCGCAACTGGCACCGGAGTCGCTGTTCACCAGCTACCAGGTCAACGTGCCGCAGATTGATGCCCACATCGATCGCGAGAAAGCCAAGACCCACGGGGTGCCCATAGACGCCATCTTCGACACCCTGCAGGCCTACCTGGGCTCGGTCTACGCCAACGACTTCAACCGCTTCGGCCGTACTTTCCAGGTCAACGTCCAGGCCGACCAGCGCTTCCGCCTGGAGCCCGAGCAGATCGGCCAGCTCAAGGTGCGCAACGACCGCGGCGAGATGGTGCCCCTGTCCACCTTCGTCAAGATCAGCGATACCGCGGGGCCTGACCGGGTGATGCACTACAACGGCTTCCTGACCGCCGAGATCAACGGCGCGCCGGCCCCGGGCTACAGCTCCGGCCAGGCCCAGGCGGCCATCGAGGCGCTGCTCAAGCAGGAGTTGCCCAACGGCATGACCTTCGAATGGACCGAGCTGACCTACCAGCAGATCCTCTCCGGCAATACCGCCCTGCTGGTCTTCCCGCTCTGCGTGCTGCTGGCCTTCCTGGTACTGGCCGCCCAGTACGAGAGCTGGAGTCTGCCGCTGGCGGTGATCCTGATCGTGCCCATGACCCTGCTCTCGGCCATCACCGGGGTGATCCTGGCCGGCAGCGACAACAACATCTTCACCCAGATCGGCCTGATCGTGCTGGTGGGCCTGGCGTGCAAGAACGCCATCCTCATCGTCGAGTTCGCCAAGGACCAGCAGGCCACCGGTAAGGACCGCGTCGCCGCGGTGCTGGAGGCCTGCCGCCTGCGCCTGAGACCCATCCTGATGACCAGCTTCGCCTTCATCATGGGTGTGGTGCCCCTAGTGACCTCCACTGGTGCCGGCGCCGAGATGCGTCATGCCATGGGCGTCGCGGTGTTCTCCGGGATGCTTGGGGTGACCTTCTTCGGGCTGCTGCTCACGCCGCTGTTCTATGTGCTGGTGCGCGCCTTCGTCGAGCGTCGCCAGGCCCGTTCCGCCGTTGCTCAGGAGGCCCAGGCATGAAGGCTTTCGCTCCCCTGCTGCTGGCGCTGGCGGTTTCCGCCTGCGCCGTCGGCCCGCACTACCAGGCGCCTACCCCGGCACCGGCCCAACTCAAGGCCAGTCAGCAATCCGCGGTCTATGACCAGGGTCGCTTCGAGACGCTCTGGTGGCGCCAGTTCGAGGACCCGACCCTCAACGCCCTGGTCGCCAGCAGCCTGGACGGCAACCGTGAATTGCGCGCCGCCTTCGCCCGGCTGCGTGCCGCCCGCGCCCTGCGCGATGACGACGCCAACGATCTCTACCCCACGGTCACCAGCCGCGCCAGCAGCCAGCTCGGCAAGGCGCAGCAGCCCGGTCTGACCGAAGAGCGCGTCAACAGCGAGCGCTATGACCTGGGCCTGGACATGGCCTGGGAGCTGGACCTGTTCGGTCGCGTCCGGCATACCCTGGAAGCCAGCGATGCCCGCGCCGAAGCCGCGGCCTCCGACCTCGCTGGCCTGCAGGTCAGTCTGATCGCCGAACTGGTGGACGCCTATGGCGACCTGCGCGGCGCCCAGCTGCGCGAACGCATCGCCCGTGACAACCTGGGTAACCAGCGCGAGGCCCGGCGTCTGACCGTGACCCTGAGGGACGAAGGCATGGGCAGCGACCTGGACGTGCAGCGCAGCGAAGCGCGCCTGGCGGCCACCGAAGCCAGCCTGCCGGAATTCCAGGCCCAGGCCACCCGCGCGCGCAACCGCATCGCCACCCTGCTCGGCCAGCGCCCGGATGCCCTCAGCGTGGATCTCTCACCCAAGGCCCTGCCGGCCATCGCCAAGCGCCTGCCCATCGGCGATCCCGGCGAACTGCTGCGCCGCCGTCCGGACGTGGCGGCCGCCGAACGCCGGCTGGCCGCCGCCACCGCCGACGTGGGTGTGGCCACCGCCGACCTCTTCCCGCGGGTCAGCCTCTCGGGCTTTCTCGGCTTCACCGCCGGACGCGGCTCGCAGATCGGCAGTAGTGCCGCCCGCGCCTGGGGCCTCGGCCCGAGCATCAGCTGGGCCGCCTTCGACCTGGGCAGCGTGCGCGCCCGCCTGCGCGGCGCCCGTGCCGGTTCCGACGAGGCCCTGGCCAACTACGAGCAGCAGGTGCTGACCGCCCTGGAAGAGAGCGCCAACGCCTTCAGCGACTATGGCCGTCGCCAGGAACGCCTGCAGGCGCTGATCCGCCAGTCGGTGGCCAGTCGCGCCGCCGCCGACCAGGCCGAGATCCGCTACCGCGAAGGCGGCACCGACTTCCTGGTACTGCTCGATGCCCAGCGCGAACGCCTGGCCGCCGAGGACCAGCAGGCCCAAGGCGAGATCGAGCTCTATCGCGGCATCGTCGCCCTCTACAAGGCCCTGGGTGGCGGCTGGGACGTGCAGCCCGCCCGTCTCGCCCAGGGTAACGCTTCCCCCGCGCCGGCGCTCTGACGCTGGCGCTTACCCCGACACGCGTGTTCTCTTGCTCCTTTGGCGTGTCGGGTTTTTTCTTCGCACTACCCGGTGCGGCGCCCAGGGTGCCGCACCGGGTGCCCTCCTCCGCACAGATCTGAGCAAAAGCCCGTATTAGAGGTCTTAGTGACACCCGCACAGCGCCTGCCAGGTGTTTGAGACCCGTGCTGGACACGGCGTGCCTGTTTCCTAATATTTTGTAAGGGAGACAGGGCTAGGATTTTGTGGTCTCTCTTTTATTATCACCTTAGGTTATTAAACCTTCGGTTCTTGTACGAAACTCGAAGATCGATTCCGACACCTCTCGCCGTCTTGGCGATCTCTGCGTGGACGCATCGAATGCCGCTCGAGGTCTCGAGGGAGCCCCATCTATCCACCGCCGTGAGGCGCTCAGCTAAAGGATGCAGGCATGGTATTGGCGCTGATCATCGCGTTGCCCTTTCTAGGAACACTGCTATCGCTGGCGACTAATCGCTTCGGGCGGCGTGCCTGTGCCCTGGGTACCGCCATAGCGCCTGCCGTAGCCCTGGCCCTGCTGGCCACGCAATTGCCGGCCGTGCTCGACGGCGCCGTGCTGCTGCAGCGACTGGACTGGCTGCCGGCCCTGGGCCTGAACCTCAGCCTGCGCCTGGACGGCCTGGGCCTGATGTTCGCCCTGATGATCCTGGTCATGGGCCTGCTGGTGATCCTCTATGCCACCTATTACCTGGGCAAGGACGAGTCGGTCGGCCGCTTCTTCGCCTACCTGCTGCTGTTCATGGGCGCCATGCTGGGCGTGGTGCTGGCGGAAAACCTGCTGCTGCTGATGGTGTTCTGGGAGCTGACCAGCCTGTCGTCCTTTCTGCTGATCGGCTTCTGGAGCCACAGCAAGGAAGCCCGCCAGGGCGCGCGCATGGCCCTGACCGTCACCGGCGGCGGCGGCCTGGCCCTGCTCGCCGGCATCCTCTTGATCGGCCATATCGTCGGCAGCTTCGAGTTGACCGACGTGCTCGCCGCCGGCCCGCTGATCACCGGCCATGCCCTCTATCCGCTGGCGCTGATCCTGGTGCTGCTGGGCGTCTTCACCAAGTCCGCGCAATTTCCCTTCCACTTCTGGCTGCCCCAGGCCATGGCCGCGCCGACGCCGGTATCGGCCTATCTGCACTCGGCGACCATGGTCAAGGCCGGGGTCTTCCTGCTGGCGCGGCTCTATCCGGCGTTGGCCGATTCGGAGTGGTGGTTCTACATCGTCACCCTCACCGGCCTCACCACCCTGGTGGTGGGCGCCATCCTGGCGCTGTTCCAGCACGACCTCAAAGGCCTGCTGGCCTACTCCACCATCAGCCATCTCGGCCTGATCACCCTGCTGTTCGGCCTCGACACCCAGCTGTCCACCGTGGCGGCGGTGTTCCACATCCTCAACCACGCCACCTTCAAGGCCTCGCTGTTCATGGCCGCCGGCATCATCGACCACGAGACCGGCAGCCGCGACATGCGCCGCCTGGCCGGGCTCTGGCGCTACATGCCGCATACCGCGGTGCTGGCCATGGTCGCCGCCGCGGCCATGGGCGGGGTGCCCCTGCTCAACGGCTTCCTGAGCAAGGAGATGTTCTTCAACGAGACCCTCAATCACGGCCTGTTCGGCAGCTTCAGCTGGGTCGTGCCGGCGGTGGCGGTGCTCTACGGGGTCTTCTCGGTGGCCTATTCGCTGCGCTTCATCCACGACGTCTTCTTCAACGGCGAGCCACGCGACCTGCCCCACTACCCGCCTCATGAACCGCCGCGCTACATGAAGATCCCGGTGGAGATCCTGGTGCTGCTCTGCCTGCTGGTGGGCGTAGTACCGGGCTACACCGTGGCGCCGCTGCTGGCCGCAGGTGCCAGCGCCGCCCTTGGCGGCAGCCTGCCCGACTACAGCCTGGCCATCTGGCACGGCTTCAACACCGCCCTGGTGATGAGCATCCTGGCCATGGTCGGCGGCGTACTGGTCTATGCCTTCCGCCAGCCCCTGTTCCGCTGGCAGGAGGGACTGCCCGACGTCGACGCCCGCCTGGTCTTCGAGCAGAGCCTGAACCGGCTGATCGGCTTCGCCCAGCGGCTCACCGGGCGCCTGGAAAGCGGCTCGCTGCAGGGCTACATCGCGCTGATGCTGGCGGCCACCCTGGTGCTGCTGGTGGCGGCACTGTCGGGGCTGGACAGCCTCCACGGTCCGGTCGCGCTGTCGCCCTTCGATCCGCTCACCGCCCTGGGCCTGGGCATCCTGATGCTGACCGCGGTGCTGACGGTGTTCTTCCACCGCAACCGGCTCAAGGCCTTGATGACCCTGAGCACCGTGGGCCTGATCGTCTCGCTGCTGTTCGCCCGCTACTCGGCTCCGGACCTGGCCCTGACCCAGCTGTCGGTGGAGGTGGTGACGGTCATCCTGCTGGTGCTGGCGCTGTTCTTCATGCCGGATCGCACCCCCATCGAATCCAGCAGCCTGCGCGGCCTGCGCGACGTCCTGCTGGCCGGCGGCCTGGGCCTGCTGGTGGCGCTGCTGGCCTATGCCGTGCTGACCCGCCCCTACGAGGGCATCGGCGACTTCTTCCTGGCTAACTCGGTGTCCGGGGGTGGTGGCTACAACGTGGTCAACGTCATCCTGGTGGACTTCCGTGGTTTCGACACCCTCGGCGAGATCACCGTGCTGGCCATCGCCGCCGCCGGCGTCTACGGCCTGCTCAAGCACCTGCACCTGCCGCATCCGCTGGTCGACCCCAAGGGCACGCCCTGGTCGCGCGACAGCCACCCGATGATCCTCAACAACGTGGCGCGAGTGCTGCTGCCGCTGGCGTTGCTGGTATCGGCCTTCATCTTCGTGCGTGGCCACAACCTGCCCGGCGGCGGCTTCATCGCCGGCCTGATCACCGCCATCGCCCTGATCCTGCAGTACGTGGCCCATGGCGTGACCTGGACCCAGCGGCGCCTGCCGATCAGCTACCACGCCATCTGCGGCCTCGGCGTGCTGATCGCCGCCCTGACCGGACTGGGTTCGCTGGCCTTCGGTCACCCCTTCCTCACCACCGCCTTCGACTACTTCGCCATCCCCCTGATCGGCAAGACCGAACTGGCCACCGCCCTGATCTTCGATCTCGGCGTCTACCTCGCCGTCGTCGGCGCCACCCTCCTGATCCTCTCCAACCTCGGCCATGTCAGCCGGGACGAGACGGACAAGGACGGCTCCAGCCAGGAGGTGCTCTAACATGGAAATCCTGTTCTGCACGGCCCTTGGGGTCCTCACCGCCAGCGGCGTCTACCTGCTGCTCCGGGCGCGCCTCTATCCGGTGGTGCTCGGCCTCACCCTGCTCTCCTACGCGGTCAATCTCTTCCTGTTCGCCATGGGCCGCCTGCGCACCGGCGTGCCGGCGGTGATCGGCAAGGCCGCCGAGCAAGCCGATCCGGTGCCCCAGGCGCTGGTGCTCACCGCCATCGTCATCGGCTTCGCCATGACCGCCTTCGTGGTGGCCCTGTCGCTGCGCGCCCTCGGCGAGTTGCGTACCGACCACGTGGATGGCGAGGAGCCGCGCCGATGAAGCACTTGATCATCCTGCCGATTCTCGTACCGCTGTTCATGGGCGCCTTCCTGCTCATGCGTCCGCGGCTGTCCGCCAGCACCGCGCGCGGGCTGTCGCTGCTGGCCACCTGGACCCTGCTGCCGCTGGCACTGCTGCTCCTGCAGCGAGCCAACAGCGGTCAGCTGGAGGTCTATGCCCTGGGCGACTGGCCGGCGCCCTTCGGCATCGTCCTGCTGCTGGATCGCCTGGCCGCGCTGATGCTGGTCAGCGTGGCGGTGCTGGCCGCCGGGGCGGCGCTCTATGCCTGCCGCGGCGACGACAAGCGTGGCCCGGATTTCCATGCGCTGTTCCAGTTCCAGCTGCTGGGCATCAATGGCGCCTTTCTCACCGGCGACCTGTTCAACCTCTTCGTCTTCTTCGAGATCCTGCTGATCGCCTCCTATGCCCTGCTGGTGCATGGCGCCGGCCCCGCCCGGGTCCGCGCCGGCCTGCACTACGTGGTGCTCAACCTGGTGGGCTCGGCGCTGTTCCTGATCGGCATCGGCCTGCTCTATGGCCTGCTCGGCACCCTGAACATGGCCGACCTCGGCCTCCGGGTCGCCAACGCCGATCCCGAACAGGCACCGCTGCTGGCCGCCGCGGGCTTTCTGCTGCTGGTGGTCTTTGGTCTCAAGGGCGCCATCCTGCCGCTGTACTTCTGGCTGCCCAGTGCTTATTCCGCCGCCAGCGCCCCGGTCGCGGCGCTGTTCGCCATCATGACCAAGGTCGGGCTCTACGCCATCGTCCGCGTCTTCCTGCTGGTATTCGGCACGGCCGCCGGACCCCTGGCCCACTATGTCCTGCCCTGGCTCTGGCCGCTGGCGGCGGTCACCCTGGCGGCCGGGGTGTTCGGCGCCCTGGCGGCCCATCACCTCAAGGCCCTGCTTGGCTACCTGGTGGTCATCTCGGTAGGGATGCTGCTGACCGGCGTGGCCCTGGGCAGCGTCGCGGGCCTGGCCGCCAGCTTCTTCTACCTGGTGCACAGCACCTGGATCGCCGGTGCCCTGTTCCTGCTGGCGGATCTCATCGCCCAGCAGCGCGGGGCGCAGGGCGATACCCTCAACAGCGGTCCGCAGCTGGCTCACCCACGACTGCTCGGCGGCCTGTTCTTTCTCGGTGCGGTATCCGTCGCCGGCCTGCCGCCCTTCCCCGGCTTTCTCGGCAAGGTGATGCTCTTGCAGGCTACCGGCACCGCCTGGCCGGCATTGATCATCTGGCCGGTGGTGCTGCTGGGCGGCCTGGGCATGATCATCGCCCTGTCCCGCGCCGGCACCACGCTGTTCTGGCGCGGCAACAGCGCCGCCCTGGACGTCCGCCTCGATCCGGTCCAGCTCGTCGCCACCCTCGGCCTGCTGCTGGGCAGCCCGCTGCTGATGGCGCTGGCCGCGCCGCTGCACGGCTACGCCTTGGAAACCGCCCGGCAATTGCTGGACGTCACACCCTACTTCGACATCGTCCGGGGGGTTGGCCCATGAAACGCTGGCTACCGCACCCACTGCTCACCGGGTTGCTGACCCTGACCTGGCTGCTGCTCAACAACAGCCTGAGTCTGGGCCAGCTGCTGCTGGGTCTGCTGCTTGGCTGGGGCATCCCGCTGCTGTGCCAGGACTTCCTGCTGCACGCGCCCCGGCTGCGCCGCCCGGTCCTCCTGCTGCGCTACATGCTGATGGTGGTATACGACATCATCGTCGCCAACCTGCACGTCGCCCGCCTGGTGCTGGGCCGGACCGAGGCGCTCAAGCCGGCGTTCATCGAGGTGCCCATCGACATCGAGGACGAATTCCTGCTCACCCTGCTGGCCTGCGTGGTATCCCTCACCCCCGGCACCGTTTCCTCCGGCCTCAGCGGTGATCGCAAGACCCTGCTGCTGCATGGTCTCGATGTCGCGGACAAGGACGCGGTGATCCATCAGGTCAAGACGCGCTATGAAGCCCCGCTCAAGGAGATCTTCGAATGCTCACCTACGTGACCCTGCTGTGCATGGGGATGATGGGCGTGGCCGCCGTGCTCAACGTCTATCGCCTGGTGAAGGGACCGGACATCCCGGATCGGGTGCTGGCCCTGGATACCCTCTACATCAACGTCCTGGCGATCATCATCCTGTTCGGTATCTGGCTGGCCACCGACGTCTTCTTCGAAGCCTCGCTGCTCATCGCCGTAACCGGTTTCGTCGGCACCGTGGCGCTGGGCAAGCATATGCTGCATGGCGAAATCATCGATTAACAGGGAGCTACCCCATGCCCTTCTGGCTCGAACTCCTGATCTGCGCCCTGCTGCTCATCGGCAGCAGCTTCGCCCTCATCGGCGCCATCGGCCTGTACCGGCTGCCGGACTTCTTCATGCGCCTGCACGGTCCGACCAAGGCCACCACCCTGGGCGTGGGCAGCACCATCATCGCCTCGATGCTGTTCTTCAGCAGCCAGGGCGAAGGTCTCAGCCTGCACGAGTTGCTGATCGCCCTGTTCATCTTCATCACCGCGCCGGTCAGCGCCCATATGCTGGCGCGCGCCGCCATCCAGCAGAAGGTCAAGCAGGTGGAGCGCACCGACGGCCAGCCCTGGCGCTAGGCTGACCGCGCACCTCGCACCGCTCGCCAAAAGCGGTTTTAGCGACCGCCGCTGACCTTGCTGAAGTCCTGCCGCCCGAAGGGATTGGGCTGATAGCCCTCGACGCCGTTCTTGGCCAGCACCGTTACCGTCGGATGAGCCAGCGGTAGCCACAGCGCCTGGTCGTGGATGATGCGCTGCGCCTGGTGGTACACCGTGGCCCGGGCCATCTGGTCGGACAGGGTCTTGCCCTTGCTGATGGCGCCATCCAGGGTCTTGTCGCAATAACGGGCGAAGTTCAGCCCCGACTGCACCGAGGCGCAGGAGAATTGCGGTGTCAGGTAGTTGTCCGGGTCGCCATTGTCGCCAGCCCAGCCCATGAACAGCAGATCGTGTTCGCCGGTCTTGGCGCGGCGGATCAATTCGCCCCATTCGATCACCTGGATCTGGGCATCGACGCCGATCTTCTTCAGGTCGGCCTGCAGCATCTGGGCACCCAACTGCGGATTGGGATTGAGCAGGCTGCCGCTGGGGCGCGTCCAGATGGTGGTCTTGAAGCCATCCTTCAGCCCCGCCTGGGCCAGCAAGGCCTTGGCCCTGGCCGGGTCATAGGGATAGGCCGGCACGTCCTTGGCGTAGCCCCAGGTGGTGGGTGGATAGACATTGTCCGCCGCCACCGCGGTGTCCTGGAACACCGCCTTCAGATAGCTCTGCTTGTCGAAGGCCAGGTTGATGGCCTGGCGCACCTTGATGTTGTCCAGCGGCGGATGGGTGGTGTTGATACCCACGAAGGCGGTCATGAAGGCCGGCGTCTGCAGCACCTGCAGGCTCTTGTCCTCATGGGCGCTCTGCAGATCCTGGGGCTTGGGTGACAGGGCGATCTGGCATTCGCCGCGCTTGAGTCGCTGCAGGCGCACCGCCGAGTCGGGGGTGATGGCATAGATCAGGCCATCCAGCTTGGGCTTGCCGGCGAAGTAGTCCGGATTGGCGGCGTAACGCACCACGGCATCCTTCTGATAGCGCTTGAAGACGAAGGGACCGGTACCGATGGGCTCGTCGTTGAGCTGGGCGGTCTTGCCGGCCTTGAGCAGCTGAGCGGCGTATTCGGCGGAATAGATGGAGGCGAAGCCCATGCTCAGGGTCGGCAGGAAGGTGGCGTCCGGGCTGTTGAGCACGATGCGCACGCCGAGGTCGCTGGTCTTTTCCACGCGCTTGATCAGCTTGGGCCACTGCATCGACTGGGCATGGGGATAGCCGCTCTTGGCCACCGCGTGCCAGGGATGATCCTTGTCCAGCATGCGCTGGAAGCTGAACACCACGTCGTCGGCCGTCAGGGTACGGCTGGGGGTGAAGTAGTCGGTCTGGTGAAACTTCACGTCCGGGCGCAGGGCGAAGTCGTAGGTCAGGCCGTCCGTGGAGATCGTCCAGCTCTGCGCCAGGCTCGGCACCAGCTTGGCTTCGCTGGCGTCGTATTCCACCAGCCGGTTCATCAGCACATCGGCCGAGGCGTTGGTGGTGGTCAGGGAGTTGTATTGCACCACGTCGAATCCATCCGGACTGGCTTCGGTGCAGACGCTGAGCGTGGCGGCCTGAGCCAGCAGGGGCGCGAAGAGCAGAGGCAAGGCGGCGAAACGCATGAACGATTCCTTGTAGATCCGAGGTGGGCAGACGACACGCGCTTAGCGGGCAGCGGCTGACAGGGCGCTGTGGGCGGCCGTCTGGCGGACGTGGATTGAGTGTGGCACGCGCTCTAAACTAGACCACCCGTCCGTCCGTCACAATGCTTCTCACCGACGAACGGTTGACATTCCGGCCAGGCCCACACGGCGGCCGGTCCGTAGGCATTTCATCCGTCGCCCTACCTTGTTATCCCTGGGTGCTTCTGGTATAAAACAGCGCTCTTTTTTCGGGGTATGGCCGCTTCAGGTCCCCGGCGTTTGCCGGCTCTCCCCGTCAAAACAGGAATCAATACAGTTACAAGCGGCCAACCCATGCCGGGTTTGGCATGAGGTTTATGAGGGCTGAGCCATGTCGAGAGTTTGCCAAGTAACCGGTAAGGGTCCGATTACTGGGAACAACGTTTCCCACGCTAACAACAAAACCCGTCGTCGTTTCCTGCCGAATCTGCAGCATCACCGTTTCTGGGTAGAATCCGAGAAGCGCTTCGTGCGTCTGCGCGTTTCTGCCAAGGGCATGCGTATCATCGACAAGCGCGGTATCGAAACCGTACTGTCCGAGCTGCGTAGCCGCGGCGAAAAATTCTAAGGGGATTCGTCATGCGTGAATTGATCCGTTTGATTTCCAGTGCCGGCACCGGTCACTTCTACACCACTGACAAGAACAAGCGCACCAAGCCCGAAAAGATCGAAATCAAGAAATTCGATCCGGTCGTGCGCAAGCATGTCATGTACAAGGAAGGCAAGATCAAGTAATTGGTCGCCCCTTGAACAAGAAACCCGCCTCGGCGGGTTTTTTGTTGCCTGGCGTTTGCGGCTCAGGCGCCTGGAGCGCCGGAGGCCAGCCAGACGGTCACTTGAACTGGCCGGTCAGCTCGCGCAGGGCGGCCTCAGCACCGAGGATCTTCTGCATGCACTCCCGCGCCTTGGCCGGATCTATGTTCAGCCGCGCATAGAGATCCTCAGGAATGGCCTGCGCGGGGCCGTTGCCGATGCCTTCGCCGCGCAGCAGCTGCACCGCGAGAAAGATCAGGTTGGGATAGACCGCCTGCTCGCCCTGGTAGGCCGGGTCGCCCTGGAAGCGCAGCGCCGTCACCACCTCTTCGGGCATCTCCCAGCAGCGCATCAGGGCCGCGCCGATCTGCTCGCGGGTGATGCCCAGCAGGTGATGCTCGATGACCTGGTGATCCAGCTGGCGGTTGGCCTCCAGGTGGCGGCAGATCAGCGAGAAGTGCGGCGGAAAGACATGGGCCAGCACCAGGTAGCCGAAGTTGTGCAGCAGGCCGCCCAGGTAGGCCAGGCCCATTTCCGGCCGCTCCGCGCGCGGCATGGCGCGCGCCAGGCCCTCGATCAGGGCAGCAGTGTAGATAGCCTGTTTCCAGTAGGGCGTTTCCTGCTGGGCCTGGTCGCTGGGCAGGCTCAGGGTCTTGCCCAGGGCAAGACCGAGGGCCAGGTTGATCACCAGGTCAAAACCCAGCACCCGCACGATGGCGTCTTCCACCGAGCGGATCTTGCCGGGCGCGGCATAGTAGGGCGAAGCCGCCCAGCTGATCACCTGGGCCGCCAGGGCCGGATCGGTCTCCACCACATTGGCCAGATCGTCCACCGTGGCCTCGGGATCGACGCGCAGCTTGATGACCTTTTCCGCGGTCTTGGACAGGGGCGGAATCTCCAGGGTCTCTTCCAGACGCTGGCGGATGCGCCGCGCGGTAAAGGCGGTGGCGGCATGGAGGATTTCCGCTTCGTCTCGCTCCGGTTGCCGCAGATTCGGCTGGATACCGGCCGCCGGGATGCCGAAGCTGCCCGCGGTCGCCTGACTCAGCAGACAGCGATAGTCAGATGTTTCCACTTCCAACAGTAGCGAGCGCTCACCGGATTCCAACAGCAGGCGCGGTGCCTCCAGCAGGCGCTCGTCATACAGGCAGGGGGAATTGGTCAGCGACGGCAACCCTGGCAGGACGTCCAATTCGTAGCGCTCCAGGGTCCGCATCAGCCGCTCCGGCGCCACCACCGCCAGTTGCCGCCCGGTGAATTCCACCAGCCGGCGCAGGTCCAGCAGCTGATTCTCGGGCAACAGCACCAGCAGCATGCCGACGCTGTCGCTCAAGAGCACCGTGTGCACCCGGTTCGCCTGCGGCTGACGCGTCGTCGCCGGGACCGGCCGATAGGCCAGGTTCAACTGGGCGAGCAACTGCTGGATCGAAGGAGGGACCTCAGGGAGGGGCGAAGCGAGCGCTACATCGGTCATGGCATTTTCTTCCTCACGTACGCCTTGGAGTATAACCATTCGGCTCCGTAGGTAGCGTCGTCTGTATAAGCTTTGTCAAACCTGGCCGTATTGCTGCCCATGGCGCAACCAGCGCTCCAGCAGCGGAGCGGCATGGCTTGGCCAGCGTGCCAGCAGCTCCTGGGCGGCGTCGCGTACCGCCGGCAGCCAGTGGGCATCGCGCATCAGATCGGCCACCTTGAATTGCAGCAGGCCGGTCTGGCGCGTGCCGAGCATCTCGCCGGGCCCCCGCAACTCCAGGTCCTTCTCGGCGATGATGAAGCCGTCGTTGGTCTCGCGCATGATGGCCAGGCGTTCGCGGCCGATCTGCGACAGCGGCGGATGGAACAGCAGCACGCAATGGCTGACCGCACTGCCCCGCCCGACGCGGCCACGCAGCTGGTGCAACTGGGCCAGACCCAGGCGTTCGGGATTCTCGATGATCATCAGACTGGCGTTGGGCACGTCCACCCCCACCTCGATCACCGTGGTGGCCACCAGCAGCTGCAGGTTGCCGGCCTTGAACTCGGCCATCACCGCGGCCTTTTCCGCTGGCTTCATGCGCCCGTGGATCAAGCCGACGTGCAATTCAGCCAGGGCCAGCTGCAATTCCTCGTAGGTGGTCTCAGCCGCCTGGCAGGTGAGCTCCTCGGATTCCTCGATCAGGGTGCAGACCCAGTAGGCCTGACGGCCTTCGTGGCAGGCGGCGCGCACCCGCTCCACCACTTCCTCGCGGCGACTGTCGGTGACGCTCACGGTATTGACCGGCGTCCGCCCCGGCGGCAGCTCGTCGAGCACCGAGGTGTCCAGGTCGGCATAGGCGCTCATGGCCAGGGTGCGCGGGATGGGGGTGGCGGTCATGATCAGCTGGTGCGGCGCGAGACGGCCGTCGACGCCCTTCTGGCGCAGGGCCAGGCGCTGCTGCACGCCGAAGCGGTGCTGTTCGTCGATCACCACCAGGGCCAGGCGGGCGAAGCGTACCTCGTCCTGGAACAGCGCATGGGTGCCCACCACCATGGGTGCCCCGGCGGCGATGCGCTCCAGGGAGCTGGCACGGGCCTTGCCCTTGAGCTTGCCGGCCAGCCAGGCCACCTCGATGTCCAGAGCGGCGAACCAGCGCTGGAAGTTGAGGAAGTGCTGCTCGGCGAGGATCTCGGTGGGCGCCATCAGCGCCACCTGGTAGCCGGCCTCGATGGCCTGCAGGGCGGCCAGGGCGGCGACCACCGTCTTGCCCGCGCCCACGTCGCCCTGCACCAGGCGCAGCATGGGCTCGGGCTGGGCTAGGTCATGGGCGATCTCGCGCCCGACGCGCTGCTGGGCACCGGTGGGTTTGAAGCCGAGGTTGTCCAGATAAAGCTGTGGCAGGCGCCGGGCCGCCGGCAGGGGCACCGCGCGCTGGGCGCGCAGGGTTTCGCGCAGGCGCTGCAGGGACAGCTGGTGGGTCAGCAATTCTTCGAAGACCAGCCGTTCCTGGGCCCAGTGGCGACCTTCGGCCAGTTCTTCCAGGTCCGCATCCGGCGGCGGTCGGTGCAGATAGCGCAAGGCATCGGCCAGCGGCCCCAGGCGATAGTGCTCGGCCATCTCCGGCGGCAGCCAGTCGGGCAGGGATTCGGGCCCGAGCCGTTCCAGCGTCTGGGCGCTGAGCTGGCGCAGGCGCAGCTGGGTGAGGCCTTCGGTGGTCGGGTAGATGGGCGTCAGCGTCTGCTCGACCGGCGCCGGGGCGTTCTCGTCCTGGGCGCGGTATTCGGGGTGATAGATCTCCAGGCCGGAAGCACCGGGACGCACCTCGCCATAGCAGCGCAGCAGGGTGCCGCGAGCCATCCCGTCCTTTTGCGCCTGGCTGAAGTGGAAGAACCTCAGCGACAGGGTGCCGCTGCCGTCCTGCAGCCGCACCAGCAGGCTGCGCCGGCGACCCATGAGCACCTCGGCGGAGGCGACCATGCCCTCCACCACCGCGTCCTGACCGGGCCGCAGGGCGCCGATGGGCACGATGCGGGTGCGGTCCTGGTAGCGCAGCGGCAGGTGGAAGAGCACGTCCTGCAAGGTTTCCAGACCGACCCGCGCGAGCTTTTCCTGCAGGGCGGCGCCGACCCCCTTGAGGGCGGTGACCGGCGTCGCGGCCAGTTCACTCATGCCGGCTGCACGACGCCCTTGGCTTCAGGCCGCGCCACCGAGCAGAGGCGGACCGAGTCGGCCAGCACCTCGATGGCCTTGGGCCGCGGAAAGCTGGCGCGCCAGGCGATGGCCACGGTGCGATAGGGCACCGGCCGCTCGAAAGGCCGTACCTCGATGATCCCGGGGGCATAGTGGTGACTCTCCACCGCCGAGAACGGCAGCACCGAGACGCCCAGACCCGAGGCCACCATGTGGCGAATGGTTTCCAGCGAGGAGGATTCCACCGTGGAATTCTTGTTTTCCTCGTGCTTGCGCACGGTCGGACAGGCTTCCAGGACCTGGTCGCGGAAGCAGTGACCCTCGCCCAGCAGCAGCAGGCTCTTGTCGCTGAGCTGGTTCTGCGGAATGGCCTTGAGCTTGGTCCAGGGGTGCCGCGCCGGCATCATCACGTAGAAGGGCTCGTCGTACAGCGGCAGGGTCAGGACGTCCGGCTCGTTGAACGGCAGGGCGAGGATGACGGCGTCCAGCTCACCGGTGCGCAGCTTGTCGCGCAGCAGGTGAGTGAAGTTTTCCTCGATGTACAGCGGCATCTCCGGCGCCACCCGGTTGAGTTGCGGGATGAGGTGCGGAAAGAGATAGGGCCCGATGGTATAGATGGCACCGATCTTCAGCGGCGCGGTGAGCTGGTTCTTGCCGGCCTGGGCCAGTTCGCGGATGCCCTGGGCCTGCTCCAGCACCTTCTGCGCCTGGGCGACGATGCCCTCGCCGGTGGGGGTGAGGCGCACGGCACTCTTGCTGCGCTCGAAGATCAGAATGCCCAGCTCGTCCTCGAGCTTCTTGACGCCGACCGACAGGGTCGGCTGGCTGACGTGGCAACGCTCGGCAGCTCGGCCAAAGTGCTGTTCCTGGGCGAGCGTGACGATATAGCGCAGTTCAGTCAGGGTCATAGTCAAATTCCATGGGTGGCCAGGCAATCTTAGCGGCTGTCTCTATCAACGGCCAAGCGCGACGGGCAGCTGCCTGCGCCTTCTGGTTGGACCGCGGGTACGCTCAGGCTACCCTGGCCGTCTGTCCAGGCCTTTGCAGAGGGAAACACCGATGAGCACCATCCTGATCGCCGGTTGCGGCGATGTCGGCAGCCGTCTCGGCCTGCAACTGGTCGCCCAGGGCCACCGGGTCTTCGGCCTCAGGCGCAACGTCGCCGCCCTCCCCGCCGCGTTGCTGCCGGTGGCGGGCGATCTGGCCGACGCCATGCCACCGGCGGCCTGGCCGCGAGAGCCCATCGACCAGGTGGTCTATGCCACCGCTGCGACTCACCATGACGAAGCCGGCTATCGCGCCGCCTATGTCGACGGCCTACGCCACCTGCTGGACTGGCTGGCCGCCTGCGACCAGCGTCCGCAGCGATTGCTGTTCGTTTCCAGCAGCGGCGTCTATGCCCAGGGCGACGGCGCCTGGGTCGACGAGACCGCCCCTGCCGAACCCGAGCGCTTTTCCGGACGCCTCCTGCGCGAGGCGGAGGACCTGGCGCTGGGCAGCGGCCTGCCCGCCACCGTGGTCCGCCTGACCGGCATCTACGGCCCGGGGCGCGAGGCGCTGCTGCGGCAGGTGCGCGAAGGCTCCCGGGTGACCCGCGAGCCGCCGCTGTATGGCAATCGCATCCATGTCGAGGACGCCGCCGGCCTGCTGGCACTGCTGCTGCAACGGGATCGCGAAGGGGTCGCCCTGGAAGCGCTCTATCTGGGCGTGGACGACGATCCGGCGCCGCTGGACGAGGTGGTCGACTGGCTGCGGGCACGGCTGGGCATCACCTTCTGGTCCGACGAAGCCCAGTTGCGTCGCGCCGGCAGCAAGAGATGCAGCAACGCCCGCGCCCGGGCGCTGGGCTGGACGCCCCGCTACCCCAGCTATCGCGAAGGCTACGCGGCCATTCTCGACCGCTGAAACGACAGAGCCCGACACAAGGCCGGGCTCCGTTCTCAGCTAACGATCCACTCAGTCACGCAGGGCTTCACCGCGCGTGGCCTGAGGACGCTCCTCGACCTTGGCGGTGCTCTTCAGGTGCGGCAGGGCGGCCCAGTAGGCGGCGCCCTTCTCGGCGTCGTAGAGGCCTTCCCACTTGGCGATGACCAGGGCGGCCAGGGCGTTGCCGATCACGTTCAGAGCGGTGCGCGCCATGTCCATGATGCGATCCACGCCGGCGATGAAGGCCAGGCCTTCCAGCGGAATGCCGACGCTGCCCAGGGTGGCCAGCAGGACCACGAAGGAGACACCCGGCACGCCGGCGATGCCCTTGGAGGTGACCATCAGGGTCAGCACCAGCAGCAGCTGCTGGCTCAGCGACAGGTCGATGCCATAGAGCTGGGCGATGAACAGCGCCGCGATGCTCTGGTAGAGGGTGGAACCGTCCAGGTTGAAGGAGTAGCCGGTGGGCACCACGAAGCTGGTGATGGCCTTGGGCGCGCCATAGGCCTCCATCTTCTCGATGATGCGCGGCAGCACGGTTTCCGAGCTGGCAGTGGAATAGGCCAGAATCAGCTCGTCCTTGAGGATGCGGATGATGCGGAAGATCGAGAAGCCGAACAGCTTGGCCACCAGGCCCAGCACGCCGAGGGCGAAGAAGCCGATGGCCACGTAGACCAGCACCACCAGCTTGGCCAGCGGCAGCAGGGAGGCGAAGCCGAAGTTGGCCACGGTCACCGCGATCAGCGCGAAGACGCCGATGGGGGCGTAATTCATGATCATGTGGGTGACCTTGAACATGGCCTCGGAAATGCCTTGGAACACGCGCACTACCGGCTCGCGGGTGGCTTCCGGCAGGGCGCCCAGGCCCAGGCCGAACATCACCGCGAAGAAGATGATCGGCAGCATCTCGCCACGGGCGACGGCGGCGAAGACGTTGGACGGGATCAGGTTGAGGATGGTCGCGATGAAGGCGTGGTCATGCTGCACTTCCGCGGTGGTCTTCTGGTACTGGGAGATGTCGGTGGTGCCCAGGGTGCTCATGTCGATACCGGCACCGGGCTGCACGCTGTCGGCGAAGAACAGGCCGACGACGATGGCCAGGGTGGTGACGATCTCGAAGTAGAGGATGGTCTTGAGACCGATGCGACCGAGCTTCTTGGAGTCGCCGACGCCGGCGATACCGACCACCAGGGTGGCGATGACGATGGGCACCACGATCATCTTGATCAGCCGGATGAAGATGTCGCCGGCCGGCTTGAGAACGTTCGCGATCCACCAGGCCTTCTCGGCGCTGAAGTGGTTGAGCAGTGCGCCGACGGCGATCCCCAGCACGAGGCCGATGAGAATCTGCCACGCGAGGCTGAGCTTGGGCTTGGTCATGTACCGACACCTTTGTTCTATTTGGATGGAGTTCGGGACGAACGTCACCGTGCCGGGTCGTGATGCGCAAAGCGCATGCAACGCCCAACCAAAAGGTGCGTTCAGGCTGCGGAAACGGTGCTCGAAAAGGACGAGGAGCACCAAGGCGTCACACTTTTGCCAGAGGGTAACGGGGTATGTCTAATGCCGCTGTAGCCTGCCCTATGCCGATCCGGCATGAGAGGTCCCGAAAGGGCCGCGCAGCATACAGGCACTGGCGCCTTGCACGCCAGGCATACGGAGACGCCGCTCATCGCGGCGTCCCGTGCACGTCAGCCGTTGAAGGTGGAAGGATCCGGACCCAGACGCTTGTCCTGATTCAGCCCGGCGATCTGCCGCAGGTCATCGTCGTCCAGGGTGAAGT
This sequence comes from Pseudomonas sp. MS15a(2019), assembly GCF_013277805.1. NCBI lineage: Bacteria > Pseudomonadati > Pseudomonadota > Gammaproteobacteria > Pseudomonadales > Pseudomonadaceae > Pseudomonas > Pseudomonas sp. MS15a(2019). Next base: position 236,224 of record NZ_VBTN01000011.1, read on the forward strand.
CGAAGATCTGCATGTTCTCTTCGATGCGCTTGGGCGTCTTGGATTTGGGAAAGATGATGTTGCCCAGCTGGATGTGCCAGCGCAGCACCACCTGGGCCGGCGTCTTGCCGTGCTTGGTTGCCAGCTGTTGCAGTACCGGGCTACCGAGCAGTTCGCCGCCCTGGGCCAGTGGACTCCAGGCCTCGGTGGCGATGCCCTTGTAGGTGTTGAAGTCACGCAGCTCCTGCTGCTGCAGCAGCGGATGGCACTCGATCTGGTTGACCACCGGCACCACGCCGGTCTCGGTCAGCAGGGTCTCGATGTCGGCCTGGCGGAAGTTGGAGACACCGATGGACTTCACCCGACCCTGGTTGCGCAATTCGATCAGCGCCTTCCAACTGTCGAGGAACAGGCCCTTTTCCGGCAGCGGCCAGTGGATCAGATAGAGATCGACATGCTCCAGGCCCAGCTTGGCCAGACTGGTGTCGAAGGCGCGCAGGGCGCTGTCGTAGCCCTGGTCGGCATTCCACAGCTTGGTGGTGATGAACAGCCCGTCACGCGGCAGACCGGCCTGGGCGATGGCCTGGCCGACGCCCTCTTCGTTGCCATAGATGGCGGCGGTATCAATATGTCGATAACCCAGGTCGAGGGCCGTCTTGACCACCTGGGCGGTCTCTTCGGCCGGAGTCTGCCAGACCCCCAGACCGAATTGCGGAATGTGGTGACCGTCGTTGAGCTGAAGACGGGTGATCGCGGACATGCGTCGCTCCTCTGGAATGGATGGGGTACCAGAGGTGTGACTGGCGGCGGTGGCCTTTTGCTCCCGATCAGTCGAGGCGCATGGCCTCAGGCACGCTGTAGCTTTCCACCCAGCCCAGCACGGTACGGCCATCCCGCTGCAGCTCAATGCGCTTCCAACGCTGGAAGGAACGGGTCTCGATCACCCGCACCTGGGTATCGCCGTCCAGCCGTACCAGGGTGTTGCGGGCGCGCTCGCGACTACGGTCGTAGACGAAGGGCCACCTGAGGACATCGACCGGACCGCGCAGCATCCAGCCCTGCCCTTCTTCGGCGAAGCGAAAGGACACCCCACCCTCGGCGCGCGCCAGGTTGCTGCCCAGCAGCAGCACGGACGCCACGAGCAGTGAGGGGAGGATACGGCGAAGGGTCGAAAGGACATTCGGGGTCATGCAGGCCTCGTCTGTGGCACCAAAAAAACAGCGCCCGAATCGGACGCTGCGAGGGTAGACCCCTTGGTGTGGCAAACGACTGCAGGCTTTGCCCGAGAAATGCCAAATGGCCAGCATTCCCGGACAAAACCCTTAGCGCAATGATCAGGCCGCGCTGAACAGCTTGTGCGGATCGATGACGAATTTCTTCGGTACGCCCGAATCGAATTCGCTGTAGCCGCGGGGTGCCTCGTCCAGGGTGATCACCTGCACGCCGACGATATCGGCGATCTTGATGCGATCCCACATGATGGCCTGCATCAGCTGACGGTTGTACTTCATCACCGGGGTCTGGCCGGTGTGGAAGCTGTGGGACTTGGCCCAGCCCAGACCGAAGCGGATGCTCAGGGCACCCTGCTTGGCCGCGGCGTCGACGGCGCCCGGATCGTCGGTGACGTACAGACCGGGGATGCCGATCTTGCCAGCCACCCGCACGATGCCCATCAGCGAGTTCAGCACGGTGGCCGGGGCCTCGCTCTTGGCGCCTTCGTGACCATGGCCACGGGCCTCGAAGCCAACGGCATCGACGGCGCAATCCACTTCCGGGGTGCCCAGCAGCGCGGCGATCTGCTCGTGCAGCGGGGTGTCCAGGGACAGGTCGGCGATCTCGAAGCCCTGGGCCTTGGCGTGGGCCAGGCGCACCGGGTTGACGTCGCCGACGATGACCACGGCGGCGCCCAGCAGGCGAGCCGAGGCGGCAGCGGCCAGGCCGACCGGACCGGCACCCGCTACATAGACGCTGGTGCCCGGACCGACGCCGGCGGTGACGGCGCCGTGATAGCCGGTGGGCAGGATGTCGGACAGGCAGGTCAGGTCACGGATCTTTTCCATGGCCGCGTCGCGATTCGGCAGCTTGAGCAGGTTGAAGTCGGCATAGGGGACCAGCACGTATTCGGCCTGGCCACCGACCCAGCCGCCCATGTCGACGTAGCCGTAGGCACCGCCGGCACGCGAGGGGTTGACGGTCAGGCAGACCCCGGTGTCCTGCTCCTTGCAGGTGCGGCAGCGACCGCAGGCGACGTTGAAGGGCACCGAGACCAGGTCGCCGACCTTGAGGGTCTCGACGTCGCGGCCCGCTTCGATGACCTCACCGGTGATCTCGTGGCCGAGCACCAGACCTTCGGGGGCAGTGGTCCGGCCGCGCACCATGTGCTGGTCGGAACCACAGATATTGGTGGACACCACGCGCAGGATGACGCCGTGGTCGATACGCTTGCCCTGCGGGGTTTCCATCTTCGGATAGGGGATGGTCTGCACCTCGACCTTGCCCGCGCCCAGATAGACGACGCCACGATTACCGGACATGTTGCACCTCGCTATTTTTGTTGAACTGGCTCTGGGCGTTGTCGGAAAAGTGCCTGCGCCTCGGCGATGCGGCGTCAAAAATCAGCTCGGAATGCTCATTTACCGGTCGTAAACTCCGCTTCCTCGCCGATTTTTTCCTTGCCTCACCTTCGCTCGGCGACTTTTCAAACAAGCCGTAGCGGTTCGAGCCTAGTCCTCGCGAAGCGTGGCGTCTGTGGGGATGGCGTTTTTGGCCATGCCGAGGTCGCCCTGGCGGGTCGTCCTGGCGAACCCGTTCACGCCGCCGGTGCAGACGGCGTGAACGGCCGGGGTCAGGCGGGCGCCAAGGCGGCGGCGCGGCGCTCGCGGCTGAGCAGGTAGCAGCCGATGCCCACGCCCAGCAGGGCCAGCCCCATGACGTACCAGGCCGGGCCCAGCGGATGCTGCTTGAGCATCAGGGTGACGACCATGGGGGTCAGGCCGCCAAAGATGGCGTAGGCCACGTTGTAGGAGAAGGACAGGCCCGAGAAGCGCACCTTGGGCGGGAAGGCCAGCACCATCACTCGCGGCACGCCGCCGATGACGCCGACCGCGGCGCCGGCCAGGGCATAGAGCGGGAATAGCCACTCCGGGTGGATCTTCAGACCGGCATAGAGCGCCCAGCTGGCCACCGCCAGGATCAGGCCGCCGACGATGAACACCGGACCGCTGCCAAAGCGATCGGACAGGGCACCGGAGACGATGCAGCCCAGGGTCAGGAATACGATGGCCAGGCTGTTGGCCTTGAGCGCCAGGGCGGCGGAGAAACCGTACTGGGTCTGCAGCAGGGTCGGGGTCATGAGGATGACCACCACGATGCCGGCGGTGAGCATCCAGGTCAGCAGCATCGACAGCACCACGCTGCTGCGATGGTCACGCAGCACCGCCTTAAGCGGCACTTCCTCGGCCAGCGACTTGTGGATCGCCAGCTCGGCGAACACCGGCGTCTCGTGCAGCCAGCGGCGCAGATAGACCGAGAACAGGCCGAAGACCCCGCCGATCAGGAAGGGGAAGCGCCAGGCGTAGTCGGCTACCTCCACCGGGGTGAAGACGGTGTTGATCAGGGTCGCCATCAGCGAACCGAGCAGGATGCCGAAGGTGAGACCGGCGGTCAGGGTGCCGCAGGCATAGCCGACGTGCTTGCCGGGCACGTGCTCGGAGACGAACACCCAGGCCCCGGGCACCTCGCCGCCGATGGCCGCGCCCTGGATGATGCGCAGCACCAGCAGCAGGATGGGGGCGGCCACGCCGATCTGGGCGTAGGTGGGCATCAGGCCCATGCCAAGGGTCGGCAGCGCCATCATGAAGATGCTCAGGGTGAACATCTTCTTGCGCCCGAGCAGGTCGCCGAAGTGGGCCATGATGATGCCGCCCAGCGGGCGGGCCAGGTAACCGGCGGCGAAGATGCCGAAGGTCTGCATCTGCCGCAGCCAGTCGGGCATGTCGGCGGGAAAGAACAGCTTCCCCACCACTGCGGCGAAGAAGACGAAGATGACGAAGTCGTAGAACTCCAGCGCGCCGCCCAGGGCGGACAGCGAGAGGGTCTTGTAGTCGTTGCGGCCCAGAGGGCGCGACGTGAGCGGCGCGGAGGCGGATTGCAGTTTCATCGAGGATCCCGGACAAGAGAGGAGCGCAAAGGAAATTCGGCCTCTGGCATCCCTCCGGGTGTAGCGGACAAGACGCGGCCCCGAGTGACCGTCCGCCTGGGGCGGCTGGCAGGGATCGGGCGGGTCGCCGGATGGGCGCCGGACCTGCACCGCGCCGCCTGCGCTCTTGTGGAGCACGGCAGCAGCAGGTCTACCGATCATTACCTGATCATCGGACGTGCACGACCCTCTGGATTGCCTGGCCGTGCACGGTCTCCACGATAGCAAATCCGCAAGGAATTTCCGCTATTCATTCAGTGCCCATTCAGGGCTCATCTGCCGAGCTATGCCTGTTCCATCCTGGTGCAAAAGCGGTCGAGCCGCCCTGCCCCAGGCGTTATACTGTAGCCCCCTAACGATCTCCCCAGAGAGATTGGCAGCATTCTTGCGTGCAGATGCTGAACGTTACCTACCTATCCGGGCTCCCGAGGGCCCTGTCATGATCGAAGAGCTCGAACAAGAAGATCCCATCCCCCAGGGCGACCTGGCCATGCAGATCACCGCTCTGCCCCGCGAGACCAACGGCTTCGGCGACATCTACGGCGGCTGGCTGGTGGCCCAAATGGACCTGGCCGGCAGTGCCATGGCCAGTCGTCTGGCCGCTGGTCGGGTGGCCACGGTAGCCATCGACCGCATGGCCTTCATGACGCCGGTGCCCGTGGGCGCACAGCTCTCCTTCTATACCAACACGCTGGAAGTGGGCCGTAGCTCCATCCAGATCCTCATCGAGGTCTGGAGCGACGATCCGCTGTCCAGCGAGTGGAGCAAGGTCACCGAGGCGGTGTTCGTCTTCGTCGCCATCGACGGTAGCGGTCGCACCCGCCCGTTGCCCGCGCGGCGCTAGCGCGGCCTCGCCAGGCCACTAAGGCTCCTGGGCCAGCGGCGCCTCGCGCATCTTGGTCGGTCGGCCGTAGCGGATGCCTTCGACCTGCTCCAGCGCCTGCCGGACCTCCGCGGCGGTGGCCAGCAACCGATAGTCGAGGGTGAAGTCGCGCGTGCCGCCCGCCTCGATGCGCGGCACCAGTCCCAGGGCCCGTTGCTGGCTGCGGTTGTAGGAAAAGCTGGTGCCCGGCTCCAGACCGGTGACGTAGCCCTGGGCCTTGGCATCGGTGTGCTTCCACAGGGTGAAGACCGGCAATTCCCGCACATTGAAGGCCAGCGCCACCCCTTGGTGGGCACTGTGATCGTGCAGTACCGCCAGGCTGCGCCCCTGATCGTCGCCCCAGGGGTAGAGGTTGTAGACCGTCTCGCCATAGCCCGGCGTGGGTGCGCGATAGGTCTGCCATTCGCCCAGTTCCTGACGCGCCCGCGCATCGAAGGGTGACACCTCCCGCACCGGAGCGGCGAACCGTGAGCCCTGGCCGAGCAGCGGCGGACCGAAGTTGCTGTGATAGAGCACCTGGTACTCGGCGGTATGCGCCCCCTGGTTGGTCAAGCGGTCGTGCAGCGTGAAGCCGGTGGCCCCGGCGTGGGTGACCAGTTCGGTGTCGATGCGAAAGTTGGCCTGCTTGAAGGCCTCTTCGTGCAGCACGCCCTTGAGGCTGATGCGGTGCGGCGGCTGTTCGTCGATGGTCAGCACCACCTGACTGGCCGGCAAATAACTGGCCCGTCCGTGCAGGGTCAGGAGTTGCCCCCGGTCCATTCCCGGGTGGCCGACCCACTCGAAGCCGGCGCGCGCCACCAGCTCGTTGAAGCCTTCCAGCCAGCCCAGCCCGTTACGGCTTTCCAGATTGACGAAGGCCGGATTGACCACCTCGCGTACCGGAGAATCCCAGCCCAGTCGCAGGGTGCCGGCCTGGGCGCGCAGGACGTTCATGCCTCGGGTGGCCACCACGGTCAGCTGCAGGGCGCCGGTATCGATCTCGATCAGCACCGAACCCTCCTGGCGCCCGCCACTCAGGCGATGCACACCGACGGCGAAGGCCAGGCCATCGCGCAGACCCAGGCGGTCACTGCTGATGCTCCAGTTCTGCACCGGCTTGTCGGGAGCGATGAGGGTGTATTCCCAGGCCGAGGCGCTGACACTGGCAAGGAGCAGGAGACAGCCAGACAACAGACGAGCGTGGATCATGAAGTCCCCTTGGCAGCGCGGTCGACCTGAGTCTAGACCAGCCCGCGCCGGCCTGCAGACCCCCGCTCCAGACGCGACCAGAGGGACAAGACCCCTTATTCCCGTATAGGTTTGTTCAAGGAAATCAAAGGAATGGGTAAAGACAACCTTTACCATTCAAACGACCGTTCGGTACTTGCCAGGGCAGCGATTTTTGCCGAGGATCGGCTCGTCTCTACCACGGAGTGGACTCCATGAAACCTTCAGCCCTGTTCTTGTTGCTTGCCCTGGCGGGCGTTGCCCCGGCCTATGCGGGCAATACCGAAGCCGGACTCGGCGGCGCCGTGGGTGGCGTACTCGGTACCCTGGTCGGCCAGCAGGTCGGCGGCAGTACCGGTGCGGCCATCGGTGCCGGCGTGGGCGGTGCAGCAGGTGGTGTACTGGGCGCTGACCGGCGCAATCGGACCGAGGCCGCCATCGGCGGCGGTCTGGGCGCGGCGGGCGGCAACGTGATCGGCAATAGAGTCGGTGGCAGCACCGGTGGCCTGGTCGGCGCGGCCCTGGGTGGCGGTGCCGGCAGTGCCCTGGGCAACAATCTGGGCGACAGCGGCCGCGACGATCGCCGCTATCGCGACCATCCCGGCAAGGGCTGGAAGCACGCCAAGCACAGACATAAGCGCTGGGATCGCTAATAAAAACGCCCGGCATTGCCGGGCGTTTTTTTGTTGCGCGCGAAGCTACTGACCGAGATCGCGCAGGCGCTTGCCCTGCATCAGATTGCGTTCGATGCGTTCCAGGGTGACACCCTTGGTCTCCGGCACCAGCAGGAACACCAGGAAGATGAACACCACGTTCAGACCGGCATAGATCCAGAAGGTGGTGCCCTGTCCCAGGGTGCCCAGCATGGTCAGGAAGGTGGCACCGACGATCATGTTGGCGATCCAGTTGGTGAAGGTGGAGCAGCCGATGCCGAAGTCGCGGCCCTTGAGCGGCTGCACTTCCGAGCAGAGGGTCCAGATCAGCGGACCGGCCGACATGGCGAAGCCGACGATGAAGATCAGCAGCATGACCACGGTAAAGGTCTGCTGGCCGTGGCTCAGGTTGCCCATGCCGAGCATGGTGCCGACCACGCCCAGGCCCACCGCCATGACCACGAAGCCGGTATAGAGGATGGGTTTGCGGCCCCACTTGTCGACCAGGAAGATGGCGATGAAGGTGGCCAGCACGTTGGTCAGACCGACCGCGGCGGTAAACCACATCTGGGCGGCGGTGTCGTAGCCCATGCCTTCGAAGATGCGCGGCGCGTAGTACATCACCACGTTCATGCCGGTGAACTGCTGCACCACCTGCAGGAGTACGCCCAGGCCTACCGAGCGGCGGAAGTTGGCATTCTCCTTGAACAGCGACCAGCCCTTTTGCGGGACCTTGAGCTGCTCTTCGATCTCGGCGACTTCCTGCTGGATGACCTTTTCGTCACCGCGCAGCCGGTGCAGGACCTTGATCGCTTCCTCGCGGCGACCCGCCATGATCAGCCAACGCGGGCTGTCGGGTAGCGCGAAGACGCCGATCAGGAACAGCACCCCGGGGATGGCGATGATGCCGAGCATCCAGCGCCAGGCCTCGTAGTAGCTGAAGGCGGTGTTGGAGAGGAAGGCGAGCAGGATGCCGGCAGTGATCATCAACTGGTACAGCGAGATCATCGAGCCACGGATGTTTTCCGGAGCGACCTCGGCCAGGTACAGCGGCGCGGTGAAGGACGCGATGCCGATGGCCAGGCCGAGCAGGAAGCGGGCAAAGATCAGCATGGTCGGCGAAGTGGCCAGGCCACAGAGGATCGAGCCGATCACGAACAGGATGGCGCCCAGCATCAGCGATTTCTTGCGACCCAGCTTGGCCGACAGCGAACCCGCGCCCAGAGCGCCCAGGGCAGCACCGGCCATCATGCTGGAGACGATCCACTCGATCACCTGATCGGAGATCTGGAATTCCTGCTGGATGAATTTGGTGGCGCCGGAAATGACGCCGATGTCGAGGCCGAACATCAGACCGGCCAGGGCGGCCATCAAACAGGCGAAGATTGCCTTGGGCTGGGCCTTTTCAGTGACGTGACCGTCGGCGTTGGTAGTGGTGTTGCTCATGACTGAGGCTCCTCGCTCGCCTTGTGGGCGATCTTGTTGTCGCAGGTCGTTCCGTATCCGCTTGTTACAGACCCGTCTAACGACCCTTGGTTCGGCCGATGAGAGGCCCTTACCAGAGCCGCGCCGGCTGGGCGTTCACATAGGTGGCATAGAGCGAACCGCCGCCGGTGATGAATAGGCGATTGCCCTTGAGGCCGCCGAATTCGACGTTGGACACGGTTTCCGGCAGGTGCAGGGTGGCCAGCGGCTGGCCGCTCGGATTGAAGACCCGCACGCTGTTCTGCTCGGCCGAGCCGGCCCAACTGCACCAGAGGTTGCCGTCGCTGTCGACGCGGAAACCGTCGATCACGCCCTGCTCCTTGGCATCGATCAGCACCTCGCCACCGCCCAGGGTGCCGTCGTCCTTCAGCGTGAAGGCACGCAGATGGTTGGGCTTGCCGGGATTGCCGCCGCCAGCGGTGTCGCTGATGTAGAGGCGCTTGCCATCGGGGGCGAAGGCCAGGCCGTTAGGCCGGCCGAAGTCGCCCGCCGCCACCGTGGCCTTGCCCTGGGGATCGATGCGATAGACGTTGGTAGGCAGCTCGAATTCGGCCTTGTGGCCCTCGTAGGCGCCGAGGATGCCGTAGCCGGGATCGGTGAACCAGATGGCACCATCGGCCCCGACCACTACGTCGTTGGGGGCGTTCAGTGGCTTGCCGTCGAAGCGGTCGAGCAGCACCGTGACGCTGCCGTTCAACTCGCGGCGGGTGACGCGGCGGCTGTCGTGCTCGCAGCTGATCAACCGGCCCTCGCGGTCACGGGTGTGGCCATTGGCGTTGTGGGACTGGTCGTCATAGACGCTGACGTGGCCGTCGTCGGCGCTCCAGCGCATCACCCGGGCATTGGGGATGTCGCTGAACAGCAGGCAGCGCCAGTCGGCCATCCACACCGGCCCTTCGGTCCACAGACCACCGGACCAGAGGCGCTCGACGAAGGCATTGCCCAGGCGGCCCTTGAAGGCCTGGTCATGGATCTCCCAGGCGGGATCGGGCATGACGATGGGCGGCTTGCCCTCCCAGTTACGGGTGAGACCGAACTTGTCGTCGGCGAGGGCGCGACTGGCGACCAGACCGGCCGAAGCGGCCAGGGACACGCCGAGAAAGGTGCGACGGGCGAGCGGCATGGGGAGACTCCTTTGTTGTCGTTATGGGTCCGGCAAGGCCGGTGGCAGAGCGCCGCGTACCGGGACAGGCACGCGGTGCTTCCTTAGTCGCCCTTATTCGGGCAGACGTTCCACCTTGCCCACCACCAGGCCATAGCAGAGAGCACCGATCAGTGCGGTCACGCCAATGAAGGCGATGGCCGGGGCGAAGCTGCCGTCCTTGACCAGGAAGCCGATGACGATGGGCACGCAGATGGCCGAGAGGTTGCCGATGAAGTTGAACATGCCGCCGGTGAGGCCGATCAGCCGCTCCGGCGCCATGGCCGAGACCATCGACCAGGTGATGGAGGCCAGGCCGTTGCCAAAGAAGGCCAGCGCCAGGCAGGCGATGATCAGCGCCGGGGAGTCGACGAAGTTGGCGCCGACGATGCTGGTGGAGATCAAGAGGCCACCAATGATCGGCAGCTTGCGCGCCAGGCCCACGGAGGCGCCGCGACGGACCAGCCAGTCCGACAGCAGGCCCGAGCAGATCACGCCGAGGAAGGCGGCCAGGAACGGCAACGAGGCGAGAAAGCCGGCCTTGATGAAGTCCATGCCGCGGTATTTCACCAGGTAGGTGGGGAACCAGGTGAGGAAGAACCAGAGGGTGGAATTGAGGCAGAACTGGCCGATGTAGATGCCCCAGAGCTTGCGCTTGTTGAGCACGCTCCAGAGGTCACGCCACTGGAAGGCGGCGCGACTGCGGTTCTTCTGCTCCAGATCGACCAGACCGCCACCCTCCTGGATCAGCGCGACCTCGGCGGCATTGGCGCCGCGGAAATCCTTGGGTTCGCGATAGACCAGATACCAGATGGCGGCCCAGAGGATGCCGACACCGCCGGTGACGACAAAGACCATGTGCCAGCCAAAGGTCTGCTGCAGGTAGATCAGCACCGGGGTGAGAAAGGCCAGGCCGACGAACTGGCCGGAGGTGTAGAAGCCGATGGCGGTGGCCCGCTCGCGCTCGGGAAACCAGGTGGTGACCACCCGGTTGTTGATCGGATAGGCCGGTGCCTCCAGGGCGCCCACGGCGAGACGCAGGATGATCAGGCCGATGAAGCTGCCGACGAAACCCAGGCCGATGGTGGCCAGCGACCAGAGCGCGATGGCTACCGGATAGAGGATGCGCGGAGCGACCTTGTCCACCAGCCAGCCGCCGGGGATCTGCATGGCGGCGTAGGTCCAGCCGAAGGCCGAGAGGATCAGCCCCATGTGCACCGGTTCGATGCCCAGGTCCTGGGCCAGGTGCGGGGCGGCGATGGAGAGGTTGCTGCGGTCGAGGTAGTTGATCACCACGGTGACGAACAGCAGCATCATGATGAAGAAGCGCGCCCGGCTGGGCTTGGCCAGGGTCGGGGCAACCGTGGCCGCCGCCGGGGAGGCCTGGGTAGGGGTTGGCATGGCTCGGGTCCTGTAATTGACGTTGTGGCGAGCGTTGTCGATGTCTAGGGGTCAGGGCGCCGTGGCGGCCCTCACCCTGGCCCTCTCCCAAGGGGAGAGGGGATGGTCGGTGCGGAGGTCGAGTCCCGCGCTCCTGCTCTTGCCCCTCTCCCTTGGGGAGAGGGTTGGGGTGAGGGGCCAGCGGTGTGTCTGGCCATTAACAGTGGCGTTGCTTTTCCCTCACCCTGGCCCTCTCCCAGAGGGAGAGGGGACGGTCAGTGCGAGCGTCGGGGCCGGAGCTCCTGCTCTTGCCCCCTCTCCCTTGGGGAGAGGGTTGGGGTGAGGGAGCAGCGGCGCCAATCTTCGAAAGCAACGCGTCGCGAGCGCAGGCGGAGCAAGGCGAAAGCCGGTGAGAAAGCGGAGTGCACATCGAGTGCATGAGCATTTCGAACCGGCTTTCAACGCCGCTCCGGCAAGCGCAGCAGCGTTGAATCGAAGATTTACCACTCCGCGAAACTGCCGTCCTTGTGCCGCCAGATCGGGTTGCGCCAGCGGTGGCCAATAGCGGCTTGTTCCTTGACGAATTCCTCGTTGACCTCGACGCCCAGTCCTGGCCCCTGAGGAATCTTCACGTGGCCATCCGCGTAGTCGAACACCTCGGGATTCCTGATGTAGTCCAGCAGGTCGTTGCCCTGGTTGTAGTGGATGCCCAGGCTCTGCTCCTGGATGAAGGCGTTGTAGCAGTTGGCGTCCAGCTGCAGGTTGACCGCCAGGGCGACGGGGCCGAGCGGGCAATGCAGGGCGATGGCCACGTCATAGGCCTCGGCCATGTTGGCGATCTTGCGTGTTTCGGTGATGCCGCCAGCGTGGGACGGATCGGGCTGCAGGATGTCGACGTAGCCTTCCTGGAGGATGCGCTTGAAGTCCCAGCGCGAGTAGAGCCGCTCGCCCAGGGCGATGGGCGTGTTGCTCATCAGGGCGATTTCCTTGAGCGCCTCATGGTGCTCGCTGAGCACCGGCTCCTCGATGAACATCAGGCGAAACTGCTCCAGCTCCTTGACCAGCACCTTGGCCATGGGCTTGTGCACCCGGCCATGGAAGTCAACGCCGATGCCAAAGTGCGGACCACAGGCGTCGCGGATGGCGGCGACGTTGGCGATCACCTGGTCGACCTTGTCGTAGGTATCGACGAACTGCATCTCTTCGCTGGCGTTCATCTTGATCGCAGTGAAGCCCTTGGCCTGACGCTCCAGGGCCTGGGCTGCGGTCTCCGCCGGGCGGTCGCCGCCGATCCAGGAATAGACGCGGATGCTGTCGCGCACCTGGCCGCCGAGCAGCTCGTGCACCGGTACGCCCAGGGCCTTGCCCTTGATGTCCCACAGGGCCTGGTCGATGCCGGCCAGGGCGCTCATGTGGATGCCGCCGCCGCGATAGAAGCCGCCCCGGTAGAGCACCGTCCAATGGTCTTCGATGTTGCGCGGGTCCTTGCCGATCAGGTAGTCGGCCAGTTCCTCGACCGCCGCCGCCACGCTGTGGGCGCGACCTTCCAGCACGGGTTCGCCCCAGCCGTGGATGCCCTCGTCGGTCTCGATCTTGAGAAAGCACCAGCGCGGCGGGACGACATAGGTGGTGAGTTTGGTGATCTTCATGGTGTGGAAATCTCGACAGTAATTATTGGAATCGAGGGGGATTGGGCAAATCGCGGTCATGGACCGCTCCTACGGAGGCACCGGGTATCTGTAGGAGCGGTCCATGACCGCGATTGAATTAGGAAACGGACCGCCACCCGGCCGCAAACGCCTGGGCGTTGGCGCTCACCTGGACCGCCGTGAGGCCCGGCTTATACAGCGCCGAGCCGAGTCCGAAGCCGTTGGCGCCGGCCGCCACGTAGGGGCCCATGTTGTCCGGGGTGATGCCACCCACCGGCAGGAGCGCCAGCTCCTTGGGGAAGACCGCGCGCCAGGCCTTGACCACCGCCGGGCCGAGTTGCTCGGCGGGAAACAGCTTGAGGCTGTCGGCCCCGGCGTCGAGGGCGGCGAAGCCTTCCGACGGAGTGGCCACGCCCGGGGCGCTGACCAGGCCAGCGGCCTTGCTGGCGCGGATCACCGCCAGGTTGGCGTTGGGCGAGACGACCAGCCGGCCGCCCGCGGCGTCCACCTCGGCCACCTGGGCCTCGGTGAGCACGGTGCCGGCGCCGATCAGGCAGCTTTCATCCAGCTCCGCGGTCAGTCGGCGGATACTTTCGAAGGGCTGCGGCGAGTTGAGCGGGATCTCGATGACGCGAAAGCCGGCGTCGTACAGGGCACGACCGACCGGGACGATCTCGTCCGGGGTGACGCCGCGCAGGATGGCGATCAGCGGCAGGTCCTTGAGGTAGGTATCAAGCATGGGAGCCTCCAGAGGTGGGGAGCAGGCCGGCGGCCTGGGCCAGGCGCCAGAGCCCGGCCCGGGTGGCCTGCTCCAGCAGGCGGACCTGGTGGATGTCGAACAGCGCCAGGGCGTCGCGATAGCGCTGGCAGAGCGCCGCGTCGCCGATCAGCACCAGGGGTGGGCAGGGGGCGCCCTTGAGCGCGGCGACCTGGCTGCGCAATTCTTCGCCGATCAGCAGACCGGACAGGTAGTCGAGGCTGTGCGCCGCGCCCAGCTCGCCGGCCAGCACCCGGCTGCGGGCGGTGAAGAGCCGGCCGAACAGGCCCTCGGCCCCGGCGTCGCGGGCGGTGACCAGGCCCAGGCGGAAGGCCTCGGCACTGGCCTCGGGACCGGCCTCGGTGGCCGGACGCCCCAGGATGGAATGTTCGCGCAGGACGGCGAACAGCTCGCCAGTCATGTAGGTGGCGAAATCGGTGAGGCGACCGTCACGCACCCGCACCCACTTGCTGTGGGTGCCGGGCAGCACCAGCAGGGCCTCGGCGGCCAGGTCCGGCTCCAGTTCGAGGGCGCCGAACACCTGGGTTTCCTCGCCACGCAGCACGTTGGGCAAGGCGCCGCGCTGCATCACGCCGGGGACCAGATGGAGCTCGCCGCAGCCGCTGTCCAGGCGCAGCAGACCGGCAGCCAGGCTGTGGACGTCGGCGGGGCAATCGGCATAGGGCACCTCGCGCCAGCCACCGCGACTGCCGACCATGCCGCAGGCGATGGCGGGCAGGTCCGGCTGGGCCTCGCGCCAGTCGCCCACCAGGGTGCGATAGGCCGCGGCGAAGTCGCCATCGGGCACATGCATGATGCCCCAGGGCCGGCTGCGGGTTTCCAGCACGGCGCCCTGGGCGTCGAACAGCTGGGCGCGTAGGGACGAGGTGCCCCAGTCGAGGCCGATGAGGTGCGGGGTGGCGGTCATGCAGGGCTCCAGCCGAGTTCGCGGGAAATGGCCCGGGCGCAGGCACTGACCTCGGGCTGCAACTCGTGCAGCCGCGCCTCGGGCATATAGGGGATGGCACTGGCCACGCTCAGGGCCGCGACGATGGCGCCGTCGGCACCACGGATGGGCGCGGCCACGCAGCGGATGCCCAGTTCGTTCTCTTCCAGATCCAGGGCATAGCCTTCGGCGGCATGGCGGCGCAGGCGCGCGCAATAGTCGGCCCAGGGCAGGAAGTCCTCGCGCAGGCCGGGCTGGCCGCTACGCCGCGCCACGCCTTCGCCATAGAGGGCTTCCCACTCGACTTCGGCGAGATCCAGCATCAGCGCCTTGCCGACCCCGGTCAGCGCCAGCGGCATGCGCAGGCCGACCCGGGATCTCATCTCCAGGCCCCGGCTGCCCGGCAGCTTGTCCAGATAGAGGACATCGCCGCCCTCGCGCACGCCGAGGTGCACGGTGTCACCGCAGTGCTGGGCCAGGCGTTGCAGATGGGGCCGGGCCACGCCGGTCAGCGGCAGCTGTTCGCGGGCCTGGTAGCCGAGGGCGATGAGGTGGCTGCCCAAGATCAGTCGACCGCCATCGCTGCGTAGGTAGCCGGCCTGGGTCAGGGCGGCGACCAGGCGATGGGTGGTGCTGCGGGTGCAGCCAATGGCGGCGCCGACCTGGGCCAGGTTGTCGGCCCCGGCGGCCACGGCTTCGAGCACCGCCAGGCCGCGAAACAGCGCCTGGGCCCCGCTGGGCGCTTCGCCCTTGTTGGAATTGTTGTCGTTCATGGCCTTCACTCTAGAAGCCTCGCTGGCAAATCTCAATATGTGATACGTCATCCCATATTGTGGGATTGAAGTTAGATATGACAGCCTTGTCACATAGCTGCAATATTGGCGCTATCTAATGCACGGCACATTGCAAGGACTCGAGAGGCAGAGCGCTCCATGACGGGTAAATCCATCCTGATCGTCGACGATGAGGCCCCCATTCGCGAAATGATCGCCGTGGCCCTGGAAATGGCGGGCTATGAATGCCTGGAGGCGGACAACAGCAAGGACGCCCACGCCCTGATCGTCGATCGCAAGCCCGATCTCATCCTGCTCGACTGGATGCTGCCCGGCACCTCCGGCCTGGAGCTGGCTCGGCGCCTCAAGCGCGACGAGCTGACCGACGCCATTCCCATCATCATGCTCACCGCCAAGGGCGACGAGGACAACAAGGTCCAGGGCCTGGAGACCGGTGCCGACGACTACATCACCAAGCCCTTCTCGCCCCGCGAGCTGGTGGCTCGGCTGAAAGCCGTGCTGCGCCGTACCGGCCACCTGGAGAACGACGGTCCGCTGGAGGTCAACGGCCTGATCCTGGATCCGATCAGCCACCGGGTGACCATCGATGGCGCGCCCGCCGAGATGGGGCCCACCGAGTACCGCCTGCTGCAGTTCTTCATGACCCACCAGGAACGCGCCTACACCCGCGGCCAGTTGCTCGACCAGGTCTGGGGCGGCAACGTCTATGTCGAGGAACGCACCGTGGACGTGCACATCCGTCGCCTGCGCAAGGCCCTGGGCGAGACCTACGAGAATCTGGTACAGACGGTGCGCGGCACCGGGTATCGCTTTTCCACCAAACTCTGACGCGGGATCACCGCCGCCGTGAACATCAACTGGCGCTCCCGTCTGGCCACCCAGCTGTCGATCGTGGTCGGCGGCTGCGCCCTGGCCGGCTGGCCCTTCGGCCATGTCGGCCTGGCGGTGGCCCTGGGACTGGCGGTCTATCTGGCGGTCACCCTGAAACACCTGCTGCGCCTGCATGCCTGGCTGCTGAGCGAGGCGCCAGGCGCGCCACCCGAAGCCGAAGGCCTGTGGGGCGATGTCCTGGATCGGCTCTATCGCCGGCAACGCCACGAGCAGCGCCAGCGTGAAGAACTGCTCGCCGTCATCGGCCGCGCCCAGGCCTCCACCGAGGCCCTGCGCGATGCCATCATCCTGGTGGATCGTCATGGCAACCTGGAATGGTGGAACCGCGCCGCGGAAACCCTGCTGGGTCTGCGCCAGCCCCAGGACCTCGGCCAACCCATCACCAACCTGGTGCGCCATCCGCGCTTTTCCGATTACTTTCTCGGCGGCGACTATGGCGAGCCGCTGGAACTGGCCTCGCCGCTCAACGACGACCAGTACCTGCACATCCTGATCACCCGCTTCGGCGAGGGCGATCGCCTGCTGCTGGTGCGTGACGTGACTCGTATCCACCAGCTGGAACAGATGCGCAAGGATTTCGTCGCCAACGTCTCCCATGAGCTGCGCACCCCGCTGACGGTGATCACCGGCTACCTGGAAACCCTGCTGGACAACGCCGAGCATGCCACCCCGCGCTGGCGCCGGGCGTTGGGACAGATGCAGCAGCAGGCCGGGCGCATGCAGCACACCATCGACGACCTCCTGCTGCTGGCCCGCCTGGAAGCCACCGACTACCCCGCTGACAATCGCCCGGTAGCCCTGGAACCCCTGCTCGCCTCCATCCTGCAGGACGGCCGCGCCCTGTCCGGCGCCATCGGCCACCGCCTGAGCCTGGACTGCGCCCCGGACCTGGCGCTGCTGGGCAGCGAGACGGAATTGCGCAGCTGCTTTTCCAACCTGGTGTTCAACGCGGTCAAGTACAGCCCCGAGGGCGGCGAGGTGCGGGTACGCGCCTGGCAGGACGCCGAAGGCGCCCACGTCGCGGTGCAGGACACCGGGCCCGGTATCGATGCCCGCCACCTGCCGCGCCTGACCGAACGCTTCTATCGCATCGACGCCAGCCGCGCCTCCAGCACCGGTGGCACCGGCCTGGGCCTGGCCATCGTCAAGCACGTGCTGATCCGCCACCGCGGCGGCCTGGACATCCACAGCGTGCCCGGCGAGGGCAGCTGCTTCACCTGCCATTTCCAGCCCGAGCAGATCGCCACGCGCACCGCTGCCTCGGCCTGAGCTGCCCCCGCGCAGCCATGCTATCGTCCGGCCACTCCTGCCACGGTCTCCTGCCATGCCCCCTGCCCTGCGCCTGTTGCCGGTCCTGTTGCTCGCCCTGCTCGGCGGTCTGCTGGTCAGCGTGCTGGCCTGGCAGCGCGCCGAACGGGCGAGCCTGGCCGAGGCCAGCCTGCTCGGCCAGGAACAGTTGCGCCTGCATGCCAGCAGCCTGCAGACCCTGATCGATCGCTTTCGCGCCCTGCCCGCGGTGCTGGCCCAGGATCCCGAGCTGATCGCCGCCCTCACCACGCCACCCGATGCCGCTGCCACCGAGCGCCTCAATCTCAAGCTAGAACGACTCAATGCCGCTGCCCAGTCGTCGACCCTGGAGGTGCTGGATCGCAGCGGCCTGGCCATCGGCGCCAGCAACTGGCGGCTGCCCACCAGCTACGTCGGCCATAACTACGGCTTCCGGCCCTATTTCCGCGAGACCCTCGCGGGCGGCAGCGGCCGCTTCTATGCCGTGGGGGTCACCACCGGCATTCCCGGCTATTTCCTCTCCCACGCGGTGCTGGACGCCCAGGGCCGCTTTCTCGGCGCCGTGGTGGTCAAGCTGGAATTTCCCGCCATCGAGGCGCGCTGGGGCGAGCACCCCGAGGTCTTGCTGGTGAGCGATGCGCGCGGCGTGGTCTTTGCCGCCAACCGGCCGGCCTGGCGCTATCGCCTGCTGCGCGAGCTGACGCCCGCCGAACGCGCCGAACTGGCCACCACCCGGCAGTACGACAGACGCACCCTGCAACCGCTGCTTCATAGCCAACAGGTGGTCTTGGACGACCAGCGCCAGGTGGCCCGTATCGAGGCGCCCGAAGGCAGCGCCGACTACCTCTGGGACAGCCTGCCGCTGCCCAGCGAAGGCTGGACCCTGCACCTGATCAGACCGACCCGGGAGCTGCAGGGCAGCGGCCTGGGCGCCGCCCTGGCCGCCGGCTGCGCCTGGCTGCTGCTGGTCTGCGCCGGCCTGCTGCTGGTGCAGCGGCGGCGGCTGCTACGCCTGCGCCAGCGCAGTCGACTGGAGCTGGAGCAACTGGTGGAAGCCCGCACCGCCGAGTTGCGCACCGCCCAGGATGGCCTGGTGCAGGCCGCCAAGCTGGCCGCCCTGGGGCAGATGTCGGCAGCCCTGGTGCATGAACTCAACCAGCCGCTCACCGCCCAGCGCATGCACCTGGCCAGTCTGCGGCTGCTGCTGGACCACGGCCGGCTGGACGAGGCCCGCGCCGCCCTGGAACGCCTCGATGGCCTGCTCACCCGCATGAGCGGCTTGACCGCCCACCTCAAGACCTATGCCCGCAAGACCCCTGCCGGTCTGCGCGAGCGGGTCGATCTGGCCCGGGTAGTGGATCAGGCGCTGGAGTTGCTGGAGGCGCGGCGCGCCGAGCTGGCTGTCGAATTGAACTTGGAACTGCCGCGCCCGGCCTGGCTGCTGGGCGATCCGATTCGCCTGGAGCAGGTGCTGGTCAATCTGCTGCGCAATGCCCTGGACGCCGTGGCCGAACGACCGAAGCCGCAGGTTGCGGTCAGCCTCGTGCAAGAGGGGGACAGCTGGTTGCTGGAGGTGGCCGACAACGGTGGCGGCATCGCCGCTGAACACCTGGGCCAGGTATTCGATCCCTTCTTTACCACCAAGCCGATCGGCGAAGGCCTGGGGCTGGGGCTGGCGGTGTCCTCGGCCATCGTCCAGGCCCAGGGCGGCAGCCTGACGGCCGCGAACGATACCGAAGGCGCGGTCTTCAGGCTTCGGCTGCCGGTAGCCTACTGCGGCCAAGAAGCGTCTCCCTCCCCCTAGTCGCCTGCGGCTTGCCGCACTGGCCCAAGCTGAAATCACTGAGCAGCCCCTCGGGTCTGTTCCGCTGCCCGCTACGTTCATTCCTTCGGATGACTCGACCGCCCCGTGCCGTTCGGGCAAGGTAACCGCGCACCGGCCGCGAGAGGACGCCCCCATGCAAGCCCAGGTCTATCTGGTCGACGACGAAGCCAGCATCCGCGAAGCGGTGCGCCAGTGGCTGGAGCTGTCGGGGCATCAGGTGCGGCTGTTCGCCCGCGCCGAGGACTGCCTGGCGGCCGTGACCCCGGATTTCGCCGGCGTGGTGGTCAGCGACGTGCGCATGCCCGGCATGGACGGTCTGGCCCTGCTGGGCCGGCTGCAGGCCCTGGATGCCGACCTGCCGGTGATCCTGCTCACCGCCCATGGCGACGTCGCTCTGGCGGTCAGCGCCATGCGTCAGGGCGCCTACGATTTCCTGGAAAAGCCCTTCAGCCCCGAGGCACTGCTCGGCGATCTCGGCCGCGCCCTGGAAAAGCGCCGGCTGGTGCTAGAGAACCGCCAGCTGCACCGCCGGGTCGATGACCAGAGCGCCCTCGCCCGTCGGCTGCTCGGCGTCTCGCCCGGCATCGTCCGCCTGCGCCAGCAGATCCTCGACCTGGCACCGACCCCGGTCAACGTGCTCTTGCGCGGCGAGACCGGCAGCGGCAAGGAACTGGTCGCCCGTTGCCTGCATGACTTCGGTCCCCGGGCCGGCAAGGCCTTTGTCGCGCTCAATTGCGCGGCCATCCCCGAGCAGCTGTTCGAGAGCGAATTGTTCGGCCATGAGAGCGGCGCCTTCACCGGTGCCCAGGGCCGGCGCATCGGCAAGCTGGAATACGCCAACGGCGGCACCCTGTTTCTCGACGAGATCGAAAGCATGCCCCTGGCGCAGCAGGTCAAGCTCTTGCGGGTGCTGCAGGAGCAACGCCTGGAGCGCCTCGGCTCCAACCAGAGCATCGCCCTGGACCTGCGCATCGTCGCCGCCACCAAGCCGGACCTGCTGGAAGAGGCGCGCGCCGGGCGCTTTCGCGAAGACTTGGCCTATCGCCTCAATGTCGCCGAGCTGCACCTGCCGCCGCTGCGGGCGCGACGCGAAGACATCCCGCTGCTGTTCGATCACTTTCTCGCCGAGGCCGGCGCCCGCCTGGGGCGCCCGGTCACCCCGCCCGGCGCGGCGCGACTGGCCCAGCTGCTGGGTCACGGCTGGCCGGGCAATGTCCGCGAACTGGCCAACGCCGCCGAACGCGAGGTCCTCGGCCTGGGCGCGCCGCCGACCGCCCAGGGCAATTCCCTGGCCGATCAGCTGGAAGCCTTCGAAGCCCAGTGCCTGCGCGCCGCCCTGGCCCGTCATGGTGGCGAGATCAAGGCGGTGATGGACGAGTTGCAATTGCCGCGGCGTACCCTCAACGAGAAGATGCAGCGTCACGGCCTGGTGCGTGCCGACTTCCGCGACAGTCTCGAGGATGACTGACCGGCCATAGGCGGAAATCCGCTCATTACCCACCGGCTTTCGGCGATCTTTCGCCGATCGTCCCTGGCAAAACCCAGTCAGAATGCGGCTTCGCGACCTGGCACGCGCCCTGCTATAGCCCTTGTCGACGCCCCGAGCGCCCTAATAACAACGACAAGAGAGGAACACCCTGTGGATAGCACCGCTACCCTCGCGGCCGGCCAGACCGCGCCCAAGACCACCTCGCAGCGCATCAAGTCCATCTTCAGCGGCTCCGTCGGCAACCTGGTCGAATGGTACGACTGGTACGTCTACGCCGCCTTCTCGCTGTATTTCGCCAAGGCCTTCTTTCCCAAGGGCGACCAGACCGCCCAGTTGCTCAACGTCGCCGCCATCTTTGCCGTGGGCTTCCTGATGCGCCCCATCGGCGGTTGGCTGATGGGCCTCTACGCCGATAAGGCCGGCCGCAAATCCGCGCTGATGGTCTCGGTGATCATGATGTGCGCAGGCTCCTTGATCATCGCCCTCACCCCCAGCTACACCACCATCGGCGTCGCCGCGCCCATCATGCTGGTGCTGGCGCGGCTGCTGCAGGGCCTCTCGGTGGGCGGTGAATACGGCACCTCCGCCACCTACCTGAGCGAGATGGCGACCAAGGAAAGCCGCGGTTTCTACTCCAGCTTCCAGTACGTCACCCTGATCTCCGGCCAGCTGCTGGCCCTGGCCACCCTGATCGTGCTGCAGCAGACCCTCACCGTCGAACAGCTGGAAAGCTGGGGCTGGCGCATTCCCTTCCTGATCGGCGCCGCCTGTGCCGTGACCGCACTCTACCTGCGGCGCGGCATGGAAGAGACCAGCTCCTTCAAGAAGGCCGAGAAGCCCAAGGAATCCCTGATGCGCACTCTGGCGCGGCATCCCAAGGAGTTTCTCACCGTGGTCGGCCTGACCATGGGCGGCACCCTGGCCTTCTACACCTACACCACCTACATGCAGAAGTACCTGGTCAACTCGGTGGGCATGAGCAAGACCGACGCCACCTCCATCTCGGCGGCGACGCTGTTCCTGTTCATGCTGTTGCAGCCCATCGTTGGCGCCCTCTCCGACCGCGTCGGCCGGCGCCCGGTGCTGATCGCCTTCGGCGTGCTCGGCACCCTGTTCACCTATCCGATCCTGACCGCCCTGGGCAGCGTCACCAGCTGGTGGGGCGCCTTCGGCCTGATCATGGTGGCGCTAGTGATTGTCAGCTTCTACACCTCGATCAACGCCGTGGTGAAGGCCGAGCTGTTCCCCACCGAGATCCGCGCCCTGGGCGTCGGCCTGCCCTATGCCCTGACCGTGTCCATCTTCGGCGGCACCGCCGAATACCTGGCGCTGTGGTTCAAGAGCATCGGCATGGAGAGCGGCTACTACTGGTACGTGACCGGCTGCATCGCCTGCTCGCTGCTGGTCTACGTCTTCATGAAGGACACCCGCGACCACTCGCGCATCGTCCACGAATAACCGCTCGTCCCTGGGTGCGGGCCTCTCGGTCATTAGATTTGGCCGTCCGGCCCGCCCCCCTTTGCCTGGGCTTTGGGGCACGCCATCGTAGTGCCACCGGCAGCGCTCACAACGGTCATTTCGCTGGCCGCTGTGGCGAGTTCGTCCCCTCCTCCCAAGCCCCGGTTACACACTCATGGAAATCGACTACGGTCCCAGCTACGCCAAACTGGGTATCCAGTTTCAATACCAGTGGAGCACCCTGCTGCGCGATGCCCTGAAGAAGCACGGCATCACCGACGCCCAGGCCAAGGCCATCTGCGGTGACTTCGCCTTCGATCTCTCCAAGCTCATCGATGAAGCCGAGATCAAGGCCGACGGCCTCTCCTATCGCCCGGTGATCGCCTTCACCGAGGACGAGGAAACCCTGCTGGTGCAGTCCGCCGAATTCGACTATCACGAAGCGGCCTACGCCACGGCGGCAGCGGCGTTCGAGAAGAAATAAGACGCGGGCACGGGGCTTTGCGCCCTCACCCCAACCCTCTCCCCTGGGGAGAGGGGGCGGTCTGGAGCGGTAGTGGGCTCTTCCTCCAGACATGGGCCTCGATGTTGTTCCAGTGTTACCGCGATAGCGATTAGCGATACCCAAGCTAAGACCAGCTCCGGTGACTATACCTCCTGATCTCCACACCGCCCTCAGCCAGGCTTGACCCTCGGCTTGCGCACCCGCGCTGGTGCGCCACCCGGCTTGGCCTTGGCCCCGCCCGTACGCCGCTTCTTCTTCCAGGGCGCGCCCTTGCCTGCGGGCGGCGGACCGCTGATGGTCAGGGTCAGGCCGAGGCAGCGCTCCACCTGCTTGCCCATCCAGGCCGATTGCTTGGTGACGAATTCCGCGAGGCTCAATTCGCCTTCCTGCACCCGATCCAGTGCCTGCTCCCAGAGCGCCGTGGTGCCCGGATCGGCGATGGCCCGGGGCACGGCGTCGATCAGCCCGAAGGCCGCCGGTGTCGCCGCCAGGGCCTTGCCCTGCTTGACCAGATAGCCGCGGTCCAGCAAGCCCTGGATGATGCTGGCGCGGGTCGCCTCGGTGCCGATGCCGGTGGTGTCCTTGAGCTTCTGCTTGAGGGCCGGATCCTCCACCAGCTTGGCGACGTTCTTCATCGCCTTGATCAGATCACCCTCGGTGAAGGGCTTGGGCGGCTGGGTCAGCTGATCCCGGCAGCGCACCTCGACCACCGGATAGGACTCCCCCTCGCGCAACTCGGGCAGCGCCTGGGGCGGCGGCGCCTCGCGGCCCTTGGGCGGCGTGAGCGACTCGGGCAAGGCGCGCCGCCAGCCCGGTTCCACCAGCCGCTTGCCGGTGGCGCGCAGGCGTTCGCCACCGGCCTCGAAGTCGGCCTGGGTACGATCAAATTCGTGCTGCGGCAGGAACTGCGCCAGGTAACGGGCACGGATCAGGCCATAGACGTTGCGCTCCTGCGGACTCAAACGCCCCAGGTCGCGGGTCACCAGGGTCGGGATGATGCCGTGGTGGGCGCTGACCTTGGCGTCGTTCCAGGCCCGCGAGCGGCGACTGGCGTCCAGGTGATCGCGCAGGGGGGCGAGACTGTTGTCGGCGCCCAGCAAGGCGGCCAGCAGCGCCGGCGCCTCGGCGTGCTGGGACAGCGGCAGGTAGCCGCAGTCGCTGCGTGGATAGGTGATCAGCTTGTACTTCTCATAGAGCGCCTGGGCCACGTCCAGGGTCTGCTGGGCGCCCAGGTTGAGGCGCTTGGAGCAGACCTCCTGCAGGGTGCCCAGGTCGAAGAGCAAGGGCGCCGCCTCGCGGATGCGTTCGGTCTTCAGCTTGACCAGCCGTGCCTGCCCGGCCGCCTCGATGGCCCGCGCCGCGGTCTGGGCCACCTCGGGCTTGAGGCAGCGCCCCTGGTCGTCACAGACGTCCTCTGGCGGCTGCCATTGGGCCTGAAAGCGACTGCCCGAGGCCTCCAGGGTCGCCTCCACGGTCCAGAAAGGCATTGGCACGAAGGCGGCGATGGCGCGGTCGCGGTCCACCACCAGGCGCAGGGTCGGGGTCTGCACCCGCCCGACCGAGAGTACGCCCTGGTAGCCGGAGCGACGCCCCAGCAGGGTGAACAATCGGCTCATGTTCATGCCGATCAACCAGTCGGCGCGCGAGCGTCCCAGGGCGGACTGATAGAGCCCATAGGTCTCGGCACCGGGCTTGAGCGCGGCCAGGGCGCGGCGGATGGAGACGTCGTCCAGCGCCGACAGCCACAGCCGGCGAATCGGCCCGCGATAGCGGCAATGTTCCACCAGCTCGCGGGCGATCATCTCGCCCTCGCGGTCGGCATCGGTGGCGATCACCAATTCGCTGGCCTCGCCGAGCAGGCGCTTGACCGCCTTGAACTGGCTGCCGGTGGTCTTCTTGACCTGCAGCTTCCACTGCTCAGGGACGATGGGCAGGTCGTCCAGCGACCAGCGCTTGTAGCGGGCGTCATAGGCATCCGGTGGCGCCGTTTCCAGCAGATGACCGATACACCAGGTGACGGTCACACCCTGCCCCTGCAGGC
The DNA here is from genome assembly GCF_013277805.1 of Pseudomonas sp. MS15a(2019). NCBI lineage: Bacteria > Pseudomonadati > Pseudomonadota > Gammaproteobacteria > Pseudomonadales > Pseudomonadaceae > Pseudomonas > Pseudomonas sp. MS15a(2019). Next base: position 260,791 of record NZ_VBTN01000011.1, read on the forward strand.
AGCCCTCGCCACGGCGCGTGGCGCCGAGGACACGGGCGATGTCCTTGGCCTGGGAAGGTTTTTCGCAGAGATACAGCTGCATGGCGGGCGTCACGCGAGGGGAATCGCCACAGGATGCAAAGCCTGCGCGACCTGCGCAAGAACTAATCTGTACATCCGTACAGAAAACGGTCTTGGCGCAAATTCGCCCAACAGGCCACAGCGCCCTTAGGACGTGGATCACAGCTTGAACGGCTGCTACCGGGGGAGCGGAATCTTGCCCGTGACGGCCGGTCCTTGGGCTACGGCACTTTCGCCGTCTTTAGCCGAGCTCTGGGAGGCGTCAATGAACACTGTAGCTATGGATCGCGCCACGGCCGAGAGCACCGGCGCCGGAAATTTCGTCGACACCGCCAGCGGCCAGGCCCTGCGCGCCAGCATTTCGGCCATGCGCCGGACCACTAGCCAGGTGCAGCGCATCAACGATCAACTCTGGGAAGTCTGGCCGGACGGCCGTCGCAAGCTGCTGCTGCGCTAAGACGCTCCGCCCGACGCCCTAAGCGGGCGTCGGCGCCTCCAGCGCGGCCAGATAGGTCGCGACCTCGGCCTGGATCCAGGTGGTGAAGCGCTCCTGCTTTTCCGCCGATTCGGCGCGTTCCGGCCAGACCAGCCAGTAGGCATAGGGATAAGGCGCCACCACCGGACTGAGCTGAACCAGGCGACCTTCGTCCAGGGCGGCCTGCACCAGGCTGCGCCGCTCTAGCGCCAACGTCTGTCCAAGGCGCAGCGCCTCCAGCACCACATTGGAGTCGTTCACGCTAATGCCGCGATTGGGCGCCGCTTCGCCCAGACCAGCCGTTTCGCCCCAGTGCTGCCAGGTTTCCTCCGTGTGCAATAGCGGCTGCGCGAGGGCCTCGTCTAGACTGCGCGGCAGTTGCCCACCGTTGTAACCAGGCGCCGCTACCAGCAGCACATCGTCCTGAAACAGCCGTAACGCTGTCAGACCATCCCACTGTCCCTCCCCCATGCGCACCCCGATATCCACCATGCCCTGGCGCAGATCCTGGAAATCCAGGCTGGTCTGGATGCGGATGCGGTATTCCGGGTGCAGGGCGCGAAAACGTGGCAGTCGCGGCAGCAACCAGTGAGTGGCGAAGGAGGGAAAGGTGGCGAACACCAGCTCGTTGCGCCGCGGGCGGGCCTGCAGGCGCCGAGTCGCCTCGCCCAGATCGTCGAGCAACTGGCGGACCTGCTCGGCATAGACGCGACCGTCGCCGGTGACCTCGATCCCGCGCCCCTGGCGCTCGAACAGCACCATGCCCAGTTGATGCTCCAGCCCCTTTACCTGCTGACTGACCGCGGCATGGGTGAGGTGCAATTCATTGGCGGCGCGGGTCACGCTGCCCAGGCGGGCAACCGCTTCGAAGCAGCGCAGGGCATTCAAGGGCGGCACGCGGGACATGTAAGTTTTCCTTAACGATCCGGTCAGAATTTCTCGCTGGTGGCAGCTTCGCTGAATGCTTAATGTCCTGTCCAGAGCGGCACCCAGTGTGAAACACACGACAAGGGTGACGTTCCACGTGAAACAGGATTCACTCTTTCTGACAGGATGCCCCCATGCAACTCATCGGCATGCTCGACTCCCCCTATGTGCGGCGAGTCGCGATCTCCCTACGCCTGCTGGTACTGCCTTTCGAACTGCGCCAAGTGTCGCTGTTTCGCGAAGTCGAGCGCTTTCGCAGCTTCAACCCGGTGCTCAAGGCGCCCACGCTGATCTGCCTGGACGGCCAGCGGCTGATGGATTCGTCGCTGATCCTGGACTACGCCCAGCATCTCGCCTGCGGCAGTCGCCAACTGCGACCCGCTGGCCATGCCGCGCGGGCGACCGCCCTCAGTCGCAGCGGCCTGGCGCTGGCCCTGTCCGAGAAGGCGGTGCAGCTGGTGTACGAGCGCGACCTGCGGCCGGAAGACAAGCGCCATGCGCCCTGGCAGCAACGGGTGGAGGGGCAGTTGCGCGCGGCCTGTGGCGCCCTGGACAAGGCCTGGCTGGGCCCGCGTCCGCCGCTGGGCGAGGACAGCATCGGCCAGGACGCCATCGACACCGCCGTGGCCTGGACCTTCCTGCACTTCGCCCTGCCGGGACTGATCGAGCGGCGTAACTACCCGACGCTGGAGGCCCTGACTGCCGAAGCGGAGGCCTTGTCGGTGTTTCGGGATTATCCGGTGGCCTAAAGAGCATCGCGGCCATGGCGGTACGCCGAGGCGACTGCTCCTACGTCTTACCGGTTTATCGCGGCCATGGGCCGCTCCTACAGAGGGTGATGCTTTTGTAGGAGCGGCCCATGGCCGCGATGCTCTTGGCAACTACTTACCCGCGGTAATACCGCTGCGGCACGAAGGGCGTCTTGGCGACCTTGACCGGCACCTGCTTGCCGCGCACCACGGCGAACAGCTGGGTATCCAGGGCGGCGAAGTCGCTGTCGACATACCCCATGGCCACCGGCGCCCCCAGGGTCGGGCCGAAGCCGCCACTGGTCACGCGACCGATGCTGGCGCCATTGGCATCCACCAGCTCCGCGCCCTCGCGCACCGGCACCCGCTCCTGCACCAGCAGGCCGACGCGCTTGCGCGTCACACCCTCACGCTGCTCGGTGAAGATGCGCTCGGCACCAGGGAAACCGCCAGCGCGGCCGTTGCCTTCGCGGCGCACCTTGGACAGCGCCCACCCCAGGTTGGCCATCACCGGCGTGGTGCCGGCATCCATGTCGTGGCCATAGAGGCAGAGGCCCGCTTCCAGGCGCAGGGAATCCCGGGCACCCAGGCCGATGGCTTCGACTTCCGGCTCGGCCAGCAGGCGGCGGGCCAGGGCTTCGGCGGCAGCACTCGGCACCGAGATCTCGTAGCCGTCTTCGCCGGTGTAGCCGCTGCGACTGACGATGCAGGGCTGGTCCAGCAGCTTGACGCGGCGGACCTGCATGAAGGTCATCTCGGCCACTTCCGGCGCCAGTCGCGCCAGCACCGCGGCAGCGGCGGGGCCCTGCAGGGCCAGCAGGGCGCGGTCGAATTGCGGCAGCACCTGGCAGCGGTCGCCCAGGTGCTTTTCCAGGTGGGCGAGATCGGCTTCCTTGCAGGCGGCGTTGACCACCAGGTAGAGGCAGTCACCCAGGTTGGCGACCATGAGGTCGTCGAGGATGCCGCCGTTGTCGTCGGTCAGCAGGGCATAGCGCTGCATGCCGCTGGGCAGGTCGATGATGTCGACCGGTACCAGGGTCTCCAGCGCCTCAGCGGCTTCCTCGCCTTCGAGCAGGACCTGGCCCATGTGCGACACATCGAACAACCCGGCCTGGGCACGGGTGTGCTGGTGCTCCTTGAGCACGCCGAGCGGGTACTGCACCGGCATCTCGTAGCCGGCGAAGGGCACCATGCGGGCGCCGAGTTCCAGGTGCAGGGCGTGCAGCGAAGTCTTGAGCAGGGACATGGTGGGGCTCCGTGTCGGCTTTCTCGCTCTGGTCCTCTGTTCAGCGAGGACGAACGGGGAAGCGGTGATCTGGTTGATCGCGCCCTGCTGTTGGAAGCGGGCGCGACTTGGGTGATTCGGGCTTGCCCTCACTCTAGCCCTCTCCCAGGGGGAGAGGGGCCGGGGGTGAGGGTCAGGCCTCGCCGTAGGCTTCGATCGGCGGGCAGGAGCAGACCAGGTTGCGGTCGCCGTAGACGTTGTCGATGCGCGCCACCGGCGGCCAGTACTTGCCGTCCACCAGGCTCGGCAGCGGGAATACCGCCTGCTCGCGGCTGTAGGGGTGAGTCCACTCGCCCGCCACCTCGCGCGCGGTATGGGGCGCGTTCTTCAGCGGGTTGTCCTGGGGATCCAGGGTACCGGCCTCCAGAGCGCGGATCTCTTCGCGGATGGCGATCATGGCGTCGCAGAAGCGATCCAGTTCCTGCTTGGACTCGCTCTCGGTGGGCTCGATCATCAGGGTGCCGGCCACCGGGAAGGACATGGTCGGGGCATGGAAGCCGAAGTCGATCAGGCGCTTGGCCACGTCGTCCACGGTCACGCCGCTGCTGTCCTTGAGCGGGCGCAGGTCGAGGATGCACTCGTGGGCCACCAGGCCCCCGGTGCCGCTGTAGAGCACCGGATAGTGCTCTTCCAGCCGGCGGGCGATGTAGTTGGCGCTGAGGATGGCGATCTGCGAGGCGCGGGTCAGACCGGCGCTACCCATCATCTTCAGGTACATCCAGGAGATCGGCAGGATGCTGGCGCTGCCATAGGGCGCCGCGCAGACCGCGCCTTCCTTGCGTTCCAGCCGGGCATGGCCGGGCAGGAAGGGCGCCAGGTGCGCCTTGACGCCGATGGGGCCGACACCCGGACCGCCGCCGCCATGGGGAATGCAGAAGGTCTTGTGCAGGTTGAGGTGGGAGACGTCACCGCCGAACTGACCCGGGGCGCAGAGGCCGACCATGGCGTTCATGTTGGCACCATCGATGTAGACCTGGCCACCATGGTCATGGACCACCTGGCAGATCTCACGGATGGCTTCCTCGAACACCCCGTGAGTGGAGGGATAGGTGATCATCAGCGCGGCCAGGCGCTCGCTGTGCTGCTCGGCCTTGGCGCGCAGGTCGTCGAGATCGACGTTGCCGCGCTTGTCGCAGGCCACCACCACCACGCGCATGTCGACCATGCTGGCGGTAGCGGGGTTGGTGCCGTGGGCCGACGCCGGGATCAGGCAGACATCGCGCTCACCCTGGCCGCGGCTCGCGTGATAGGCGCGAATGGCCAGGAGGCCCGCGTACTCGCCCTGAGAGCCGGCGTTGGGCTGCAGGGAGACGGCGTCGTAGCCGGTCGCGGCGCAGAGCATGGCCTCCAGCTCGGTGGTGAGTTGGGCATAGCCCTCGGTCTGGTCGGCCGGGGCGAAGGGGTGGATACCGCCGAACTCGGCCCAGGTGACCGGGATCATCTCGCTGGCGGCGTTGAGCTTCATGGTGCAGGAGCCCAGCGGGATCATGGTGCGATCCAGCGCCAGGTCCTTGTCCGCCAGCTTGCGCAGGTAGCGCATCAGCTCGGTCTCGGATCTATGGCTGGCGAATACCGGATGGGTCAGGAAGGCCGACTGGCGCCGCAACGCCGCGGGCACTTCCACGCCCTGGGCATCGCCCAGCTCGGCGACCTGGGGCGCGGCCTTGCCGTCGGCGAGGATCTCCAGCAGCGCCTGGACGTCGGCCAGGGTGCTGGTCTCGTCGAGGGACACGCCCAGGGCCTCGGCGCTGACCTCGCGCAGGTTGTAGCCACGGGCACGGGCGGCCTCGTGCAGGGCGGCGGTGCGCGCGCCGAACACCAGGGTCAGGGTGTCGAAGGCAGTGTGCTGGGTCTCGTGGCCCAGGCGCTGCAGGCCGGCGGCCAGCAGGCTGGTCAGCCGCTGCACCCGGGTGGCGATGCGGGTCAGGCCTTCGGGACCATGGTAGACCGCGTACATGCTGGCGATGTTGGCCAGCAGCACCTGGGCGGTGCAGATGTTGCTGGTGGCCTTCTCGCGGCGGATGTGCTGCTCGCGGGTCTGCAGCGCCAGGCGATAGGCCGGGTTGCCGTGGCGGTCGATGGAAACGCCGACGACGCGACCGGGCATGTCACGCTTGTACTTGTCCTGGGTGGCGAAGTAGGCCGCATGGGGGCCGCCGAAACCGAGCGGTACGCCAAAGCGCTGGGCGGTGCCGATGGCCACGTCCGCGCCCAGTTCACCGGGCGGGGTGAGCAGGGTCAGGGCCAGCAGGTCGGCGGCCATGGCCACTAGAGCACCGGCCGCCTGAAAGGCCTGGATGCTTTCCCGGTAATCACGGATCTCGCCGGTGGTCATCGGGTATTGGAACAGCGCGCCAAAGAAGCGGCCGTGGTCCTCGATTTCGGTTTCCACGCCCACCACCACCTCGATGCCCAGGGGCTCGGCGCGGGTGCGCAGGACGTCCAGGGTCTGCGGATGGCAGTGCACGGAGGCGAAGAAGGCGCCGGCCTTGTTTTTCGCCAGGCGCTTGCAGAAGGTCATGGCCTCGGCGGCGGCGGTGCCCTCGTCCAGCAGCGAGGCATTGGCCACCGGCATGCCGGTGAGGTCGCCGATCAGCGTCTGGAAGTTGAGCAGGGCTTCCAGGCGACCCTGGGAGATCTCCGGCTGGTAGGGGGTGTAGGCGGTGTACCAGGCCGGGTTTTCCAGCAGGTTGCGCAGGATCGGCGCCGGGGTATGGGTGTTGTAGTAGCCCTGACCGATCATGCTCTTGAGCAGGCGATTCTTGCCGGCGATGGTGCGCAGCTCGGCCAGGGCGTCGGCTTCGGACAGTCCGGCGGGCAGGTCCAGCACGCTAGTGCCCTTGATGCTCTCGGGGATCACCTGGGCGGTCATGGCGTCCAGGGATTCGTAGCCGAGCAGGTTCAGCATGGCGATCTCGTCCAGCTCGCGCGGACCGATGTGGCGCGGGACGAATTCGTCGGCGGTGCTGAGGGTGTCGTGCAGCGACATGGCGGTCTTACCCCTTGATCAGTTGCTGATAGGCGGCTTCGTCGAGCAGCGCGGCGAAGGCTTCGGCATTGGCGGGCTGGAAGCGAAAGAACCAGCCGGCGTTCAGCGGATCGCTGTTGATTGTCTCGGGCGCATCGTCGAGCGCCTCGTTGACGGCCAGGACCTCGCCGTCCAGCGGCATGGTGATGTTGCTGGCGGCCTTGACCGACTCCAGCACCGCCACCTCATCGCCCTGGGCGTAGCTGCGCAGCTCCGGCAGTTGCACGAAGACCAGGTCGCCGAGCGAGTCCTGAGCATAGTCGGTGATGCCAACGGTGATGCTGCCATCGGCTTCCTGACGCAGCCATTCGTGTTCTTCGGTATAGCGCAGACCCATTGCCAGACTCCTGCGGACCTTTGTCCTGTTGGATAGATGGGTCTGCTAGTGCAAGGGCGATGCCAGGAACAAAATTCAGTATTTTCAGGGACTTAGCAGGTCAGATAACGGCGTTCTGTAACGAAATCGTTACGATTGACAGATTAGCCGCCTGCAGCCGTATCGATTTTCGAACATCGTATCGAAATCATTACAATGTTAGCTGGGCTCTTGGATCTGACAGCCAGGCTGAACGCGTTGCAGGCTGCTGTCCCTTATCCATACAGGATAGACAAGGCCAGCGTGAACGCCCTTGCCGACCCATTCCCTTAGGCAGTAGCCAGTCTTCAAAGCACGCCGTTGCCTGGTGTGCGCCGCGGCTTCCTGACCGTACTTCAACACGTCCAGACGTACGGCGAAGCCCTAGATCTGCTCCATCAGGGTGATCGTACTGATGCACAACTGCCCCTGGTGTCGAGTGAAGGCTCACGCCCCCGCTCGGTGGGCTGGCCACGTTCCGCCATGAAATCCGCCGTGACACCCTCCCCTCGAACCAGAAATCCCAGGATTCCCCGACCGGAGCGATGATCCTCGCGCGGCCAACGGCGACCACATCGACACGCTTCACGTCTTCGGGCAGGGCAACCGCCTTGGGCAGTCTCACCGCCTAACTGCGATTGCTCTGAAACACGGCACCTTGATCCAAGCTCGGCCTCCCGGAACGTATCGGCTGTATATCCCATATTGAGAGCAAGGCCAGATCTGTCAATCGGCATGCTCTCGGCAGCGGGCGACGCAGCTGGCAGAGCGCTCTGCTCGCGGATGCCACCTAGCGAAGCTTGGGCAAGAACGCTGGAGGCGGGAACATCAGCGGAGCCGGATGCCAGATTCAGACAGGAGCACCCAAGGCGAACTTCCGTCCCGCTCTGTCGGACCAAGAAAGCACAACAAGACCTCTGCCAAGCGGCTTTGCCCTCCCCCACCCTTGCCTGGAGTCTTTGTCATGGCTGTGAAAACCGTTGCCGATCTGCTCGTCGCCACCCTCGAAGCGGCTGGTGTGGACACCATCTGGGGCCTGCCGGGCGATTCGCTCAACGGCCTCACCGAAAGCCTGCGCAAGCGCGATCGCATCCGCTGGCGCGGCGTGCGGCACGAAGAAGCCGCCGCCTTCGCCGCCAGTGCCGCGGCCGACACCAGCGGGCGTCTGGCGGTCTGCGCCGGCTCCTGCGGTCCGGGCAATCTGCACCTGATCAACGGCCTGTTCGACGCCCAGCGCAGCGGCGCACCGGTCCTGGCCATCGCCGCCCAGATTCCCTCCAGCGAGATCGGTCTGGGCTATTTCCAGGAGACCCACCCGGAGCGGCTGTTCCGCGACTGCAGCGACTTCTGCGAGGTGGTGTCCCATCCCGAGCAGCTGCCGCGCATCCTCGAGACCGCCATGCGCTCGGCCATTCTCAATCGCTCGGTGTCGGTGGTGGTGATTCCCGGCGACGTGGCCCTGGCCGAGGCGCCGCTCAAGGAAGCCCAGTGGAGCGAGCCGGTGCGTCCGGTGGTGGTCCCGCCGGAAGCCGAGCTGGATGCCCTGGCCGAGTTGCTGGCTGGCGAGAAGCGCATCACCCTGCTCTGCGGCGCCGGTTGCGCCGGTGCCCATGCCCAGGTGGTCGCCCTGGCCGAGCGGCTGCAGGCGCCGGTGGTCCATGCGCTACGCGGCAAGGCCCATATCGAGTATTCCAATCCCTATGGCGTGGGCATGACCGGACTGATCGGCTTTTCCTCCGGCTATCACGCGCTCAAGGAATGCGACCTGCTCTTGATGCTGGGTAGCAACTTCCCTTATCGCAACTTCTTCCCGGAGCACGGCCGGGTGGTCCAGATCGACGTGCGGGGCGCCCACCTGGGCGTGCGTACCCCGCTGCTCAAGGGGTTGGTGGGTGATGTCCGCGCCACCCTCGACGCCCTGCTGCCGCGCCTTGCGCCCAACAGCCACAGCCGCTTCCTGGAAAAGGCCCAGCAGCACTACCGCAAGACCCGCGCCGAGCTGGACGAACTGGCTACCGCTACCGCCGATGGCGAGCCGTTGCATCCGCAGTACCTCACCACCCGGGTCAGTGAGCTGGCCGCGGCGGATGCCCTCTTCACCTGCGATGTCGGCACCCCCACGGTGTGGGCGGCGCGCTACCTGGCGATGAATTTCGAACGCAAGCTGGCTGGCTCCTTCAGCCACGGCTCCATGGCCAACGCCCTGCCCCAGGCCATGGGCCTGCAGGCGGCCTATCCCGATCGCCAGGTGGTGGCGCTGGCCGGCGATGGCGGGCTGTCCATGCTGCTCGGCGAACTGGCGACCCTGGCCAGCGAAAAGCTGCCGGTCAAGGTCATCGTCTACGACAACGCCACCCTGGGCTTCGTCGCCATGGAGATGAAGGCCGCCGGCATGCTCGACGAGACCACGGATCTGGGTGAGGTCGATTTCGCCCGGGTCGCCGAGGCCTGCGGCGTGCGCGGCTGGAAGGTGGAATCGGCCAGTCTGCTCGACGCCACCCTGGAGGAGGCCTTCGCCCACCCCGGCCCGGCGCTGGTGGACGTGCGCATCGCCAAGCAGGAGCTGTCGCTGCCACCGAAGATCGAGGCCGCCCAGGCCAAGGGCTTCAGCCTCTACATGCTGCGCGCGGTGATGAGTGGTCGCGGTAGCGAGGTGGTGGACCTGGCCAAGACCAACGTCCTGCGCTGAGAGCCTATTTAAAGGCTGCTGCGCGTCGGCCAAACTGCGTTGAAAATGGCTTCGGAATGCTCATTTACCACTCGTAAACTCCGCTTCCTCAGCCATTTTCGCCTTGCTTGTCTCTAGCTCGCGAGCCTTTAAACAGGCTCTAGAACTTTAACGCCGCGGGATGCCGTAACGGCGCAGGCGCATGGCGATGGCCGAGTGGGACGTCTGCAGGCGCGCGGCCAGCTGGCGGCTGGACGGATACTGCGGATAGAGCCGCTCCAGCAGCGCCGCCTCGTAGCCCTGGACAGCGGCTTCCAGGGTGCTGACTTCGGTTTCGACCTGCCCCGCCACCGCCGTGCCGGCCAGGTCGAGGTCGTCGACATCGATCTGGCCGCTCTCGCTGATGGCGGCAGCGCGAAAGAGGATGTTCTGCAATTGCCGGACGTTGCCCGGCCAGGCGTTGCCCAGCAGCACGCCATAGGTGGCCGGCGCCAGGCGACACGGCGGTCGACCGATCTGGGCGCAGGCCTGCTGCAGGAAGTGCCGCGCCAGCAGCAGGATGTCCTGGCCGCGCTCGCGCAGGGCCGGCACCTGCAGGCTGAGTACATTGAGGCGATAGAAGAGGTCTTCGCGAAAGGTGCCGGTCGCGACCATGGCCTGCAGGTCACGATGGGTGGCGGCGAGAATGCGCACATTGACCTTGGTTTCCTGGGCCCCGCCAACGCGGCGAAAGCTGCCATCCGAGAGAAATCTCAGCAACTTGGCCTGCAGATAGGGCGACATCTCGCCGACCTCGTCGAGAAACACCGTGCCCTGGTCGGCCAGCTCCAGCAGGCCCGGCTTGCCGCCGCGCTGGGCGCCGGTGAAGGCCCCTGGGGCATAGCCGAACAGTTCGCTCTCGGCCAGGCTCTCCGGCAGAGCAGCGCAATTCAGCGCCAGAAAGGGCGCCTCGCGGCGGGCACTGGCGGCGTGGCAGGCGCGCGCCACCAGCTCCTTGCCGGTACCGGTTTCGCCCAAAATCAGCAACGGCGCCTCCAGGGCCGCCAGGCGCTGGGCCCGGGCCTTGAGGGTGCGGATGGCGGCGCAGTCGCCGAGCAGCGAATCGAAGCCCTCGGGGGTGTCGTGGCGCAGCGCCGAGAGGCGGCCACCGATGCGACTGGGGGCATAGAGGGTCAGCAGCCCGCCGGCCAGTCCGCCCACGGGTTCGCCGATGGGGGTGGCGTCCAGCAACAGCGCCTGGCCGCGCAGCACCACCTCGCGCAGGGGCAGGCGAAAGCCCTGGTCCAGCAGTTCACTGGGCAATTCGCTATCGTTGAAGAGTTCGGCCAGGGTATTGCCGGCGCCCTCACCGGCCAAGGCGGCAAAGGCCGGATTGGCCAGCAGGATGCGCCCTTCGCCGTCCACCGCCAGCACCGGATCGGCCATGGCGGCAAGCAGGGCATCGAGCTGTAGGGAACGCCGCTGGCCGGGCAGGATGTCCACCACCCGCACCGCCTCGACCCCTACCACGGTGAGCAGGGCGGCGCGCAACTCCTCCAGCACCGCCGCGCTCAGGGTCGGCGCATCGATGTAGACGTTGGGCGGCACCATCTCCACGGCGTCCAGGTTGAGATTGCGCGCCCCAAGCAGCGCCAGGACTTCCTGGGTGATGCCGACACGATCGATGAACGACACATGGATACGCATGGAAACCCTGGGGTCTGAAAGCGAAAGGGCTAATGCTACCCAAATGCTCGGGGTAGAATCACTTCTCATTTACCCAGGCGGGACCGCCATGACCAACAAAGACCCTCTTCTGCTCGATCAGCAGCTGTGCTTCGCGCTGTACTCCACCTCGCTGGCCATGACCAAGGTGTACAAGCCGCTGCTCGAGGAGGTGGGCCTGACCTACCCGCAGTACCTGATGATGCTGGTGCTCTGGGAAAACGACCGCCTGCCGCTCAAGGAGCTGGCACGGCGGCTGCACCAGGATTCCGGCGCCCTGACCCCGGTGCTCAAGCGCCTGGAAGCCGAGGGCTACGTGACCCGACAGCGCAATGCCGAGGACGAGCGCAACCTGTCCATCGAGCTCACCGAGGCTGGCCGGGCCCTGCGCGAGCGGGCCCGGGAGATCAACGGCACCATCAGCGGCTATTGCGCACTGGGCGATGCGCAAATGAATGCCTTGCGGGAAAACCTGATGACCCTGCGTGCCAAACTGGAGCGCTGATCCCGCCCCACCGCCGCTGGTCGGCTGCCCCTGAAAATATATTTGCGCGATAACAAGTATCGCGATAACTTAAATCCGTACCTGGGCAATCCTTGCGATCCAAGCCCGATCAAACAGTTATCGCGATACCTAAAAAGGAGCACGCCATGAACATCCTCTACACCGCTTCCGCCACCAGCACCGGCGGCCGTGACGGTCGTTCCATCAGCAGCGACAAGGCCCTGGACGTGCAGCTGTCCACGCCCAAGGAGCTGGGCGGTGCCGGGGGTGCCGGCACCAATCCCGAGCAACTCTTCGCCGCCGGTTACTCGGCTTGCTTCATCGGCGCGCTCAAGTTCGTCGGTGCCAAGGAAAAGATCGCCGTGCCGGCGGACGTCAGCGTGACCGCCCAGGTCGGCATCGGCCCCATCCCCACCGGCTTCGCCCTGGACGTCGAGCTCGTCATCAGCCTGCCGGGCCTGGAGCGCGCCGTGGCCGAAGACCTGGTCGAGAAGGCCCACCAGGTCTGCCCCTACTCCAACGCCACCCGCGGCAATGTGGACGTGCGCCTGACCCTGGCCTGAGTCCGGGAGTTGGATAGCGGGCGCGCATCCCCAGGGATGCGCGCCCTTTTTCATGGCTGTCCGCCCAACGCCGAGAAGCGCTCCGCCAGCCAGCCATGCAGCTGCCGCACGGCTGGCGAAAATTGCCGGCGGTGCGGGCAGAACAGCTGCAGCGGCAACGGCTCGCCGGGCTGCTCGGGCAGCAGCCGTACCAGCCGACCGGTTTGGAGATCGTCGCGCATGTCCAGCCAGGACTTGTAGACGATGCCCTCCCCCGTCACCGCCCAGCGCCGCACCACCTCGGCATCGTCACTCTGCAAGGGTCCGCCGACGGCCACCTGGCGCAGGCCACCGTCGGCCTGTGGAAAGCTCCACTTGTCATGGGTGCGCCCATGCAGCTGGTAGAGCAAGCAGGCGTGCCTGCCCAGGTCATCCAGGCTGCGCGGCGTACCCTGACGGGCCAGATAGGCCGGCGCCGCCGCCAGCAGCCGGCGGTTGTCCGGGGCGAGCGGCAGGGCCACCAGGCTGTCGTCCTGGCTGCGCCCGTAGCGCAGGGCGATATCCACGGGATCGCGGTAGACGTCCGCCTGCTGGTCCGACACAAACAGCCGTAGCGTCAGCCCCGGATGCCGCTGACGGAATTCGGTCAGCCACGGCAGCAGCAGATTGCGCCCCAGGTCGGACGGCGCCGCCACCTGCAACACCCCGCGCAGCTCGGGGCTCTCACCCTGCAGCCGTTCGCGCCCTTCGCGCAGGGTCTCCAGCACCTCCCGGGCATAAGGCAGGTAGGCCTCGCCTTCGGCGGTCAGTCTCAGGCTGCGCGTCGAGCGGGCGAACAGGCGGATACCCAGCTCCCGCTCCAGCCGGCCGATGGCGGCGCTTACCTGGCCTGGCAACAGGTCGGCCTCGCGGGCGGCGCGGGAAAAGCTACCCAGGGCGGCGGAACGGACGAAGAGGCCGAGATCGTCGAAGCGGATCATTTTCACTCCTGCAGTGAAGGTGCTATCCGATTCTGCCGCTTTTTCCGGTCGAGCATGAAGACGACCATGGGCCCATGTCTTCTTATCGTACAAAGGAATCCGTCCATGAAAGCCATCATCCATGGTGACGTCACCCTCCCCGCCAGCGATCCCCGCGCCCTGCAGGACGCCGTACTCACCGATCCCACGCCCGAGGCCCATGACCTCCTGGTGGAAGTCCGCGCCGTGTCGGTCAATCCGGTCGACACCAAGGTGCGTCAGGGCCTGGTACAGCGTGACTCTAAGGTGCTGGGCTGGGACGTCTCCGGTGTGGTGCGGGCCGTGGGTAGCGCCGTCAGCCGCTTCGCCGTGGGTGACGAGGTCTACTACGCCGGCGAGCTGTTCCGCCCTGGCTGCAACAGCGAGCTGCACCTGGTCGACGAACACTTGGCCGGGCACAAGCCCAGGAGTCTGGACCATGCCCAGGCCGCGGCCCTGCCGCTGACCGCCATCACCGCCTGGGAACTACTGTTCGACCGTCTCGGTGCGACCGAAGGCGGCGGCGCCGGCCAGCAGCTGCTGGTGATGGGCGCGGCGGGCGGCGTCGGTTCCGTGCTGGTGCAGCTGGCCCGCCAGCTCACCGAACTGACCGTGATCGGTACCGCCTCGCGCCAGGAAACCCAGGACTGGGTGCGCCAGCTGGGTGCCCATCACGTCATCGACCATCACCAGCCCCTGCGGCCCCAGCTCGAAGCCCTGGGTCTGGACGGCGTGACCCTGGTGGCCAGCCTCACCCACACCGATGAGCACTTCACCCAGTTGGTGGATGTCCTGCGGCCCCAGGGCCGTCTCGGCGTGATCGACGATCCGGCGCAACTGGACGTGGTGCCGATGAAGGCCAAGTCGCTGTCGCTGCACTGGGAACTGATGTTCACCCGTTCGCTGTTCCAGACCCCGGACAAGGTGCGTCAGCACGAGATCCTCGAACGCGTCGCCGGGCTGATCGACCAGGGCATCCTCAAGACCACCCTGGGTGAACACCTCGGCCGTATCGACGCCGCCAACCTGCGCCGCGCCCATGCCCTGCTGGAGAGTCACCAGGCGCGTGGCAAGCTCGTGCTGGAGGGTTTCTGATGCCTCGCTGCAGTGCCCTGACCCTCGCCGTCGCCCTGGCCGTGGCTAGCCTCACCGCCCAGGCCGCTCCGCTGCCCCAGGAGCGCACCCTGGGCCAGCTGGAGCCGGTGTTCGCCTTCCAGGACGCCATGCCCACCGGGGCCACCGTCAGCGAGACCGGGCGGATCTTCGTCAACTATCCGCGCTGGGGCGATGCGGTGCCCTTCACCGTGGCCGAACTCAAGGACGGCAAGGCGGTACCCTATCCGGACGCCGCGTTGAACGTGGAAACGCCTGGTCAGCCGGGCAAGGGTTTCATCAGCGTGCAGAGCGTGGTGGCCGATGGGCGCGGGCACCTCTGGGTGTTGGATACCGCCGCACCGGGCTTTGCCGCGCCCAAGGCCGGCGGCGTCAAGCTGGTGGCCATCGATCTCAAAACCAACAAGGTCGCCAGGACGCTGGTCTTCCCCGCGGCGGTGCTCGAACCCAACAGCTACGTCAACGACGTGCGCTTCGACTTTCGCGTCGGTCGCGCCGGGGTGGCCTATGTCACCGACTCGGCGCCGCCGGGCGGACTGATCATCCTCGACCTCGCCACCGGCCAGGCCCAGCGCCGCCTGACCGGCGCGCCCCAGGCCAACGTCGATCCCAGCTTCGTCCCGGTAGTGGAAGGCGAACCGCTGCTGATGCAGCGCCCCGATGGCAGCAAGGTCCGACCGGCCATCGCCAGCGACGGCATCGCCCTGTCGCCGGACGGCGGCACCCTCTACTTCAGCCCGCTGTCCAGTCGTCATCTCTATGCCGTACCCACCGCCCTGTTGCGTGATGCCAAGGCGAGCGAGGCCCAGGTCCGCGCCGGGGTGCAGGATCTCGGCGAAAAGGGCGCGTCCGACGGACTCGAAGCCGATGCCCAGGGCCGCGTCTATGCCGGCGACTACGAGCACAACGCCGTACGCCAGCGCCAGGCCGACGGCAGCTGGAAGACCCTGGTCCACGATCCGCGTGTGCTCTGGCCTGACACCTTCAGCATCGGTCCGGACGGCTATCTCTATTTCACCGCCAATCAGCTCCATCGCCAGGCCCAGTTCCACGGTGGCCAGGACCTGCGCCAGAAACCCTACAGCCTGTTCCGCGTCAAGATCGACGCCCAGCCGGCCCCTACCCACTGATCCGATCAGGAGTTATCCATGCAGCTGTCCCAGATCGCCCGTACCCGCTACACCACCAAGGCCTTCGACGGCTCCCGCAGCATCCCGGCCGAACAGATCGAAGAACTGCTGGAGCTGCTGCGCCAGGCGCCCTCCTCGGTCAATTCCCAGCCGTGGCACTTCGTGGTCGCCGCCAGCGCCGAGGCCAAGGCGCGCGTCGCCCGTGGCATGCAGAGCCCCTACAACGAGCCCAAGGTGCTGCCGGCCTCCCACGTCATCGTGCTCTGCACTCGCCTGGAGATGACCGAAGGCCATCTGGCCCAGGTGCTGGAGCAGGAAGCCCAGGACGGCCGCTTCGCCAAACCCGAGGCGCGCACCACCCAGGACGGCACCCGCCGCCACTTCGTCGACCTGCATCGCCATGAGCGCCAGGATGTGCAGCACTGGATGGAGAAGCAGACCTACCTGGCGCTGGGCACCCTGCTGCTGGGCGCCGCCGCGCTGGGTATCGATGCCACTCCCATGGAGGGCTTCGACGCCAACAGCCTGGACCAGGAACTGGGTCTGCGCGAACAGGGTTATACCGCCCTGGTGGTGGTCGGCCTGGGCTATCGCGGCGAAAGCGACTTCAACGCCGCCCTGCCCAAGTCCCGCCTGCCCCGCGAACGGGTCTTCACCTTCCTGTAGAACGCCCACGTGGATAACGCTACGCACGCGTAGGTTGGGCTGAGCGCAGCGAAGCCCAACAAAGGCAGCAGCGTTGCCCTTCCTCGACAGGAAAAAGCCGACCGCTAGCAAGGGTCGGCTTTTTCGTTTGGGCCTGTTGGGCTTCGACGGTGAAGCCGTCTCAACCCAACCTACGGCTCATCGACGTGGATAACGCTGCGCACACGTAGGTTGGGTTGAGCGCAGCGAAGCCCAACAAAGGCGGCAGCGTTGCCCTTCCTTGGACAAGAAAAAGCCGACCGCTAGCAAGGGTCGGCTTTTTCGTTTGGGCCTGTTGGGCTTCGACGATGAAGCCGTCTCAACCCAACCTACGGCTCATCGACGTGGATAACGCTGCGCACACGTAGGTTGGGCTGAGCGCAGCGAAGCCCAACAGACCCAATCCCCGATCAACCGCCCTTCAGATCCGCCAGGATCGAGAAGGCGCGCAACCGGTCCGCCTGCTCGTAGACGTCGCAGGTAAAGATCAGCTCGTCGGCGTCGGTCTTCTCCAGCAGCAGCTCCAGGCGCTCGCGGACCTTGTCCGGTCCACCGATCACCGCCATGCCGAGAAAGCTCGACACCGATTCCTTCTCATGGGGCAACCACACCCCTTCCATGCTGCGCACCGGCGGCTGCAGGCGCAGGCTGTCGCCGCGGAACAGCGCCAGGATGCGCTGGTAGACGGTGGTGGCCAGGTAATTGGCCTCGTCGTCGCTGTCGGCCGCCACCAGGGGTACCCCGAGCATCACATAGGGACGATCGAGCACCGCGGACGGCTTGAAGTTCTCGCGATAGAGGCGGATCGCCTCATGCACATAGCGCGGCGCGAAGTGCGAGGCGAAGGCATAGGGCAAACCCTTGGCCGCCGCCAGCTGGGCACTGAACAAGCTCGAACCCAGGAGCCAGATCGGCACCTCGGTGCCCACGCCTGGCATGGCGATCACGCCCTGCCCCGGCTGCTGCGGCCCGAAATAGTGCTGCAGCTCTTCCACATCCCGCGGGAAGTCGTCGGAACTGCCCAGGCGGTCACGGCGCAGGGCATAGGCGGTGCGCTGATCCGAGCCCGGCGCGCGGCCCAGGCCGAGTTCAATGCGGCCCGGATACAGCGAGGCCAGGGTGCCGAACTGCTCGGCCACCACCAGCGGCGCGTGGTTGGGCAGCATGATGCCGCCCGAGCCCAGCCGCAGGGTGCTGGTGCCGGCGGCCAGATAGCCCAGCAACACGCTGGTCGCGGAACTGGCGATACCGTCCATGTTGTGGTGCTCCGCTACCCAGTAGCGGGAAAAGTCGAGCTGCTCGACATGGCGCGCCAGGGTCAGGGCATTGTGCAGCGCCTGGGTCGCATCGCCGTCGTCACGGATGGGGACCAGGTCGAGGACCGACAGGGCGGTCTTAGAGAGACGGGTCATCAGGATTCTCCTCGGCGGCCTGATCGTAGGCCGCCCTGTGGCGCTGAATGAGAGGCTGCTTCGCGGAGGCCCAGGCGGCCAGGGCACCCACCGGTACCATCAGGCTCTGGCCCAATTCGGTGAGGGCGTATTCCACCTGGGGCGGCTTGGTCGGGGTCACCGTGCGGGACACCAGGCCATCGCGCTCCAGTTGACGCAGGGTCACGCTGAGCATGCGCTGGGAAATGCCCTCGACCCGCCGGCGCAATTCGTTGAAGCGCAGCGGACCGGGTTCCAAGGTGAAGAGCGTGAGCAAGGACCAGGCATCGCCGATGCGGTCCAGCACATCCCTGATCGGACAGGCATGGGCATGCAGGCGGCGACGGCTGGAGATACGACTGACCACGGCGTCCATGGCGATCCTCGAAGCAGAACTGGTTCCCAGCCTACGCCTTTCGGGCGGTTATTAAAAGTAACCACCTGTCAGGACTGGCACTACCGTTCCAGCCAGGGCACAATCCAAGAGGTGGTGACCGTTTTTATTGATTGAACGTTCAATAAAAAATAGTTACCCTCCGAGGCTCCTTCCGCTCTGTTCAGGAGATGCCTCGTGCCCAAGGTCGGGATGCAGCCCATCCGCCGTTCGCAGCTCATTGCCGCGACCCTCGAAGCCGTCGACGAAGTCGGCATGGGCGACGCCAGTATCGCCTTCATCGCCCGCAAGGCCGGCGTCTCCAACGGCATTATCAGCCACTATTTCCAGGACAAGAACGGCCTGCTCGAAGCCACCATGCGGCATCTGATGAATGCCCTGCGCCAGGCCGTGCGCGAACGCCGCGCCGCCCTGCCCGGTGACGACCCGGCCGCCAACCTGCGCGCCATCATCCAGGGCAACTTCGACGATACCCAGGTCAGCGGCCCGGCCATGAAGACCTGGCTGGCCTTCTGGGCCACCAGCATGCACCAGCCCAATCTGCGCCGCCTGCAACGCATCAACGACCTGCGCCTCTATTCCAACCTCTGCTGGCAATTCCGGCGCCTCCTGCCCCATGAGCAGGCCCGCGCCTCGGCGCGCGGCCTGGCCGCCATCATCGATGGCCTCTGGCTGCGCGGCGCCCTCTCCGGCGACGCCTTCAACACCCAGCAGGCCCTGCAGATCGCCTACGACTACCTGGACCTGCAACTGGCCAAGGCCTGACCGCTCCCTGACCGCTGCAACCCCGGCCGGTCCGCTCCGGCCGGGGCTTCCCTCCCGCTTTCCCTTATCCATCCCTCTCTGATCGAACCGCTCTGGGCCGCCCATCAGCCCGTCTCGGCACGCCTATGAATTTTTCATTGATTGAACGTTCAATAAAAATTAAGTAGACTGGATTCATCGCTGGCGCAAAGAGCTCCTTCTTTCGCGCCCCCTGTGTTCCTTGCGGGTGCCACGACGCCCGCCCAGCCTGGGAGAACGTCCATGGCCCGTTTCGCCGAACAGCAGCTCTACATCGGTGGCCGTTATGTCGCCGCTACCGGTGGCGCCACCTTCGAAACCCTGAATCCCGCCACCGGCGAGGTGCTTGCCGTGGTGCAGAGCGCCAGCCGCGCCGACGTGGACAAGGCGGTGGCCGCTGCCGCCGAAGGTCAGAAGGTCTGGGCTGCCATGACCGCCATGCAGCGCTCGCGCATCCTGCGCAAGGCCGTGGACATCCTCCGCGAGCGCAACGATGAGCTGGCGCTGCTGGAAACCCTGGACACCGGCAAGGCCCTGTCCGAGACCCAGGCCGTGGACATCGTCACCGGCGCCGACGTGCTCGAGTACTACGCCGGCCTTGTTCCGGCCCTGGAAGGCGAGCAGATCCCGCTGCGCGAGACCTCCTTCGTCTATACCCGCCGCGAGCCGCTGGGCGTGGTCGCCGGCATCGGCGCCTGGAACTACCCGATCCAGATCGCCCTGTGGAAATCCGCCCCGGCCCTGGCCGCCGGCAATGCCATGATCTTCAAGCCCAGCGAAGTCACCCCGCTGACCGCGCTGAAGCTGGCCGAGATCTACACCGAGGCCGGCCTGCCCGATGGCGTGTTCAACGTGGTCAATGGCGTCGGCCCGGAAGTCGGCGTGGCCCTGACCGAGCATCCCGGCATCGAGAAGATCTCCTTTACCGGCGGCGTCGCCACCGGCAAGAAGGTCATGGCCAGCGCCGCCGGCTCGACCCTCAAGGAAGTCACCATGGAGCTGGGCGGCAAGTCGCCGCTGATCGTCTGCGACGATGCCGATCTGGAGCGCGCCGCCGACATCGCCGTGATGGCCAACTTCTTCAGCTCCGGCCAGGTCTGCACCAACGGCACCCGTGTCTTCGTGCCCCAGGCGCTCAAGGCCGACTTCGAAGCCAAGGTGGTGGAGCGGGTCAAGCGCATCAAGCTGGGCGATCCCCTGGCCGCCGAGACCAACTTCGGGCCGCTGGTCAGCACCCCGCACATGGAAAAGGTGCTGGGCTACATCGCCCAGGGCCAGGCCGAAGGCGCCCGCCTGCTCACCGGTGGCGAACGCGTCACCCAGGGCGAACTGGCCAAGGGCAACTTCGTCGCCCCCACCGTCTTCACCGATTGCCGTGACGACATGGCCATCGCCCGCGAAGAGATCTTCGGCCCGGTCATGAGCATCCTGGCCTATGCCGACGAGGACGAGGTGGTGCGCCGCGCCAACGACACCGAGTACGGCCTGGCGGCCGGCGTGGTCACCCGTGACCTGGCCCGTGCCCACCGCATGATCCATCGCCTGGAAGCCGGCATCTGCTGGATCAACACCTGGGGCGAATCCCCCGCCGAGATGCCGGTGGGTGGCTACAAGCACTCCGGCGTCGGTCGCGAAAACGGCCTCACCACCCTCGGCCACTACACCCGCATCAAGTCGGTGCAGGTCGAGCTGGGCGATTACGCCTCGATCTTCTAAGCCGCTTCCGTAGCGCTTTTCTCCCCTCTCCGCTGGAGAGGGCCCGGGGCTGGGGCCCGACCCCACCCGCCGTCAGGAGGAGACTTTTTCATGGCACACGAATTCGATTACATCGTCATAGGCGCCGGCTCGGCCGGCAACGTCCTGGCCACCCGGCTGACCGAAGACCAGGACGTCACCGTCCTGCTGCTGGAAGCCGGCGGCCCCGACTACCGCCTGGACTTCCGTACCCAGATGCCGGCCGCCCTCGCCTACCCGCTGCAGGGCAAGCAGTACAACTGGGCCTATCAGACCGAGCCCGAGCCGCACATGGACAACCGCCGGATGGAATGCGGTCGGGGCAAGGGCCTGGGCGGCTCCTCGCTGATCAACGGCATGTGCTACATCCGCGGCAACGCCCTGGACTATGACAACTGGGCGCAACTCGATGGCCTGGACGACTGGACCTACCTCGACTGCCTGCCCTACTTCCGCAAGGCCGAGAAGCGCGACGCCGGGGCCAACGACTGGCACGGCGGCGACGGCCCGGTCTCGGTGACCACCGCCAAGCCGAATACCAATCCCTTGTTCGAAGCCATGGTCGAAGCCGGTGTCCAGGCGGGTTATCCGCGCACCGAAGACCTCAACGGCTACCAGCAGGAAGGCTTCGGTCCGATGGACCGCTTCGTCACCCCGAACGGCCGTCGCTCCAGCACCGCGCGCGGCTATCTGGACCAGGCCAAGGGTCGCCCGAACCTGACCATCGTCACCCACGCCACCACCGATCGCATCCTCTTCGAGGGCAAGCGCGCCAACGGCGTCGCCTACATGAAGGGCGATTCCCTGGAAGCCATCACCGTGCGCGCCCGTCGTGAAGTCCTGCTCTGCGCCGGCGCCATCGCCTCGCCGCAGATCCTGCAGCGCTCCGGCGTCGGCCCTGCGCCGCTGCTGCGTCGCTTCGACATCCCGGTCGTCCATGACCTGCCCGGCGTCGGCCAGAATCTGCAGGACCACCTGGAGATGTACCTGCAGTACGAGTGCAAGCAGCCGGTCTCGCTGTACCCGGCATTGAAGTGGTACAACCAGCCGCAGATCGGCCTGGAATGGATGCTCAAGGGCACCGGCCTCGGCGCCAGCAACCACTTCGAGGCGGGCGGTTTCATCCGCTCCAGCGAGGAATTCGACTGGCCCAACATCCAGTACCACTTCCTGCCGATCGCCATCAATTACAACGGCACCAACGCCATCGAAGCCCATGGCTTCCAGGCCCACGTCGGCTCCATGCGCTCGCCCAGCCGCGGCCGCATCGAACTGACCTCGCGCGATCCGCGCCAGCATCCGAGCATCCTGTTCAACTACATGAGCACCGAGCAGGACTGGCGCGAATTCCGCGACGGCATTCGCCTGACCCGCGAAATCATGCAGCAGCCGGCGCTGGATCCCTATCGTGGCGAAGAGATCAACCCGGGCCGCGATTGCGTGACCGATGCCCAGCTGGACGCCTTCGTGCGCTCCCACGCCGAGACCGCCTACCACCCGTCCTGCTCCAACAAGATGGGTACCGACGACATGGCGGTGGTCGACGGCGCCGGTCGCGTGCACGGCCTGGAAGGCCTGCGCGTGGTGGACGCCTCCATCATGCCGATCATCGCGACGGGCAACCTCAATGCCCCGACCATCATGATCGCCGAGAAGATCGCCGACAAAATCCGCGGACGCGCCCCACTGCCGCGCAGCAATGCCGCCTACTACGTCGCCAACGGCGCCCCGGTACGGGGTACTCCCATGCGTGACGTCAACGGCCAGCGCGCCGCCGAGCCCGTCCCGCAGCGTCGTGACCAACCGGCCGCCTGATCCCAGGCAGCGGAACGCAAGAAGGGCGCCCTCGGGCGCCCTTCTTGTATATGCCTTTCCAGGTGACGACGGGCAGTCCGCTCTTCCCCCTCTCCCTCGGGGAGAGGGCCAGGGTGAGGGCAGCCTGCCTAGCCGCTCATTTCACAGACAATCCTTCACCGCCGTCAGAATGGTCCGCGGCCGCAGCGGATTGTTGGCCATCTGCTCACGCAGCTGGATGCGCGTACCGCGCGACGCCGACCCGATGTCGATGATGGCCGCCGTGGCGCCCGGCACCTTGCTATCCACCAGCACGCGCTGCCCACTGCTGCCCTGCGGCTGGACCAGCACGTGCCGACCATCCTTCTCCAGGCCGGCCACCAGACAGGTGCGATAGTCCTCAGCACTCTTGCCCGTGCGCAGCTCCATGGGCGGATTACGTTCAAGATTCGCCTGGCTGGTGCAACCGGCCAGGGCAGCGGCCAGGACGGCCAGGGTTTTGGTTCTCATCAGCGGCTCCTCGCAAGCTCTTTGCGTCATTTTAGCCGCAGCTGGCTTACGTCAGCCTTAACCGTCGCACATCCTTGGTTTACAAGGGCTTTCCCATGGCTATAATGGCGTCCCCTTGCCGGTATAGCTCAGCTGGTAGAGCAACTGACTTGTAATCAGTAGGTCCCGGGTTCGACTCCTGGTGCCGGCACCATCTTCTTCAAGGTCTTGGACAAGCCACCTCTGCCGTGGCTGCCCCCGTCCAGGACCTCTCCCCAATCCATTCAGCCGCATCCGATCTTCGCTGGTGAAGATCGGATAGAGGCTTTGTAACCGTCATTCCCAGACCCTAGCCTCGGTAAACCGGCGGAGAGGTCTACCGCACGCCTCTCCGCCGGAATGTCCGTGGCTAGCGTCCCAGCCTGGCGCCGTAGGTCCGTGAGAGCGCGGCCAGCGAATAGTTCGCGCGCATGAAGGCCTGGGCGTTCGTCGCGCGCCGCTGGGCCTCCGGGCGATCTTCGTAGAGTCGGCGCAGCTGGATCGCTGCCGCCGCTATGGAAGGACTGCCCCAGACGGCACCCGCCACCAGGGTCGGCATCTCGCCCTCCTCGACCCGTACCTCCTCGACCGCGACCAGGAAACTGGTGGCGTCGGTACAGAAATCCCGGGGTCCCGAATAGTCGGACACGACGGTGGGCTTGCCCAGCAACATGGCATGGGCGATGCCGTAGCCGAAGCCTTCCGACTTGTGCAGCGAGACGAAGGCATCGCAGCTGTCCAGCAGGCCCCAGTAGTGGCTGGCGGAAAGGTCATGGTCGAGGATGCTGATGCGCTCGTCACCGCCGATGGCCTCCAGCACCCGGTCCCAGTAGCCGCCCTTGTTGCACCAGTGCTCGAAGTCGACGTTCCTGATCTTGAGCACCAGCTTCACGCCCTCCTCAGAGGGGAAGGCGGCCTTGAAGGCCTGCACCACGGAGAGCGGATTCTTTCTGGGTATCGAGCTGTGGAAGTCACCGATCGAGAGAAAGACGAAGTCCTCTTCGGCCAGGCCGATGGCTTTTCGCTCGAACGGCTCGAAGGCTACCGGTACGGCAATCCCCTTGCCGACGTTGATGATGGGCGTGGTGGTGACACGGGCATAGATGTCCTGCAGATACTCCGTAGGGACCCAGATCTCATCCATCAGGTCCAGGCCCAGGCCATGGCTGAGCGGCGGACTGGAGGTCTCCCAGAGGAAGAAGCCGATCTTGTGGGCCTTTTCCAGCAGATCCGCCGGCAAGCGCGAGCACTCGTAGGGAATCCGATCAGCATTGACGTGAAAGATGATCACCGGCCGCTCGACCTCGGTAGCCTCGCGGCACTGCTCTCCGCCCAGCTCGAGTTCGTCCTTGTCGACGGAGACGATGGCCGGTCTGATGCCGAGTCCCTTCAGCGCCTCGACGGTCATACGCAGATTGGCCCCCAGTCCGGTCTGGGAGGTATGGCCGATGACGAAGACCTTGTTTTCCAGGGGGCAGGTGCCTTCGATCAGGGCCCGCAACCGCTCGGACAGCTGCCCCTGGTCCTGTGCGCCCTCACCTGGTTGCAGGATCTGCAACTGTGGATAGCGCCGGTACAACACGTCCGCCAGCCACTGCCTGGCCACCTCGGAGCTGGGCTCGTAGCCCAGCAAGGCCTTGGCCATGACCCATTCGGCCCGACCCAGGCCATCACCGACATCGCCCCGCCAGTAATCGAGCCAGGCGCCAGGCAGCAGATCGACGTGAAAGCCGGAGGCGCAGCAGAAAAAGACCTTGTTGAAGGTGAATTCCACATAGCGGGCGGCCGAGACCTCGCGAACACCGGCATCGCGCAGCTCCTCGTCCAGGGCGATCCGCCAATACCAGTTGATGTCGAAGGGCAACCGGGAGGAATCCGGATGACGCGCCTGCAACGGTCGGATCAGGCGCTCACCGCACAGCCTAAGGAAGGCCGCGGATCCGGCATTGGGTGAAGAGATCAGGCGATACAGGAGGTGCAGGTACTGGGGCCGGGAGAACAGGCTGTCCTTGTCCGCCTCATGCTTCTTCCAGAACAGGAACACCAGCCTGGAGACGAACTGCTCGGTCACTTCGTCGCTGAAGGCGCAGCCCTGGAGATAGTCGATCAGTCCGGCGGACACCGGAAACACCGTGCTGGCCTGCCACTGCTCGCGGAATTCATTGACATACCAGCTCACCAGTTCGGTGCGGCCCCTGAGTGATTGCAGATTTGCCGCCTGGCCAAAGCGCTCGTAATGGACGTGCTCCATGTACTTGGAAATGTAGGCATGGCTGCCGTCGTCCATCCGACTCAGGATCGAATCCTGCTTGAGCACGGCAGCCGCGTTGGACCGAATCAGGGCATCCCACAGGGGCGTGTGGTAGATGGTTGCCTTTTTCAGCAAGGCCTCGTAGGGCGTGATGGTTGTTTTGAGAAAAGGCAGGGAACAGCCATTCGCCACGATCTGCGGCAATTTCGACGGGCTCGCGCCAGCCAACTGGGGAATTTGAAAGACCAGGCTGTACGGTGCCCCGGCCGTTTCCATATGGCGGATCTCGCCGCCGAATTCCAGGCTCAGGGAAACGGCCAGGTAGGGATTGCGAGTATCCACCGCCCAGCCGATCACGGCATTGTCTTCCGCAAGGGTGAAGCAACCCAGGACCGGCGCCGTCGTCCAGTCCTGGAGCAGCAGCGTCAGCTGCTGCGAATCGCCCAGGTTGGTCGTGCGCGTCAGGCAGAACAGCAGGCGTTCCCAGTTGGTCGTCAGGCCATCGGCGGCCAGCGCCAGGCTGACCAGCGCCTGGGGCAGGCGACCGATATCCAGCTTGCGACCGAGAAATTCTTCGGCGTAGAGAATGGAAAGGACCCACTCGAAAACGCTCTTTTCCAGCAGGAAGGCGATGGCGGTCCGGGCTTCCTCGGCATTGGGCAGGCGCCCCAGCAGCTGCGTGTAGCAGTTGCGGATCAGGGTCACCTTGCGCAACTCCTCAGGCAGGATGTCGCTGCCGGACAGCTCGTAAAGTCCCGTGTCCTGCATGCAGGTCAGGGCATCTTCCAGGTTGGCGATGACCGGGCTGTTGGTCAGCTCGTACTGGCTGTCCCTGACCACTACCCTGATGGGCTCGAAGGATTTCAGACTGGGCAAGTCGAGGATGAAGCCCTGGCAGCCATCGCTGCCGAGGATGGTCTTCAGATCGGCTCTGAAGCGGTTCGCTACCGCGGACGCGATGATCTTGCCGGACTGGATCGCCACGACCTTGACCCGCTCCAGGGGGGCGCCCTTGTCGTAGGCCCAGCCCTCTATGCGCTTGGTGGCGCTGGTGTCGACGCACCCGATGAACGTGGTTTCCATGTTGCCTTAACGCCTCTGCTGATCCAGCTCCAAAAGTCTCGCCGCATAACGCCTGCCCACCGTGTCCGGAGCGAATCCGCCCAGCGTCGCGCCTCGCTCGCCCCTGCCCGCCCGGGCGCTCGCCCGGTTTCTCAGCGCCTGCACGGCATCAGGCTGAGAAGGCTCGCCCCAGAAGTTGTCCGCGCCTTCGAGGTAGTCCGCTGCGCCGGTTGCCACCACCGCGCAGGGAATGAGTTCGACCCCGGCGACGCCCGTGCAGAAATCCCGGTTGCCGCCCGCCGCAGAGGCCACCACGTCCAGTCCCAGCAGCAGGGCTTCGGCGATACCGCGGCCGAAACCCTCGGCCCGGTGCAGGGAAGCGAAGCAGTCGCAGGCGGCATAGAGCGCCAGGACGTCATCCTTGGCGAGCACCTGGTCGATCAGCACGATGCGTTCGTCGGCGGCGGCGAGCGCCTGCAGCTCCATCCAGGCGGCTGGCTCCTTGTCGGCCCTCATGCATTTCACCACCAGGCCGACCGTCTGATCCTCGCGCGCGAAGGCCGCCTGGAAGGCGCTGATGACGGCAACGGGATTCTTGCGGCGGAACGAAGAGCCGCCATCGAAGGAAAAGACGAAGTAGTAACGCCCTGGCACCAGGTCGAAACGCCGGCGCAGCAGCTCTTGCGGCTCAGTGGGGGCTACCTGCACGGCCATGGGCATCAGGCAGATCGGCACCACCGCGGTAGCTGACAGGGCCGTCTCGGTATAGCGGCTCGACGCCCAGACCTCGTCGACCAGGGCGAAGCTATGCGCCCAGGCCGCCGGCCAGCGCTGCAGCTCCCAGGGCCAGTAGCCGATGGTGTAGCGGCCGGCCAGGAGGCCGCTGCCCTGCTCCAGATAGACCCGGGCGTGTTCGAGGGCGGTCAGGCAGAAGAGGTTGTAGCGATAGCGCGGCGCCGCGGCGACCCAGGCGGCCACGCTCCGGTCCCCCTCGTCCACCCCTGGACTCACATTGAGGATGACGAAGGGAATGCCCGCCGCCTCGAGGGCGCGCGCGGCCATGCGCAGGTCCTCGCCGATACCCAGCTCGCCGTAGGCGTAGCCGATCAGGTTGACGCCGAACGGCTGGAGCTCGCTTCCGCTGCGCGCGGGCCAGGCCAGGCGATTTGCCCCCAGCAGCGCATCCAGCGCGGTTTCCTGCCGGCCATTCGAGCTCAGCCACTGTCTGTAGCCGGTCCGGCCCGGTGCGGTGGTCAGGTCGAAGGCCTGCTGCAGATCGCCGCGCGTCCCATGGAGTAGGCGGGCGAAGCGGGTATCTTCGATGGCTGCCGCATCCAGCAGAAAGGTCTTCTGCCAGAAGGGGATCTCCAAGCACCCCGGCGCCAATTCCCGAAAGCCACCGCCAAAGAAGAACCAGGCCAATGCCGCTCGCTGTGCCTGCTCGTCCTCCAGGCGGGTGGACAGACCCAGGTCATCACGCAGCTGGATCAGGGCCAGGATCAGGCGCGACACGCCACCCGACCAGGCGGTCGCCGGCAGGGATGCGGGTCCGGAAAGTTCGGCCCAGAAGTCATCCAGTTCCCGTAGCGCGGCATACTCCCGGCTGCCCGAGGTGATCAGCCAGCCCAGGTAGGCGCCACGGGCCGCGTCGTCGTCGAGGGGAAACCGCGGCTGTAGATCGAGTGGCCGCACCTGCCAGATCAGCAGGAACAGCCGATGGAAGGCAGCCACGCCGGCCACCGCCAGACGCGCGATAGGCACCCGGTAGTAGTCACTGCCGCGCAGGGCCTGCGGGCCTTCCTGCCAGTACTCGGCCAAATCGCCGCTCATGTCCGGTCCGGCGCCAGGTCGAGACCGCCGTAGGGTCCCAGGGCCCAGTCTTGGTTCAGCGAGGGGCTGTAGAAACGATCCGTCAGCTGCTGGGTCGAGTAGGTTTCGTAGAGGGCGCGCTGCTCGCGCTGGGCGCGAGCGGCCTTGTCGGCGGAGCTGTCCTTGCCGCGCGTGGCCGACTCGGCGTGGAGCAATTCGGCAAAGGGGGTCCAGAGTACCTTCAGGCCCAGTGCATCGATGCGCAGGCACAGGTCGACATCGTTGAAGGCCACCGGATAGCGCTGGGCATCCATGCCGTCGAGACCGAGGTAGAGATCGCGCCGCATCAGCAGACAGGCCGTGGTACAGGCGCTCTGCTGACGGGTCAGCTGATTGAGGCCCAGATAGCCGGGATCCTCGCGCAGCCAGTGGTTGCCGGTATGGGCGGCCAGGCCGTTGATGCCGACCACCACGCCGCCGTGCTGCACCATCCCGTTGCGCCACAGCAGCTTGGCGCCAACGGCCCCGACCTCGGGCCTGGCCGCCAGACTGACCATCTCGCGCAACCAGTCCGGGTGCAGCACCTCGATGTCGTTGTTGATGAAACCCACGTATTCCCCGGTCGCCAGCGCCACCCCCCGGTTGTTGAGGGTGGCGTAGTTGAACGGATAGGGATGCGCCAGCACCTTCACGCCGCGGGCCTGCAACGCCTGAAGGTAGTCCAGCGTCGCCGGATCGTCGCTGCCGTTGTCGATGACGATGACTTCGAGGGCGGGATAGTCGGTGGCCTCCAGCAGGCCTTCCAGGCAGGCCTGCAAGAGGCTGAAGGCGTTGCGAGTAGGCACGATCAGACTGACCCTGGGCAGCCGTTCGGGCAGCGCCCAGTGGGCGCGCAGCGCGCCCGGCAGCTGCGTCTGACGACTCAGATGGCTACCCGGACGCAGTCGCTCCAGCAGCCCGTTGAGGCGCTCCAGGCGCTCGGGTTTCTGACGGTCGCACTCGGCGGGCGTCGCCGGACAGAGGGCGCTGCGATGGCTGAGCACCTGCGCGACCCGCGCCACCGGCAGCTCGGCGCGCAGGGTCGCCCAGATCAGCGCGGCGACGACCGCCTCACGGTCATGCGGTGCCTTCGCCGTGCGCTCCAGGGCGTCCAGCGCCGCAAGGATGACCGCGCGGCCGAACAGAGCGGTCTCGGTAAACAGATCCGTCCCCAGATAGAGATCGAGATCCCAGCTGGGCTTGAACCAGGGATTGCCGCGACTGCCGTCCGGCTGGTCCTGGTCACAATCGGCGAACGCCCAGGCCGCCGGCAACTCGTCCTGGCGGCCCAGCAAGGCCAGCGCCAGCTGATCCAGCGTCTGGGGCCGCAAGCGCGAGCTGAAGGGCAGCAACAGGACCCCGTCCGCCCCCTCGTCGATCAGCTGCCGCAGCGACTCGGCAAAATCGGCCGTGGCGACCCGCTGACCGCTTGGCGCCAGACGCTGTGCCTGCAGGCTGTCCAGGCAGGCCTGGCGTTCATAGTCCGGTGCTTCGCCATAGAGCAGCACGGCGATCCGTTGGTCCGCTACCTGCTCGGGAAAGGCCGGCGGACGCTGGTGCAGGGCGAACCACTGGGGATAGTGGCCAAAGCCGGCACTGCGCGGACAACGTTGAGCGTAGTCCTGGGCCAGGCGCATGGCGAGTTCACGCAGCTCGGGCGCGGCCTGCTCCGGCCAGCCGGCGGCCAGCAGGGCGCCAAGGCCTTCGGCCCGGCAGCAGACGAGGATGGGGCTACCGGCCAACGGCCGGCCCTGCGGGTCTTCGATATGGACTTCGTGGCGCCCGCCATCAGCCAGCGTCCAGGGTAGCTCCAGCCGGAAACCGTGATCGGCGTCGGGACGATAGCTGAGGGCGGGGTGCCAGAGATTAGCGCGACCGCGGGCCACGATCCGATCGGCCAGCCGCGCCCGCACCTCCAGGTGCGTCCCTGGCGTCTCCGCGGACCACAGCCAGCCGGTCACCGCCAACCCACCGCCGTACCAGACCTGGCTGCCAGGCGCGGTCGCCGCGACGGGTATTGCGCACGGCAACTCCAGGGGGTCGCCGACGCGGGGGCCACCGTTGGCTACCCGTACGACGATCTGGTGAGCGTCGGCCAGCCAGGCCTCGCGCAGCTGCAGAGCAAATCCGTGAAAGCCATCGCCAACGCAAGGCCCGTTCTGATACTCGTCGGCGCGTACCAAGGCCACGCTGGCTCCATCGACGAGCACTTCGAGGGCGAGCCTGAGGTCCGGCTGGGCGAGGTCGCAGGCCCAGCCCTGGAGCACGCCTCCGTACAAACCCTCGATACGTCCTTCGACGATGGCAGAGCCGGACCGAGCAAAATCATTCATGGAGAAAACCGAGAGGAAAGACTTCGTTCAACACGGCCGCCAGCGCTGGCGGCAGTGCACTGAGGCGCTGGGCGCCCGCCTCGTGGGCCACCCGGCCTGCCGGGGCGTGCAAGACCAGCCCGGCGGTACGGGCGCGCTCGGGGGCCCACCAGGTGGTGGTCGGGGCCTGCTCCAGACTGAGGACGAGGGTGCATCCCGCCAGCGCTGGCAGCCGCTGCGGCGCGATGCCGGGGACCTCGGGAAGCATCCGGACATTGCCAATGGCCAACAGCGCCGTCGTCCAGGGTGAGGAATCGCCGAGCAGGAACCGGCACTTCAGGCCACGCCGCCGACAGCGTCGCAAGACCACCAGCCAGCGCTGCGCCAGGCCCGGTGCCTGCAGAGGATCGCCGATCAGCACATTGCCCAGCTCCGTCCGCGGCAGGGCCGACCCGGCCCTGGGCGCGGCCAGCTGGATAACCGGTACTGCCGGACAGCGCAGGTGCAGGGAAGCCGTCAGGGTCGCATAGGGCGTCAGTAGTGCCCTGGCCCGCTGCAGGAACAGCGCAGCGGATTCCAGCAAGGGCGAGGCAAAGTCATCGCTGCCCTGTACCTCATGGGGAATGTTCAACTGCAGGGGCAGCGCCCGCAGCGCATCGGGGCAGTCCGCGGCCTGCAGATAGCGCAACCGGGCCGGAGCCAGCTGCCCCAGATCCTCCAGCAGCAGCTCGGCCTGGGCGGGCAAGCGATAGTCCAGCAGCACAGGCAAGCCGTAGCCATGTAGGCGTAGCTCGATGAGCAACTGGCCGTCGTGCTGCCGATGGGCCAGGGTGCAAGCCGGCGCCTCCCCGCCCGCTAACGCCAGCCGTGCGAAATGGCTGGCCGGCGCGACCTGGGCAATGATGCCCGCCGTCGCGATCCGGGGGCCGAGCAAGACCAGGCGCGCGCGCTGCAGACGATCTCGATAGGACCGCAGTGGATCCTGCTGGCGGTAGCGCTCGAAGGCGCGATCAGCTGCGGGATAGCGCTCGCGCAGCAGCGCATTGTTGAAGGCGACCCGCGCCAGTTTCTCCTGGCCGAAGGAGACCCCACCCTGGTGACCGACGAAGACCCGATGGGCCGCCAGATGCCGCCAGCCACGCTCGCGGGCACGCAGGCACCAGTCGGTCTCTTCGCCATAGCCCCGCTGGAGATGGAGTTCATCGAGCAGGCCGACATCGTCCAGCGCGGAGCGTCTGATATAGAGGCAGAAGCCACAGCCCACCTCGACCTCGGGCGCCGGCTCGTTGCTCGCTGCCGCCTGGGTGTTGAGGATCTCCAGCTCGTCCGCTGTCGGCAGCGGATAGCCCTCGCAAGGGGCCGGAAAGCTCAGCAGCTCACCGTTGTTGCTGAACGGCGTGGCGGTCGCGGCGTCCGGGCGCTCCTGGACCGTCTCGCGCAAGAGGTCCAGCCAGGCTCCGGCGACCAGGGTATCGGCGTTGAGCCAGACCACGTCACGCTGGCCGTGTAGCGTCATGCCGCGATTCATGTTCCTGATGAAGCCCAGGTTGACCGGGCGCCGGTGCAGCTCGATGTCACCCGCCGCGGCCAGGGCCTCCAGCGCCTGGATAAGATGCGCATCCCGGCTGGCATCATCGAGCACGACCAGCTGCATGGGCGTGCGATTGGCCGCACGGCTGCGCAGGACACTCTCGATACAGGCCAGGGCAGCCGTCCGCCCCTCATAGACCGGTATCAGCACATCGACGACCGGATCAGGCGACTGCCCGGACGGGATCGCGGGGGTCGGGACGCTCAAGACGCCAGTGGCCAGGGGACTACCACTCAGGTCCTGGCCGTCGGGCCACTGCAGCCGCAGGCTTGCGACATCCTCGGTCAGCTGCAGACGAAAGCCGCCATGGGTACCGGCATTGCCCGCCTCCGCCAGGAGCGGACAGGATTGTCTGGCGATCAGAAGGCTCGGCGCTTGCCCCTCCAGCGTCAGAGTCAACCGGGGGGACTGTCGAGGGCGGCGGGTATCCAGAGCCCAGCCGTGGATCTCCCGGCGCAGCGGATCGAATTCCACCTGCCCCCAGCAGCCCGGCGGCAGATGTGCGAGCAGCAGACCCAATTCGGCGGCACTGCCGGCATAGGGCAATTCGGCCGCCAGCTGTTCATTCTTGAATCCTGGCAAGGCGATCAGGGCGCGCAGGCGCAGGAGACGGACCGCGGTGGTCATGCGTGCGGGATTGGCCGGCGCCGACAGCAGGTCGAAGGCAGTCTGGTGTTCACCCTTCGCCAGCAGCACATGGCCCAGCAGGGCCCAGACCTCGCCCTGAGGCCCGAGCCGGGTAGCCGCCTCGGCCAAGGCCAGGAAGGCATCTTCCAGCCGGCCTTGCTGCAAGGCCTCCAGCCCTTCGGATACCAGGGCAACCGGACGTTGTTCGGTGACTCGTAGGGCCAGCGCGAGGCGCTCGGCGGCGATCCCCAGGCAGCCGGTCTGCCGGAGCGCCTGATAGTCCTCCATGAGCGATGCAGAGCTCAAGATCGAAACTCCCGTGCAAGGACCCGCGCCAACGACAGAGGACCTCCGGCTGCGCGCCGGAGGTCCGTCGTCGGGGGTGAGGCGTCAGACCTGGCCGGCGATGACCAGCACCCCGGTGTCGTGATTCTGGGCCTCTGTCGAGCCCACGATGCTCACCACCACCGAGGCCCGCGAGGCCCCATCGGCGAGTGCACTCTCCCAGTACGCCAGACCCGCCGCATCGGCGCTGCGGCCGAGCATGTTCTGGTAGAGGGACTGGAGGAAGGTCGCGTCGGAGGCGCCGCCCATCTTGCTCTGGTACTCGCTGGAGCCCAGGAAGGCGTTGGCGATGGCCGTCACGTTGCCGCCATTGGCCGCGACATTGTCCAGCCAATAGTGCGTCCCCGCCTGATCGGCCTCACGGCCAAGCAGGGCCTCGTACAGCCGAATGGCGCTCGCCTCAGTTTCAGTGGAGGTCACCGTCAGGGAATTCTTGCCATCGGCGTCGGTAAAGAAGGTAACGTCCTTCGCCGTAACGACCCCAGGCGCAGTGCTGGACGTGCTGCTCAGAGTGACGGTGCCATCGCTGCCGACCTTGACCCCGTAGTCGGCCAGCTTGCCGTTCACCACCACGACGTCAAAA
Organism: Pseudomonas sp. MS15a(2019); assembly: GCF_013277805.1. Classification (NCBI taxonomy): domain Bacteria; kingdom Pseudomonadati; phylum Pseudomonadota; class Gammaproteobacteria; order Pseudomonadales; family Pseudomonadaceae; genus Pseudomonas; species Pseudomonas sp. MS15a(2019). The sequence goes on from NZ_VBTN01000011.1 coordinate 294,296, forward strand.
CCCGCACCGCCGTCGACGGTGTCATGACCGTTGCCAGCATAGACCGTATCGTTGCCGGCACCGGTCTTGATGGTGTTAACCCCGCCATGGAGCACCACGGTATCACTGCCGCCCGCCAGGGTGATGGTGCCGTTGCCAGCCCCGCCATCGATGTAGGTATTCACGTTGTCGGTGACCGTGATCGTGTTGCCACCGGTACCACCGACGATGACGCGATCGAAATCGGCGGTATTGACCGGTGCGTCCTTGATGACCTGTGCGGATTGCGCGGTCTGGGCCGAGGCGCCGAAGGTCACGGTAACGGTAGCCTGGGTATCGAACACGAAGGCATGGGCATTGGCCAGCGCGTTCGGGATGTTCAGGGTCACCTGGCTACCGCTGGAGCCCAGGTTGTTGAGCAGGACCAGCTGCGGTGCGACGGCTTCGCCGTTGCTGTTGTGGACGGTATTGACGGTGCTGCCGTCGTAGTTGGTCACGGCGACCTTGGCGCTGGCACTGGTCGAGCTGTTCAGACCCAGTACCGAGGAGATGGCCGCCAGGGTATTGGAGCTCAGCGACGTGGAGGTCAGGGAATTCTGAACGGATTGAGCGCTGACGGGCTGATCGTATTGCATGGTTAAGTCTCCTGAAGCGCTTCTTCACGAAAGGCGCACATCGAACGGTGGGGGTCATGACCATCCCAGGGAGACTGGTAGCAGCAAGCGTTCATCTCGACGCCAGGGTTGATCGATACGTGCAGCGCGGTCAGGAAGGCATTCGCCGGGGCAACGCACTCCTCACCGGGCAAAAGGGGTTGCGGCGCCAAACCGGCGAAACCGGCCCAGGCCTCGAGCCGATAGTCGGCCCGGCGCGGACCGACCAGGGCAAGGGCGATCGCGGTGATGGGTAGCTGCTTATTCGAGGCGCCGAGAAACTGGCCGGTAGTGACCGCTGGCTGCAGCACGCCGGCAATCTGGCAGCCATAGGCGAGATCGACCCCTGCGGGGCGTCCGGGCCAATCGATGCGGAAGCCTTCCAGGCGTTGAGTTCGCGCAGGGTCGCCCAGGGTCGTGGCGTGAACGCTCGAGACGCCCTCGGCGAAGTGTCCGGTCAGCTCGAGTGCAACGGTCGCTGCCCGGGCCCCGGGCTGTCCGATGTCGGCATTTCCGGATGTTGGGCGCAGGATCGACTCGGAGGTGTCGATGCGATCGATCCGCAGGTCGACGGTCTGCAGGCTGACTCCTTGCAGCTGATACTCGGTGATCAGCAGCGTCCCGCAGCCGTTCTTCACCCGAATGATCAAGGTGTCGCCCAGCTGCGCCAGCGTGTTGCGAACCACGCTTTCGCCAGGGAAGAAATCGACGGTGCTCTTGCCGATCAGGGTCGGTTGCAGGCTGATCAGGCAGGGGCGCTCGGCATCGTGCAAGGAGGCATAGCGCGCGATGTACAGGCCCGGCTCCAGGCTCAACAAGCGAGTTTTGAAGGTGAATTCCTTCAGATCCTGCACCTGATTAGCCTCGCTACGGTTATGGTCATTAACGCTCAGGGCGCTAAGATCACCCAAAAAGTGTGACAGACATCGCATTTATTGTGATAAACCGATCAGCGGGCAAAAAGGGGCTACAGACGGCTCGTTTCCCGGACGCACCAGCACTCTACTTCAGCAAGAAGCCCGAAATAGAGCGGTATAGACAGACTAAAAAATTGTGACTTAATGTGTCTGATTCACGCGGAACACTCCATTGCGGCTACTCGGAAAACCCGATCGCGCACAGGGTGGAACGAAGAAGTAGAAACAGGTGGACCTAACGCGAGATGACGCCTGAGCCAAGCCAGGCGCGGCGCGTAGGCGCCCAGGCAGAGGCAGGGAGAGATCCGGCAGCCGTGCCGGTTGAGTCGCAACCAGGGTATCGGTGCTTCGAGGCCGACACCCTGGTTGCCGCTGCGAGAGGTTTCAGCCGCGCTCGGCGTCTTCCGGCTTGAGTCCGGTCTTGCGCGTCTCGTCGGGCTTGGGCACGGTCAGCCAGGCATTGATGCGCTGGATGTCGGCATCCTTGAAGTCACCGCTCCAGCGCAGCAGGACCAGCTGGTTGGTGATGAAATCGTATTGCGCGCGCAGATAGTCGCGCCGGGCGCTGTACTCCTGGCGCACCGCATTCAGCACGTCAACCGCGGTAGCCGCGCCGAAGGAGAAGGACTTCTCGCTCGCCTCGCGCGCCTTGACCGCCGAGTTCAGCGCATTGCGCGACGACTCGATCTTGCTCAGGCTGGCAAAGCTCTTCAGGTAGGCGGTCTTGGTTTCCTTGACCACCTGGCGGCGCACCGCTTCGTAGTCTTCTTCAGCCGATTCCTGGGAACCATACAGACTGCGCGTCCGGGCACTCACCGAACCACCGCTGTAGATCGGAATCTGCAGATTGAGGCTGGCCGAGTAGGTATCGACGACGTCCGCGGCGATGACGTTCTCGTAGGCGAAGTCACTGCGTTGCGCACCGAATTGCAGACTCAGGGTAGGCAGATGGCCGGCCTTGGCCTCGCTAACGGCATACTCGGCCGAATTCAGGGCTTCCTGCTTGGCCTGCAACGCCGGGTTGTGATTGATGGCCGACTGCACCCAGTCGGTTTCCGTACCCGGCAACGCGGTGAAGAGGGTGCGGTCATCGATGCGCTTGAAGGGCTGGTAGATATCGCGCCCGACCAGCTCGGCCAGGGCTTCGCGCGTCACCTGGATCTGGTTCTTGGCTTCGATTTCCGCGGTCTTCAGGCTGTCCACGCGCGCGGACAGCTGCAGCTTGTCGGTGATGGTCGCCAGCTGCCGGTCGAACAGCGCCGAGACGCTGTCGAGGTTGCGCTGGGTCGCCTGGCGCTCGGCGGTGGCCAGTTCCAGTTCATCCTCGGCCGCCAGAGCGGCGAAGTAGCGCTGGACCACATCCGCGGCGGACTGGATGCGGGTGTCTTCGGCCAGCGAGCGATATTGCTTGGTGAGCTCACTGTACTTCTTGAAGCCACGCCAGGCGGCTGGGTTGTAGATCGCCTGGGTCAGGCTCAGGTTGTAGGTCTGGCCGTCGTAGAACAGCGTCTGGGGGCCTTCGGTGCGCTTGATACGGCTGGTGGAGGCGCCACCGCTCAGCTGCGGCAGCATCTGGCCGAAGGCACCGTCCTGCTGCCCCTGACTGGCCTTGACCTGGGCATCCGCGCCGCCGATGCGGGGATCGGATTCCATGGTCTTCTGGTACAGCTGCCAGAGATCCAGGTAGGCGGCCGGCTCATGGGTGGCGACAGGCGCCGCCTGACCCAGCAGCGGCAGGGCCAGACCCAGGGCGAGAAGCAGTCGGGCGGGCTTGAACATCGCCTTACTCCTCGATCATCGAACGCGCCATGGCATTGCGCGCCGGCTTGAGCAGATAGTTGAGCAGGGTACGGGCGCCGGTGTTGATCAGCACCTCGGCTGGCATGCCCGGCACCAGCTCGCGACGGCCCAGGTCGGCCCGGCCCTTGTCGGTCAGGGTCACGCGTGCCAGGTAGTAGGGCGCACCGGTCCGCTCGTTGGTGAAGCGGTCAGCGGAGATATAGACGACTTCGCCTTCCAGGATGGGGGTGGTGGCGTTCTTGAAGGCGCTGAAGCGCACTTCGGCCAGCTTGCCCAGTTCGATACGGTCGATATCGTTCGGCTGCACCTCGACCTCGACCAGCAGGTCGGCGCCGAGCGGCACGATGTCCAGCAGGTGGGTACCGGGTGCCACGACGCCGCCGATGGTATGCACCGCCAGGCCCATGACCATGCCGTCCACCGGCGCCTTGATCACCGTCCGATTCACCGTGTCCTGCAAGGCCCCTACCCGCTCGCGCAATTCATAGATGCGCGACTGGGTCTCGGCCAGCTTGTTGGCCACGTCGGATTTGAATTTCTGGGTGGTCTGCAGGATCTGCAGCTTGGTTTCACCCATCTGCACCTTGGCGCGGGCGATGGCAGATTGCTGATCGGCGATCTCGGCCTGCAGGCGCGAGAGGTTGCGTTCCTGGTCGCGCAGGCGCTCGTTGTTGACGTAGCCCTGCTTGAGCAGCTCGCTCAGGTCCTTGATCTCGCTGCCATAGGACTGCGACAGACCCTGCTTGCTCTGGATGACCGCCGAGAAGCCGCGGATCTGCTGCTCGAGCTCGGCGCTCTTGTTCTTGAGGACGTCGATTTCTCCCAGACGCGCATTGCGCTGGGCCAGGAAAATCTGCCGTTCGCTGTTGCGGGCTTCCTGGACGCGCTTGTCATCCTCAGGGAAGTCGCTGGTGCCAAAGGTCACGTCGTTGCGATCGTCGCGCTCGGCGATCAGCCGCGCTTCCAGTGCCTGGGAGGCGATCAGCTGGCTGCGCGCCGCTTCGAGCTGGGCACGGGCCTGGGTATCGTCCAGACGCATCAGGGTATCGCCGGCCTTGACGTGGTCACCGTCGTGGACCATCAGCTCCTTGACGATGCCGCCTTCCAGATGCTGCACGGTCTTGCGTGAGCTCTTGATGGTCAGATAGCCCTGGGCGAGCACGGCGCTGTCGAGCGGGGCCAGGCCGGCCCAGAGACCGCCCAGACCGAAGACGACGATCAGGATGATATAGCCCAGTCGACGGACCGGCTTGTCGGAAACCTTCAGGCCTTCGGCCTCGGCTTCAGCGAGATACTGGGTATTCATCAGGCCATACCTCCCGATTGCTCAGTGCTGCCATCGGTTCTGGGCAGGGACTCGGTTTCAGCGGCGGCCACGGGCGTTGCCGCGGGGCGGCCCTGCAATTGCGCCAGGACCTGATCACGCTGGCCGGACATGACGATCTGGCCGTCGTTCATCACGATGAGGTTGTCGACGTAGGCCAGGACGCTGACGCGGTGGGTCACGATGAACAGCGTCGCGCCCGTCTGCTTGAGGCGCAGTAGCGCAGCCCCCAGGGCCTTCTCGCCCGCCTCGTCGAGGTTGGAGTTGGGTTCGTCCAGCACCACCAGGCGCGGATTGCCATAGACGGCACGGGCCAGGCCGATGCGCTGACGCTGACCACCGGAAAGGGCACCGCTGTTGGCGCCGATGATGGTGTCGTAGCCCTGGGGCAGGCGCAGGATCATCTCGTGCACGCCAGCCAGTTCGGCGGCCTCGACCACGGCCTTGGCATCCACCTGGCCGAAACGGGCGATGTTGTCGCTGATGCTGCCGTCGAACAGTTCGATGTCCTGGGGCAGGTAGCCAATGTACGGACCGAGTTCTTCGCGCTTCCATTGGGCGATGTCAGCGCCATCCAGGCGCACCTTGCCGCTCTGCGCCGGCCAGATGCCCAGCAGCGCCCGCGCCAGGGTCGACTTGCCCGCCGCGCTGGCACCGAGAATGCCGACCGAGGCACCCGCGGTGACGTTGAACGAGATGCCCTTGAGGATCGGCTGGAAGGCGCCAGGCGGCGTCAGGATCAGTTGCTCGACCGAGATATTGCCCTTGGGCGCCGGCAGCGACATGCGCGGCGGCTCGGCCTGCACGTTGCGCATCATCTCGTTGAGGCGGGCGTACTGGCCACGGGCGGAAATGAAGCCTTTCCAGCTGCCGATCATCAGATCGATAGGCGCCAGAGCACGGCCCAGCAGCAGGGAACCGGCGGTCATCAGACCGGGGGTGATCTGGTGATCGATCACCAGCCAGGCACCCAGACCAAGGATCAGCGACTGCAGCACCATGCGCAGGGTCTTGGACAGGTTGGTCAGGGCGCCGCCGTGCTCGCTGGCACGTGCCTGCAGGGCCAGGACATTGGTGTTGCGCTTGCGCCACTGCTTGAACAGGCTGGGCATCATGCCCATCGAGGCCACCACCTCGGCGTTACGCAGATTCTTGCTGGTGAACTGGGTCGCCCGGGCGTTTTCCTGGTTGGCTTCGGCCAGCCGCTTGCCGGTCAGCTTCTCGTTAGCATAGGCCAAGAGGATCAACAGGATCGCACCAAGCACGGTGAGGGCGCCGAACAATGGATGGAAGAAGTACATCACCGCGATGTAGATCGGCAGCCAGGGGGCATCGAAGAAGGCGAACAGGCCCTGCCCGGTCAGAAACTGGCGCAGGCCGGTCAGGTCATTCAACGGTTGCGCCGAGGCCTGGGCGCCGCCGGTGTAGAGCGCCTGCTTGAAGCTGGCGTCATAGAGGCGCTCGTTGAGCACCAGATCCAGGCGGGTGGAAACCCGCACCAGGATGCGCGAACGGATCCATTCCAGGGCGCCGTAGGTCGCCATCAGCAGCAGCATGATCAGGGTGAGCATCACCAGCGTGGTGATGCTGCTGCTGCTCAGGACGCGGTCGTAGACCTGCAGCATGTAGAAGGAAGGGACAAGCAGCAGCAGGTTGATGAAGAGGCTGAAAAAGCCGACCGTTAGAAAGCTGCCCTTGCAGGCAATCAACGCCTGCTCGAGATCTGTCTTGGGTTTGGATTGCATGCAGATACCAGCGGGGACAAGAAGGAACAAAACCGCAGGGTGCGGACTCTATCACAGGTTTTTCAGGGGTGTTCCCCCTACCCGCGGAGCCCGCGATCCTACCCGATGACCGGAGCCAGAGCCTTAAGCCTGTCTTACGTCCGGGGTTTCCACGGCATCGCTGGCCGGCAGATGGCGCTGCTGCAGGATGCCCTGGCGGGTGCGCTCCACCAGCTGCAGCGAGGCGTCGCGCCAACCGACCCAGGCCCAGTCCTGCAGCGGGCGTGCGGACGGGAAGGTACCTTCGGCTTCGTAGCGCTCCACCTGCGCGGCCAGGGAGGCCGGATCCTGCAGCTGGAAATAGGCCATGAAATCCCCGCCTACCTCGCGGAACACGGGAATGTCGCTGGCCATGGCCGGCAGGCCGCGCTGCATGGCCTCCACCAGCGGCAGACCGAAGCCTTCTACATAGGAGGGAAACACCAGGGCCCGGGCATTGGCATAGGCGTATTCCAGGCTGGTGTCATTGGCGCCATTGAACATGAATAGCCGGCGCTTGTATTCCGGGTGGATCTTGATGCGCTCGATCAGCGCCTCGGTCTTCCAGCCCACCTTGCCGATGATGCACAGGCGCACATCGGCGCCCCTGGCCCAGAGCAGGTCGAAGGCGTCGAGCAGATAGGCGTGGTTCTTGCGCGGCTCGATGGTGCTGACCATCAGGTACACCGGGGTCTTGCCGTCGAACAGGCGCTTGACCTCCGGATCGCAGGCCGCACCACTGCCATTCAGGTCGAGCTCCGAGCCCAGCTGGAAGTAGCCGTGCCACTGGCGCTCGGCCGCGGCGCCGCGGCGCCGGCGCAATTCCGCCTCGACTTCCTGGCTGATGGTCTGGGAGATGGCCATGAAGCCGTCCGCGGTGCGGGCGATCCAGTCGAACCACTCATCGAAAACCTTGACCAGGTGGTTGTCGCAGAACTGCGGATGGGTGAGCGGGATCAGGTCGTACATGACCGAGACGATGCCCACGCCACGCGCCTTGAGCGATTCGGCGAGCTTGAAGAAATCGGCGTGCCAGGAGGAGTCCAGCAGCACCAGCTGGTCGCCGGGCTCGATGTCCAGCGGGGTGGCGCGCTCGGGCTCTTCACCCGCCTTATAGTCCTGCTCGCGCAGGATGTTCAGCGGCCACTGGATGACCTGGCTGGTCGCGCGGCACGGCCAGTACCACAGGCGGCGCAGCAGCAGCGAGCGATCAGCGTAGGGCAGCTTCTGCTCGACACGATCGTGCCAGCGCCAGAAGCGATCCTGCAGACGATCCAGGCGGCCGATCCACTGGCGGCGACGGATCCGCCCCTCGTCCACCTCCAGCGGCTCCAGGCTGTTCACCCGGTAGAGCTGATCGTGCTTCATCATGACCGGAATGCACTCGACCGAGGGATCCAGGTGCGGCAGCTGCTTGATGACGTTACGCACCACCCGCTGGATACCGGAGTTGTCGGAAGGGTGTTCGTAGACGTAGGTGCATTCGATCAGTAGACGCATGGCAACTCGCAAATCCTCGCTAGGCCCGGGCAGGCCTGCCAGAGAAGGGCCGATGGAAGGCCGAAATGAAGGAGCGCCAACCGGAAAACTGCGGGGGCCGGCGTCTGGATCCGTAGGGCCAAAATTGGCGGGCGATTATAAGGCCCAGGGCACACAGCGCCCAGTCCGGTCGTCTCGACAGCGTCGGGGCCGGTCATAAAACTGCTACCAGACGTGGACTAATCGTGGTCAGCCCGGATAATGCCTGCCTTTCCGCCAGGGCTGCCCGGTCGGTTCAGAGCGCTGGAAAGGCATCCGGACCGATTCCCGCAGCAGAGTCGTCCCGACGCCCCTCCCCCACCCTCGTGTGAAGGGCGCGTTCAACCAGAGCTGTCGAGCAAACATGAAGGTCTTCGTTTCCATCAATGTTCTCAAGCCACCAATGACCGGCATTGGGCGCTATACGCTGCATTTGCTGGAGCAGCTCGTTGATCATCCCGCGGTGGAGGACATCAAGGCCTATGGTGACGACGGGCTCATGGACCGCGCCGCCTTGCGCACGAAGCTCCAGCGACTGGCTGAAGGCGAGGCGCCGTCGCCCAGCCGGCTACGCTACGGTCGGCTCCGACGGTGGCTCGGGTATCGTCCCTGGCTGCGCCGGCTCTATCGGGCACGGTTGAACAAGGCGTTCCGCCCTTGGGGTGCGCAGCTGGATGGCTACGTTTATTGGGAGCCCGGTTATTTCCTGCTGCCTTTCAAAGGTCCCAGCGTTGCCACGCTCTATGACCTTTCCCACCTTCGTCATCCAGAACTGCACCCCCCGGCTCGCATCGATGAAATGCGGCGTTTGATCCCACACACCATCGAGGCTTCCACTCGCCTGATCACGATCTCGGAATTCATCCGTAACGATCTGGTCGACACACTTCAGTTGAAAAAGCCTGTGGACCTGGTCAGCCCTGGTATCGCCACCGACTTCTTCAACATCACCGACGCCCAGCGGCAGGAATGCCGCCAGCACCTGGGCCTTCCGGAGCAGTTCATTCTTTCAGTGGCGACACTTGAGCCCCGTAAGAATCTCGCACGCCTGCTGCGAGCCTTCGAAAGCCTGCCCCCTGCCCTACGCCAGCGATATCCATTGGTCCTGGCAGGTGCACCCGGCTGGCAGAATTCAGAGTTGGCCGAGCTGATGGACAAGTTGCAAGGGGCAGGCGAGTTGTTGTTCCTCGGCTATGTCGATCAACGCCATATTCCCGCGCTCTATGCCAACGCGACCCTGTTGGCATACCCCTCGCTCTATGAGGGCTATGGCATGCCCATCGCTGAAGCCATGGCCGCCGGCTGTCCGGTCCTGACCTCCACCGTGAGTTCGATGCCTGAAGTTGCAGGAGACGCCGCGGTATTGGTCGATCCTCTGGATGAATCATCCATAGCAAAAGGCCTCAAGCGACTGCTCGAAGATTCGGAGCTGCGCAATCAACTAACCACGGCGGGCACTGTTCGTACACGAGAAATGACCTGGGCCAGTCGGGTCGAGGCTCTCGTTGCCAGCCTTACAGCGGCCGCGCTGTGAGCGCCTGTGCATAACCGGCAAAACCTATACGGGAGGGGTTGATGTCTGTTTCATTGAAGTCCAGTACCGCCTGGTACCTGCTGAGTTTCATCGCGCTGTCGGTTCTCTATTCCTGCTTCGCCACTCAGGTTCCGCTCAACTCCGATGCCGCATCGGCGCTGCTCGAAGCCCAGGATATTGCTGCCGGCAACGTGCTGCTGAGCGGCTGGAATCTGTCCACGGTCTCCTTCTATTTCACCGAAGTCCTACCGTACGCGGTGCTGATCAAGGTGTTCGGCTGGCACCTGAGCTGGGCCTATATCGTCCCCGGGATGCTGTTCGCGGCCGTGGTGGTGGTCGCGGCCCATCTCATCGTGCGCAAGCGCGGTATCTCGGGGCTACCGCCTTTGGTGATCGTCGCCGCACCCGGCTTTTTCGCCAGCAATCTGCTGCTGGTTCCCTGCATCCACATGGGCGCCTATTTGGCGACCTTGCTGGCCTGGTGGCTGGTGGAGACCTACGAGGAGTGCCAGGGTCGTTGGCGTCTGGCTCTGCTGACCCTGTTGCTGGGCCTCGTGCTCTTCAGTGACGACATCGTTCGCTACGTTCTGCTGCTGCCCCTGCTCGCCGCCGTCCTGATCAAGGCGCGCCACAACCCGAAGCTGTGGTGGATCATTGCCAGCTGCGTCGTGGCGGTGCTCCTGTCCAAGCTTCTGGCCCTGGTGGTCAAGGCCGCAGGCGGCTTCACCACGCCCGGCTTACCACCGTTGAGATTCGCAAGCTACGCCGCCCTGTGGCAAAACCTTGAACTGACTCTGCAAGGCGTTCTGGCGTTTTTCGACGCTGAGTTCTTTGATCAACGGATCTTTTCGCGCGGCGGCCTGAGCAAGGCCTTCCATGCCGCGATGGCCTTTGGTTTCTTCGGCGCGCTCTACTGGATCGCCAGGCAACGCCGGGCACTGGATACGCTGAGCATCGGCTGCCTGCTAGGCGCGGCCATTTTGCTGGGCGCCTATGTGCTGAGCAATCTGCCGGTGAACCTGATGACTACGCGTTATATGGTCCCGGTGTTCATCCTCGGCTCTATCGTCCTAGGACGTCATCTCCTGGTTGAACGCAGGGTGGTCGTCCTGGGCAGCGGTGTTGCCCTTGCCTATGCAGCCACCATTCTGGCCATACCGAAGTGGGACTACACGACGCCCAACCGCAGCTTTCCGCTTGCCCAGGTATTGCTCAAGCACAACCTGCAGGACGGTTATGCAACGTTCTGGAATGCTAGTGTCAACGCGGTCGTTTCAGACGCCGAAATATCACCGATCATTATCGATGCCGAAGGGGCTAAACCCTTCGACTGGCTATCAAAGTCCGAATGGCACCATAACGGCGGCAGTTTTCTAATCTGCGATACCGAGCAGCAGGTCATCTATGCCATTCGCCAACTTGGCGTGCCGGAACACCAGGAAAGGGTCGATGGCAAATTCCTGCTGATCTGGAAGGGTCCGGTCAGCCTCCAGCGGCCCTGACGAAACCACAATGCGCCGAAGAAGATCGCAACACGGCGATCAGCCGTGCGGTATGTCTTTGGCGCGCCTCGGCCGTCAGGTGATAGTTGGTATCGAAGAAGTCATCCGCCGGGTACATGAAATCCAGCGGACGCCCCAGATACATCAAACCATGCGCGCGGGCCGCTGCAGGAAGGTCCTCATAAAAAGCCCGCTCGACCGGATCGTCATGGTAAGCCGGGCGATCAAGCATGGCAGGCGGTACGAACACAGCGCAGCCACCGGCCTTTTCCACCTCCTGGGCGAAGGTCTGCCAGAGCTTCCAGCTGCCACTCAGCGCGGTGGCCTGAGCACCGTAATGCTGGACCGCTGAGTGAAGCGCGCCGGCGAACAGCTCAGGACTGCGCTCCTCATGCCGGCTCAGCGTCTGGTCGCCGCGATCATCCAGATGCTGCGCACCGTAGAGTCCGGCCACCTGAAAGCCTGCCGGCACGCCGCGATAGCCCTGTATCACGCGCTCCAGCGGCGTCATCGCCAAGAGCTTGGCCAGTCGCCAGGGGTTCAGGCCATAGGTCACCGGATGACTCAGCCAGTATTCCAGGTAGACCTGATTCACTTCGAAGCGATCGTGATAGAGCGGGTATTCCAGCGGCAGCAGTACCCAGTCCCCAGGCTTTACCGCCTGACGTGCGTAGATCAGTAGGTAGGGACTCAGGATGCCGGCATTGACCCCTAGGTTCACCACAGGCCGGCCGAAGGCCTGCTCGAGTTGAGGTGAATCGATGCCGAACATGGCCCCCGATCCCGCGACCACCAACAGTTTGGGCACCTGCACATTCGCCGCGCGGGCCAGCTTCTTGGCATAGGCGCCTTCGACCCAAAGGTTGTTGACGAAGGGCCGGCCGAGCTGGCCTGCGACTAGCGCGACCCAGGCAGTACCAAAGCACAGGCAGCCGATGAATACCCCCAGGAAAAAGCGTCTGGTACGTCGCATGATGATCGCTAGAAGTTGAAGTAGAGAAAGGCCCGATCAGGACGGGCGAGCATCGCCTTGGTTACCAGCAGTACCAAGATGGCGCAAACCAGACCCCGCCAGACTGACGACAACCGCAGGGCGATGGTGAACGCGCGGGGCGCCACCACGCATACGCCCAGCAGCAGGGGTACTGCCAGCCAGAGCGAATGATCGAGATGCAGGGCAGATGCTTCCACCAGCAACACACCCAGCCCAGGCAGACTCGGCCAGCTCCACTGCCCAAGGGCGGTGAACAAGGTTAGGGTATGCGTGACGTCACTGGCCCGGAAAGGGATCCAGGCAAGCATCACCACCACCAGCGTCAAGGCCCAGGCCAAGGGCTGCGGAAGGCGCCAGGGCGAAAGCCAGCGCCAGGCATGATTCAGACAGAGCAACGTGCCGTGCGCGGCGCCCCACAGGATGAATTGCCAGCCAGCGCCGTGCCAGAGCCCACCCAGGAGCATGGTGATCAGCAGGCTAAGCCACTGCCGCCCCCGACCATGGCGGCTACCGCCCAGTGGGATGTAGAGGTAATCCCGCAGAAAGCGGGACAGCGAAATATGCCAGCGCCGCCAGAACTCGATGATCGAACGGCTGCGATAGGGAGAGCGGAAGTTGATGGGCAAGCGAATCCCGAACATCAGCCCCAGACCCACCGCCATGTCGGCATAGCCGGAGAAGTCGAAATACAGTTGCAGACCATAGCTCAAGGCGGCTAGCACAACCTGGGGCGCCGCCGGCTGGGCCAGGTTGAACAGGCCATCTACCCCAGGCGCCAGGCTATCGGCGAGCAATACCTTTTTGGCAAGCCCCAGTACGAACAGCGTTGCGCCGAGTTGCCAATGCCAGGGGCGAGTAGCGAAACCGCGCTCGATCTGCGGTAGCAGGCTGCTCGGGCGGCAGATGGGGCCCGCGATCAGGTGCGGAAAGAAACTCACGCACAACATGAAGTCGCACAGCCGGCCCGGCGCCGCCAGCCGGCCGCGATAGAGATCCACCTGCCAGGCGATCTGCTGGAAGGTGTAGAAGGAAATGGCCAGCGGCAGTACCCATTGGCCAGGCAGGCTCAGCCCTGCCATGCCGGCGAAGAAGCCCAGGTACTTGTAGTAGGCCAGCAGCCCCAGATTAAACACCAGGGCCCAGATCAACCAGCGTCGGCTGCGCTGTCGCCATACCTGCACGCCCAGCCCGTAGTTGACCAGCATGGAGGCCAGTAGCAGAAAGAGGTAGCGCCAGTCCCAGAAGGCATAGAACAGCCAGGAGGCTCCCAGGAGAAAGAAGACTGCGCTCTGCCGCCCCAGCCGGCGCACCCCTAGAAAGCCCAGGAAGGCGAGCGGCAGAAAGACCAGCAGGAAAGCGAAAGAGCTGAAGACCATGGCGAGAGTGGCAGCAGTTGGACGAGGGCTGGACAGCGCTGGCGTGAAGCCGGGCACTCTAGCATGAAGCCAAGGCGGCCAGGCGTCAGGGAGCCAGGCCAAACCGCATGTTAGACTTCGCGCCCCTCAGGCAGCCGTGGCGCAGGATCCGCATGCGTGTCCTCCATGTATTCAAGACCTACCTCCCCGATACCCATGGCGGTATCGAGCAGGTAATACGCCAGATGTGCGGCGCGACGCGCAAGCTGGGGGTGAGCAATCGGATCCTGACCCTTAGCGAACAGCCCTCCCCTGAATGCATCGAGGTCGAGGGCATTCCGGTGCAGCGGGTGCGCCAAGACGCCAACATCGCGTCCACCGGCCTGTCCCGGGCGGCCTTCGGGGCCTTCGCCCGGGCAGCGCGCGACAGCGACGTTATCCACTATCACTTCCCCTGGCCGTTCATGGACGTCCTGCAACTGGCGGTCCGGCCGGGCAAGCCCTATGTGGTCAGCTACCACTCCGATATCGTCAAGCAACGCCATCTGCTGCAACTCTATCGCCCTCTGCAGCACCACTTCCTGAGTCGCGCCAGCCGGATCATCGTGGCCACTGAGCCCTATAGACGAAGCAGCCAGGAGTTGCGCGGACTGGAGGCGCACACCGAGGTCATTCCCTATGGCCTCGATGAAGCCAGTTACCCCGAACCTTCCCAGGCCTGCCTGGCGCAGTGGCGCCAGCGCCTGGGTCTGCGCTTCCTGCTCTTTGTCGGCGTGCTGCGCTATTACAAGGGCCTGCACCTGCTACTTGACGCCCTGGCCGGCCTGGACATGCCGCTGGCCATCGTCGGCGACGGGCCGGAACGGGCCGCGCTGGAAGCCCAGGCGCACCGTCTGGGCCTGCGCAACTGCCACTTCCTTGGACGCCTGCCGGAAGAAGACGTGGCGGCGCTCTACAACCTCGCCGAGACCTTTGTCTTTCCTTCGCATCTGCGTTCGGAGGCCTTCGGCATGGCCCTGCTGGAGGCGGCCATGTACGGCAAGCCGCTGATCAGCTGCGCCATAGGCTCGGGCATGAGCGAGATCAACCGGCACGAGCAGACCGGTCTCGATGTGGCGCCCACCTCTGCAGCGATCCGGGAAGCCCTGTTGCGGCTGTGGCAGGCACCTGAGGAGCGGGCCCGTTTCGGCGCTGCCGCGCGCGCTCATTTCGAGCGGCACTTCCAGGCGGATCAACTGGGCCGACGACTCGCGACGGTCTATGCGCAGATAGCCCCCGATGCCACCAGCCCAGGTACGGCAGACGGCTACAGACACCCTCGGTAGACTTTGCCGTTCAATTCATTCTGCCGCGTCCCCGGAGGTCACCTACCCCAATGTCCCTGATGCAGATGCTTAATGACGACCGGCTCAGACCGCTGCGTTTCATTCTAGTGGGTGGCCTTGCCACCCTGGTCCATATCCTGGTCGCTGGCTCGCTGTTGGCGCTCTTCGAGCTGCAGCCCTACGTGGCCAACCTCGTCGCCTTTCTGGTGGCTTTCGGCGTGTCCTACTGCGGTCACCGCTACCTGACCTTTGCTCGCCAAGGCTCGATCCTGCGCTTCTTCGTCGTGGCTATCGCCGGCTTCGCGCTCAACAATCTGCTTCTGACGGGTCTGCTCGCCCTGGGACTGTCCGCGTTCCTGGCGATCGTCGTGGCCACCGCACTGGTCCCCGTCTTCAGCTATCTGGCTTCTTCGCTTTGGGCTTTCCGATGAAAACGACGCCGCAGCTTTCCCTGGTTGTTCCGGTCTACAACGAAGAATTGGCCATTGGCCTGTTCTACGACGCGGTCTGCCATCATCCCGAGCTCAGCCAGCTGTCGCTGGAGCTGGTCTTCATCAACGATGGCAGCCGTGATGCCACAGCGCAGCAGCTCGACCTGCTGCAAGCCCGTGACGAGCGCGTCGTGGTGCTGCATCTTTCCCGTAACTTCGGCAAGGAAGCGGCGCTCTTCGCCGGCATCGAGCACGCGCGGGGGGATGCCGTGGTCCCCATCGACGTGGATCTGCAGGATCCCCTGGATGTCGTGCCGCGCCTGCTGGCGCAGTGGCACGACGGTGCCGACGTGGTCTTGGCCAAGCGTGTCGACCGTAGCAGCGACACGACCTTGAAGCGTTTCACCGCCGAATGCTTCTATCGCCTGCACAACCGGATCACCCATACCCCCATCGAGGAGAATGTCGGTGACTTCCGCCTGATGAGTCGCGAGGTGGTGGAAGCGATCAAGGAGATGCCCGAGCGCAATCTCTTCATGAAGGGCATCCTGTCCTGGGTCGGTTTCGAGACGCGCATCGTCGAATACCAGCGTGCCGAACGCAGCGCCGGTACCAGCAAGTTCAACGGCTGGAAGTTGTGGAACCTGGCTCTGGAAGGCATCACGTCCTTCAGCACCCTCCCCTTGCGGCTGTGGACCTATCTGGGCGGCGCCGTGGCGTTGTTCGCCCTGGCCTATGCCGCTCTGATGGTTTTCGAGAAGTTGCTGTATGGCAATCCGGTACCCGGCTATCCCTCGCTGATGACCGCCATCCTCTTTATCGGCGGCGTGCAGTTGATCGGCATCGGCGTGCTGGGCGAGTACATCGGCCGCATCTACATCGAGAGCAAGCGCCGGCCACGCTATGTGATCAAACGCGAACAGAAGCCCCGCGGTACTGCGGAGCAATCGGTGACCGAAAAAGAAATATCGCGTTGAATGCAGGCGCCCGTCAGGGCGCCTCGATCCGGCACACCGTGCCGATGTCTTCCTCGCGACACCACTGGCCGTAGTGCCCGCCCATGGCCTGCTCGATCCGTTCGCGCGAATAGGCATTCTCGCTACGCCCGAAGACGAAGAGCTGGCCAGGCCGCAAGGGTCGATCAAGCACCGCCGCCTTGGTCGCGCAGTCGCCGACCACCCGGGCGATGAAACCGGTGTTGAGCGGCACGGCATGGAGTGCGGAAAAGTACTGAAGAAACAGCGCATCGAAGGGTTTGCCGCCACAGCCGTAGTTGGGTAGCAGGTGGACCTCGGTCGCCGAGGCGACCCGCGCATCCCAGGTCGCACGGTCATAGTCGAAATGGGGTTGGCGACTGGCCGCCTCCACCAGGTAACCGCGGTGATGGCGGGTATCGGCGTACTGCACCACGATCAGCGCCAGCAGGGCCAGACGCCAGACACTGGACGCCCGGGTCAGGTAGAAGCCCAGGGCCAGGATCAGCAGGCCGTAGCCCACCGGCCAGAAAAACCGTCCCGAGCCCCGGAAGATGCGCGCCAGCTGTTCGACGCCGGGTAGCAACGGGTACTCGAAGAGCGCCGTCCCGCCCAGATACACGCGATTGGATAGCGCATAGAGGGTCAGCCCAATGAAGATCAGCAACAGCACCCAGTGCTGACGGCACTGCGACAGCAACCAGCGCGGTGCCAGCACCAGGATGCTCAGCAGCATGGCCAGTAGGCCAACGCCGAGATAGTTGTGGCCGTCAATCTGCAGCCCGGTCGCATCCAGGACCAGCCCGCCGGACGGCAGGAACACGCTGGGCGCCAGATGGGTTCCCAGGAACGGCGACAGCAGGTTCATCGAGGATTCGATGTAGCCCACCTCCGCCGGGGGCATGCCCTGACTGAAACTCAGATAGCCAAGCACGTACAGCACCAGTGCCAGCAGGGGCAAAGGCGCGACCAGGGCCACGGCGACCGTACGCCAGGGACTGGACTTACGAACGCCAATGGCCAGGGAGACAGCGCCATACAGCGGATAGAGCATGGCGATCAGATAGGGGTGGATGGTGGCCGAGAGCACCAACAACGCCGTGCCATAACGCCAGAATTGCCCCGGAACCAGTTGTCCGCGCGATAGCCGGGCGTAATGCGCCAGCATCAGGATCATGAGGAATTGCGCATTGAGCGCTGCGTGGGGAATTCGGATCATCAGCGCCGGCATCATCAGCGCGAACAGCGTACCGCCCAGGAGCGCTGCCGGGGTACGGCCGCGAAAGGATGCGGCGGCATAGGCGCCAGCGAGTCCCTGCAGCAGATAGCAACCCAGCGTCCAGACGCCGAAGTAGTGACTGCCCGGCGGCAGCCAGGGATAGATCACCTTGAACAGAATGGCGGCCAGCGGAATGCTGTCGGTATAGGCCACCGACAGGCCTTCGGGCGCGTTGAGCAGCCGGGTATAGAGCAGCGGGAAGCGCCAGCGATCCTGGACGAAGGCCCACATGCCGGTGATGTGTTGCGTCGGATCGGTGCGGTTGTCGAAGAAGAACCCCGAGTGACCGGTTAGAAAGTCCCACGGAAAGATGCGCGCGATGTACAGCACGCCCAGCAACAGGGCCAACCCATAGTAGAGGGCACGGCCCATTGGCTGATCGAGAACGGCCAGGCGGCCAGCGACAGCGGTCATGATCGGTCCTGCAAAGGCTGAATACCTGAATGATCGAAGCTGGCCTCCTGAGCCAGCGCGCGAAACAGCCCGTCGACGCGGGTAGAGATGGCTGGCCAGGCATGGCTACGCAGCCACTCGACCTGCCGGGCTGGACGCTCAGCGGCGAGATGCTCGCGCAGCCCCTCGGCGATGGCTTGGGCATCGGTGCCAGGGAGCCGATAGACCGCCTCGTCGACGTCCTCGAAGATGTCCAGCGGCGTGCAGAGCACCGGCTTGCCGGCCAGCAGACCCCAGCGCACCGCGGCGCTAGAAGACTCCTGGGTGTGCTGGTAGGGAAAGACCACGACCTCGGCCAGGCTCAGCCAGGCCAGGGATTCGCGGTCGTCCAAGAAGCGGTCGATCAGTTGCGCACGGCCTTCCAGGCCCAGCGCCGCGATCCGCTGACGGCACTCGTCGGCCAGGGCCGCGCTTTCCGGTACCGGGTACTGGGCGTTGACCAACAGCAGGTAGAGGTCGTCGTCCTCGGCGGCGACCTCGGCGAAGGCCTCGATCAATTGCAGGATGCCCTTGGGCGGCAGCAGGAAGCCGTAGCTGGCCACAATGCGGCGTCCGGCCAAGGCCTGGGCCTCGTCCGGCAGGTCCAGCGCCTTGGGCGGCGGCATCACCCCATGGGGGAACAGCATCAAGTTATCGGCCAGGCCGAAGTCTTTGAGGCGATTGAGGTCGTGCCGGCTGTGGACCAGCAGGCGACTGCTCTGGCGCAGCGCCAGGCGCAGTTGCCGCAGGCTGCGGTGATCGCCCGGCCGATCAAGATCGGCTGTGGAATGGAAGGTGACCAGGGTACGGATACCGCGCTGATGCACCTCGTGCAGGAAGCGGGCGAAGGGGACCAGGCCGAAGAAGCCGAAGTTGAACTGGATCAGCAGGATGTCCACCGGCTCACGGCTGAGAGCCTCCAGCAGATCATCGAGCGAATCCTGTCCACCCTGGTCCCAAACCCGCTGTATCTCCTGCCCCTCCGGATTGATCAGGGCGACGTGACGATTGGCGTAAATCTGCGTGGCCGCCAGGGGGCCGGCGATCAATTGCTGGCTGTAGCCGGCGATACCGCAGGCACTGTTCCAGGTGGTGACGGTACCCACCCGCGGCTGCGGCTTGCAGGGCGGCAGCGCGCGGACCCGGGCGATGGCGGCTTGGGTGCGACGGGCGACCTGTTCCCAGGTGTAGTCCCGGCGAATCAGGCGGTCGGCCCGCAGCAGGCGCGAGCGCACCAGGGCCTGCCAGCGTCCTTCACGGCGCGCGGCGGCGAAGTCGCCCAACAGCCGCGCCAAGTGGTCGGTATCCGGCTCGGCCCACAGCGAGCCGCTCAGCTGCATGTGGGTCTGAGCGCGGGTAAAGCGGTAATCGATGAGCCAGCTGGTCTCGGGCGTACAGAAATCCGTCTGGCCGCCATAGCCGGTGGTGACCACGGCGCACTCGTGCAGCATGGCCTCCGCCAGGGGCAGGCCGAAACCTTCGCCGCGACTGGGCGCCACTAGCACGTCTGCCCAGACGTAGAGGGCACGTATCGCCGCCTCGGGCAGGTCGAGATCGAACAGCTCGACCGCCGGCGCCGCCGGATGCCGCGCGCGCCAGGCCGCCAGCTCGGCGGCGATATCGTGATGGGGATTGGGAAAGGTCTTGATGACCAGCACCACGTCATCTGCTGCCGTGAAGGTCCGGGCATAGGCGTCGAGCAACACATCGACGCCCTTGCGTGGAAAGCAGGACGAGATGTGCAGCAATTTCAGCGTCGTGCCACTGCCAGGCAGCGCGCGGCCAAGCAGCGCCGGCTCCGCCGGGGTGCGCAGGATATGATCGGCGCCCAGGCCGACGGTCACCACGGGCACGTCGACGCCATTGTCCTCCAGCACCCGGGTCACATAGGAGGACATGCTGGTGACCAGCTGCAGATAGCGATTGAAGCCGGCCACGGCCTCCACCGGCAGCAGGGATTCCTCCCAGCCATAGCAGGACAGCACCCGGACATCGCCCGCCATGTCGCTCACCCGTGGCGGATAGAGCAGGCGCAACACGGCGGCTGCCGACTGATCGGCACGGGCATGGGCCGCGGCGCTGGCAGGGTCGGCGGCGAGAAACTCGGTGGACACGGGAATGGGGCCGGGCCCTTCGGTCGCCCGTAGCGCCACGCTGGCACCGATGGCGGCGAAGCCCCGGGCCAGTTCGCGGTTGACCACCGCCAGGCTGTAGCTGCTGTCGAAAGGACCTTCAACCCGGATGTCGACCCCCTGCCGACACGGTTGCGGCAGCACTACCTCGCGAACAACCAGCCAAGTGATAAGCCATCGGTAGAAGCCTTCGGCCGTCCAGCGCCGCGCCTGCATGTCACCACACCGCTGTACCTCATAGCGCAGCGCTGGATTGTTCATTAGCCGTTGGAGGACTTCAGCGGTATGCGCTGGAGCCGTGGCCTCCAGTGGCCAGCAGCCGTCACCAAGGATTTCCAGCCCTGCCCCACTGCGAGTATTGGTCACCAGCGGAATGCCCAGCGCCAGCAGCCGTAGTAGCCAGGCTGGGTCGGGCGCAGGCTCCAGACTAAACGCCAGGTCTACCGCCGGAATCGGCTCATCGGCGCGCAGTACCGTTAGCTCAACGCGATTCAACGCAGTGATAGCAGCGAGAAAATCAGCGCGGTGCGATGGTTGCTCATCGCCATAGACACACAGACGCCATGAGGCACCCGGCTGCTGTGCCAACTGCAGTAGCCCTTTGGCCGCCTCCTCATGCTGCAGTTCGGCGACGTGCACGAGGATGGTAAAGGGGCGCAGCCGATCTAGATCCGCTGGCGGCGGAACGGGAGGCAACTGCCAGGAGGGATGATCGATGCGGGAAACTGGAACGGTGACATCTCGGGCATAGAGCGCTTCGAGCAACTGGGAGTCATGACTCAGAAGCCCGCGGATCATAGGACGCCGTCGGATGAGCTCCGACAAGGCTGCAGGCTCTGCGTCAGCATCTGGCAAGAGTAGTACGCGGCCGTCGCAACGTGCCAAATGCCGTTCGTGCTCGGCCTGAGGCTGACCATGCACCAGCAGAAGATCGTCTGCCCCACCCATTGGGTAATCGGCAAGCGCTCGCACCTGCTCTCGCCATTGCTCGGGCGGTTCGTCAGCATAGAGATCGGCGGCCAGTCCGGCACGGCGCGCGGTATCACGCAGCTCGAGCAGATATGCCCAACCGTAGACGCCCGTCAGCGGTCCCACGATCCACTGGTGGAAAGCGGTAACGGCCCGCTTCATGGCGTCTCAGCTCTAATGGCAGAGACTGCGTAATGCTGCCAGGTGAGCGGCGATGAGCGCTGGAAATCCTGTAGTAGCTCAGCTTGCGCAGGCCGTTGAATGGCAACCTGGGCAAAGCCCTTATGGCGGCACAGAAACTCGAGCAAGGGCGCTGGAGAGGGCCGCTGACGCGCCGGGTCGAGCCAGAAGGCACAAGCGCTGGACGCATGGGCGGGATCAAGGGCCTGCAACAACAGCAGACCGCCCGGCGCGAGCGCGCGCAGTGCCTCGTCGAGCAAACTGGACAGCTGCGCCAAGTCCAGACGATCCACCAGTTCGAACGCACACAGGGCGCCCAGACTGCCCGTCGGTTGCTCGCTCAACCACCTCAGCGCATCGCCCTGCTCTACCTCCAGCCCGTTGCCACATGCCTGGGCTACCAGGTCAGCGTCGGCCTCAATCCCACGCCGCTTGATCGCCCGGGGCAAGCCGGCCAGCCAGAGACCATTGCCGCAGCCCAGCTCAACCAAAGGCAGTCCCTGACGCAAGGCTGGGCACTCCTCGATCAGAGGTAGATAGAAGCCCAGCAGTCCACGCAGCGCCTGATCGTCCAAGGCAAAATGCTCACGCAGCGTCCGCTCCAGTGCCAGGGGTACGCCCAAGGCCGCGCTCTGAGGCGCTAAGGGCAAGGCAGGCGCGGTTTCCAACAAGCTCAGTCGTGTGCGTAGCTCCTGCTCACCACGATCCAGCTGCTTCTGGGCCTGGGCCAGTTGCGCTTTCACCGTCGCCAACTCGCGCTCCAGCTCACCCAGGCGCGGCTCGGGCGCCTGATCCTGCAGGACCTGCCAGCGCTGTTGATGCCACTCCAGCAGGTTGCTCTGCTGCTGCAGCAGGATTGCCTGCAAGGCCAGCTGGTTTTGCCAGCGGTAGTAACGAGCATTGTCGCGCTGCTGCCGCCCCGGCAGACCGGCGACCTCCAGCATAAAGCCCAGTAACCGTCCGATGACCGGCACACGGCGCAGCTTGCGCTTGAGCAGCGCCCGGCGCAGCCCTGGGGCGGGTGCGGCGTGGCGCTGGCCTTCGGGACTGAGATGGATGGCCGCCAGCAGATCGAATCGATCCTCCCCACCCCGTAGGCGGGTCAGGTAGTAGGACAGCCGCTCCGGCTCGATGGGATGCCCGGTCAGATAGTGATAGGCCGAACGCACCAGCGCCTCGTCATCCAGTTCCTGCAGGCCGTCCCAGGTGGGTTCGGCGGGCTCGGCCGCAGGCTGCAACGCCTGGGTACGCTGGCGAATGTCGGCGATCAGGGCAGCCAGGTGCTCGTCGAGACGGGAAAGATCCAGGTCGGGGCCAGGGGTAGACATCACGGGGGCGCTCGGTCGGACAGGGGGAGACGATGGTCAGGCCATCGCGAGAAGACGGCAAGGATACCCGCTCAGGCACCCTGGATGAACGCCTCTGCCCCACCCTGCCCCTAACGTCTCGTCGGCGCCCTGGCGATTGAGGGTCAAGAAAAATGTGGCCTGGCCGAATCAGCAGACAGAGACGAATCGATTGAGCTCTGGCACAGGATTTGAAACTGGACCGGTAAGCGTCAAGAAAGCGCCAAACCTTGGCTGAGGACAGTCGCCAGAATTTTGTAGTTGGCAGGCCGGGCAGGAGCCCGGCGGCAGCCCCTATCCCGGTACCCTCATGACCCTTCGCAGAACCCTGGCCGCCCTGGGCGGCATCCTGACCCTGAGCGCCCTGCTGGGCACCGCCGCTCCCGCGCGTGCCGTGGAGCTGGTCGGCCTCAACCTTTCCGGCGCCGGCTTCGCTAGTCAGGTGCTACCCGGCCTGAACGAGCGCAACTACATCTTTCCGGTGGAGGCCTACTTCCAGCAGTGGAGCGCGCGCGGCGTCAAGCTGATTCGCTTCCCCATCATCTGGGAACGTCTGCAACCCAGCCTGGGCGGAGCCTTCGATCCGACCTATGCCGGGCTGATCGACCGTACCTTCCTTTATGCGCAGAACCACGGCATCAAGATCATCCTGGATCTGCATAACTACATGAAGTACCGGGGCACGGTGATCGGCACCGGCAGCGTCAGCTACAGCCATTATCAGGATGTACTGACCCGCATCGCCCAGCGCTGGAGCAGCCAGGCATCGCTGTATGGCTACGACATCATGAACGAGCCCCACGACGCCACCGCCCAATGGCCCATCGCCGCCCAATACGGCATCAATGGCGTGCGCAGCGTGGACAACGTGCGACCCATCTTCATAGAGGGCAACGGCTGGGCCGAGGCCACCCGCTGGCCGCAGTGGAACGATTCGCTGCTGGGCCTGCGCGATCCAGCCAACAACCTGATCTTCGAGGCTCACACCTACTTCGACGGCGAGGGTGGCGGCGGCAACTATTCCAACACCAGCGCCGCCGCCTACCCGGACGACTACGGCGTGCAGCGGGTAAGGCCGTTCGTGGAGTGGCTGAAGAAGAACGGCAAGCGCGGCTTCATTGGCGAATTCGGCATACCGGACAGCGATCCGCGCTGGAACGTGATCATGGACAACATGCTCGCCTACCTGAAGCAGAACTGCATCCCGGCAACCTATTGGGCGGCCGGCCCCGGCTGGGCCAACTACAACATGTCGGTGGAGCCGGTGAACGGCCAGACGCGTCCGCAATGGCCGACCCTGGCCAAGTACCTGGACGGCAGCAGCTGCAGCAGCTTCGGACCCGGCACGCAAACGCCCAAGAGCGCGACCCAGGCCGATCTCAATGGCATCCAGCAGCTGTACCTGGCGTACATGGGCCGCGCCTCGGATCTGGCCGGCCTGCAGTACTGGGCCAACCGCGTCGCCTCCGGCGAGATGAACGTGAGCCAGATCGCCGCCAGCTTTACCGAAAGCCCCGAATACCGTGGCCAGTATCAGGGCCTAGGCAATGCAGCGCTGGTCAGCAAGGTCTACACCAACGTCATCGGCCGCAGCGCCGAAACGGCGGGCCTCAACTATTGGGTCGGCGAGCTGAACAACGGCAACGTCAAGCCACAGACCCTGGTACTGGCCATGGTGCGTGGCCTGGGCGACAGCGATAAGAGCAACTTCGACGCCCGCACCTCGGCGGCTTTCAGCAATATGAAGTGATGGGGCAAGGCGAGTCGGATACGACTCGCCTTGTTCGGTCCTCTGAGCGCGGCATGGATGCCGCCCCAAGACAGGCGCAAACGCGAGTGGAAGCAAAGGACCGTCTTAGAGCGGCTGAACCTTTGCCCAGGACGGGCCTCTACCCTCCTCCCCGGCACGTGCCGATTCAAGGAGGATCCCACATGCAAGACGCCATCGACCGCCTAGTCACCGCCCTCGAACCCCATAGCTGCCAGGTCACCCAACGCCCTGCCGACCGCAGCATGCTACTTACCGTCAAGGACAGCCAGGGCGGCAGCTCCATGACCAAGGTCATCCCCTTGACCGAACTGAACTGCCCGGAGCGCCTAGCCACCGTGATCAAGGACGTACGCCGCGACCTGGCCAATTGCGGTGGCACCCTGGACGCCGCCTGCACCTCCGACCTGCAACGCCGCGATGCGCGAATTCGGCGTTACGGGGAGTGATCCTTTCGGTCCAGGTTCTCCTGCTGACCCGCACTGGAAGTGCTCTGTTGATCGGCCAAACTTAGCTTTAGAAGAACACGGATTATCCACGTTCAGGATTGCAGCAGGCCTTTTCCTGATAGCCTTGTACTCCAGAAGGTCTGCGCAATTCACGGCTACCAAAGACGTTTCGATCTTTCCTCAAGAAACCGTTAGCCAGGCCGATTCGAAAGCATCCCACCACAAGGATGTTTTCATGACCACGCACATTATTGTCGACGACGCGGTAACCCCCCAGCTGCTGACCTCTGCCATCGAAGCCTATGAGTTTGATCGCGAGCGTAGTAGCCGCAAGAAGGACGCACCCGGCCAGATCGAAACCTTCGGCTTGCTCTGGGGCTATTGCGTACCCGCCTTCGATGAACGTCCAGCGCGGGTTGTCTGCACTACAGCGACCGTAGAGGTCTCCGCTGATCGACGCCAAGGCTCGGTAGCGCCGAACATCGAATCCATTATCGCCAAGCGCGACATCTTCCGTCGTTACTGGCCACAGTTGGATCTGGTGGGCTCCTTCCACTCGCATCCCTATGCCAATCTCGAAGAGGTCAGAGCAATCAAAGGGTGGCAAGCGAGTCCCGAGGACAAAGATTACTGGCCTTCTTTCCACGAAGAGTTGATGCCAGAACTACCGCTGATGGCGCATCTCATCATCACCATTTGCGCTCGCCAACGCGCAACCGCCTTCGAGGGCCCTCAACGCCTAAGTGGTCGGGAAGAGACCAGTGGCTATCACCTGGCCTCGGCGAAGCGCCATTTCTGGCTGAAAGGCTACGTTTCCTTCCCGGGTGACGAGAGCCAAATCAATGTCAGCGACGATGTGGCGCTGGATGTAACGTCCTTCGGTTCGGGTTTCAAGAACTTCGTATAAGCCCAACTATCACCGCTCGTACAAGCTGTACGAGCGGTGTGCGTCCTATACATGCTGGTATTCGATCCCCTGGGCGATCTGCCCGGAGACCTGCAAACGGTTCTCCGCCGACTCCGAGAGGCTGGCCAGCAGGCCCGCCGCGTCCAGCGCACCGCTTTGCAGTTGTGAGGTCCAGTAATCCAGCCCGGCCTGTTCGGCGGTGCGGCCCAGCACATGGCCGTAGAGGCTGGCTACCAGTGCCTGGGACGCCGGCGCGCTGCCGTTGAGCGCCTGGAATTCCGTGCTGGCGACAAAGCCGGCAGCTACCTCGTACAAGCTGGCGCCGGCATCCATCTTGTCAATCCAGTAGCCCAGGCCGGGTTTGTCGGGCGTGCGATCAAAGGCCGCCTGGTAGAGGCGATAGGCCTGGCCAGCCACACCGTCGGTATCCAATGCCAGACTGCGGTCGGTGAAGTGCACGCGTTCGACGTTCTGCAGGAAGACCGCGCCATAGCTGCCGCCCTCCTTGTTGTACAGCACAGAGGTTTGCCCGGTTTTGACGGACACGCCTTTGTAGGAGGCATTGATCGTCAGCTCATCATGCCCTGCCAGCCCATTGATCGAAGGAGAATAGGGGTTCGTATAGGAGTGCCAGTCGAATTGGATCGCATCGTTGGCATAGCTTCCATAGTTGGTAAGCTCATTCGCAGCCAAAGTATTGCGTGGTATCGCTTCATTACCAGGCGTGCCATAGAGATACTGCAAGGACAAGAGATCGAAGGCCCCAAAGTGTTCGGTGTTACCGCCGTTATAGGCCATGACGGTATTGCCTGCGGTGGCAAGCTCTATAGGTAGATAGGGGCCTTGGTCATACTGGCTGTATTGCCCAGGATGTTTGAGGCCCAGCAGGTGACCGGTCTCATGAACTAGAAGCTGGCGACCATAGCCACCACCGAGATTGGCGACATCCGGAACCTGCCAGTTCAACCAGACAATGCCTTCATTGTCCGTCGTACCTCCTTCCGCCTTGTAGTCGGGCGTCTTGGGTACGCCAGTACGTCCGCTATAGAGACCGTACTGCAGCAAGCCACCCTGATCTACTTCCTCGAAGGTCACGCCAATCTGGCTGGATATCTCAGTCAGCAGGACCCGCACAGCCGCTTGCTGCCCTGCATCGAGAGGCCGAAAGTCATCTACTGCATAGTTACCAGGCACCTGACGCAAAAAGCTGTAACTGATGACCGCGCCCGTGCCGGGCTGATGGTTGTAGGCCAGGCTGATGCGCCCCGGCTCCAGCAGTGCATCGATTCGAATATCTCCGGTAGCCATCGCCTTTCCTCCCTGAAGCAGCCGCCCCCATGGCAGCCAGTGCTAGCCTGCCTGTATAGCAAGTCGGGAAAGAAAACGATACGGAGCTCACATTTTGACAGGCAAAAGAAAAGGCCGCGCCGCGTCCGGGTTGGCCTCAAGGAGATGCAAGGAAGGTCGAGAGCTCATGGGCGCCTCGTTATCGGCGATAGGAAACCGGAAACTGACCAGGCGTTCAATCCGGCAACGGCACTCACGCCAAGGTTTGCTATCCATTTAACGAATTTATTAAGAATCGAGGGCTGAGAGATTAAATTGCAGTGACAGCCGACGAAAAGTGGTGCGCTGTCAATCGGCAGGATGCCGCGGCTGGACAAATACCAGACTGCGCCTCGTGCGCATTGGCAGCGATAAGACACGGTGATTTACGATGACAAGAAAGCGCTTTTTGAAGCAAAAAAAAACGGAGAGCCGAAGCTCTCCGTTTTTCAAATCGGTCAGCGTTAGCCGCCGATGGTCAGGTTGGTGCCCGAAGTCAGAGCGCCAGTGAAGCCGACCATTTCGATCAGGCCATCGTTAGCGTTCAGAGCGCCATCAGCGTTGGCATCGATAGCTACGTAGGTGTTGCCACCGTAGACAAAAGAAGTTGCAGTGGTAGTACCAAGGTTACCATGAGCGGCCGACAGGGCAGCGTTAGTAGCTTCGGCCAGAGTAGCAGAAGCAGTTACGTTAGCAGCCTGGGTGTTATTCAGAGCAGTAAAGGTGCTGCCAGTAGCCAGGTTCAGAACGTCACCCGAACCGCTGAAATCAGCGACCTTAACAGTATTAGCAGCCAGGCTGGTGTTGGCAGCAGTGATACCGGTAGCGGTGGTCAGATCGACGGTACCAACGTTAGCAACGGTGCCAACTTTCAGAGTGTCACTGCCAGCGCCCAGGTTGACCTGCAGGCCATGGGCAGCAGTGGCGGAGCTGAAAGCTGCATTGATGGTAACAGTGTCGTTGCCGTCGCCAGCATTGACTACCAGATTGGCAGCGCTAGTGGCGATCACGTTGGCAGTGATGGTGTCGTTGCCAGCACCACCATTCAGGGTGAGAGCGGACAGACCAACGGTACCAACGATGGTGTCGTTACCGGCACCGCCATCAACAGTCAGAGCAGCAACAGTAGTACCGGCAGTAGCAGCGGTGCTAGCGGTCAGAGTGTCGTTACCCGAACCGCCCTGCAGGCTGGTCAGATTGATCAGCGAACTAACAGCGGCGCTGCCAGTAGCACCGTCAGTGGCATCGATGGTCAGAGCAGCGGAGGAACTGGAGCCGTTGATCGAGGTCAGGCTGTCGATACCGGTAGCTACGATATTGGTAGCGGTCGGTGCAACAGCGGAGTTCGACAGACCCAGGTTCAGAGTGGTCAGCGTCTGAGCGGTTTCACCAGTAGCCAGGGCTTCGGTAAAGGTCAGAGTGCTGGAGCCAGCAGTACCACCGGTAGCATCACCAACGGTGCCATTGACGGTCAGAGCGGTTACAGCCGAGGTGCCCGGCAGAGCAACGGTAGCGTTACCGGCATTGGTAGCTGCCAGAGTGGCGCTTGCGTTACCGAAGAAAGTCGCCGAACCAGTAGCGGAAGGAGCCACGCCATTAGCGTTCTGAACGGCATCGCCAACGATGGACAGCTTGGCAGTGTTCAGAGCAGTAGTAGCAGCACTGTTGTAGTACTGAGATACCGAGGTACCGGCGGGAATAGTAGCGGAGACAACCGGATCGTAGACAGCTTCAACCTGGGAAACAGTAGCAGCAGCACCAGCTTCAACAGTAGCAGCAGAGGCAAACTGAACTTTACCGTCCAGCAGAACGCGATCGGTACCGGTGGCGCCATTGACCAGAGCCAGAGCCAAACGATCAACAGTAATGTCGGTGCTGTTCAGCCAGTAGTTCAGTTCGTTACTTTCAGCAGCGCGACCAAAGAGATTCTGATACAGGGTATCAATGGTCTGAGCGCGCGACAGACTGCCGTAAACACTGGTGTATTCGGTTTGCTGAGCAAAAGCAGCGCTGACTTGGTCAACGGTCGCATCAGCCTGGGAGGTCCAGTAAGTCAGACCAGCCTGCTCGGCGGGACGACCAAAATAGGCCACGTACAGGCTCTGAACTTGGGTAGAGGTAACAGCCATTTCCTTGCATCTCCTAAGATTTGTCGAATTCGACTCCAGGCCTTCCGTCACTGGATGGCGCCCGTCGGCACCGGCCTGTCGCCTCACCCCAACTGCTGGGGCGAAGCCCCCATGATGGGTTTCGTTTCGATATCGGCTTTGTAAAGAGGTTCACATCCAGGATGTGCGTTCGTCGTACAAAGCAGCGGTATCGGCGGCAATCCTACACAGACATTTGTGACGGGAACAAGCGTTTCTTCAGAGCCTTTCACGCTTTACTCAGCTGGATTCATCCTACCGAGACCTGCTGGGTCGACAGAATGTGAATAGCGCTGATATAGAGGCTAAAGTTCTCAACCTGCTGACATAGCCGGGGGAATCGTCGTTTAACGGACACAAACCACGGTAAAAAGCCATAAATCTGACGCTAGCCATTTTTCTGCTGGCTTTTGCGCCTGGACCATTCGCTCCACTTTTACGACCGCCTGCGATCCACGTCCTGCCTTTCCCATAACCAATGGTCGCGTTTGCGGACGGACGAACGGTCGTGTCCAAAGCAGCCAGAAGTTGGTGAAAAGCGCTTAAAAGCCGCCAAAAGCTGGCCAGATGCCGCTATTCATCGAGTCTTGACCGCGACCTGAGCTGTGCAAAAAAGCTGATTTGGTCGTTCTCTAACTTGTCTCAGCCTTAAAAACTGCCGATATCTGGCGCTACCGACCTGCTTCACGTCTGGTTGCCGAGGCATCCTTCTATCTATAGCCATCTGATGACATGCCCTTGAAAGGCTAGGGCTCAGTCATCGCCCCTCCGCCTTAGCCTGGAATGAAGCAATTAGGGATCAAGCGGCCATCAATGGGTACCACCACGAGCAAGGTCAGCACTACTAGCCTGACCGCCCTCCCCGGCAAGCTAAGCGGTGCGCAAGGCGCCTTAGCAGGCATCACTTCAGAGGCGAGGCTGTTGGCTATACGCCTGAACAGCGCGATCTTGACCGACAAGCTCACAGCCGACGTCCTGGGCAAGGTGCTGCTGGCCAACGACACCCTTGATCCTCAAGGGGGCTCGGGGGCAATAGAAGGCGCGGACACCATTGGTGCCGAAGCCGGCGTGTATACGCTGATTGGAGGTAAAGAGGCTGACACCTGTGTGTTCACGCCTACCAGCGACTCGGCACTGGACGCCCTGGATACCATCGCCCTGGCGAAGGCTTGGTAGTGGCGTCAGACAGGAGTACTGCTCATGCGGCGAACGATACGCTGATCAGGCTGGCGAGTACGCCCTTGGCCGAAGGCACTGAAATCGTCGGCCTGGGTATCGCAGTCGCCTGATACCCCGGTAATAAAGAAGCCCCTGCTTCAGTCATGACGCAGGGGCTTCTTTTATGGACAGGGCCGCGAAGGATAACGCCACCGCAGAGCGGCAGAAGGCGTACAGACGTTACCTCGAATCCCAGCAATCCTTCGGTAGGCAGGCCCCTCTTCTTCAGGGATTCTGAGAGGTAGTGGCGCCCATCATTCGCTGGATCAGGCGGCGATAATCAAGTTCTGGCTATCGAGCGTGCCGGTATAGCCGGTCAGCTCGATCAGACCGTCGCCCGGAGCAACCTCCTGCTCGGCGGAGTGATCGACAAAGAGGTAGGTGTTGCCGCCGTATTGGAACGAGGTGCTGTGCACAGCGGTATCCACTCCCGCTGCATTGTTTGCCGCCAACTGCAAGGCCTCGGCCAGGGTATCCGCCTTGCCAACGGCATTCTGTTGATCTGCGGTCTGCTGGGTGAAGGTCGCGTTTTTCAGGCCGTACACGCTGGCAACATCGAGCTTGTCCTCTGCGGAGAAGTCCGTGACCTTTATCAGGCTCTTTTGCAGCGCTGCATTAGCGGTTTTTATCTCGGTGGAATCATCGACAGCGAAGCTACCGACCAGATTGCCGAGGCTCTGCAGCTGGAGCGTGTCAGCGCCGTCACCGAGGGTGATGGAGAGGCCGTTGGCATAGGCAGGAGCGGCACTTTTAAGGAATACGTCCGGATGGATACCGAGCCTCACAACATCATCACCGCTGCCGGCGACAATCGTGGACAGCGCCGACAGCGAGCCTGGAGTCAGGTCCACCAAGGTGAGGTCGGCCGTGGATTTGGACGCATCAATGCTGGTGAGGGTAGACATAAAGGACGCATCAATCGTGGTGTCGCCACCGCTGATGGCCAGTTTCAAGGTGGACAATTGGGTTGCAGCATTTCCGCTGATGTAAAACTGAGCACCCGCTGCCGATGAGCTTCCTGTGAGAGCCAGTTCGGTGAGCGTTCTGGCATCATCAAGAGAAAGATTTTTTGCCTCCTGAGCTTCACGGAGCTCAATGCTCCCTACTGTCACACCCGCTTGATAGGAAAGGTTGGTTACGCTTTTGCCCTCTGCATTTTGAAGGCCGGAAAAACCTTGGATGTGATAATTTGGCGCATCGCTATCTTCAAAAAAACTAAAGTTAGTGGCGTCCAGTTTACCCAGATAGCCGGTCAGCTCAATTAGACCATCACCTACCGCGACAGTGTTACTCAAAGTGTGATCGACAAATACGTAGGTATTACCCTGATACTGGAAAGCGGTACTGCGAGCGTGTGAGTCCTCACCAGTGGCATTGTTAGCGGCAAGCTGGAGGGCTTCAGCCAGCGTTGCAGTTGTGCTGATGGCTTTCTGCTGAGCATCCGTCTGAGCAACAAACTTTCCGCCAGCAGAAAATCCTGCTCCATCGTCAGTGAAGGGCTCAGAGCCAAATTTGAGCATATCACCTGCGGTGAAGTCGGTGATTTTGACCAAACCCGCCTGTAGGTTGCTCTGGGCTGTGGCGATGCCAATTGGAGTGCTCGTATCGTAGGCGCCGCGCAGGTTGCTCAATGTCATGGCACTGAAGGTGTCTTGTCCATCTCCAAGCGTTATGGTGAGCTTGTGAGTACTGGTCAGAACATCGCTGCCGAAGCCAGAGAAGCTAATATAATCGTTGCCAGCCCCAGTATTCAGTGAGAAGTCTCGATCGAGGCTGCCCATATGAAGAAAGTCGCCGCCACTTCCAGAAATTAGTTCAGAAAGTTTTGATCCCAGGTAAACACCGATAGTCAATCTTACTGACGACTCAGAAGCGTCAATCTTGGTTAGGGCGCCCATATCGTATGAAATATAGGTCGTTATTGGAGCGTCGCCGCCACTCAGCTTCAGATTCAAGGTCTTTACCGTATCGGTAGTCCCTGCTTCAGAAATATTCAAGTAATTGGAAAAGTTCGAATTGCTCACTGTTCCGGCAAGGGTCAGGCTAGACAGGGCGCTGGCATCCGCCAGAGCAATGTTTGCAGAACCTACGTTATTGAGCGCAATAGTGGCCTTGCTAGTGCTCGGGGAATAAAGCGCTGCGCTGACCGATGCGCCCGTCTCATCCTGAAGACCCTTTTCGCCATTCACTGAATAGGAGTGCTTTTCGGACTCCGCCGGCACAGGGCTAGGAGCAGGTGCCGGCGCACTCGGCGAAGATGGAGCAGGCGTGGCAGGCTTGGGACCGTTGGTATTCAGCTCGGTCGCCGCCAATTGATAGAACTGACTGATGGGGCCAACCTCGCGCGCAAAATCGGCGATGGTATAGGTGGTGCCCTGGAAGCTGATGGTGGTGGTCGTGTCGTTAAAGGCCTGCTTTACCGAGGCGATGTCCGCCGCTGTTCCTTGGGCAGCAGTGATCGCCGTGGCGAATTCGGTCTTGCCATCAAGCAGCTCACGGTCCGTGGACTGGGCGCCGTTGACCAGGGCCAGGGCCATGCGGTCCACGCTGACGTCATCGCTGGCGATCCAGTAGTCCAGCTCGTTGCCCTCGGCCTTGCGACCGAAGAGGTTCTGGTAGAGCTGGGCGACCACTTCTTCGCGGGGAAGATCGCCATAGACGGCCTGGTATTCGGGTTGTTCGGCAAAGGAGGCGCTGAGGCCCTCGACGGTCAGGTCCGCCTGGGCGCTCCAATAATCGAGGCCGGCTTGCTCGGCCGGGCGGCCGAAATAGGCGATATAGAGATTCTGAATCTGCAATGCGGTAATGGCCATGTCCCTGGTCTCCGGTAGAGGTCGTCAACGACCTCAGGCTGTCCCTAGCTGAAGGTTTGGTTGCTGATGCGAGGCAGTGACCAGTGTGGAAGCGGCCAGGTTTGCTCGGCGATCCGGAGGGAGGATACAAAACAAGTCACGCGGATCACAGAAAAAAGTGAGCCAATTCACACTTTATGGCGGACTCGAGGCTATCCCTTCGCTACCGATTGCCGGGAAAGGGTCGCGTCAGAGCGAGCACGAAAGCGGTATTTTCCAGGCTTCCGAGGCCCGGAAGCCTGCAAGCCTCAAGGCCGTTGGGCGATCACCGCGTAGTCCTGCGGGCCGTAGAACCAGCGGTCGCAGTGGCGGGCCACTTCGCTGTCTTCGTGCAGGCGGTGCTCGGGCTCCACGGCGTTGACCTTGTGGATTTCCACCTGGGCGTAGCCCTTGAACTGCACCAGGAATTCGGTGAAGGCCGGCGGCAGCGGGTGGATATGGGTGGGGTCGGTCCAGAAGTAGTTGGCCGAGGTGACGATGTTTTCCGGGTTGGGCGTTTCAAAGAGGATCAGCCCGCCCGGCGCCAGGGCGTGGAGGCAGACGTCGAGCAGCTGGTTGAGGCGCTCGAAGCCGAGGTGCTCGATGACGTGGAAGGCGGAGACGGCGCCGATGCTGCCGGCCGGTTGGGCGGCCAGCCAGGCGATGGCGTCGGTGTGCTCGGCGGGCAGGCCGCGGGCGCGGCACAGCTCGACGTTGGTGGCATTGAGGTCGATGCCCAGGCGCTCTACCGCAGGTGGCAGCAGTGCCAGCCACTCGCCCCGGCCACAGCCGATGTCCACCAGCGGCAGTCCGCGAGCCAGGGCCGGGTTGGCGGCGATGGTCGGCAGATAGTAGGACAACCGGGCGTTGATGGTCTCGGCGCTGCCGCGGAAACGATCCTCGAAGGCCAGGTAGAAGCTGTCGGGCACGGTGCCGCTGGGCAGGTTGCTGGCCGGGGTTTCGGCGGCATCCATCTCGGGTGCCTGGACGGCAGTCGCCAGCGCCGGCTGGGACGCCGCCGCGCGCGGCGCGCTTTCCAGGGCGGTCAGACGGGCGCGGAGTTCCTGGTTCAGGTTCTCGGCCAGGCGCAGGCGTTCGCGCAATTCGGCCAGGGCCGGATCGGGCGTGGCCTGGCGGGCGCCAAGCACCTGCTGTTCGGCGCTGAGTACCCGGTAATGCTGCTCGTGGCGCTGGATATGGGCTTCCAGGCGCTCATGCAGGGCCAGGTGGCGCGCGGCGTCGCGCTGCTGGCGCTGGGCGTTCGGGCAGCGGCGCAACAGGCTGCCGAGCAGCGGCAACTGGCGGCAGCGCCGGCGCAGGCGCGCGCCGCGCAGTCCTGCCACCGGAGCGCCGTGGGTACGGCCCTCGGCGGAATCACGCAGGCCGGCCAGCAATTCGAGCTTGTCTTCACCGGCGCTCAGGCGCTGCAGATGGTGCGCCAGCCCCTCGGGGTCGATCTCGCGACCCAGCAGGTAGGGGTAGGCCGCGCGCAGCAGCGCCTCGCCCTCCAGGTTCAGCAGGGCGTACCAGGGGGCGAGTTCGGGACGGGAAGCGGACATGGCAGGGCCTAGGCGGGCTGGGAAACGGGGGTCACGTCATGCAACCCGGCGGAGAGATCGCAGAGGCCACCGAAGACCGAGCCCAGGATGCCGGCCACTTCGAAGCGGATGCAGTTGTCCCGCCAGTGGTAGCAGTGGCGGGTATGGTCGGGGCCTTCGTGCAGGGCCAGGGTCAGGGTGTACTTGCCCGGGGCGAGGCGCATGGGAAATTCGTAGCGCAGCACCCGCGTTTCGCCCGCGGCCAGCACCAGGGGTACGCCGAGCAGGAAGCTGTTGGTGCCATAGATGTCCTGGCCGAAGCGGTCACGGATCATCATGCCCAGGGTGGCGTCGGGCAGGTGCTCGCGCGCGCTGACGCGGACGTCCAGATGGGCGACGTCACCGCAGGCCAGGGTATCGCTGCCGGAACTCACGCCACGCAGCACGGCGGATTCGATACGGGCTTCGCCGGTGCCGTAGCCGCTCTCCTCGGCTTCCACTTCCAGCTCTTCGCGGTCGGCGCCGAGCAGCTGGTTGTAGCGATTGACCGCCGCCTCGGGCGTGTCGTCGGCCACCACACGGCCTTCGCTCAGGACGATGCAGCGATCGCAGAGCATCTTCATGGCGTTGAGGTCGTGGGAGATGAAGATGATGGAGCCGCCGGAGGCGCGGAAGGCCTTGATGCGCCTCATGCACTTCTGCTGGAAGTGGCCGTCGCCCACCGACAGGGCCTCATCGACCAGGAAGATGTCCGGATCGGCATGGATGGCGATGGAAAAGGCCAGGCGCATGACCATGCCGGAGGAATAGGTGCGGATGGGCTCGTCGATGAAGCGACCCAGCTCGGAGAACTCGATGATGGCGGCGCGCTTGGCTTCGATCTCTTCGCGGTTCATGCCCAGCAGCAGGCCGTTGCCGAGGATGTTCTGCACCCCGGTGAGGTTGCCGTCGAAGCCGGTGCCCAGTTCGAGCAGGCCGGTGACGCGCCCCTTGATGTCGATCTCGCCGCCGTCGGGCAGCAGCACGCCGTTGAGGATCTTGAGCAAGGTGGACTTGCCGGCGCCGTTGCGGCCGAGGATGCCCAGGGTCTCGCCGCTACGGACCTCGAAGCTGATGTCTTCCAGCGCCACATGGCGGGTGTGGTAGCTGCGGCGGAAGAGGATTTCCTTCAGGCGCAGCGCCGGGCGGCTATAGAGCTTGAATTCCTTGCGTACATGGGAAACGCGGAGCATGACGAAGGCCTGCTAGATGAAGTCGCGGATGTCGCGTTCGAGCTTGCGACCCAGAACGATGCCCAGGCCCAGCAGCACGGCGCCCGCCAGGATCAGAACGCCGATCGCCAGCAGATCCGGCCGGCTCGCCTGGATCAGGGCGGCGCGGTAGGCCTCGACGATGTAATAGAAGGGGTTGGCGGCGAACCAGGGGTGCCAGCGCTCAGGCATGATGGTGATGACATAGACCACCGGGGTCAGCCAGAACCACAGTTGCATGACCACGCCGACGATCTGGCCGATGTCGCGCAGAAAGACGCTAAGGATGGCGAAGATCAGCCCGAGGGCATAGGCCAGCAGCTGCTGGCAGAGAAAGATCACCGGCCACCAGAGTACGGTGGACGGGAAATGGAAGCCGATGATCGCCAGGAAGGCGACGAAGAAGCCCATGGAGATGGCATAGAGCACCGTCTCGCTGAGCAGGATGTACAGCGGCAGCGACCAGAGCGACAGCCGGACCTTGCCCAGCAGGTGGGCCTTCTCGTGGAACACCTGGGTGATGCGGGTCAGGGTGTTGGAGAAGCAGTTCCAGGCGAGCAGCCCGGTGACCAGGTAAACGCTGTAGCTGTACTGGCCGAGGGACTGCATCCCCATGGCATCCAGGCGCATGCCCATGATGTTGGAGAACACCAGGGTGAAGATGAGGATGTTGACCAGCGGCAGGATGAAGGTCCAGGCCGCGCCGAGTACCGACGCGGAATGGCGATCGATCAGATCCTGCCGAGTGAAGTTGAGGATCAGCGAGTAGTTCATGGGCAGAGATCAGGAACCGGATTGGCGCCAGTCCGCGAGGACCTGGGCGACGAGTGCAGAAGGCTCGATGCGCGGTTGCCAGCCGGTGAGGCGGCGGAGTTCGCCGGCATCGCCGACGGCGCGGGCGATATCGCTCGGGCGCAGGCGCGCGGGATCCTGCTCGACCTGGATCGGGCAGGCGGCCTGATCGATCAGGGCGTCGAGCAGTTCCTGGACGCGCAGCGGACGGCCGGAGGCGATGTTGAGCGCGGTGCCGCTGGGGATGTCTTCGCTGTGCCCCAGCAGCGCCACATAGGCGGCGACCACGTCCTGGACGGCGAGGAAGTCGCGCTGGGCGCTGAGATCGCCGACGCGCAGCACGGACGGCTGCTCGCCGCGCTCGATGGCCGCGATCTGGCTGGCGAAGTCGGTGAGCACATAGCCCTTACCCTGGCCCGCGCCACTGTGGTTGAAGGGTCGCGCGCGGATCACCCGCACCCGGGAGGTAGCGGCGAACTGGGCGGCGGCGAGATCGGCAGCGGCCTTGCTCGCGGAATAGGGGTTGAGCGGATGTAGGGGCACCTGCTCGTCGACCTCGGCATGGCGCTTGAAGCTGGCGCCATACATGTCGCCGGAACCGATCTGCAGGAACACCGGGGGCTGTTCGAGGGCAGCGGCGGCGGTCAACAGATTGAGGGTGCCATGCAGGTTGATCTGCCAGCAGCGCTCGGGCTGGGCGAAGCTGCCGGAGACGCTGGCGAAGGCCGCCAGGTTGACGATGGCGGCCGGTTGCAGCTGTTGCACCAGTGCCAGGGTGGCAGCCGTATCGCTCAGGTCGAGGGCATGGCCGACGACCTGCGCCTGGCTTGGCAGCGAGCCGTCACGGCAGGTGCCGTGCAGCTCGGCGGCCGGAAAGGCGGCGGCCAGCGCCGGCAGCAGATGGCTGCCGACGAAGCCGCTGGCGCCGGTAACCAGGACCGGCTGACCGGCGAAATCACGCACGGGCGAGGGGCTTCAGGCGCGCCAGGTCGGCTTCCACCATCTCGGTGATCATCTCTTCGAGGGTGGTGGTGGCCTGCCAGCCCAGCTTGGCGCGGGCCTTGGACGGATCGCCCAGCAGCACGTCGACCTCGGCGGGACGGAAGAAGGCCGGGTCGATGACCAGGTGCTTGTCCATGTCCATGCCGACCACGTCGAAGGCGATGCGGCACATGTCGCGCACGGTGGTGGTACGGCCGGTGGCGATGACGTAGTCGTCGGCGACGTCCTGTTGCAGCATCAGCCACATGGCCTGGACGTAGTCGCGGGCATGGCCCCAGTCACGCTTGGCGTCGATGTTGCCCAGGCGCAATTCGTCCTGCAGACCCAGCTTGATGCGGGCGACGGCGTCGGTGACCTTGCGGGTCACGAATTCCAGGCCGCGCAGCGGGGACTCGTGGTTGAACAGGATGCCGCTGCAGGAGAACAGGTCGAAGCTCTCGCGGTAGTTGACGGTCATCCAGTGGGCATAGAGCTTGGCGGCCGCATAGGGCGAGCGCGGGTAGAACGGGGTGGTCTCGCGCTGCTCCGGCTCCTGGATCAGGCCGTACATCTCGGAGGTGGAGGCCTGGTAGCAACGGGCGTCGGGCTTGATCAGACGGGCCGCTTCGAGCACGTTGACGGCGCCGATGCCACTGACCTGGCCGGTCAGCAGCGGCTGGTTCCAGGAGGTCTTGACGAAGGACTGGGCGCCCAGGTTGAACACCTCGTCGGGCTGGTATTGCTGGAACAGGCGGATCAGACCCGACAGGTCGAGCAGGTCGCCGTCGATCATCTCGACGTCCTTGGCGATACCCAACCACTCCAGACGTGCCAGGTTGACGTCGGAGGTGCTACGCCGGGGGTTGAGGCCTAGTACCTTGTATCCCTTGCCGAGCAGAAACTGCGCCAGGTAGGCGCCATCCTGGCCAGTGATACCAGTGATCAGAGCAGTTTTTTGGGCCATCGCGATACGGTTCCGAAAGTTATGAGACGAGGTGCGAGCGACTCACACAAAAAAGACCGGCGATGCTACCACAGATATATGGCCGGAAGCGTGCGGTGCTCGGCAGGCAAAGTATCCAGAATGCCGGTGCCAGGCGGCTGCCTGAGCCGACGAATGTCCTGATAGAGCACTCGACGGGGGTTAGAATATTGTCGCTCAGATACCAGGAAATCTTCCTGACATGCGTGAAATCACCAGTCGTTCGGCACCCTACAGCAGCATCGTCTACCTCGAATCCATCTTTCCAGATGGCTCAACGTTTCGCGGCTCGGGCAGCGTAGTCGGCAACAATGACGTCCTTACCGCCAACCACATGGTCTACAACGCCGATCACGGCGGTGGTGCCATCCAGGTCATGGTCGCGCCGGGCGCCTTCGTGAATGACGCCACCGGCGCCTGGTCGGCTCCGTTGGGTACCTATCTGGCGACCAACTGGTCGAGCCGGGTGGTCAACTGGGATGCCAATAGTGACGGGTTGGTCTCTCCTTCGGAAGCGCAGTACGACATGTCGCTGCTGGGCTTCAACGTCAATCTGGGCTCGGTAACCGGCACTCTCACTCCCACACTGGGTGGCTCCACCTCCTTCGCTGGCACCGTGCTCGGCTATCCTGGTCGGGGCACTGGTCTCATGGAAGATACCGGCACGGCGACCCAGTACAGCGGCGTCGCCGCTTATCAGTTCTCCACTGGACTGGGCAGTGGCGCCTCGGGCGGACCGCTGCTGGACAGCAGCGGCAACCTGCGCGGCGTGCTGTCTTCGGGCAATGCCAGCGATACGCTGTCGACCTACGCCAGCATGAGCGATGTCGGCAACTGGCAGTGGTACCAGAAGGCCAGCATCAATAACGACAGCGCGGCCTTCAATGCCGGCTCGCGACCAGTGGGCCTGGGCGTCAACAGCGGGAGCAAGGATGGTGAGTTCTTCTTCCAGGATCGCCTGTCGCTGGATGGCGATCATCGCGGCAGCCTCTATGGTTACGGCGGCGGCGATGTCCTGAGCCTGGAAAACGCGGCAAGTGCCTACAAGTGGCAGGCCGCGGGCAACGTAGTCACTCTGACCAGCAACAGCGGCGATCTGGCAGTCAACCTGCACGATATCAACCTGCTGAATTTCAGCGATCGTAACCTGTACGTCCTGACTGCAGATCAAGCGCAGATCGCCCGTCTCTACAACGCGGCCTTCCACCGGGTGCCGGACTATTCTGGCCTCGATTATTGGATGTACGACCACGCCAAGGGTACGACCAGCCAGACCATCGCGCAGTCCTTTACCGCGTCGAGCGAGTTCAAGGGGTTGTTCTCTGGAACGGACGATCGCTCCTACGTCACTCAGCTGTACGCCAACGTGCTCGGCCGCACGGGCGAGACCGCCGGGATCGACTACTGGCTGCACGATCTAGGCACCGGCCAGAGCCGCGCCAATGTCCTGCAATCCTTTTCCGACTCAACGGAAAACCAGGCCCTGACCACCGGTAGCAATGGCTTCATTCTGCTGGTAGGGCAGAACGAGTGGGCCTAGCCTGAATCTCCGGCTGTTGGGCTTCGACGCTGAGGCCGTCTCAACCCAACCTACAACGATACGTAGGTTGGGTTGAGCGTAGCGAAGCCCAACAGGGTCAGCTCGAACCTCCAGCTGTGGAGCTTCGACAAGGGAAACGACAGCCGCTCCGCTCCTGCAATCTTTCTGCAACACTCAGCCCGTTAGGCTCCGTCTCTCCTTTTCATCAGACGGACCTGCGCCATGCCCACTACTCGCGAAGCCATCAGCGCCTACTACCAGAGCATTCTCGGCCGCACCCCGGATGACGCCGGACTCGAGTACTGGACCGCGCAGGTCGAGCTGGGCAATGCCAGCCTTGCCCAGGTAGCCACCGGCCTTTCGCTCTCGACCGAAGCGGCCACTGGCATGGTCCCTGTTGTCGCCCTCTACCTGAGCAGCTTTGGCCGGCTACCGGATACCGAGGGGCTACAGTACTGGACCCAGGCATTGCAGAACGGCACGACGCTGGAGGACATCCAGCAGGCGTTCCTGCAGTCGCCGGAATTCGCAACGGTGGCCGCCGGCTCCGCAACGGCGTTTTTGACCACTGCCTATGAGAATGCCCTGGGGCGGCCCGCCGATGCGGACGGCCTGCAGTTCTGGACCCAGCAATTGGCCGCCGGCACCAGCCGTGCGGAGGTGCTGGCGGCACTGGCGGGTTCGCCGGAAGGTCAGCCCCATGCGCTGGCCAAGGCGCAACTGACCCTTGCCTATCAAGGTGTCAGTGGCGAATCACCGACCCTGACCGAGTTGAACGACATCCTGGCGCAACAGGGGGAACAGTCCCTGACCGAGCTGGTCACCCGTACGACCGAGCGTCTGATCGACAATGCCGTACCCTCCCCCGCGCCTATCGAGCCTCAGCCCAGCGTCTTCACCTTCACGCCGGAGGCAGGCACCCAAGCCGGTGCCTCGGATGCGTCTGGAGTCATAAGCTGGGGCCAATACCTCATCGTGGGCGATGATGAGGGCAATGTGCTCAGGGTCTACGACCGGGAGGGTGGCCAGGCGCTCGACGAATTCGACTACGGCGGCGTGCTGGGTCTGACCGACGAACTGGATTTCGAGGCCATGACCTTTACCGGCACCCTCGGTACCGAGGGCACCCTGTATCTCACCGGTTCGCACAGCAACAGCAAGAGCGGCAAGGAGGCGCCGGGACGCGAAGCCATCCTGGCCGTGAAGCTGACCACCGACGCCCAAGGCAAACCGGTGTTCGATACGGCAAGCATCCAGACCTACAAGGGCCTGGTCGCGG
This sequence comes from Pseudomonas sp. MS15a(2019), assembly GCF_013277805.1. Lineage (NCBI taxonomy): Bacteria > Pseudomonadati > Pseudomonadota > Gammaproteobacteria > Pseudomonadales > Pseudomonadaceae > Pseudomonas > Pseudomonas sp. MS15a(2019). The sequence goes on from NZ_VBTN01000011.1 coordinate 335,711, forward strand.
CGCTCGATGCCTGGGACGCCAGTGGCAGCAGCGGCAAGCCGGCGGGCTACTATGGCCTGAAGGTCTCCTCCGCTGCCGGTATCGCCCCCGAGAACGTCAACGGCTTCTCCATCGAAGGCCTGACCACTTCCCCCGATGACAGCCAGCTCTGGCTGGGTTTTCGCGCACCGCAGCTGGATACCGGATCGCGCGACAAGGCGTTGCTGGTGGCCGTGACCAATTATCAGGCCGTGCTGACCGACAACAACATCACGCCTACCTTTGAAGCAATCGAGCTGAATCTGGGCGGGCGGGGTATTCGTTCCATTGACCGGGCCCTGGATGGCAGTGGCTACCTGATTCTGGCCGGTCCTTCCGGCGGCGCCTCCGCCGCGGTCACCCATGATTTCCGCCTGTTCACCTGGAGCGGTGACCCGACCCGCGCGCCCATCGAGCTCGACAACGATCTGGATGCCTTGCTGGCCGCCACCGGAGGCAGTTTCGAGTCCATCGCGTCCCCCGCCAGCGTCAAACCGGGCACCGAGATCCTACTGCTGCAGGACAACGGCGATACCCTGTGGCAAGGGCAGACGCAGGTGTCCAAGGACCTCGCCCCGGCGCAGCAGCACTTCCAGGGCAACCTGATCTCGTTGGGTATGCCGACCGTGGACCTTGCCGCTCCCGTCCTGGTGGCCAGCAGTCCAGCGCTGGACGCGCAGGATGTCCCCACCGGGAGCCGCATCAGTCTGACGTTCGATGAAGGCATCGCGCTGGGCAGCGGCAGCATCCAACTGGTGGACCAGGCCGGCACCGTGGTTCAGGTGTTCAAAGTGGGAGATCCGGGCGTCGCGGTCGACTTCAACGTCCTCAACCTGACCCCGACGGACAGGTTGCAGGCGAGCAGCAGCTACCACCTGGAGGTACAGGCGGGTGCGGTCGTCGATCATGCGGGCAATGCCGTGGCCGCTATGGACCTCAGCTTCGCGACTGCCGCCAGGCCGCACTACAGCCTGCTGATCACCGAGGTCAATTCCAACGCCAAGGGCGGCGATTTCTTCGAGCTGTACAACTACGGCTCGACCAGCATCGATCTCAGCGGCTGGCGCATGACGGACGAAGCCGGTCAGTTCTCTTCGGCGGTCACGCTCGACGGCAATGTCGTTCTCGCCGCCGGTGCGACCCTGGTGGTCGCCGATGTGGCTGCGGCGAACCTGAACGCGTTCAAGACGGCATGGGGCTTGAGCGGTGCTACCCCAGTGGTCAGCGTCGACGGGCCCGGCCTCGGCAAGGAGGATGCCGTGGTGCTGTTCGACAAGCTGGGCAACGTCGCGGCGGCCTTCAACTATGACCTGACCGCGGTGCTTGCCAGTGATGGAACCCTGATCACGACGGCCTCCGCTGGTAGCGGTGCAACGTTCAAGGACGGTCAGCACGCAGGTGCGGCCTATGGTGTCGGCGCTGGCGCCTCGGCGGTCTGGGATGGTCTGTCGACGACCCACCCCACCTATGTCGGCGCAGCGCTTGGCAGGGATGGGGCCTTCGCTCAAAACGGCGATGCAACCGCCATCGGCTCACCCGGCATCGTGCTGATCGGACAGGAGCCGCTTTCGACCGGCGTGGCAGGTTAGGCGGCAGGAATAGGAGCGCTCGCCTAGGTCGAACGACGCCGATCGATCTTCCGATTCAGGATAATCGACGTCTGGGTCTGCTTGACTCCGTCGAGGTTGCCGATGCGGTCGAGCAGTTCGTCGAGCTTTTCGTGGGTGGTGCAGCGCAGGAAGGCCAGGTAGTCGAACTGGCCGCTGACCGAGGAGACTTCCTCGACCTCGACCATCTTTTCCAGGGCGCGGATGACGCCGGCGGTGCTGCGCGGCAGGACACTGATGGCGCAGTAGGCGCGCACGGCGGCCTGTTCCAGTTCCGAGCCCAGGCGCAGGCCATAGCCTTGGATGATGCCGTCACGCTCCAGGCGCGCGAGGCGGGTGACCACGGTGGTGCGCGCCAGGCCCAGCTGGCGGGCCAGGGTGGCGTTGGAGGCGCGGGCGTTCTGTTGCAGCAGGTAGATGAGCTGCCAGTCGGTCGGATCGAGTTTGGTGAACATCGTGGCTGCCTGCCGGGGGCGGGCGTCGGGGCCAGGGGCCGCCGACGCGGGAGCCGCCATTCTAGGCGGGGCGGCCGAGGGCAGCCAGGGCGGTGTCCAGGGATTCCTGCTGCTGGCGTTCGTACAGCGCCATCTCGTCGAGCACTGGCGCGCCCAGGGCGGCTTCGAAGGCGGCGCGATTGCCGCCGCTCTGGTATTCCTGCTGGCTGCCGGCGCCCAGGTTGGACTGGAAGATGCCCGCGGCGCTGACCGGCAGGAAGTCTTCGTAGGTGATGGGATCGGCGAGGAGCTGGCCGGCGGCGATCAGGGCGTCGGGATCGCGGCTATCGCTAGCCGCTTGGCTGCCGGCCACAGCGCGATAGCGGAACCAGGCCAGGCCCTGGCGGCGCAGCTCGTCCCAGTTGTCGGGCAGCGCCTGGAACACCTCGGCCAATACCGTTGCGTAGTCACTGCCAGCCGCCTTGCTGCGCTGGCGGACCTCCTGCAGGAGTTCGTCGTAGCGCTGGCGACCGGCCGGGGTGAGGGCTATGCCGCGCTGCTCGATCTCGCCGAAGCGCGCCGTGTGCGAGCCCTGGACCTCGCCCTGGAAGAGGATGGGTTCTTCCAGCGCCTTGAAGCTGGTCTGCCGCAGCAGGATGGGGCACTGGCGGCGGGGCGGGCCCTCGATGGTTTCCTTGGGCGCGATACCACGGGCGGGCATCCGGGCCTGGACGGCGTCGATGTCGAGGGTGCGCGGGGTCAGGTGGTTGATGTGCGGACCCTTGAAGCAGACCACGTCGGCGATCAGCCGATGGGCATCGTGCAGGCGCTGATAGAGGTTGGCGTCGACATTGGCCTCGCGGTGCCAGCGAAAGGTCTCCAGGGCTTCCTGGACGAAGGCAGCGGCTTCCGCGTCGGTGAGACCACCCTGCGCCTCGGCGCGCTCGATCAGCTCCAGCGCGCCCGGGGTGAAGATGCGGCGCTCGTGCAGGACCTTTTCGGCCAACTGGCGCAGCTCGGCGTCTTCGATCAGCTCCAGGCGCAGCAGCGAGGTGAAGACGCGAAACGGATTGATCTGCAGGGCGGCCGGCGCTACCGGACGGAAGGCGGTGGAATGCACCGGTACCCCGGCCACGCTGAGGTCGTAGTAGCCGACCGGCTGCATGCCCATCACGGCGAACAGGCGGCGCAGGGTGGCCAGTTCGGCGGCGGTGCCGACGCGGATGGCACCGTGGCGCTCCAGATCCAAACGCTCCGCGGAATCCCCGGCGAAGCCCGGCTGGTCAGCGTTCACCTCGGCGACCAGTTCCAGCAGGGTGCCGTACTGGGGCACCTCCTGGCGGTACATCGCCGACATGGCCTGGGAAAAGCGGGTGCGGATCAGGTCCGGGGAAAGCAGCGGCGCGGCGGTCATGGGAGCGGCTCCTGGCTCAGGCTAGAAGCCGATTTCGACATGCCCACGCGGGCTGCTCAAGCGATCTTTGCTCATTGGATCATTCCCCGGGGGAATGGGCGGGATGCCTTAGTGATCCTTGTGCTGGGTCTTCGGCTTCTTCACGTGGTCGGTGCCGGTATCACTGCCCGAACCGCTGCTGGAGCCATTGTCGGCCGCACCGACACCGGTACTGGGCGCCTTTTCCATGCCATGGCTGCTGGTGGGATCGGGCCGCGCGGGAGTGGCCGGGGGATTGGTCGGACTGGTCTGGGCCAGGACGGCACCGGACAGGCCAAGACCCAGGATCAAAGTGGGAAGCAACAGGGACTTGCGCATGGGGAGGACTCCTCTGGACGGATTCACTCCCCTTTAGGCACCTCCCGCGCAGGGAGGTGCCGCGCCGTGGATCAGCTGCCGCTGGTGCTGGCCTTGTGGGCCTTCTTGTGGGCCACCTTCTTGTGGTGGGTGGTGGCCTGTTTGCCGGTCTTGGCCGGGCTGCTGCTGGTCGCGGCAGGCGGCGTGGCCGAGTCGGTGGGCGCCGTCTGGGCGAAGGCGGCAGAGGTGGCCAGCAGGCCGGCGAGGGTCAGGCAGAGGGTGGTGCTTTTCATGGAAGTCACTCCTTCGGTGGCTGATTGCAGCCTCAGTTAGCCGCCTTTCGCCCGGCAAAACCGTGTCCCTTTCCACAGCCAGGGTTATCGGTAACAAAATATTTCAGTCGACTGCCAAGGCGTTAACAGTCTGGCGAGCTCTTCGCCAGGGGCCGGCTTGGGCATAATGCCGGGACGCCCCCTACAGTAGCCGCGCATGCCCAAGAGTCCTCACCTTCCCAAGCGCCCCCGCTGGAGCAGTCTGCTGCTCTTGGCCCTGGGTCTGACGCTGCTGCTGATTCCGCTGCGCTATGCGGCCCAGCACTATTACGAGGCGCAACTGGCCGAGCAGAACGGCCAGACGCTGGACCTCTATGTCGCCAACCTGCTGGGCACCCTGCGGCGCTACGAGGTGCTGCCGGACCTGTTGGGCGATCTGCCGGTGCTGCGCCATGCCCTGGAAGGACAAGGCGACGGCAGCGCCCAGGACGCCGCCAGCCAGATGCTGGAAGACATCCGCCAGCGGACCGGGGCCGATGTCATCTACCTGATGCAGGATGACGGCACCTGCCTGTCCAGTTCCAACTATCGCCAGCCAGACAGCTTCGTCGGTCGCGACTTTTCCTTCCGGCCCTATTACAAGGCGGCCATGCAAGGCCAGCCGGGGCGCTTCTTCGGTCTCGGCACCACCTCCAGCAAGCGCGGCTACTACTTTGCCGCCGCCGTGCGCGACGGCGCGCGGGCCATTGGCGTGGTGGTGGTCAAGGTCGATCTGGACAGCGCGGAGCGGCTTTGGGGCAACGCCCCCGAACAACTGCTGGTGACCGATGACCTGGGCGTGGTCATCCTTACCTCACACGATGCCTGGCGCTTTCGCGCCACCCATCCGCTGGACGAGCGCCAGCGCGAGCAGGTCAATGCCAACCGGCCCTACCCCACCACCAATCCCGCCCCCCTGACCCTGGTGCCTGGCGACTGGCTGACCCAGACCCGCAACCTCGACGAGGTGGGCTGGACCGCCCGGATCCTGGCACCACGGGAGATGGTCGAGCGCCAGGTGCGCAGTGCGCTCTACGTCGGCGCGGCGACCCTGCTGGCGCTGCTGCTGTTGCTGGTGGTCATGACCCTGCGGCGGCGCCATTTCATCGAGCGCCTGGCACTGGATGCCCGCGCCAAGCGCGACCTGGAGCTGAGCGTGGAGGAACGCACCCGCGACCTGCAGACGCTCAACGCCCGGCTGCAACAGGAGGTCCACGACCGCGAACAGGCCCAGCGCGAACTCATGCGCGCCCAGGACGAAGCCGTGCAGGCGGGCAAGCTGTCGGCGCTGGGGACCATGTCGGCCAGCATCAGCCACGAACTCAACCAGCCACTGGCGGCCATTCGCAGCTACACGGAAAACGCCGTCGTGCTGCTCGACCACGATCGCCTGGACGACGCCCGTGGCAATCTCAAGCTGATCGGCGAGCTGACCACGCGGATGGCCAACATCATCGCCCACCTCAAGGCCTATGCCCGCGGTGCCCGCCGCGCACCGGAGAGCGTGGTCCTGCAGGGCGCTCTGGAAGACGCCCTGGCGCTGGTCGCCGCGCGGCGCCGGGCCATGCAGGTGGAGCTGATCCGCGACCTGCCCGATGCGCCGCTGTGGGTGCAGGCCGGCGAAACCCGCCTGCGGCAGATCATCAGCAATCTGCTGAGCAATGCCCTCGACGCCCTGGCGGAAAAGACCAGCACCCGCCGACTGTGGCTGACCACCAGCCTCGATGAGCGCGGTGTGACCCTGATCCTGAGAGACAACGGTCCGGGCTTTTCCAGCGAAGCCCTGGCCCGTGCCCACGAACCCTTCTTCACCACCAAGGCCACCGCCCAGGGGCTCGGCCTGGGCCTGGCGATCTGCGATAACCTGTTGCGGACCCTGGGTGGCCACCTGCACCTGTCCAACCACGCCGAGGGCGGGGCCGAGGTACGCCTCTACCTGCAGCACGGCAAGCCGGGGGTCGCCTCGGTGCCCCAGGAAGAAGTCCGCGGATGATCGCCAAGCCCCTCTACCTTAGGTCTTTGTCATGAGTGCCCTGCCCCCCTTCGATCCCGCCAGCCAGATCCTGCTGATCGACGACGACGCCCACCTGCGCCTGGCACTGAGCCAGACCCTGGACCTGGCCGGCTTCAAGGTGACGACCCTGGCCGATGCCCGGGACCTGGAGCTGGCGGCCGTGCGCGATTGGCCCGGGGTGGTGGTCAGCGATATCCGCATGCCTGGCATCGATGGCCTGGAGTTGCTGGCCCAGTTGCACCAGCGCGACGCCGAATTGCCGGTGGTGCTGATCACCGGCCATGGCGACGTGCCCCTGGCGGTGCAGGCCATGCGCGCCGGCGCCTATGACTTCCTGGAAAAGCCCTTCGCCAACGACGCCCTGATCGACAGCGTGCGCCGCGCCTTGGGCGCCCGCCATCTGGTGCTGGAGAACCGCAGCCTGCGCCTGGCCCTGGCCGAGCGCCATGAACTGCAGACCCGGCTGATCGGCCAGACCCCGGGCATGGCCCGGCTGCGCGACCAGATCGGCGCCCTCGCCGCGACCCAGGCCGATGTGCTGATCCACGGCGAGACCGGTGCTGGCAAGGAGGTGGTGGCGCGCGCGCTGCACGACCTGTCGAATCGCCGTGACGGCCCCTTCGTCGCCATCAACGCCGGTGCCCTCGCCGAATCCGTGGTGGAAAGCGAACTCTTCGGCCATGAACAGGGCGCCTTCACCGGCGCCCAAAAGCGCCGCATCGGCAAGTTCGAATACGCCAGCGGTGGCACCCTCTTTCTCGACGAGATCGAGAGCATGAGCCTGGATGTCCAGGTCAAGCTGCTGCGCCTGTTGCAGGAGCGCAAGGTCGAGCGCCTCGGTTCCAACCAGCAGATCCCGCTGGATATCCGGGTGGTCGCCGCCACCAAGGAAGACCTGCGCCAGGCTGCCGACCAGGGCCGCTTCCGTGCCGACCTCTACTACCGGCTCAATGTCGCCACCCTGCGCATCCCCGCCCTGCGCGAGCGCAGCGAGGACATTCTGCCCCTGTTCCGCCACTTCGCCCTGGCCGCCGCCGAGCGCCATGGCACGCCGGTGCGCGAGGCCGATGCCGAGCAGCGCGCGGCGCTGATCGCCCACAGCTGGCCGGGCAACGTACGCGAACTGCAGAACGCCGCCGAGCGCTTCGCCCTGGGCCTGGAGCTGGCCCTGGACAACAGCGCCTATGCGCCCCTGGCGCCCATGGCGGCGCCGCCCGTGGCCGCCCTGGCCGCCGGGCTGGGCGAGCAGGTCGAGGCCTTCGAGCGCGAACTCATTCAGCGCGAACTGGCCCGGCCCCACGCCTCCCTGCGCAGCCTGGCCGAAGCCCTGGGCCTGCCGCGCAAGACGCTGTCCGACAAGCTGCGCAAGCATGACCTGCAATTCACCGGCGGTGCGGCGGACGAAGGCGACTAGGCCAAGGTCGGCTGGTCGCGCCTGACCGGGAGTGGCAGAGTAAGGGACTCAGGCGTCATGCAACAGACGTCGTGTAACAGGCGTTCGCGCAAGGAGACCCTCTTGACCTCGCTCATGCTCGCAGAGGCCGCCGCTAGCGGTGCGGCGGTCGCTCGCCAACTGGCGACCATCGACCAGGCCCTGGCGGCTCTGGCCGACGACCTCAGAGCCCAGCCGCCGCAGCTGGCGCTGACCGTGGCGCGTGGCAGTTCGGACCATGCGGCCAGCTATTTCGCCTACCTGGCCATGGCCCACCTGGGGCTGCCGGTGCTGTCGCTGCCGCCGTCGCTGGTGACCCTGCGCCAGGCGCCGCTGCGCGTCGAAGGGCAGCTCGCCCTGGGCTTTTCCCAATCCGGACGCAGTCCCGATCTGATCGAGACCCTTTCGGCGCTGGATCGCTACGGCGCCCGCACCGCGGCCCTGGTCAACGAGATCGACTCGCCCCTGGCCCTGGCCTGTCGCCACGCCATCGGCGTGCAGGCCGGTCCCGAACACAGCGTCGCCGCCACCAAGAGTTTCATCGCCACCCTGGCCGCCGCGGCCCGGCTGATCGCCCACTGGCAGCAGGACGAGATCCTGCTCGCCGCCGGCGCCGCCTTGCCCGCGGCGCTGGATCGCGCGGCCGAGCTGAGCTGGGCGCCGGCGCTGCCGGTACTGCGCGACGCCGAACGCTGCATGGTGGTCGGTCGCGGACCCGGTTTCGCCATCGCCCAGGAGGCCGCGCTCAAGCTCAAGGAAACCTCAGCGCTGCAGGGTGAGGCCTTCAGCGGCGCCGAATTGCAGCACGGCCCCCTGGCACTGGTGGAACGTGGCTATCCGCTGCTGATCTTTGCCCTGCGTGGCCCCGAGCAGGCCGGCTTGCTGCAACTGGCGCGGGACCTTCGCGGCCGCGGCGCCCGGGTGCTGCTGGCCGCCCCGGACGAGGTCGCCGAGCGCGATCTGCCCCTCGCCGTCGCCGGCCATCCGGACCTGGACGGCCTGCTGGCGATCCAAAGCTTCTATCGCATGGCTGCGCTGCTGGCCGAAGCCCGCGGGCAGGATCCGGACCAGCCGCGCCATCTGCGCAAGGTCACCCTCACCCGCTGAGGCCGCGCTCGAGCGTCCAGGCGCTGCCGCCTTCGGAGCGCCTGGATTTCCCGCTCCATCCAGAGAGCTAAGTCTTTGGAGCTAGCTGCCGTCGGCTGATCGACGGGCAATCTGCCAAGCGGTCCACAGAGCCGGTAAGTCGCTGGAAATCGGTCAATTTTTTCTTGTCGCTCCCGGCGATTTGTCTCAGCGTGCGCGCAACGGATGATGAGACAGCCCATATGGACATGCGCGCGATACCTGCGAGCAAGGTCTGCCTGACGACGAGAAACGTCCTCCTGGCGGAATTGCTCAAACCCTTTCTGGAAGAGCGCCACGGCATCGAGCTGAGCTGCGCTCGCGAGCTGGAAGCGGCCGGCGAGACCAGCCTGGTGCTGGTCGATCTCGGCAGCGTGCCCGAGGCGTCACTGGAACGCTGGCTGGAAGGCCTGGCGCCGGCGGTCACCGTGGCCTTTCTCAATGCCAGCGTCGAACAGGCCCTGCCCTGGGTCGAGCGCTTTCCCGCCATCCAGGGCGTGTTCGCCCCCCAGGCCAGCCGCGACCAGTTGCTGCAAGGGCTCGGTGCGCTGCTGGCCGGCGAGGACTGGCTGCCCCGCGCCATCCTGGCCCACCTGCTGCGCCGCTCTCGTGAGCGCCCCAGCATCGCCGCCGACGGCCTGACCCGCCGCGAGCGGGAGATCCTCCGGCTGGTCGGCCGCGGGTTGTCCAACGCCGCCATCGGCGAGGCGCTGTGCCTGAGCACCCACACGGTCAAGAGCCACATGCACAACCTCTTGCGCAAGACCGGCGCCGCCAACCGCGCCGAGGCGGCGTTGCGCTTCCATGCCGGGCAGGATCTACCGGGATGAAAGCCGCCTGGCTGCTGCTCGGGCTGTTGCTGGCCGGCCCGCTGCGGGCCGAGGGCGACATCATTCAGGGACTGCTGGTGGACAACACCATCTCCCGCTTCGGCCACGACTTCTATCGCCACTTCGCCGACCGCCTCACCGACACCACCGACCTGGACTTCAACCTGGTGGTGCGCGAACGGCCCTCGGCGCGCTGGGGCAGCCTGGTCTGGGTGGAGTACGAGCAGCGGCTGCTCTATCGGCAGTTCATTCCGCCCAACAACAGCGAACTCAAGGATGCCGCCTACGCCGCCGCGGATCAGGTCCACGAGGGCATCACCCGCCGCCGCCTGGAAAACCTGCTGCAGGACACTTTCGACATGGAAAAGGACGAGTTATGAACGCGCACGCCTGGAAGGCCCTGCCCCTGCTCTGCACCCTGGGCGTCGCCCCGGCCCTGGCGACCGAGCTGGTCTACTCGCCGGTGAATCCGTCCTTCGGCGGCAATCCGCTCAATGGCACCTACCTGCTGAACAACGCCACCGCCCAGGATCGTCACAAGGATCCCGACCTGCGCAGCAGCGCCAGCAGCCAGTCGCCCCTGGAGCGCTTCACCAGCCAGCTGGAATCGCGGCTGCTGTCCCAGGTGCTGACCGACATCAAGGACGGCAACTCGGGCACCCTGTCCACCGACCAGTTCATCGTCAACATCGTCGACGACTCCGGCAACCTGACCGTGCAGATCACCGACCGCGGGACCGGGGAGATTTCGGAAATCTCCGTCAACGGCTTCAACCAACCCTGAGCACGGATGCCTGCCATGAACGCCTTTTCCCTGGCGGCGGCCCTGACCGCCGCCCTCGTCCTGACCGGCTGCGTACGCGACCCCATGCCTGCCGAACAGAACGCCGCTCCGACCCTGACGCCGCGCGCCTCCACCTACTACGACCTGCTGGCGCTGCCGCCACCCAAGGGACCGCTGGTGGCCGCCGTCTACGGCTTCCGCGACCAGACCGGGCAGTACAAGCCCAATCCGGCCAGTTCCTTTTCCACCGCTGTGACCCAGGGCGCCGGCAGCATGCTGGTGGACGCCCTGCAGGCCAGTGGCTGGTTCGTGGTGCTCGAACGCGAGGGTCTGCAGAACCTGCTGACCGAACGCAAGATCATCCGCGCCACCCAGAACAAGCCGGACCTGCCGGAGAATCTGCAGCAGGCGCTGCCGTCGCTGCAGGCGGCCAACCTGCTGCTGGAAGGCGGCGTGGTGGCCTATGACACCAACGTCCGCAGCGGCGGCGAAGGGGCGCGCTACCTGGGCATCGGCCTGTCCGAGGAGTACCGGGTGGATCAGGTCACGGTCAATCTGCGCGCCATCGACACCCGCAGCGGCCGGGTGCTGGCCAATGTCATGACTTCCAAGACCATCTATTCCATCGGGCGCCAGGCCGGCGTCTTTAAGTTCATCGAATTCAAGAAGCTGCTCGAAGCCGAATCCGGCTACACCACCAACGAGCCGGCGCAGCTGTGCGTGCTCTCCGCCATCGAGGCGGCGGTCGCCCATCTGGTTGCCCAGGGCGTGGAGCGCCGGCTGTGGCTGGTGGCCGACGGTCGCGATCCCCGTGACCCGGCGCTGACCAAGTACCTGGAGCCGACCCGGCGCTAGGGATTAAGCCGCGAGGCCCGCGGGATTCGCTCCCTGGAGCGATAGCGATGGGCCAGGCGGCTCCGGACAATGCCAGGCGGAGAAACTCAGGCAATGACGGTGACAGAGATGCGCAGCCCAACCCGCGGCCTGACCGTGGTCCTAGCCCTGGCACTCGGCCTGAACGCCCTGGCATCGGCCGCCGATCTCATGGAGACCGGCGATCTGGGTCAGGCACCGGCGGCCCAGCGGGATGCCGCCATCCGCCAGCTCGGCATAGACAACCAGGCGCTCATCGACCAGCGCGGCACCGCACTGCGCGCTCAAATCGCCCAGAGTGGCGCCACCCAGGAAGCCAGCATCCTCCAGGATGGCACGGAGCTGAGCGCAGTCATCCTCCAGGGTGGCTACGGCAACGTCGCGCGCATCGAGCAGGTCGGCAGCGGCAACCAGGCCGACATCCTGCAACTTGGCGTCCAGGGCAACGCCCGCATCGAACAGCACGGCTCGGGCCTGTCCAGCCGCATCGTCCAGTACGGAAGCAACCAGAACACGGTGGTACGCCAGTACCGCTGATGGCACTCATGGAGATCAGACAGATGTTTCTACTCAGGCCCCTGGCCGCCCTGACGCTGGCCCTCGTGGCCGCCAACGCCCTTGCCCAGAACAGCACCGCCACCGTCCAGCAGAATGGCAACAGCGGTACCATCACCCTGGACCAGAGCGGCGCCGGCAACAGCGCGGCGCTCTATCAGCTGCAGGGCGAAAGCAACGAGATCAAGGTGGTCCAGACCGGCGCCAGCAGTGCCACCATCACCCAGGGCGGCGACATCTATGGCTATGCCCAGGGCAACGTGGCGAGCCTGCGCCAGGAGGGCGGCAGCAACGTCCACACCCTGACCCAGGACGGCTTCGGCAACCAGGCCACCCTCACCTCCATGGGCAGCAACAGCGGCACCCTGGTCCAGTCGGCCTCCAGCGCCCAGCTGACCCTGGAGCAGAACGGCGACAACAACCAGGTGCGCGTCGACCAGAGCGGCGATGCCGTGACGGCCACCCTCGCCCAGTCCGGCACCGACAACCGCATCGACCTGACCCAGCAGGGCTACTCGGTCGACACCGTGGAGCTGACCCAGCGCGGCCAGGCCAACGTTGCCACGGTGCTCTCCTCCGGCAAGTTCAACGAACTGACCTTTACCCAGGACGGCAATCGCAACACCCTGAACGTCGACCAGGCCGGCCGCGGCAATCGCTTCAGCGGCAGCTCCACCGGCGACGACAACCTGGCCAGCGTCACCGTCCAGGGCGACAGCAACCAGACCAGCATCGTCCAGAGCGGCAACGGCAACGAGGCGCGCCTCGACGTCACCAGCGCCATCAGCACGGCCAGCGTCAGCCAGGTCGGCGACAGCAACCGCGCGAGCATCCTGCAGACCTCGGCCAACTTCAACGGCTTCAACGACAGCGCGCGGATCTCGCAGAGCGGCTTCGGCAACAGCGCCACCATCAACCAGCGGTGACGCGCGCCGCCTGGCTGCTCGCGGCCCTCCTGCCCCTGGCGGGCGGCGCCGCGGCCAGCGCCCGTCTGGAGTTACAGCCGCAACCGGCGGGCGCTCAGGTAGAACTGTGCTTCGCCGGGGAAGAAGCGCCTCTGAGCTATGAACTCATCGTCGAAGTGCAGGGCCCCGGCGGTGTCGCCCGCACCCGTCAGGCCGGCGAGGCCAGGGGTGACGGTTGCCCGGTCACCACGCGCCTGGGCGCCGCGCCCGGCAGTCTGATCGACGCAAGGCTGAGCTGGCAGCGGCAGGGGCAGCCGCAGCCCGCCATCGAGCGGCGGTTGCAGCTGTAGCTCAGCGCAGAGGTTCCACGTGGAACCGTGGCTACAGGGTTAGCGGCAATTCCAGCGGGGTCTGCTGGCGCGCCGCCAGGCGCTGCTGGAATTCGGCCGGGTCATGAATCAGCACGTCCTGGCCGGCAAAGGCCTGGGCGGCGATCAACCGGGACAGCCAGAAGCGCACGCAGGCGACGCGCAGGAGCACCGGCCACAATTCGGCTTCGCGCGGCGTGAAGTGGCGATCGGCGGCATAGGCCGCCAGCAGCGCCCGAGCGCGCGGCAGGTCCAGCGCGCCGCTCTCGGTGGAGCACCAGTCGTTCACCGTGATGGCGAGGTCATAGAGCATCCAACCGGAACTGGCGTTGTAGAAATCGATGACGCCGGACAGCTGCGGACCATCGAACATCACGTTGTCGCGGAACAGATCGCCGTGCAGATTGGCCTCGGGCAGCGGCGGCTGCTCGCTCAGCAGCTCGCGGATCTCCCCCAGGGTGCGCTCCAGCAGCGGCCGGGCCGTGGCGTCCAGGCTTGGCGCCAGGCGCTCGCCTTCGGCCAGCATCCAGGCCAGGCCACGATCACTGGCACGCTCGATGCGCCGCTCGCCGGCAGTGGCCCGGTGCAGATGCCCCAGCAGGTGGCCGACTTCGCTGCAGTGATGGGGATTGGGCGCACGCTCGTGGCGACCGGCCAGGCGCGGTTGCAGCAGCGCCGGCTTGCCAGCCAGCTGGCGCAGGGCCTGGCCATCCTGGGTGCGTACCGCATAGGGCACCGGCAGGTCGGCGTCGTGGAGGACGTCGAGCAGCTCTATGAAGAACGGCATTTCCGCCACCGGACCGCGCTCCACCAGGGTCAGGACGAATTCGCCGCCTTCCAGGCTGATGAAGTAATTGGTGTTTTCCGAGCCCTCGGCGATGCCCCGGAAATCCCGCAGCCGGCCCAGGCCATAGGGCGCGAGAAAGGCTTCGAGGGTGGGACGATCGAGGGGCGTGAAGACGGACATGACGGGGCCTGGCGGGAGAGTGTGCGAGCGGCGCGCAGTTTACCGGTCCAGGCGCCCTGCGCCTACCAGCTGAACAGTCGCCAGCTGGGAACGTGCAGGGTCGGCTTGTCGTTGGCGGCGGTGCTGCTGCCATCGGCGGGCACCAGCTCGTAGGGCGCGCCGTGCTTGGGGATGACCCGGGTGGACTGCAGCACGCCGCGGATGCGCGTCTCCTCGATGGTCTGGTCACCGGCCTGGTAGCGGATCACCTTGATCTCGTCAGGCAGGGGCTTTTCCCCCGGCGGCAGTGGTTCCGCAGCCTGCACCAGCGGGGCCAGCAGCAACGCGGCGAAGAGGAAGCGACGAGCACCCATGGTAACCTTTGACCTTTTGAACGGAGCGAGTGGTCGATTCTAGAATCCGGCCCAGTTGTCGTCGAGACTGGCCGGACAGACGCCGCACACGCCACGACAAAGGTTTAGACCATGAGCCACGCCCCTCTCGTCCTGGTGGACGGTTCCTCCTATCTCTATCGCGCCTTCCATGCCCTGCCGCCGCTGATGACCTCCACCGGCAAGCCGACCGGCGCGGTGAAGGGCGTGCTCAACATGCTGCTCTCGTTGCGGCGCCAGTATCCGGACAGCCTCTTCGCGGTGGTCTTCGACGCCAAGGGGCCGACCTTCCGCGACGCGCTCTTCGCCGACTACAAGGCCCAGCGCCCGGCCATGCCCGACGACCTGCGCGGCCAGGTCGAGCCGCTGCACGCCTGCATCCGCGCCCTGGGCCTGCCGCTGCTGGCCATCGAAGGGGTGGAGGCCGACGACGTCATCGGCACCCTCGCCCGTCATTGCGCCAGCGCCGAGCGCCCGGTGGTGATCTCCACCGGCGACAAGGACATGGCCCAACTGGTCTGCCCCTATGTCACCCTGGTCAACACCATGAGCGGCAGCGTGCTGGACGTGGAAGGGGTCAGGACCAAGTTCGGCGTCGGCCCCGAGCTGATCATCGACTACCTGGCGCTGATGGGCGACAAGATCGACAACATTCCTGGGGTGCCGGGGGTGGGCGAGAAGACCGCCGCCGGGCTGCTCAATGGCATCGGCGGTGGCCTGGATACCCTCTACGCCAACCTCGACGCCGTGGCCGCCCTGCCCCTGCGCGGCGCCAAGTCGCTGGCCGCCAAGCTGGACCAGCATCGCGAGCAGGCCTACCTGTCCTACCAGCTGGCGACCATCAAGCTGGACGTGCCGCTGGAGCTGACCTTCGACGAGCTCACAGTGGGCGAGCCCCATGTGGAAGCCTTGATGGCGCTCTACCAGGAGTTGGAGTTCAAGTCCTGGCTGGATGAGCTGATCCGCGACACCAAACGCCAGGGTGCGCCCCTGCCGCTGGCCGAGGATGCCGCCACCACCCAGGTGGAAACCCACTATGACACGGTGCTGGAACAGGCCGATTTCGACGCCTGGCTGGCGCGGCTGCAGGCCTCCGACTGCTTCGCCTTCGACACCGAGACCACCAGCATCGACTCCCAGCGCGCCGAGCTGGTAGGGCTGTCCTTCGCCGTGGCGCCGGGCCAGGCCGCCTATGTGCCCCTGGCCCACAGCTACATGGGCGCGCCGACCCAACTCGCGCTGGAGCCGGTGCTGGCGGCGCTCAAACCGCTGCTGGAGGATCCCAAAAAGCTCAAGGTCATGCAGCACGGCAAGTACGACCTCAATGTGCTGACGCGCTACGACATCGGCATCCAGGGCATCGCCTTCGACACCATGCTCGAATCCTATGTGCTGGATGCCACCGCCACCCGTCACGACATGGACAGCCTGGCGCTCAAGTACCTGGGCCACAGCACCATCCGGTTCGAGGACATCGCCGGCAAGGGCGCCAAGCAGCTGACTTTCGACCAGATCGCCATCGAGCAGGCCGGGCCCTATGCCGCCGAGGATGCCGACGTCACCCTGCGCCTGCACGAGACGCTCTGGCCCAAGCTGGAAGCCGTACCGGGCCTGGCGTCGGTGCTGCGCGACATCGAGATGCCGCTGGTGCCGGCACTGGCGCGCATCGAGCGCAACGGCGCCCTGGTGGATTCGGCGCTGCTCGGGGTGCAGAGCCGCGAGCTGGGCGAAAAGATGATCGCCCTGGAAAAGGAGGCCTATGAGCTGGCCGGCCAGGAATTCAACCTGGGTTCACCCAAGCAGCTGGGCGAGATCCTCTTCGTCAAGCTGGGCCTGCCGGTGGTCAGCAAGACCGCCTCCGGCCAGCCCTCCACCGCCGAGGCAGTGTTGCAGGAACTGGCCGACCAGGACTTCCCGCTGCCCAAGGTGCTGATGCAGTACCGGCAGATGAGCAAGCTCAAGAGCACCTACACCGACAAGCTGCCGCAGCAGATCAATCCGCGCACCGGGCGCATCCACACCAGCTACCACCAGGCGGTGACGGCGACCGGGCGGCTGTCTTCCAGCGATCCGAATCTGCAGAACATCCCGATCCGCACCGCCGAGGGCCGGCGCATCCGCCAGGCCTTCGTCGCGCCCCAGGGCTATCGCCTGCTGGCGGCGGACTATTCGCAGATCGAGTTGCGCATCATGGCCCACCTGGCTCAGGACGAAGGGCTGCTGCACGCCTTCCAGAACGACCTGGACGTGCACCGCGCCACCGCCGCCGAGGTGATGGGTGTGCCGCTGGAAGAGGTCAGCAACGAGGATCGCCGCCGCGCCAAGGCCATCAACTTCGGCCTTATCTACGGCATGAGCGCCTTTGGCCTGGCCAAGCAGATCGGCGTTGGCCGGGCCGAGGCCCAGGCCTATATCGATCGTTATTTCCAGCGCTATCCCGGTGTGCTGGCCTACATGGAGCGCACCCGCGCCCAGGTGGTGGACCAGGGCTATGTGGAGACCCTCTATGGCCGCCGGCTGTACCTGCCGGACATCCACTCCAAGAACCAGGGCCTGCGTCGCGCCGCCGAGCGGGCGGCGATCAACGCGCCCATGCAGGGCACCGCGGCGGACATCATCAAGCGCGCCATGATCGCGGTGGACGCCTGGCTGCAGTCGACCCCGGAGCTGGACGCCCGGGTGATCCTGCAGGTACACGACGAATTGGTGCTGGAGGTCCGCGAAGACCAGGTGGAGCGTCTGCGCGAGGGCCTGCTACCGCTGATGAGCGGCGCCGGCGAGCTGGACGTGCCGCTGCTGGTGGAGTCGGGGGTGGGTGGCAATTGGGACGAGGCGCACTGATGGGCGCTGGAGGTTGGGATCGTTGGGCTTCGCAGGCTCAGCCCAACCTACGGGTCCCGCAGGTCGTGGTAGCCCCGTAGCGTGGAAAACGGCGCAGCCTTTTCCACCTGCGGATGGGGTGCCGAAGGTGCCCTCACCCTATCCCCTCTCCCAGAGGGAGAGGGGATAGGGCTTCAGCGCACCACGCCTTCTTCGCGCAATACCTTGAAGATGGCCGCCGCTGCCGCTTCCGGAGTCAGGTCCTTGAGGACCTGGCCGCCATCGCCGGAGGCCTTGGCCGTGGCGGCCTTGAAGCGGTCGGCGGCGGTCTTGGCCTTGATCACCTTGAGGCGCTTGGGGCGCGCCTTGGCCGGTTGCAATTCGCCGTTTTCGAACAGACTGTCCTGCACCACCTCGGTGGTTTCCACCTGCAGCTCGCCACGCCGGGCCGGGCCGAAGGCGCTTTGTCGCGGCGCGGGAGCGGCGCTGTCGACGCTGGCGACAAAGGGCAGCCGTACCCGCAGCCGCCGCCGCTGACCCCGTGGCAGGGCCTGGAGCACCGTGGCCTGGCCACCTTCCACGGCTTCCACCGCAGCGAGGCCGACCACCAGCGGCCAGCCGAGGGTCTCGGCCAGCAGATAGGGAAGCAAACCCGAGCCCTCGCCCGTCTCCGCCTGGCTACCGGTCAGTACCAGGCCGGCACCGACCTCGCGCAGGGTGTCGCCGAGGGCTGGCAGGGCATCGGCACCCGCCGGTTGTTCCAGTACGTGCAGGGCCGGCACGCCCATGCCCAGATAGCCGCGCAGGGCCTCTTCGGCGGGATCGCCGGCGTGCAGCACGCGCAGCTTGTCACCCACCAGGCGCAGGCCGAGTTCCACTGCGCGGGCATCCTGTTCCGCCCGCCGGGCCCGCCCGGAGGTGGGATGGGCGCCAACGGACACCAGGGCCACGACCTTGACGCCGTCCAGCGACGGCAGCTTCTGCTCAGGCGACATCCTGCAACTCCCCTGCCCGCTGTTGTTCGACCAGCCGCGCCAGGGCGGCCAGGATGGCGTCACCGTTGCCGATCACCGACAGATCGGCACGCTTGACCATGTCGCAGCCCGGATTGGTATTGATGGCGATGACCTTGTCGCAGCTGGCGATGCCCTGCAGGTGCTGCACGGCGCCGGAGATGCCCACGGCCAGATAGACCCGGGCGGTGACCCAGGTACCGGTGGCGCCGACCTGGCGGTTGCGCGGCATATGGCCGTCGTCTACCGCTACCCGCGAGGCGCCCTCGGTGGCACCCAGCAGCGCGGCGGTGCTGTGGAACAGCTCCCAGTCGCGGATGCCATTGCCACCGGAAAGAATGAATTCGGCTTCGCCCAGGGGGATCTGCATGGGATCCACCGCCACCGGGCCGAGATCCTCGATGCGCGACAGGTGCCGGGCGATGTTGCCTTCCAGCTGCACGGGCAGGACTTCGTGACGGGTCTCGCCGACCGGCTCCGCGCACTCCGGCAGGGCCAGGACCAGGCGCGGCAGCGGCTGCTGCAGATCCTGGCGACCGGCACCGGCGCGGCCGGTGACCATGCCGTCCTTGACCTGCCAGACACGGGTGGCGGGCCGCTCGTGCAGGGCAGCGCCGAGGCGCCGACCCAGTTCACCGCCACCACTGCGGCTGTCGGGCAGCAGCCAGTGGCGCGGCTGCAGTTCGTTGTTGACCGCGCGCAGCGCGAGTACCCGCTGTTCGGGAGCATAGCCCTGGAATTGCTCGCCTTCCAGATGCAGCAGGCGATCCACCCCGGCGGTGTCGAAGGCGGTTTCCTTGACCTCACCAAAGACCACCGCCAGCACCGCGCCCTCGGCGCCGGCCAGCTGCCGGGCCAGGCCCAGCAGGTCGCGGTCGTGGGCGGTCAGGCGACCGCTGACCAGGTCCGGCACCACGGCGATGTAGAAGGCCGGCTCGGCGATCCGGTGCAGGGGCAGCTGTTCTTCCACTGCCTGGGCAGCGCCACGACGGCCGCCGCCCTGCTGGGCGCCACTGCGGTCGATACGCTTGACGCCCTGGGGGCCAACGAAGCCGGCGGCCGCGGCGTGGGGATTCTTGCGGACCAGGCCATTGGGGCCCATCCAGCGGCTTTCGGCATCGGCACTGCTGGCGATACTTGCGTGCAGCGGATGCAGACGGTTGCGCGCGATCCGCTCGCGGCGCGGGTCGCGACGAATGATGCTCATGCTGTGCGCTCCGTGTGGGAATGTTGGGCGATGGGCGTGGTGGCCCCCTCACCCCAGCCCTCTACCCTGAGGGGTGAGGGGGTGAAAAGCGACTGGACTGCCCGGACGCAGGTAGCCATCCCCTCTCCCCCCGGGGAGAGGGTCAGGGTGAGGGGACCACCAGCCGCACTCACGACAAGGCCTCCGCCACTGGCCGCCGTGCGGCGGCCGGCTTGCTGTCCACCGGTGCCTCGACGATGGCTTCGGCCACCAGCTCGGCGATGTCCTTGATCTCCGGACGCGGGGCGACCACGCCTTCCAGCATCAGGGTGCACTGAGGGCAGCCCACGGCCACCAGCTCGGCGCCGGTTTCCTTGATGTCGGCCATGCGCATGTCGGGAATCCGCTGCTTGCCAGGGATATCGGTGATGGGCGCTCCGCCGCCGCCGCCGCAGCAGCGCGAACGGAAGCCGGAACGCTCCATCTCCTTGACCGCGATGCCCAGCGCCTTGAGTACCGCGCGCGGCGCCTCGTACTCGCCGTTGTAGCGGCCCAGGTAGCAGGGATCGTGATAGGTGATGGTGGCGCCCTGCTCGGCCAGGGCATGCTGCCCGAGATGCAGGGAGCCACGGCTGAGCAGGGTCTCGATGAAGGTGCTGTGGTGCTGCACCTGGTAGTGGCCACCCAGGTCGCCGTATTCGTTCTTGAGCATGTGGAAGCTGTGGGGATCGCAGGAGACGATGGTCTGGAAGCGATACTGGCTCAGGGTCTCGATGTTGCGCTTGGCCAGTTGCTGGAAGGTGGCCTCGTCACCCAGACGGCGGGCCACGTCGCCGCTGTCGCGCTCTTCCAGGCCGAGCACGGCGAAGTCCACCTTGGCCGCCTTGAGCACCTTGACGAAGGCGCGCAGGGTGCGTTGGTTGCGCATGTCGAAGGCGCCGTCGCCGACCCAGAACAGCACCTCGGCCTGGCCCTTGTCCTTCATCAGCGGCAGGTCCAGGTCGGCGGCCCAGTTCAGGCGACCACCGGGGGCGAAGCCGCCGGGGTTGTCAGTGGCGATGAGATTCTCCAGCACCTCGGCGCCCTTGTTCGGCGTCTCGCCGCGCTCCAGGGTCAGGTGACGACGCATGTCGACGATGGCATCGACGTGCTCGATCATCATCGGGCATTCCTCGACGCAGGCACGGCAGGTGGTGCAGGACCAGAGGGTCTCGGCGTCCACCAGGGCCTTGCCCTGACGCGCGACGATGGGCAGGTGCGGACCACCCGCGTGCTCGCCGACCGGCTTGCCCGGATAGGGCGAGCCAAAGTAATGGGCATCGCTGCCGCCCTTGAGGCCGACCACCATGTCCTGGATCAGCTTCTTGGGGTTGAGCGGCTGGCCGGCGGCGAAGGCCGGGCACATGGCCTCGCAGCGACCGCACTGGACGCAGGCGTCGAAGCCGAGCAGCTGGTTCCAGGTGAAGTCAGCGGGCTTTTCCACGCCCAGCGGCGCCTTGGGATCGTGCAGGTTCAGGGCCTTGAGGCCACTGGAGCGCGCGGCGCTGGCGTTGTGCGGCGTGCTGAAGCGCTCGGCGCGACGGTGCCAGGCCAGGTGCAGGGCACCGGCGAAGGCGTGCTTGATGGGGCCGCCCCAGGTCATGCCGAGGAACATCTCGGATACGCCCCAGGCCACGCCCACCGCCAACACCGCGGCCAGCAGCCAGCCACCGAAGTCCGCTGGCAGGATGCCGGCGACCGGCAGGGTGGCGATGAAGAAGCTCGCGGCAAAGGCCAGCAGGCTCTTGGGCAAGCGCATCCAGGAGCCCTTGGACAGCCGCGCCGGCGGATCGCGACGGCGCTTGGCAACGAACAGGGCGCCAGTGAACATGCAGGCGGTGGCCGCCAGCAGCGCCCAGCCGAGGATGCGGCTGTGCAGGCCGAAGCCGTGCACCAGGATGGCCAGCAGCGCTGCCAGGACGAAGCCGCCAGCAGTGGCCACGTGGGTCTTGGAGATGTACTTGTCGCGGTCGACCACGTGGTGCAGATCCACCAGGTAGCGCCGCGGCATCTTCAACAGCCCGCCGAGCCAGTCGACCTCGGCCGGACGCCCTTGCCGCCAGAGGCTGAAGCGGCGCACGGCGCCGATCACGGTGAGGGCCAGGGCGGCGAAGAGCAGGATGGGGAGGATGGTGTTCAACATCGATCTATCCTCACAGGGCGGGCCCCGCAGGCGCGGCCAGGGTAGCGAAGCGCTGGGGGCCGCAGAAGGTGAGCTATCGCGGCCATGGGCCGCTCCTACGAGGTACGTTCGGAGCCTGTAGGAGCGGCCCATGGCCGCGAATTTTCGAGCAGCGATTAGGCCGTCTTAGAAGTCCTTGCACAGGCGCAGGGCGTCGTAGATGGCGGCGTGGGTGTTGCGCTGGGCCACGCAGTCGCCGATCCGGTAGAGCAGGTAGCCGTTGCCGGTCTCGCCGAGCGCAGGCTGCGGCTCGATGGCGAACAGCGCCTCGATGTCCATCTGGCCCTTGTTGCGCGAGTCTTCCTTGAGGGCGTAGTAGAGCCCCTCGTCCGGCCGTACGCCGTTCTCGATGACGACCTGGTCGACCACGCGCTCCTCGCGGGCGCCGGTGTATTCGTTCTCCAGTACCGCGATCTTCTTGTCGCCCTCGGCGTAGACCTTTTCCAGCATCAGGTCGCCGGTCATGATCACTTCCTTGGGATAGAGGCTGCGGTAGTAGGTCGGGAAGGTGGTCCCGCCGATGGCCACGCCCGGCTTGATGTCGTCGGTGACGATTTCCACCTGGGCGCCCTTGTCGGCCAGGTAGTCGGCCACGGACATGCCGGTGAATTCGCAGATGGTGTCGTACACCAGCACGTTCTTGCCCGGCTCGACCTTGCCCGAAAGGATGTCCCAGCTGCTGACGACCAGGCCCTCGGCGGCATGCCAGTGATCGACCTGCTCCAGGAAGGGGTGACCGCCGTTGGCCAGGATGACGATATCCGGCCGCAGGTCGAGGATGGTCGCCGGATCGGCAGCGGTGCCCAGGCGCAGGTCGATGCCCAGGCGCGTCAGCTCCAGCTGGTACCAGCGGGTGATGCCGGCGATCTGGTCGCGCTGCGGGGCGCGCGAGGCCAAGGTGATCTGGCCACCGAGTTGCTCCTGCTTCTCGAACAGGGTGACGTCATGGCCGCGCTCGGCCGAGACGCGGGCGGCCTCCATGCCGGCCGGACCGCCGCCGACGATGACCACCTTGCGCTTGGGCCCGGTGGACTTCTCGATGATGTGCGGCAGGCCCATGTATTCGCGGCTGGTGGCGGCGTTCTGGATGCACAGCACGTCCAGGCCGTTGTACTGGCGGTCGATGCAGTAGTTGGCGCCGACGCACTGACGGATCTGGTCGATCTGGCCCATCTTGATCTTGGTGATCAAGTGCGGGTCGGCGATGTGGGCACGGGTCATGCCGACCATGTCGACGTAACCACCCTCCAGGATACGGGTGGCCTGGTTGGGGTCCTTGATGTTCTGGGCGTGCAGCACCGGCACGTTGACCACTTCCTTGATGCCCGCGGCCAGGTGCAGGAAGGGCTCCGGCGGATAGGTCATGTTGGGAATGACGTTGGCCAGGGTGTTGTGGGTGTCGCAACCCGAGCCGACCACGCCGATGAAGTCGAGCATGCCGGTGTCGCTGTAGTACTTGGCGATCTGCTTCATGTCGTCGTGGGACAGGCCGTCCGGGTGGAATTCGTCGCCGGTGATGCGCATGCCGACGCAGAAGTCGTCACCGACCTCTGCGCGCACGGCTTTCAGCACTTCCATGCCGAATCTCATGCGGTTCTCGAAGCTGCCACCCCATTCGTCGGTGCGCTTGTTCACCCGCGGCGACCAGAATTGGTCGATCATGTGCTGGTGCACGGCGGACAGCTCGACGCCGTCCAGGCCACCGGCCTTGGCCCGGCGTGCGGCCTGGGCGAAGTTGCCGATTACCCGCCAGATCTCTTCCGGCTCGATGGTCTTGCAGGTGGCCCGGTGCACGGGCTCGCGGATGCCCGACGGCGACATCAGGGTCGGCCAGTGGCCGCCGTCCCAACGCGAGCGCCGGCCCATGTGGGTGATCTGGATCATGATCTTGGCGCCATGCTTGTGCATGGCGTCGGCGAGATTCTGGAAGTGCGGAATGATGCGGTCGGTGGAGAGGTTGACCGAACTCCACCAGTGCTGCGGGCTGTCGATGGCAACCACCGAGGAACCCCCGCAGATGGCCAGGCCGATGCCGCCCTTGGCCTTCTCTTCGTAATACTTGACGTATCTGTCGGTGGTCATGCCGCCGTCGGTGGCGTAGACCTCGGCGTGAGCCGTGGACAGCACGCGGTTGCGGATGGTGAGCTTGCCGATCTGGATCGGCTGGAACATTGCTTCGAAGGCCATGACCTTCTCCTCGATCGGCTGGTGCGCGGTCTTGAGCCGCGCTCTTGCTCTTGGGTGTCGCTGGGGCGGCGGCGAGCGGGTCGCTGGCCACCCGGGGGCGGGGCGTTATTTCGGCCGGGTGACGAACAGGCCGTCGTCGTGGCCTTCTTCGGAACCGCTGTATTCCTGGACGGTGACGGTGCGGATGGCACTGCCCTTGGCGGCCAGGATCTGGTCGATGGCGCCGGAGAACCAGCCGGTGAACATGTAGTCCACCTTGCGATTGACCTTGCCGTAGACGTAGACGAAAGCGGAATGCTTGAGCTTGACCTCGGCGTAGCCGGTGTCCAGGTCGAGCTTCTGGGTCTCGAACAGGCCCCAGCCGCGCTGCGACAGGCGCTTCATGTAGTGCTCGAACACCGCGGCGCCGTGGATGCCATGGCACTCGGCTTCCTTTTCACACCAGTGCCAGGCCGACTTGTAGCCGGCCTTGTAGAGGATTTCGGCGTACTTGTCGGCGCCCAGGACTTCTTCGATACCCATGTGGTTGTTGACGAAGAAGTGCCGGGGTACGTACAGCATCGGCAGGGCGTCGGTGGTCCAGACGCCGGTTTCGTCGTCGACCTGGATGGGCATTTCGGGGGCGTGGCTGGCCATGTGTGGAGCTCCGATTCGCTAATACGTATCTAAAAAAAGGTGTGGGTGAATGCCCGTGGAGCCGTAGCGAACGCGCCGCTGGCAAGGAGCCCCGCAGCGCCAGGTGAGAGCAGTACCGAGGTACGGCGAACCTGGCGCGAGGACGCGACGCCGCTAGCGGTGTGCGCAGTAGGCTCCAGAGGTATTCACTACTCGCCCCAGACTTCGCCGAGGATGCGCATCCAGTTCTCACCCATGACCTTGCGCACGGTGCGCTCGGGCATGCCGCGCTTGAGCAGGGTCTCAGTCAGGTTGGGGAATTCGCCCACGGTGCGGATGCCCAGCGGGTTGACGATCTTGCCGAAGCTGGTCAGGCGACGGGCGTAGCCCTTGTCGTGGGTCAGCCACTCGAAGAAGTCGTGGCCGTGGCCCTGGGTGAAGTCGGTGCCGATGCCGATGGCGTCTTCGCCCACCAGGTTCATCACGTACTCGATGGCCTCGGCGTAGTCGTCGATGGTCGAGTCGATGCCCTTGGCCAGGAAGGGGGCGAACATGGTCACGCCGACGAAGCCACCGTGGTCGGCGATGAACTTGAGTTCCGCATCCGACTTGTTGCGCGGATGCTCTTTCAGGCCGGACGGCAGGCAATGGGAGTAGCAGACCGGCTTCTTGGATTCGAGGATGACTTCCTCGCTGGTCTTGGAGCCGACGTGAGAGAGGTCGCACATGATGCCGACGCGGTTCATCTCGGCGACGATCTCGCGGCCGAAGCCGGACAGACCGCCGTCGCGCTCGTAGCAGCCGGTGCCCACCAGGTTCTGGGTGTTGTAGCACATCTGCACGATACCCACGCCGAGCTGCTTGAAGATCTCGACGTAGCCGATCTGGTCTTCGAAGGCATGGGCGTTCTGGAAGCCGAACAGGATGCCGGTCTTGCCCTGGGCCTTGGCCTGGCGGATTTCGGCGGTGGTGCGCACCTGGACCACCAGATCGCTGCACTCGCGGATCAGCTTCTGGCTCGCCGCGATGTTGTTGACCGTCGCCTGGAAGCCCTCCCATACCGAGACGGTGCAGTTGGCGGCGGTCAGGCCACCCTTGCGCATGTCTTCGAAGAGTTCGCGGTTCCACTTGGCGATGATCAGCCCGTCGATGACGATGCTGTCGGCGTGGAGTTCGGTGGCATTCATGACAGGCTCCGGCGTTGGTCTCGCGCCGGAACGGGTGCCGGCGATTCGAGGCCAGCATAGCCCCGGGGTCCTGGCCGACCGGATGCAAAAACGACAGGGGTATCACCAGAAGCGTCAGGCCAGGGTCGCGCTACCGGTCAGCGACCGCGGCGAGCTCGCCCGCCGACAGCCGGCCCTCGCGGCGAGGCCGATCCTCCCGTGGACTCAGGCCGAAGCGCTGGCGGTAGCAGCGGGAGAAATAGGACGCGGATTCGAAACCGCAGGCCAGGGCCACGTCCAGCACGCTGGCCTCGCCCTGCTGCAGCAGCTGGCGCGCCCGGTCCAGGCGCAGCTGCAGATAGAAGGTGGAGGGGGTCGTCTGCAGATGGAGGCGGAACAGCCGCTCCAGCTGGCGGCGGGTCACCTGGATGCCGGCGGCCAGTTCCAGGGTGCCCAGGGGCGTCTCGGTATGGCGCTCCATGCGCTCCACCACCCGGATCAGCTTGCGGTTGGCGATGCCGTAGCGCTGCGCCACCTGCAGCCGCTGGTGCTCGCGCGGCGGGCGGATGCGCCCGAGCACGAATTGCTCGGAGACCTGCACCGCCAGTGCGCTGCCGTGGCTGCGGCCGATCAGCTCCAGCAGCAGGTCGAGACTGGCGGTGCCGCCGGCGCAGGTGATGCGACCGCGGTCGATCTCGAACAGCTCGCCGGTCACTTCCAGTTGCGGCCAGGCTTCGCGAAAGGCCGCCACCGCCTCCCAATGCAGGGTGATCCGGTGGCCGTCCAGCAGCCCGGCACGGGCCAGCACCAGGGCACCGGTGTCGATGCCGCCCAGGGGATGGCCGTGGCGGGCGACCTGGCGCAGCCAGCTGGCGAGGCCGTCGTCGTAATGGCCCAGGGGCTCGAAACCGGCCACCACGAACAGGGTGGTGCCCGGCTCCAGGGCGTCGAGGCCGCCGTCGACATTGACCGACATGCCGTTGCTGGCGGTCACCGCCGCCCCGTCACGTCCGAGGATGCGCCAGTCATAGCTGCCCGGACGGAATCGATTGGCCACCCGCAGGGGTTCCAGGGTGGCGATGAAGCCCAGGGCGGAAAAGCCGGGCAGCAGGAGAAAGGCAAAGGACTGCGGCATGGGTGGGGCGTCCCCGGTAACGATTGACTTGTGCAAGCAAGAAGGTCGCCAGGGTGCAAATTCAGGTCGTCGGGCTACGCATGCCTGGCAGGCGAGGCGCCTAGGGTAGAAGGCAACCGGCAGTCATCCCCGCCCGCCGCTCCAGGGAGTTCGCCATGCCCAACAAGACCCTCAGCACCACCCTCCTCGCCTGCGGCCTGCTGGCCGCCACCCTCGGCAGCGCCCGCGCCGCCGATCCCGACAGCTGCCAGACCGTACGGATGGGCATCGTCGGCTGGACCGACGTGGTCGCCACCAGTGCCCTGGCCGAGGTCATGCTCGAAGGCCTCGGCTACGGCGTGAAGCCGACCACCGCCTCCCAGCAGATCATCATGGCGGCCATGGGCGACAAGAATCTGGATGTCTTCCTCGGCTACTGGCAGCCGACCATGCAGCCGGTGGTGCAGCCCTTCGTCGACAAGGGCCAGGTCAAGGTGCTGACCCCGCCGCTGCTGGCCGATGCCCAGTCCACCTTCGCGGTGCCCGAGTACGTCTACGAGGGGGGCCTGAAGACCTTTGCCGACATCGCCCGCTTCAAGGACAGGCTCGGCGGCAAGATCTACGGCATCGAGCCGGGCAGCGGCGCCAACCGTGGCACCGCCGAGATGATCAAGACCGACCGCTTCGGCCTCAAGGACTTCCAGCTGGTGGAGTCCAGTGAGGCGGGCATGCTCACCGCCGTGCGCCGGGCCGAGAAACGCAAGGAATGGATCGTCTTTTTCGGCTGGAAGCCGCACCCCATGAATCTACAGATCAAGATGCACTACCTGACCGGCAGCGAAGACGTCTTCGGCCCCAACGAAGGCCAGGCCACGGTCTCGGTGGTGACCACCGCCGACTATCCACAGCGCTGCCCCAACGTCCAGCGCCTGCTCGCCAATCTGCACATGGACAGTGCCGAGGTCAGCGCCGTGATGGCCCCCATCCTGGAACGCACCGCACCCAAGGACGCCGCCCGTGCCTGGCTCAAGAACAACCCGCAACGCCTCGACGCCTTCCTCCAGGGCGTGACCACCCGCGCTGGCCAGCCCGCCGCTGCTCTCAAGCTCTGATCGCCCAAGGACAGACCCCATGAACACCGATGTCATCGTCACCTGCGCCCTGACCGGCGCCGGTGATACCGTAGGCCGCAATCCCCATGTTCCCGTCACCCCGGCAGAGATCGCCGCAGCCGCCCTGGAGGCCGCCCGCGCCGGCGCCACCGTGGTGCACGCCCATGTGCGCGACCCCGCCACCGGCAAGCCCAGCCGCGACGTGGCCCTCTATCGCGAGGTGGTCGAGCGCATCCGCGAGGCGGACGTCGACATCATCGTCAACCTCACAGCCGGCATGGGCGGTGACCTGGAGATAGGGCCAGGCGAGACACCCACCGACTTCGGCCCCGGCTCGGACCTGGTCGGTCCCCTCACCCGCCTGCTGCACATCGAAGAGTTGCGCCCGGACATCTGTACCCTGGATTGCGGCACCCTCAACTTCGGCGACGGCGACTTCATCTATGTCTCCACCCCCGCGCAACTGCGCGCGGGGGCCAGGCGCATCACCGAACTGGGAGTGAAGGCGGAACTGGAGATCTTCGACACCGGCCATCTCTGGTTCGCCAAGCAGTTGCTCAAGGAAGGCCTGCTGCAGGACCCGCTGTTCCAGCTGTGCCTGGGCATTCCCTGGGGCGCCCCGGCCGACACCGCCACCATGAAGGCCATGGTCGACAACCTGCCGCCGGGCGCCTGCTGGGCAGGTTTCGGCATCGGCCGCATGCAGATGCCCATGGCCGCCCAGGCCATGCTGCTGGGCGGCAACGTGCGCGTCGGCCTGGAAGACAATCTCTGGCTGGACCGGGGCGTCCACGCCACCAACGGCAGCCTGGTGGAGCGGGTCATCCAGATCATCGAACGCCTGGGCGGGCGCGCCCTGAGCCCCGCCGAGGGCCGGACGAAGATGCAGCTGGGAGGTGCCCGATGAGCGCCGTCTTCGCCGCCCTTGGGACCGGCGTGATCGGCGCCGGCTGGATCGCCCGGGCCCTGGCCCGGGGCCTGGAGGTGCGCGCCTGGGATCCGGCGCCCGGCGCCGAAGCCGCCCTGCGCACCCGCCTGGCCAATGCCTGGCCGGCGCTGGAGGCCCAGGGCCTGGCGCCCGGTGCCAGCCTGGACCGCCTGACGTTCCATACCGATCTGGACGCCGCGGTCGCCAGCGCCGACGTCATCCAGGAAAGCGCCCCCGAACGCCTGGAGCTCAAGCGCGAACTGCATGCCCGGGTCAGTCGTGCGGCGCGACCCGACGCCCTGATCTGCTCCAGCACCTCGGGGCTGCTGCCCAGCGATTTCTATGCCGAAGCCCTGCACCCCGAGCGCTGCCTGGTGGGCCACCCGTTCAATCCGGTCTATCTGCTGCCGCTGGTGGAGGTGGTGGGCGGCAGCCAGACCTCGACGGCCAACCTGGCGCGCGCCGAGGCCTTCTATCGCGAGCTGGGTATGCGGCCGCTGCGGGTGCGCAAGGAGGTGCCTGGCTTCATTGCCGACCGCCTGCTCGAAGCCCTGTGGCGCGAGGCCCTGCACCTGGTCAACGACGGGGTCGCCACCACCGGCGAGATCGACGACGCCATCCGCTACGGCGCCGGCCTGCGCTGGTCGTTCATGGGCACCTTCCTTACCTACACCCTGGCCGGCGGCCCGGCGGGCATGCGCCACTTCATGAAGCAATTCGGCCCGGCGCTGAAGCTGCCCTGGACCTACCTGGAAGCCCCGGAGCTGACCGACGGCCTGATCGACGCCGTGGTCGAGGGGACCCGGGCCCAGCAGGGCGACCTGGAACTGGCGGCGCTGGAGCGCTATCGCGACGACTGCCTGCTGGCGGTGCAGGCGGCCATCGCCGGGTGCAAGGCGCGCCACGGCATCTTGGATTAGGAGCGGTCATGATCATCCACCGTACTTCGGTCGCCCGCGAGTGGGTCGACTACAACGGCCATCTGCGCGACGCCTACTACCTGCTGATCTTCAGCCACGCCACCGACGCCCTGATGGACGCCATGGGCCTGGACGCCGCCGGCCGCGCGGCCAGCGGGCACTCGCTATTCACCCTGGAGTGCCACCTCAACTTCCTCCACGAGGTGAAGGCGGACGCCCAGCTGGAGGTGCGGGTGAGATTCCTGGCCCTGGACGCCAAGCGCCTGCACCTGCACTTCGGCCTCCATCACCAGGGCCAGGCCGACCTGTTGGCCGCCTCCGAGCAGCTGCTGCTGCACGTCCACCTGGACGGTCCCCGCTCGGCACCCTTCGCGCCGCGGGTGCACGACTGGCTGGCGACCCGGCTGGCGGCGCAGCGGGAGGAGCTCTGGCCAGAGCATGTCGGGCGGGTCATTGGCCTGCCCCCGCCCCGCCCATGAAGGCGCCGCCGCTGTCGACGGACATGGCCGCCTTCGTCGCAGCCAGCCAGGCCTTCGCCACTACCGATCCAGACTTCCAGGCACAGCGCCAGGCCTATGCGCGGCTCTGCGCCGCCCTGGCGCCGGCTGACTACAGGGGCCTGGCGGTCAGCGATCACCGCGCCGGCGCCGTACCGTTGCGGCTGGTGGCGCCGCGAGAGTCCGCCGCTGACCGCCCCGCCCTGCTCTATCTGCACGGCGGCGGCTGGATGCTCGGCGACCTGGATTCCCACGGCTTTCTCGCGGCACGGCTGGCGCGGCGACTGGGGCTGGCGGTGCTGCTGGTGGACTATCGCCTGGCGCCGGAGCATCCCTATCCTGCGGCCCTGGACGATGTCCGGCGGGCCTGGGACTGGCTGCAACGTGAGGCTCAGGCACTGGGGTTGGACGAGCGCCGGCTGGCGGTGGCCGGTGACAGTGCCGGCGGCACTCTCGCCGCGGCCCTGTGCCTGGCGCTGCGCCAACAGGGTCGCGCCCAGCCGCGGGCTCAGGTACTGATCTATCCCGCGCTGACGGATCGGGGGCTGCCCAGCGAGCGCCATCAGGCCCAGGCACCGCTGCTGAGCGCGACCGACTGGCGGGCTTGTCTGGATGCCTATCTGCCCCGCCCGGAAGATCGCCGGGATCCCCTCGCCTTGCCGCTGCAGGCTGGCGATTTCAGCGGGCTGGCGCCCGCCCTGGTCGCCGTGGCGCAGCGCGATCCCCTGGCTGACCACGGCCGCGCCTATGCGGCCGCCTTGCGCGCCGGAGGGACGCCCATTCGCCTATGGGAGGGCGCGGGCCTGCTGCATGGCGCCCTGCGCGCCCCGGGTCGGCGCGCCGAAGCCCTGCGCTGTGCCCTGGAGCGCTTTCTCGGCGGCGAACTGGGCTTGGCACCCGCGGCCAACCTGTCAAAAGACAAAAAAAAACCTCAACCGCTGGAGACGGAAGAGGTTCAAACGCCCTGATGGGCCTCAGTGTGTAACCGTGGATTGCTCGGCTCTGGAGGCGAACAACCGCAAAATATCGTGGATAGGGCGCATTCTAACGGCGAACGTCGGTTTTGACCCTGCGGCAGATTGTCCAGGCAGGGCGTCGTAATAAACCTACATTGCCTGGCTGGCCGGCGAGGCGCTTTCCAAAAACGACATCGGGCTATGCGGCGACGCCAGCCTGGCTTGCCGTCTGCGACGCCAATGGGAGAATCCAGGCATTCCACCTGAGAGGGCAGTGCCATGATGATCGCCGACTTGATCGACCAGGACGACTTCCGCGACCGCCTGCGTGCGCTGGGTTTCAACGTGACGCCCGCGGCAACCGCGGACGAAGCCTGTCGCCAGGCCGTGACCGGGCTCAACCAAGAGCGTGCCCAGGCCCTGCGCCAACTGATCCAGGAGTTGCTGTCCGGCAGCGCGGCGCTGCTGCCGGCGGTGCGCCAGGCCATCGACCAGCAATTGCTGCCGGCCCTGGCCCCGACGCGTGCCTAGCGAACGCTAGGACCGCAGCAGACTCAGCCGGCCCAGCAGCGGCAGCCGTCCCAGGCCCCGCAAAGGGGGTGTCAGCAGGCGCTCGCCCTGGCGGGCAAAGGCGGCGGCCAGTGGCGTGTGCAGGCCCAGGCTGATGACGCCCAGGGCTAGCGCCAGACCACCGATGTAGTCATCCGAACCCCAGTGGGCACCGGCCACCAGGCGCGGCAGCATGAACAGCACCGCCAGCGCAGCCACCACCAGGCGGCGTCCGCCGCGGGTGAAGTGCGCCATGAACAGCGCCCAGAGCAGCAGCACCGAGGCGTGGTCGCCGGGAAAGCTGGCGCCGGACCTGTCCTTCAATTCCCAGCCGTGCTCCAGCCCGGGAAAGCGATCGCTGAGCAGATAGGCGCCCGGGAGCACGTCGGACGGGCTGGAATGCTGCAGGCCCCAGGCTTCGATGCCCTTGGTCAGCAAGGTCCGCACGATCAGCAGGATCACCAGCAGGCCGATGAAGGTCGCCAGCGCCGGCCGTACCTGATGGGTCGGATAGGCCCAGCCGCCGCGAACCAGCAAGGCCAGCAGTACCAAGCCGACCAGGGCATCCACTGGCCGCAAGCTGAAGAAGGTCCAGAGATAGAGCCAGCCGGTGGAATGCGCCAGAGGGGCATTGAGGGCGTGAAATAGCCCGGCATCGAACGCCAGCAACTGGGTACGAACGGTGGGAATGAGCCAGAGCAGCAGCAGGCTCAGGGCCAGAGCCTGGCACAGCGCCAGGCGACGCCACTGCCAGGAGGCGGTGAAGAGGGGAGCGTTCATCGAGGTCTCTTTTCACGAAAATTTCACGAATAGACCGACTCGACCTCGATGACGTCACACTTTGTTACAGCCAGATGACGCAACACTCCTTTGCGATCATCGACTCAACCAAAGAAGGCCAGCGCTTCTGCCACGACCAGATCCGGTAATTCCTCCGCCAGGTAATGGCCACCCGGCAAGGCGCAACCACTGACCTGGGTGGCCACCTGACGCCATTCGGCCAGTGGATCGAAGCAGAGCCCGACAGTGCCTTCGGCGCCCCAGAGCACGCGGAGTGGCAGCTCCAGCCGGCGCCCGGCATCCAGGTCGGCCTGGTCGTGCTCCAGGTCGATCCCGGCACTGGCGCGGTAGTCCTCGCAGATGCCCCGGGCGGTGCCAGGCAGGCTCAGGCAGCGCAGGTATTCGGCCAGCACTTCCGGTGGAAAGGGGGCCAGGCCGGCACTGCGCGTACCCATCACGCCCTTGAGATAGCCTTCCGGATCGGCTTCGATCAACCGCTCGGGCAACGGCGCCGGGCGGATCAGGAAGAACCAGTGCCAATAGGCCCGGGCGAAGGCCTCGTCGGTCTGCCGATACATGGCCAGGGTCGGCGCGATGTCCAGCAGCATCAGCCGCTCCACCGCCGCGGGATGATCCAGCGCCAGGCGATGGGCGACCCGGGCGCCGCGGTCGTGGGCCAGTACGGCGAAGCGGTCGTGACCCAGCAGGCGCATCAGCGCGACGTTATCCCCCGCCAGGGTGCGCTTGCTGTAGGCCTCCGTGCCCGCGTCGGGCTTGGCGCTGTCGCCATAGCCGCGCAGATCGGCGGCCACCAGGGTAAAGCGCTCGGCCAGCCGCGGCGCCACCTTATGCCACATCACATGGGTCTGGGGATGGCCGTGGAGCAGCAGCAGCGCAGGCCCCTGACCGCCGACGCGGTAATTGATCTCGACGCCGCCGACGTTCAGCCGCCGCTGTTCGAAGCCCGCAAAGAGGCCGTCCATCTCAGGCCAGAGCCGCGGCGATGGCCTGACCCAGGCTCTCAGTGTTGCCCTGGCCGCCGAGGTCGCGGGTCAGGGGCGCCTGTTCGGGACCCTGGCGCAGCACGGCCTCGATGGCCGCCACCACGGCAGCGCCGGCGTCGGCATGGCCGAGATGCTCCAGCATCATGGCGCCACACCAGATCTGGCCGATGGGATTGGCGATGCCGCGGCCGGCGATGTCCGGCGCCGAGCCGTGCACCGGCTCGAACAGACTGGGGAAATTGCGTTCCGGGTTGATGTTGGCCGAAGGCGCGATACCGATGGTGCCGGTGCAGGCCGGGCCCAGGTCGGAGAGGATGTCGCCGAACAGGTTGCTGGCCACCACCACGTCGAACCAGTCCGGGTGCAGGACGAAGTTGGCGGTGAGGATGTCGATGTGGAACTTGTCCACCGCCACGTCCGGATAGGCCTTGCCCATCTCCTCCACGCGCTTGTCCCACCAGGGCATGGTGATGGCGATGCCATTGGACTTGGTGGCCGAGGTCAGCTTCTTGCGTGGCCGCTGCTGGGCCAGATCGAAGGCGAACTTGAGGATGCGGTCGGTGCCGTGGCGGGTCATGACCGTTTCCTGGATCACCACCTCGCGTTCGGTGCCTTCGAACATGATGCCGCCGACACTGGAGTACTCGCCCTCGGTGTTCTCGCGCACCACATAGAAGTCGATGTCGCCCGGCTGGCGATTAGCCAGGGGCGCCTTGACCCCGGGCATCAGCCGGCAGGGCCGCAGGTTGACGTACTGGTCGAAGCGGCGGCGGAATTGCAGCAGCGAGCCCCAGAGGGAGATGTGGTCGGGCACCACGTCCGGCCAGCCGACGGCGCCGAAATAGAGGGCATCGTAGTCCTTGAGCGTCTCGAACCAGTCGTCCGGCAACATCTTGCCGTGGGCCTGGTAGTACTCGGCGCTGGCGAAGTCGAAGTGATCCCACTGCAGGGCGATGCCGAAGCGCTGGGCGGCGGCGTCCAGCACGCGGATGCCTTCGGGCATGACTTCCTTGCCGATGCCGTCACCGGCGATGACCGCGATCTTATGGGGCCTGGACGCTTGCATGGCTTTTCTCCGGCAGTCTGGGTGGGATGGACCCAGTGTAGTCTCGCGCGGGAGGCGTACAATCCCGTCGCAGGGAAAGCCATTCTTAACCTGGGATCAAGAATCTTGTCCGCTGACGACCTTGCCTTCTTTGTCCGCTTGGCCGGCCACCCCAGCCTGACCGCCGCTGCCCGGGAGTTGGGGCTGTCCCTGGCGGCCGTCAGCAAGCGACTCACTGCCCTGGAGCGCCGCCTGGGCGTGCAATTGATCCGCCGGACCACCCGGCGGCTGGACCTGACGCCGGAAGGCCTGCGCTATCTGGAAGGCGCCCGACCGCTGCTGACCCAGCTGGAAGACCTGGAGGCTGCCGTCGGAAGGCCCGATGCGCCCCTGAGCGGGGTGCTCAATCTCAACGCCACCTTCGGCTTCGGCCGCCGGCACCTGGCGCCGCTGCTGTCGGACTTCGCCCACCGCCATCCCGGGCTGGAAGTCAATCTGCACCTCTCCAGCCATCCGGTGAATCTGCTGGAAGGGCCCTTCGACCTGGATATCCGTGTCGGCGAGCCACCGGACGCTCGGGTCATCGCCCACCGCCTGCTGGACAACCGCCGCCTGCTCTGCGCCGCCCCCGCCTACCTGGCCCGGGCCGGCGTGCCGGAAAGCGTGGCGGACCTGGCGCGGCACAATTGCCTGGTCTTGCGCCAGGACGCGGGCGACTACGCCGTCTGGCGCTTCACCCGGGACGGTCAGCATTTCGCCCAGAAGGTGCGCGGCAGTCTCAGCAGCAACGATGGCGAGGTGGTGGTGCGCTTGGCGCTGGAGGGCCACGGACTGATCCTGAGATCGGAATGGGACGTGGCCGAGCTGATCGCCAGTGGCGCCCTGGTGCCAGTGCTGACCGATCATGAGGCGCCGGCTGCAGCCATCTATGCGGTGCACCGCCAACAGCGCCATGTGCCGCGTCGGCTTTCCGAACTGATCCGCCATCTGGCACAGGAGCTGCCCGCGCGGCTGGGGCGCTAGTGTGGTGTTTCAGAAGTTAACTGCACAATTTTGGCGGCGCTTTTTCGGCTTGAGCGGCGTTGCCACTCCTCGCCATAGCCCTGCTATGACTCGTCGCGGCGCCTAGCCCAAGTCGGAACGCCGAACCGCCAAAAAATCACTCGCCAATTCTTGCGCGAACTTCTGAAACACCACACTAGGCTGCACGAATCTTCCAGACCGGCGCCGGGTCCGTAGCTAGACTGGAAAGCCCACAGATCCCCTTCTCTCGCCATGGCCGACGATCACTGGATCCAGTTGCAGCAGGACGCCGACACCGGCATCGAGACCCTGCGCGCCCATTTCGAGGGCCATGCCTATGACCCGCACTGGCACGACGCCTATCTGGTGGGCTACACCGAGCAGGGCCTGCAGCAATTCCACTGTCGGGGCCAGCGCCACCTGAGCACCCCGGGGCAGGTCTTTCTGCTGGAGCCCGGCGAGTTGCACGACGGCCAGGCGCCGGAAGCCGAGGGCTTCACCTATTCCATGCTCTACCTCGATCCCCAGTGGCTGGCGCGCGAGCTGCAAGGCCTGCACGGTGATGCTCGGCCCCTGGGCGAACCGGGCTTCGCCCGGACCCTGGTGGAGCAGGCCGAGTTGCACCGCGCGGTGGCCTGGGCCCATGAGGTCATGAGTCGTCCGGAGCTGCGCATCGTCCGCCAGAGCGCCTTGGACGCCCTGCTGCTGCGCCTCTTGCCGCACCTGCAATGGCGGGCGCCCCAGGCCGGCGATCCACGGCTGCCCCAGGTGGCCTTGCGCGCCCGCGACTTCCTGCAGGCCCATCACCACGAGGACATCGGTCTGGAGGAACTGGCCCAGGCCGCTGGCGTGGACAGATTTCGCCTGACTCGCGCCTTCAAGGCGGCCTTTGGTCTGGCGCCCCACGCCTATCTGGTACAGCTGCGGTTGTCGCGGGCACGCCGCCTGCTGGCCGACGGCCTGTCGCCGGCGGAGACCGCCGCCGCCCTGGGCTTCGCCGACCAGAGTCACCTGGGCCGCTGGTTTCGCCGCGCCTATGGCCTGACCCCGGCGGCCTATCGGGCGCGCTGCTCGAATCTTCCAGACCGCTAGCGGCAGGCTTGCGACCCTGGGGCTCCCTCCAAACCAGGAGTTTCCCATGTCCCTGTTGCCCTTCCTGCTGTTCGCCCTGGTCGCCTCCATCACCCCCGGGCCGACCAATGTGCTCATCCTCGGCCACAGTGCCCGCCACGGCGCCCGGGCCAGTCTGCCCCTGGTGCTGGGCGGTAGCCTGGGCGCGGTGGCCCTGGTCCTGGTGGTGGGCTTCGGTCTCGGCCAGACCCTGGCCCGACATCCCGACTGGCAGCGCGGCCTGGCCTGGGCCGGGGTGCTCTGGCTGAGCTGGCTGGCCTGGCAACTGGCCCGCGCCGGCGCGCCCGCGGTCAAGGATGACAGCGCCCGCCTGGGCTTCGGCGGCACCGCCGGCCTGCAAGTGCTCAACCCCAAGAGCTGGAGCATGGCGCTGGCGGTGGTCACGGTCTATGCCGAGCCCGGCGCCGACCTCTGGCGGCAGGTGCTGGTCCTGGCCCTGGTGTTCCTGCTGGTGTCCGTACCCTGCCTGGGTCTCTGGGCACTGCTCGGCCAGGTCGCGGCGCATGGCCTGAGATCGCAGCGCGCCTGGCGTGGTTTCAACCTGGGGATGGCGGCGCTGTTGCTCGCCTCGGCCTGGGCGACGGTGGTCTAACGCAACAGGCAGTAGCGGATCAGCGCCTTTTCCACGCTCTGCTTCTGTCTGAGCACGAGCAGTACCACCACCGCCTGCTCTGTAGTCTTGATCTCGTAAAAGACCCGGAAGCCGTCATGATTGAATTCACGGTAATGCAGGACGCCCAATTCACTGGCCTGGCGGCTGACGGGAAAAGCCAGGGGCGCTGCTGGTAGCTGACTCTCGATGGCGTCGATCAGCCCGGTGATCCTGGCAAGCGCATTCTGCTGGTTGCTGTGATCGGTCAGATGATGGACCTGATCTTCGAGGCTGAGGACAGCGCATTCAGTAAAACGTAGAGCCAGGTTCATTCAATCTCCAGAGAAACGCCCAGCCAAGCGATCTTTTACCTGCGTAGCAGTCTGGTACTGCCCCTCATTGTCCTCACGCGAGCTCATGGCTAGAAGCTTGACCAGGGCAATGGCCTCGTCGCGACGTTTGCGCTCCTCGTAGGACTCGATGACATACGCTGGTACCCCGTTCTGGGTGACGACCATGGGTTCGTCAAGATCGAGATTGGCCGCGTGGCGCTTCAGATAACTGATGGTTTCGGTTTTCATCGGATGTCCTCCTGAGCTGAAAGCCTGAGCTTCCCTTCCAGAGGGATGGCACAGGCGTCATGGCATGGCCATTAGCTTATCGATGGCACAGTAAAAAACCAAATACAGACCAAATAAAGACTAAGCGGGTTTATAGATCAGACTGGCACGCCATGCTGATCCCGAAAATTCTCTTCCAAGTGCTCCAGCCAGGCGCGCACTGCCGGCAGTTGGCCGCGGCGGTGCGCATAGGCGGCCTGGAGATGGCCACCGGGGATCGACCGGTCCGGCAGCAGACGTTGCAGGCGGCCCTCGGCCAGCTCGGCCTGACAATAGGGCAATGGCAGCAGGGTATAGCCGAGCCCGGCCAGGGCGGCGGCCTTGCGCACGCCGAAGTCATCGATGCCCAGACGCGCTTCCAGTATCAGCTCGCGACGTTCGCCCTGAGGTCCTGCCAGACGCAGGTGTACCTTGCGATCCACCTCCAGGGCGCCCAGCAAGGGCAGGCCTAGCAAGGCCTCCGGGGTATCCAGCCGTCGTCCGGCGAGCAGTTCGGGTGCCGCCACCAACACCACGGAAGCCTGGCGCAGCCGCCGCACCACCAAGCCTGGCTCTTCGTCGTCGACGTCCCGCACGCGCATGGCGACGTCCACCCCTTCGTTGATGATGTCCACCCGCCGGTTGACTAGCAGCATGTCCAGCTGCACTTGGGGATAGCGGGTAAGAAACCGCGTCACCACCTCGGGAAGATACTGCTGCGCCAGGGCCACTGGGCAGGACACTCGTAGCGGTCCACGCGGCTCGCTGGACAGGCTGGCGGCGGTTTCGGCGGCGCTTTCCGCCTCGCGCAACAGCGCCTGGCAGTGCACCAGATAGCGCTCGCCCAGGGTGGTGAGGGTCAGGGTGCGGGTGGTGCGCTGCAACAAGCGCGCGCCCAGACGGGTCTCCAGCTCGGCGATGCGGCGGGACAGCCGCGACTTGGGAATGCCCAGCAGCCGCCCGGCGGCGGCGAAGCCACCGGCCTCCACCACCTTGGCGAAGTAGGCGAGGTCATTGAGATCTTGCATGAGCGATTGTCCTATCCATGGGACGATGCATCGCATTTTAGCCGTCTAATCAGGAGATCGTCTTATCGGTAGTCTGGGCTCATCGCGTCGAACCCTACAGGACTACCGCCATGAAACTCTTGCACATCGATTCCAGCATCCTCGGCGATCACTCCGCCTCCCGCGCCTTGACCGCCAAGGTCGTTGACGCGCTCAAGGCCGCCACGCCGGGTTTGGAGGTCATCTACCATGACCTCGCCCACGACGCCCTCGGGCACTTCTCCGGCGCCAGCCTGGCCGCTGGGGCCACCCCGGCCGAGCAGCGCAGCGCCGAACAGCGCGACGAAGCGGAGCGCAATGCCCGCGCCCTGCAGGAATTCCTCGCCGCCGACGTACTGGTGCTGGGTGCGCCCATGTACAACTTCACCATTCCGACCCAGCTCAAGGCCTGGATCGACCGCATCACCGTGGCCGGTACCACCTTCCGCTACAGCGAAGCCGGTCCGGAAGGCCTGTGTGGCGACAAGAAGGCGATCATCGTCGCCACCGCGGGCGGCATCCATGCCGGCAAGCCCACCGGCATCGCCCACGAGGACTATCTGCAGCTGCTGCTGGGCTTCCTCGGCATCACCGATGTCCAGATCGTCCGCGCCGAAGGCCTGGCCTATGGCGACGAAGCCAAGCGCGCGGCCCTGGCCAGCGCCGAACGCCAGATCGCCGACCAGTACGCCTGAGTCCGGACGCCCTCACCCCCGGCCCCTCTCCCTCAGGGAGAGGGGAGCAGAGCGGTCCTCGGCTTTGCAAGGTGAGATTCGGGTACGCCTGAAAGCCCCTCACTTCAAAGAGTGCGGCAAGCTCTGGAGGGTCTGGGGCACCAGCGCTCATCCAACCGCACCGATGCGCTCTTCCCCCTCTCCCTCCGGGACAGGGCTGGGGTGAGGGCAAGGCCCCGTCTCAGCTGAACCCCACCACCGGATGCGGCACATAGGGCGCTTCCAGGGCGGCGATCTCTTCGTCGCTCAGGTGCAGCTCCAGCGCCGCCACCGCGTCTTCCAGATGCTGCGGCTTGGACGCGCCGACGATGGGCGCGTCGATGCCCGGCTTCTGCAGCAGCCAGGCCAGCGCCACCTGAGCGCGCGGTACGCCGCGGACTTCGGCGATGCGGGCTACGGCGGCGACGATCTGCCGATCGGATTCCTCGCTGGCGGTATAGAGGGTCTTGCCGAAGGCATCGCTTTCGGTACGCGCCGTGCTGGCGTCCCAGTCGCGGGTCAGGCGGCCACGGGCCAGCGGACTCCAGGGGATCACGCCAACGCCGGCGTCGCGGCACAGCGGCAGCATCTCCCGCTCCTCTTCGCGGTTGAGCAGGTTGAGGTGGTTCTGCATGGTGGCGAATCTGGTCCAGCCATGGCGCTCGGCGGTGTGCAGCGCCTTGGCGAATTGCCAGGCGTACATGCTGCTGGCGCCGATGTGCAGCGCCTTGCCGGCCTTGACCACGTCGTGCAGGGCCTCCAGGGTCTCCTCGATGGGCGTGTGATAGTCCCAGCGATGGATCTGGTAGAGATCGACATAGTCGGTGCCCAGGCGCTGCAGACTGGCGTCGATGGCGGCGAAGATGGCCTTGCGCGACAGGCCGCCGACATTGGGTCTGTCACGCAACGGGAAGTACACCTTGGTCGCCAGCACGATCTCCTCGCGCACGGCGTTGGCCTTGAGGAAGCGGCCGACGATCTCTTCGCTGGTGCCGTCGGAGTAGCTGTTGGCGGTGTCGAAGAAGTTGATGCCCAGATCCAGGGCCTTCTTCAGCAGCGGCTGGCTCTGATCTTCCGGCAGGGTCCAGGGATGATTGCCGCGCTCGGGCACGCCATAGGTCATGCAGCCGAGGCAAAGGGGCGAAATCTTCAGACCGGTGCGGCCGAGAGTGCGATAGTTCATGGGGGCCTCCAGGGATGGTCGAAAGAGGTTGACCACGCAGTTCCCGGATCGACTGCAACGAACTTACCGGCTGCCGCCTGGTTCTAGATGGATTCCTAACCTACAACCGGAGACGCTCCATGAAGA
The DNA here is from genome assembly GCF_013277805.1 of Pseudomonas sp. MS15a(2019). NCBI lineage: Bacteria > Pseudomonadati > Pseudomonadota > Gammaproteobacteria > Pseudomonadales > Pseudomonadaceae > Pseudomonas > Pseudomonas sp. MS15a(2019). The sequence continues at coordinate 376,581 of NZ_VBTN01000011.1, forward strand.
AATATGCTTCCGCGGTCTGGCAAGGCGGTCTGAAGGATGGCAAGGGCCATATCTCCACCGAGAGCGGCGCGCTCAAGGACAATGCCTACGGCTTCAACACCCGTTTCGAAGGCACGCCGGGCACCAATCCCGAAGAACTGATCGGCGCGGCCCATGCCGGCTGCTTCTCCATGGCCTTCTCCATGCTGCTGGGCCAGAACGGCCTGACTCCCGAGCGGATCGAGACCAAGGCCGACGTGACCCTGGACAAGGTCGGCGACGGCTTCGAGATCACCACCATCGATCTGACCATGAAGGCCAAGATCCCCGGCGCCACCCAGGAGCAGTTCACCACCATCGCCAACCAGGCGAAGGAAGGTTGCCCGGTGTCCAAGGTGCTCAAGGGCGCCAAGATCAACCTGAACGCCACGCTCGAAGGCTAAGGGTCTGAGGCGTCTGCCGATGCCGCTCCGGCATCGGCAACACCCTGTTCCAGAGCCTGTTCGCCGAGCTGTCCGCAAGTCGCTAGACTGCTCCGACCCCGCTTTCGGAGAGTACGATGAACGACTCCATCTTCATGACCCTCTTTTCCATCCTCGCCGTGTTGCTGTTGGGCGGCGGCATCTACGGTTGCGTGATCCTCAACCGCCAACGCAAGGACATCGAGAAGAACGACAGCGAAGGCTAGGCCGGTCGCCGACCTGCCAGGTAACGCACGCCCGTGGGGCCGAAGACCTCGGAATGCGGCTCCTGGGCGGCGAGCTGAAAGATGTCACCGACGCCGTAGTGGCGTTCGCCAGCGGCGCTACGGATACGCAGCTCACCTTGGATTACCAACGCCCTGGCTTCGAAGGGGTGGGCATGGGGTTCCAGCCTGCCCAGGGCATCGCGCTCGACCAGTACCGGTGGCTGGAAACCCTCGCGGGCAAGTTGCTCGATGAAGGTGGCCTGGTCCATGGGTGCGCCTGACGCCAAGAAGGATGATCAGCGCCCAGGCTAGGCGCCTCACCTCTTCGCAGCCAGTGCAAAGGCACTATGAGGAGCCTTGGCTTTGGCTATGGCCAGCTTCGAGGCAAGGACGCTATGGATACCTCGGCCAGCCGAGGTTCCACGTGGAGCATCAGCGCTCCAGCTTGCGCTCGACCTCGGCGTTCTTGCGCTTGAGCGCCTCGGCTTCCTGTTCCTTGGTCTTGATATCGGTAGGCGTGAGGACCTTGTCGATGCCATCGGTCGGCGTCGATTCCGGCTGCTCCATGTCTTTCTTCACCACATCCACGGGGCGTCCCGCTTCATCGAGCGCGGGTTCGTTGGGTGGGGTCTTGCCCAGGTGGGCATCGGAACGCTGGTCACTCATGGCAGGCTCTCCTCGATAGGGTCCTTCTTTCGAGCGCAACGACCGCCAAGGAGTTCGCCCGCCACTCAACGACGAATACGGACGCGCTCCAGATAGGCCAGCAGTTGTGCCTGCTCAGTTGCATCCAGAGGCGCGAAGACCGCTTCCAGCGCCTGGGTCCGGGGCGCCTGGGCCTGATCCAGGGCCTGACGCCCCTGCTCGGTTAGGTGGACCAACAAGGCGCGCCTGTCCTGGGGATGGGGTTCGCGACGCACCAGGCCATCGCGCTCCAGGGCGTCGAAGGCATCGGTCAGGGTGCGCGGCGCATGGCGCAGTTGTTCGGCGACCTCGCCCGGGCGGCAGGGTCCCAGGCGTTCCAGCACCTTGAGCACCTTGTAGCGGGCAAAGGAAAGTCCGGAGGCCTTGAGGGTCTCATCCAGTTGTTGGCGCATCTGCCGTTTCAGATCCATCAGGGCTTCGGCAATGGCGGCGGCGGTTGACATGACAACTACTTACCTCGAATATAGTGAGGAACCTCAATGAATGGTACCTCCGCAATGGCGACATCTTTTCACAGCCGCGAGGGCGATGCCAGTGCCCCTCACCTTTTCCAGCGCGTGCGCTTCGACCTCAAGCGCCGCTGGGCGACCGTCGTTCGCCGCGAAGCGCTCGGTGGTGACCTCCTGCGCCTGACCTTTGGCGGCAGCGACCTGGCCGACTTCCAGAGCGCGGCCTTCGACGAGCACGTGAAGCTGTTCGTCCCCGCCGACACCACCCCGATCCGCGCCGCCAATCCCGAGCAGCTGGTCGGTCGGCACTACACCCCGCGCCACTACGATGCCGCCCGTGGCGAACTGGCCATCGACTTCTATCTGCATGAAGCCGGGGTGCTGACCACCTGGGCACGCCAGGCGCAGCCGGGTGCCGAGCTGATCATCGGTGGCCCCAAGGGCGCCCTGGTGCCGCCCGAGGACTTCGACTGGTACCTGCTGGCCGGTGACGAGACCGCCCTCCCCGCCATCGCCCGGCGCCTCGAACAACTGGCCGCAGGGGTGAAGGTGCAGGTCATCGCCGAAGTGGCCCGTCCCGGCCTGGAAATCGCCCTGCCTACCGCCGCCGCCGCCGATATCCGCTGGGTCTATCGCGAAACCGAGGCCGATGCCCTGGTGCAGGCCCTGGAGCAGCTGAAGTTGCCCGCGGGCGAAGGCTATGCCTGGATCGCCGGTGAGGCGACCCAGGCCCGCGCCGCGCGTCAGGCGCTGCTGGCCAAGGGTCTGCCGCGGGACTGGGTCAAGGCCGCCGGCTACTGGAAGCTCGGCGAGAGCGACCAGCATGTGAAGGTCGAGGATTGACTACCAGCGCCCCCCTCGCCGATGGCCTGCCGCGACCCCGACGCTACCGGGCGGTCGCCGCCCTGCTGCTGGCCATCAGCATGACGGTGCTGGACAGCGGCATCGCCAACCTGGCGTTGCCTAGCATCGCCGAGGCCCTGGATGTGTCCGCCGCCGCGGCGGTGTGGATCGTCAGCGCCTACCAGCTGAGCCTGGTCGCCCTGCTGTTTCCGCTGTCCGCGGTGGCCGAGCGGCTGGGCCTGCGTCCGGTATTCGCCACTGGCGTCGGCATCTTCGGCCTGGCCTCCCTGGGCTGCGCCCTGGCGCCGGATCTGGCCAGCCTGGTGGCTGCCCGAGCGCTGCAGGGGGTCGGCGCCGCCGCCATCATGTGCGTCAGCGCCGGCATCGTGCGGCTGTCCTATCCACGCGCCCGCCTCGGGCGGGGCATCGCCATCAACGCCCTGTGCGTAGCCCTGGGTTCGGCGGCCGCGCCCAGCCTGGGCGCGGCCATCCTGGCGCTGGGCGGCTGGCCCTGGCTGTTCGCGATCAACGTACCCCTGGCCATCCTGGTCGGCCTACTAGTGCGCAACCTGCCCGACAGCCCCCACGCGCAACGCCGTCTCGATCCCGTCAGCGTGCTGCTCAACGCCCTGCTGTTCTGCGCCGGCATCGGCGGTCTGGAGCGGCTCGGCGGCGCGCCGCTGCAGGGGGTGGCCCTGTTGTTGCTAGCCGCGGCCAGCCTGGTGCTGCTGGTGCGCCGCGAGCGCGGCCTGCCGGCGCCCCTGCTTCCAGTGGACCTGCTGGGGCTGCCGGCCATGCGCCATTCGGTGCTGGCCTCGGTCTGCTCCTTTGCCGCGCAGATGCTCTGCTTTCTCGCCCTGCCCTTCTATCTGCAGCACCAGCTCGGACTGGTGCCCTTGCAAGTGGCCCTGTTGATGCTGGCTTGGCCGCTCACCGTGGCCGTCTCGGCGCAAGTGGCCGGGCGGCTGGCCGACCGCCATCCGCCGCAGCGGCTGTGCATGCTCGGGGGGCTGGGGATCGCCCTAGGGCTGGCGGCGGCCGCGGTAATGCCGCTGGAACACTCCACCACGCTGCTGGTTCCCTGCCTGATCGTCGGGGGTGTTGGCTTCGGCTTCTTCCAGGTGCCCAACAACAGGATCATGCTGACCGCTGCCCCGCTCGGTCGCAACGGTGCCACCGGCGGCGTCCAGGCTACCGCCCGGCAGACTGGCATGGCCCTGGGCGCCGCGGCCCTGGCGCTGCTGCTGCATCTGGATGGCGGCCTGGCCCCGCGCCTGGGACTGGCCCTGGCGGCAGCGCTGGGTCTGGTCGCCGCCTGGTCCAACTGGCGGGCACCGCGCTAGGGCTGCGGTGTTGCCTGGTCGAGCAGCGCCTTGAGCGCCTGCTCACGTTCGACCGCCGGGCGTTCGCCCAGCAGCCGGACCCGGTGGAAGAACGCCGGCCAGTTGCCCGGGTGCTGCCGATAGAGGGCGGCAAAGGCCGGCACCCACTGTTCGTACAGGCCATAGGGCACCAGCCGCGCGTTGTTGAGTGGCTGGCTCATCCAGCCATCGAAGCGACGCTCGTCACGCCAGGCCGGGGTGGCGCGCAGGCGCTGATAGTCAGCACGCAATCGAGCGAAACGCCGGGCCTTGGCCGCACGCATGGCCACCAGCGCCAACGGCTGGGCATAGAGCCTGGCCAAGTCGTCGCGGGTAGTCAGCAGCAGAGCGCGAAATTGCTGATAGCGGGCCTCGCGCCCCGCCTCCGGCGGCGGCAGGCCACGACTGGCGCGCCATTGTCGCAGACCTTCGCCCTCGACGAAGGTGGCGTAGGATTCGTTGAAGGCGGTATCGCCGGGCAGATAGAAGCGCTGGTGCGCCAACTCGTGGAAGATGGTCGCCGCCACCTGGTCGTCATCCCAGCGCAGCATGCTGCTGAGCAGCGGATCGCTGAACCAGCCCAGGGTCGAATAGGCCGGCACGCCGCCGACGTAGGTGTCCTGACCCTGCGCCTGCAGCCGCTGCGCCTCAGCTCGGGCCTTGGCTTCCCGGTAGTAGCCGCGATAGGCCACGCAACCGGCGATGGGAAAGCAGTGGGTGGTGGGTCGGGTGGAGAATTCGGCGGTGGCGAAGACATTCCACAGTACGAAGGGTCGCTTGAGTTCGACGAAACCGCGATAGCTGGCGTTGTCCGGTAGAGCCAATTCGGCACTGGCGAAGCGTCGAGCCCCCGCGGCGGCAGCGAGGCGTTCGCGCAGGGCGACGGGCCGCGCGGGATCTGCGACGACCGTCGCAATGGGCTCGCGATCACGGATCAGCGCCCACTGGCCCTGTACCATCTGAGCGTAGTACCCGACCGAGGTACAACCGCTCAGTCCGATCAAGAGGGACAGCAGCGCCAGCCAACGGCTCGCGCGTTGCGCAGGCAGGGTGCCTGACTGGGTGGCGCACCCTTCCCTGCCCGGAGTTGTAGCCGTCATGCGTAGACTGTGCCTGCTGTTGCCTGTGCTGTTCCTGGGGGGCTGTTCCCTGTGGCCGTTGCCCAAGCCCGATCCGGCGCAGGCCTGGATCGATCTGGACAGCGACGGCAAGGCCAAGCTGGAAGCCCTGCGCGCCGATCGCAAGGATCTCGAAGACAAACGCTACTTCCAGGTCTGGCCAGGAAACCACGATCTGCAGGTACGCTACCAGTTCGAGGTGCAGCCCACCAACATCGGCGCCCAGGTGGCCGATCCGCTGGCGCGCACCTGCCTGGTGACCCTCAACTACAGGGCCTTCGCCGCGGGCGAGCGCTATCGCCTGGAAGCCGGCCAGACCGGTTGGCGACCCTGGGCGCGCCTCTATGACGAACGCAACCAGGAAGTGGCGCGCAGCACTGCCAGTCGTTGCGGCGACGTGTAGACTCGGCTGATCTCCCTGCCGCGAGTCGCCATCCATGCGTCTGCGCCTGCTGCTTCCTCTGCTGCTGCTGCTCGGCGGCTGCACCACGCCGCTGCCCCCGGTCGATCCCCAGCAGGCGTGGGTCGATCTGGAGCTGCGCGAACCCGCGGTAGGCGCCTCGCTGCTGGCCGAGTCCCAGGATGGCAGACGTCTCGACGACGGCCGCTATTTCCAGCTCGCCCCCGGCAGCCACAGCCTCAAGGTGAGCTATCGCTACGAACTCTATGGCGGCAGTGGCTTCGGACCACGTTTCGGCTGGAACGAACCTCTGCAGATCCAATGCTATCTGGAACTGGACTATGGGGATTTCCAGGCCGGCCGGCGCTATCGACTGGCGGCCGAACACACCTTCGGCCAGGGCGAGATCACCCTCTACGACGACCAGCGCGAACTGGTGAGCTCCCAGCGGGGCATCTGCTCGCCCTTCTGACCCCCGTCGCCAGGAAGAGCGAGCGGGTCAGCCCAGGACCCGCTAGGCGGGTACGCTGACCCAATCATCCTGATCGCGATCCTGGCTACGACGCGCGACCGGGCGACCCTTCTGCTCGCGCAGCTGGCGACTCATGCGCAGGAAATCCTCGCGTTCCATCCAGCGCGGCGCGGGCTGGGCAAGGGACAGAGCTTGGCGAATCCGGGCGAACGGCGACATGGCATTACCCTCTTGGCTAAATACTGTATGCGCAAACAGTACTAAGCCAAGCGCAACTGTACAAGCATCCAGCGGATGAACGGTCCGTCCTCCGGGCCGAGGATCAGTCGTTGCGCTGATAGAGGATCTTGTGGGTACCGTTGGCGCAGCTGCCCACCACCATGTTGGGATCGCGTACCTCGGCGTTGGGAACCGCTTCGAGGGTATAGGCGGTCACCCCGGCCGACTGGATCTTGACCTCGATCTCGGCCTTGAGCTGGTCGCAGGACAGGGGTTCGGCCAGCGCAGCCGAGCTCAACAGGGCGGTACAGCAGAGTAGCGATAGACGCAGCATGGCGATTTTCCTTGGCGTGATGACCTCTCAGGCTTGGACGCCCGAGCTGTGGCGATGTTCTCAGCGCGATCCTTTGGCCAGCGAAGCGGTGGAACCTGGAACCCGAACGGTCTTTCCGATGGTCATTCCTTGCCGTGAAGTGCCCCCATGTTCCAGTGGTTGAAAGACAACTCTCAAGTCCTCACGCTCTTCGCCCAGTGCTGCACCCTGGGCGTCTGGGTGCTCTATGCCCAGCTCTTGCTCAACAACTACAAGCGCCAGCGCCAGCCGCGGCTGATCATCAACCGCGGCGCTGGAAAGGGCGTGGGCGCCCTTTGCCTGCTGTCGAACATGAGCGCCGAGCCGGTGTTCATCAACCAGCTCACGGTGATCCTCAAGACCAACCGCGAGACGCTCTACACCGATGTCACCGATATCCGCGAGAGCGGCCAGGATGACTTCGATCCCGATCTGGTGCTGGGCGAGGCGACCCACCAGGGACCGCTCAACACCGGCGACTTCACCCACATCGGCACCTTCCAGGGCCTGATCCGCCGCGCCGCCGAGCACAACGGCCTGACCCTGGACAACCACCGGCCGCCCGAGGGCTGGGTGTTCGAGGGCCTGGAGATCCGTGCGGTGGCCTTCTATGGCTCGGATCACGATCCCATCGGGGTGCGCCGGCGCTTTCGCCTGGGCCAGCACGACGGCAATTATTGTGCGCTGATCGCCGAGGACTGGCAGACCCAGCAGCTGACCTCGCGCCGTCAGCGGCGCATGGTGCAAAACGACTGGATGGTCGACATGGAGCCCAAGGCTCAACCAAAGAACCAGTAGCAGATCAGGATCGATGCCGTGACCCCGGTGAATTCCGCCAGCAGGGCGCAGCCCACCGCATGGCGGGCGCGCTGGATGCCCACCGCACCGAAGTACACCGCCAGCACATAGAAGGTGGTCTCGGTACTGCCCTGGATGGTGGCCGCCACCAGCGCCGGAAAGCTGTCCACGCCATGGGTCTGCATGGTCTCGATCAGCAGGGCGCGGGCGGCGCTGCCGGAGAAGGGCTTGACCAGCGCGGTGGGCAGGGCCTCGACGAAGCGGGTGTCCCAGCCGAGAAAGGTCACCGCATGGCGGATGCCTTCGAGGATGGCCTCCAGGGCGCCGGAGGCGCGCAGTACCCCCACCGCGCAGAGCATGGCCACCAGGTACGGCAAGAGCGACTTGGCGACGTCGAAACCTTCCTTGGCGCCTTCGACGAAGGCTTCGTAGACCGGCACCTTGCGCAGGGCGCCCAGGATCATGAACGCCAGGATGATGCCGAACAGGGTCAGGTTGCCGAGCAGCGATGACAGTCCGGCCAGCGCCGTGGCGGTCAGGGTGAAGAGAAAGGCGACGAAGACGCCAAAGGCCAGGGCGCCCCCGCCGATCCAGGCCAGCACCACCGGATCCCAGAGTTTCAGCCGCTGCATGAAGGCCACCGAGAACAGCCCCACCAGGTTGGCGCAGGTGTGGGCCAGCAGGATCGGCAAGAACACCAGGGTCGGGTCCGGCGCGCCCTGCTGGGCCCGGTACATGAACACCGTCACCGGCAGCAGCGTCAGCGAGGAGGCGTTGAGCACCAGGAAGAGGATCTGCGCATTGCTCGCGGTGGTGCTGCTGGGGTTGAGCTCCTGCAGCGCGCGCATGGCCTTGAGGCCGATGGGGGTGGCGGCGTTGTCCAGGCCCAGCCCATTGGCGGCGAAGTTGAGGGTGATCAGCCCCAGTGCCGGATGACCGCGCGGCACCTCTGGCATCAGCCGGGCGAACAGCGGGCCGAGCAACCGCGCCAGGGCGTCCACCAGTCCGGCCTTCTCGGCGATGCGCAGGATGCCGAGCCAGAGGGTCAGGGTGCCGAACAGCAGCACCATGACCTCCACCGACAGCTTGGCCATGGCGAACAGGCTCTCCACCATGGCGGCGAAGACCCCGGCGTTGCCAGCCACCAGCCACTGCCCGAAGGCGCTGATCCCGGCGACGATGAAGAAGCTCAGCCACAACCCGTTGAGCATCGGTGTTCTCCCGGCAAAACGGCGATGATAACCGTAGCGTCCGCTCCCTGCAGGGACGTCGTTCAGGCGGTGGTCATCGCTGTCGGGTTATTCTCTGACCTTTCACGCAAGCTGCTGGAGTCCGCCCATGCGTCTGTCCGTTCTCGCCCTGCCGCTGGTGCTCGCCGCCAGCCCGGTCTTCGCCTTCAACCTCAACGACGCCGTCAACGCCTACAACAGCGCCAATGGCAACAACAACGCCAAGGCCACCGCCGCGGCGGCCGCCACGCCCCAGGCCCAGGGCCTGCTGCAGGCCCTGACCACCCAGCTCAATGTCACCCCGCAGCAGGCGGTGGGCGGCACCGGCGCCCTGCTCGGCCTGGCCAAGAATCAGCTGGTGGGCAACGACTATCGCCAACTGGCCAAAGCCGTGCCGGGACTGGACCAGCTGGCCGGCGCCAACGCCACCGGCGGCCTGGCGCAACTGGGTGGGCTGGGCAGTCTGCTCGGCGGGGGTGGCCAGGACGCCAAGCAGAGTCCGCTGGGCAGCCTGCTGGGCAATGTCGACAGCCGCCAGGACGTCGACAAGACCTTCAACGCCCTGGGCATGAACAGCGGCATGACCAGCCAGTTCGCCCAGGTGATCCTCGGCTATCTCGGCAAGCAAGGCACCCAGCCCTCCCTGCTGAGCACCCTGGGTAATGTCTGGGGCCTGTGACGGCGCCCCGCGCTGGCTGACCCACGTGGCGGCCAGCCAGGCGCCGGATTACCGGGAGGCACCGCTCGGCTGGCTCTATGCAGACCGCGGTTCCCTCACCGAACGGCTGACCGCCCTCAGTGGCGGGCGCTTCGCCGTCGAGGTGATCGCCCAGGGCTGGCAGCCCCTGCGCCTGGACGAGAGCAAGGCGCTTGAGGTCCCGGCGGCCAGCCCCGGCTGGGTGCGCGAGGTCTGGCTGCGCGGTGGCGGCGAGGCCTGGGTCTTCGCCCGCAGCGTGGCGGCGCGCACGGCCCTGGAAGCGGCGGATTTCGATCTGGCGGCACTGGGCGAGCGGCCCCTCGGCCACTGGCTGTTCCAGGCGCCGGCCTTCGTTCGCGGGCCGCTGGAGGCCTGTCGCTATCCGCTGACCTGGCTGCCCGCAGGGGCGGCAGCAACACCCTGCTGGGCCCGGCGCTCGGTGTTCAGGCGCGGCCCCCTGGCGATCCTGGTGGGCGAGGTCTTCCTGCCGGCCTTCTGGCCCCACGCCAGGCGCGAAGGCTAGCCGAATCATCAGCGTGGCAGCGTTGGCGCCACGGGGCCCCTATAATCGTCGGGCCCTTCGCCACGCAGTCGTCCGATGAAAAAGCACGCCTCCCGCCCCCGTGATCGCCGTCCTGCCGCCCCCCGCGGCCCCGAGCCCAGTGCCCGGGTCATCGCCACGCGCCCCCGTCGCGAGCGCATCTGGGACTTCGTCCAGCTGACCCGACTGGACCGGCCCATCGGCATCTATCTACTGCTCTGGCCCACGCTCTGGGCGCTGTGGATCGCCGCCGAGGGCGTGCCGAGCCTGAAGAATCTGCTGATCTTCGTGCTCGGCGTGGTGCTGATGCGATCGGCCGGCTGCGTGATCAACGACTTCGCCGACCGCAACTTCGACGGCCACGTCGCCCGCACCAAGAATCGCCCCCTGGCCACCGGGCGCATCTCGCCCAAGGAAGCCCTGCTGTTCTTCGCCGTGCTGGTGCTGCTCAGCTTCGGCCTGGTGCTCTGCACCAACGCCACCACCGTCTGGCTGTCCTTCGGCGCCCTCGGCGTGGCGGCGCTCTACCCCTTCATGAAGAGATACACCTACTACCCCCAGGCGGTGCTGGGCGCGGCCTTCTCCTGGGGCATGCCGATGGCCTTCACCGCCGAGACCGGCGAGCTGCCGGCGGCGGCCTGGCTGCTGTTCGTCGCCAACGTGATCTGGACGGTGGGCTACGACACCTACTACGCCATGGCCGACCGCGAGGACGATCTCAAGATCGGCGTGAAGTCCACCGCCATCCTGTTCGGCGATGCCGACCGGGTGATCATCGCCACCCTCCAAGGCCTCACCCTGCTCTGCCTGGCGCTGGCCGGCGGTCGCTTCGGCCTGGGCCTGCCCTTCTACCTGGGCCTGGTGGTGGCGGCGGGCTGCTTCGCCTGGGAATTCCACGTCACCCGCAATCGTGATCCCCTGGTGTGCTTCAAGGCCTTCCTGCACAACCACTGGGCGGGTCTGGCGATCCTCGTCGGGATCATCGCCGACTACGGGCTGCGCTGAGCCGGGGTGCCCGCGGCGGCATCGGCCACCACCTCCGGCAGCGCCTCGGGCTGCGCTGCCGGCACCGCCCGGGCCTGCTTGGCCTTGGACGCCTTGCGGCTCTGCTGCCAGGCCACCGCCAGGCCGCTGGCACAGATGATGAGGATGCCGATCAGCGCGCCGCTGTCCGGTACATGGCCGAAGACGAAATAGCCGATGATGCCGGCGGTGACGATCTGGCCATAGCTGAAGGGCGCCAGCAACGCCGGCGGCGCGTAGCGGAAGGCCTGGGTCAGCAGCAGATGACCGGACATGCCGAAGAAGCCAAGCAGGGCCAGCATGAAGCCGTGGCCCAGGGTGGGTATCTCCCAGAAGAAGGGCACCACGCTGCTCAGCACCAGGGTGTTGATGATGCCGGTGAGGAAGTTGCTGGTGGTGGGGCTGTCGATGCCGCTGAGCAGGCGCGTCAGCAGCTGGTAGAGGCCAAAGCACACCGCCGAGCAGACCGGCAAGAGCACCGCCGGAGTGAACAGCTGGCCGCCCGGCCTGACGATGATCAGCACCCCGATGAAGCCGGCCAGCACCGCCGCCCACTGGCTGCGGGTCACGGTTTCCTTGAGCAGCGGCACCGACAGCGCCGTCACCATCAGCGGGGCGAGAAAGTTGACCGCGGTGGCCTCGGCCATGGGCAGGTAGCGCAGCCCGGTGGTGAAGAACAGGCTGCAGCCGATCAGGCACAGCGCCCTGAGCACCTGCAATCCCGGCCGCTTGGTGCGGATCACCGCCAAGCCCGAGCGTGGGATGAAGATCCCCATCATCAGCAGGGTGTGGGAGAGGTAGCGGGCCCAGACCACCATGACCACCGGATAGAAGCCGGACAGGTATTTGGAGAGGGCATCGTGGGAGGCGAACAGCCAGACCGCGAGACAGATCAGGGCGATGCCCTTGAGCGGCTGGTCGGCGAATCTCAGAGTGGGTCCTGCTGGGGCGCTCATTGGACTCCCGTGGTACTGACGGCGGTCCCTGACCGCCTGCGTGATCCGGCCGTCCTGCACGGCGGTCCGTCGGCATGGCCACCGACTTCGGGACATGGACCTCGACGCGAGTGGAGCGTGCCGTCGAGCAGCCGTCCTGTCGCCCTCAGGACCGCAATACCGGGCGATATTTCAATAGCTTACTAACTATGATCCGGCACGCAGCCGGGTCTCTCCCGAGCTTAGTCCAAGCGCCCCGTCGAGCTCAATGCGATTGTCCGACGACTTCGCTGACAGCGCGCACGAAGGCCTCGTCCGCCTCCAGCGCACCGGGGATCTGTTCGCGCAGATAGGCCACCCAGGTGCGGATCTTGGCATCCAGGTACTGCCGCGAGGCATAGAGGGCATAAGCGTTGAGCCGCTGCAGGCGATAGGCCGGCAGCACCCGCACCAGGCTACCATCGCGCAGGCCGTCCACTGCCGAATAGAGCGGCAGCACACCAATGCCCAGGCCCTGGCGCAGGGCCTCGGTCATGGCGTCGCCGACATTGACCTGGAAGGGGGTCTCGCCGATGCGATAGGTTTCCGGGCCGTTGGGACCCTCGAAGTGCCAGCGGTCGAAGGACACCACCGGGCTGATGAATCTCAGGCAGGCGTGGTTGGCCAGCTCCGCCGGCGTCTGCGGCTGGCCGTGTTCCTGCAGATAGGCGGGCGAAGCACAGAGGATGCTGTAGGTGTGGCCGATCTGCTGGGAGACGAAGCCGGAATCGGGCAACTCGGCCGCCACCACGATGGCCAGGTCGAAGCCCTCCTCCAGCAGATCGGGGATACGGTTGGCCATGGTCAGGTCGAAGCGCACCTCGGGATGCAGGGCGCGATAGCCGGCGATGGCGCGGATCACATAGTGCTGGCCGATGCCGGTCATGCTGTGCACCCGCAGCCGTCCCTCGGGCCGGGCCTGGGCATGACCGGCCTCGGCTTCGGCTTCCTCGACATAGGCGAGGATCTGCTCGCAACGCGCCAGGTAGCGCTGGCCGGCCTCGGTCAGGGCGATGCGTCTCGTGGTGCGGTGCAACAGGCGGGTACGCAGATGGGTTTCCAGATGGGCCACCGCCCGGGAGACATGGGCGGTGGTGGTCTGCAACGTCTGGGCCGCGCCGGTAAAGCTGCCGCTTTCCACCACGGCGACGAAAACGCGCATGTTGTGCAGGGTGTCCATGCCGCCTCGACAGTCTGACGAAAGCGCCATTTTCCACATTATTTCAGTATGTGAAACAAAGATTCGCCGGTTGGCGCGCTAATCGACCCTCCTGGAATTTTATAGAATCGTTAGCAGCCTAATGGTAACCCCAGCGGCCTCCTTGTCCGCTGGCGTCCTCTTCAGTTCCAGCTCATCCCGCCGACCCGCCGCGCTTCTCTGACGCGAATCCGGAGTATGGCCCTGTTGCAAACGGACCCCCAAGTGTCGCCTTTCTCTAGCAGAGCCTGGCCTGCGCTCACGGTGGTCGCCCTGGCGACCCTGCTGGCCGGCTGCATCGGTACCGGTCACAACGCGCCCCAGGCGCAGCGCCTCGACGATCAGGCGCTGGCCACCGACGCTGCCATCCGCGCTGCCGCCGGGCAGGCCACCTGGCCCGAGCGCCAGTGGTGGCGCGCCTATGGCGATCCCCAGCTGGACGCCTGGATCAGCGGTGCCCTGGCCGATAACCCGCGTCTGGCCACGGCCGCCGCCCGGGTGCGCCGCGCCGAGTCCCTGGCCGGCCTGACCGAATCCCGCGAGGCCCTGCAGGCGGAGGCCAAGGGCGCCTTCAAGCGCTACAGCTGGCCCACCGACGGTTTCTATGGTCCTGGCGAGCTGGCCGATCGCACCACCTGGAACAACAATGCCGAGCTGGGTCTGAGCTACGCCCTGGACTTCTGGGGTCGCGAGCGTGATGCCAGCGCCCAGGCCCTGGACCAGGCCCACCAGGCCGCCGCCGAGGTACGCGCCGCCGAGCTGGAGCTGACCGGCAACATCGTCCGCAACTATATCGGCTTCGCCCTGCACCATGACCAGCGCGACATCCTCGCCGCCACCCTGGAACAGCAGCGGCACCTGGCCGACCTGGCCCAGCGCCAGCTGGACGGTGGCCTCGGCACCCAGTTCGAGGTCAGCCAGGCGCGTGCCCTGCTGCCCGAGACCGAGCGTCAGCTGGAAGCCCTGGACGAGACCCTGGCGCTGGATCGCAACCAGCTCGCCGCCCTGGCGGGCAAGGGCCCGGGTGCCGGCGCCCGCCTGCAGCGACCGCGACTGACCCTGGGCGCCGCACCGCGCCTGCCCAGTGCACTGCCACTGGAACTGGTCGGCAAGCGTCCCGACGTGGTGGCGCGCCGCTGGCAGATCGCCGCGGCGGCCAAGGGCGTGGACGTGGCCCGCGCCAGCTTCTATCCCAATATCGATTTGGTGGCCAACGTCGGCCAGTTCCTCACCCTGGGCCGTCTCAGCGAGATGCTGACCCACGCCAAGACCGGCTCCTTCATCGGCCCCGCCTTTTCGTTGCCGATCTATGACGGTGGCGCCCTGCGCGGACGCCTCGGCGCGGAATCGGCAGCCTACGACCTGGCCGTCAGCGCCTACAACCAGACCCTGGTGGACGCCCTCAAGGACATCTCCGATGCCCTGATCAAAGCCGACTCGGCGGCCAGGCAGGCCACCCTTGCCGACCAGGCCAGCCAGGAAGCCCAGCGCACCTACGACATCGCCCGCGAGGCTTTCCGTCGCGGCCTGACCGACTACCTGCACGTACTCGACGCCCAGACCCGGCTGTTCGCCCAGCAGCGCGTCACCGCCCAGGTACACGCCCTGCGCCTGGCCGCCCAGGCCGGCGCCCTGGTCGCCCTCGGCGGCGGCGCGGACCTCGAACGCGGGCCGGCCGACCAGGATCTGGTGCCGGCCCGCGTGGCCGTCGAGCGGGCCGCGCGGTGAGTACCCACGCGGCCACCCACTCGCCATTGCGCCAGGCCCTGGGCGCCTGGGCGCGCAGCGATGGCAGCCTCTGGCTGTACCAGGCCAAGGTGCTGCTCGCCGCCAGCCTGACCCTGTGGCTGGCCATGCGCCTGCAACTGCCGCATCCGAGTTCGGCGGTGATCACCGTCTTCATCGTCATGCAGCCGCAGAGCGGTCAGGTGCTGGCCAAGAGCTTCTACCGGGTGATGGGCACCCTGCTGGGGCTGGCGGTGATGCTGGTCTTGATCGCCCTATTCGCCCAGGAACGGGTGCCCTTCCTGATCTTCCTGGCCCTGTGGATTGGGCTCTGCGTAGCCGGATCGGCGCGCTACCGCGACTTCCGCAGCTATGCCTGCATGCTGGCCGGCTATACCGCCGCGCTGATCGGCATTCCCGCCGCCCTGAACGCTGATACCGCCTTCATGTCGGCGGTGATGCGGGTACTGGCCATCACCCTGGGCGTGCTCTGCAGCGGCGCGGTGAGCGCCGCGGTCTTTCCGCAGACCAGCGCCACGGCCATGCGCGCGACCCTCTATCGGCGCATGGGCGGCTTCGCCGGGCTGGCCGCCGATGTCCTGCGTGGCCGCCTCGACCGCGCCACCCTGGAAGCCGCGGGCGTGCGCCTGGCGGCCGAGGCGGTAGGGCTGGAAAGCCTGCGCAGCGCCTCGGCCTTCGAAGATCCGCACATGCGCATGCGCAGCGGACGTCTGGCGCGGCTGAATGCCGAATTCATGGGTCTCACCACCCGCCTGCATGCGCTGAGCCGCTTGCTGATGCGGCTGCGCGAGCGTGAAGCCGCGGCGCCGTTGGCAGCGCTGGAACGCCTCTGGGCGCCGCTGCTCGACCTCTTCGAGGAGTGGCGGGGCCAGTCCCTCAGCGACAGCGCCGCGCCCGCCGCTGCCGCCCGGCTGGACGCCCTGCACCAGGCCCTGCGACCGCGCATTCGCGCCCTGCGCGCCGAGCTGCCGCTCCTGAGCGAGCTGGATCGGCGGGACTTCGAGACGGCCGTAGAGCTGCTCTTCCGCTTCACCGGCGAATGGCATGACTACCTGCAGACCCATGCTTCCCTGGCGGCGCCGCGGCACAGTCGCGAGCAGTGGAAGCCGCGCTTCGTGGCCAAGGCCAACGCCCTGGGCGCAGCGGTCACTGGCATCCGTAGCGCCTTCCTGGTGCTGGTGCTGGGCGCGTTCTGGATCGCCAGCGCCTATCCCAGTGGCGGCATGCTGGCGCTCAACGCCGCGGCGGTCTCGGCGCTGGCCTCGGCCTCGCCCGATCCCAAGCGCACCGCCCTGCAGATGGCCGTTGGCGCCAGTGGCGGCGTGGTGCTGGGCTTCTTCCTGACCTTCTTCGTCTTTCCCTGGATCACCGGCCTGCCGCTGCTGCTGCTGACCCTGGCACCGGTGTTCATGCTGGGCACCTGGATTTCCCTGCGGCCGGGCTGGATGGGCTATGGCCTGGGTTGCCTGGTGTTCTTCTGCTTCACCTCGATCCCCGACAATCCGCCGGTCTACGACGCCTACGCCTTCATCAACAACGGCATCGCCGTGGTCTTGTCGATGGTGATCACCGCGGCGGTCTCGGCAGTGCTGCTGCCACCCAACAGCCCCTGGCTGTGGCGCCGCCTGGAGCGTGACCTGCGCCAGCAGCTGGTGCGGGCGGTCAGCGCCCCCCTGCCACACCTGGCGCCGGCCTTCGAGGGCCAGACCCGCGATCTGCTCACCCAGGCCTATGGCGTCAGCGCCGGGCGGGGCGAGGCGCAGCGGCGCCTGATCGGCTGGGCCTTCTGCGTACTGGAAATCGGTCACGCGGTGATCGAGCTGCGCCAGTTGCAGCTACGCCTGCCTGGGGCGCCCCGCTATGCCGAGCACAGCGCCTGGCGCCAGGCCATCCGCGTCCTCGGTCGCGCCTTGGTGCGCCTCTTCCTCAAGCCCGGAGCGGAAAACCTGCGTCGGGCCCTGGCTGCCGTGGACGCTGCCCTGGCCACCGTGGCAGCCGTGGCCGAACCGCCGGAACTGCCCTATGACGAGTCGCCCCTGCGCCAGGTGCAGAGCGATCTGCACTTCATCCGCAGCGCCCTGCTCGATCCCCAGGGGCCGTTGGCCCGCTATCACGAGATCTCCCATGCCCCGTGAAATCGCCTTCCATGGCCTCTACCTGCCCACCGTGACGGTGCTGTTCCTGGTCGCCGCCCTGCTCGCCTGGGCGCTTGACCGGGTGCTGGCCGCGGTCGGCCTCTATCACGTCGTCTGGCATCCGGCGCTGCTGCGCCTGGCCCTGTTCATCTGCCTCTACTGCGCCCTGGCGCTGTGCGTTTATCGCTAGTGTGGTGTTCCAGAAGTTATCTACACAATTTTGGCGGCGCTTTTTCGGCCCGGACGTCGTTGCCACTCCTCGCCATAGCCCTGCTATGACTCGTCGCGGCGCCTAGCCCAGACCTAAAAATCACTCGCCAATTCTTGTGCGAACTCCTGAACCACCACACTAGGACTCCTGCCATGATCCTCAAGAAACTCTTCGGCGTGCTCTTTACCCTGCTGGTGGTCTGTCTGGCACTGATCCTAGGGCGGCTGCTCTGGGTGCACTACATGAACGACCCCTGGACCCGTGACGGCCGGGTTCGCGCCGAGGTCATCACCATCGCGCCCGACGTGGCGGGCCTGGTAACCGAGATCGCCGTGCGCGACAACCAGTGGGTCAATAAGGGCGACCTGCTGCTGCAGATCGATCCGGAGCACTACGAGATCGCCGTACACCAGGCCGAGGCCTCGGTCGCCGCCCGCAAGGCCACCCTCGCCATGCGCCAGCAGAATGCCCGGCGCCGTGCCGACATCGACAGCTTGGTGGTTTCCCGCGAGAACCGCGAAGACGCCAGCGCCGCCGCCCTGGCTGCCGAGGCCGATCTGCGCCAGGCGCAGGCCCAGCTGGAAGCGGCACGCCTCAACCTCAAGCGCACCCGGGTCCTGGCGCCGGTCGATGGCTATGTGACCAACCTGTCGGTGTTCAAGGGCGACTACGCCGCTGCCGGCGCGCCCAAGCTGGCCGTCATCGATGCCCACTCGTTCTGGGTCTATGGCTACTTCGAAGAGACCAAGCTGCCCCACGTACGGGTGGGCGCCGCTGCCGAGATGCGGCTGATGAGCGGCCAGACGCTGCAGGGCCATGTGGAAAGCATCGCCCGCGGTATCTACGACCGCGACAATCCCCAGAGCCGTGAACTCACCGCCGACGTGAACCCCACCTTCAACTGGGTACGCCTGGCCCAGCGGGTACCGGTGCGCATCGCTCTGGATCCGCTACCGGAGGGGCTGCTGCTCGCAGCCGGCACCACCTGTACCGTCGTCCTGGAAGACGCTCGCGGTGAGCGCACCTGGTGGGATGCCTTCTGGCAGGGCTGAGTACGTTCCGCCCGGTCGTTTTTTCCTTGCTCTGAAACGACAACACCCCTGACGTCGGCGGGTTTCGTTGACGACGAAACCGGTCGAATTCAGGGGTGTGGTCGTAACCAGCCCAGTCCGCTACGAGTGCGAAAGTACTCCCTGTACTCTTGGAACCCTCCCTAACTGCAGAGCGTCCCGACCATGTGGCCCTTGCGTCTCGGGTTAGGAGACGACTTCGAGGTTGCTCATTGAATCGGCTTAAAGCTGCAATCCGATGACAGAGCCTCAGCCGCCGGTCGTCACGACCGGCAGCCTGTCTTGCTCATGGGGCTGGCGTCAGGGACGACGGCGACCCATGAAGAACGACACCACGAACAACACCAGGAACAGCACGAACAGGATCTTGGCGATACTGGTGGCGGTACCGGCGATGCCACCGAAACCCAGGACGCCTGCGATGATCGCGATGATCAGGAAAGTGATAGCCCAGCTCAGCATGGTGTTTCTCCTATGTATTACAAGTGCACTCAGCGGACGACAGCACCTGTCCAGCGAGCATTGGTTTTATTAGCGAAATCCTGGGTATCCAGACTCGCCATCCATGGTTCCACAGCGGTCAGATCGAGATCCAGACCATTGAGGTTGTGCGTCTGATTGAGCGCACGACCCATCATCAAAGCACTGAGCAACATACCGATGCTCATGACCATCACTGCAGCGAACAACCCAATCACCAGCAGCATCCACATCATGGTCATGACCTCAGAATACCCAGCGGGTCTGCTTCACCAGACGGTCACCGTTGGACTGTGCCGGGATGGCTTTGAGTTCCCCACGACCTTGACTTGCCAGCGGCTTGGCTGCAGGCACCATGGCCTGGGCAGCGATGCGGGTAGAGGCGATGAGTGCCTGTTCGCGGCTGACGTCCTGGCCCTGGGGGGCAGCGACGGCAGCGCTGGCGAAGCAAGCGAAGAGCGCAGTACCTACCAAGTGCTTGCGAAGGGTCTGGCTGATCATCGGGTCTCTCCTGCAGTCCGTTGGCCCTAAGGCCGGCTTGCCAAGGAGATTGCAGACTGCGTGCCAGCTTTTCGAAAAGCTTTTTTATCTTATAAAACAATGACTTATGTTTTTCATCGGGTGTAGCCACACATGCACCTTGCAAGGTGCAACGTCTGGAGCATTGCGTTTTGCATGATGGCCAGAGGGGTATTGGAGGGCGGCCGGTTGTTCGTTTACCAGGCGCAGCGGCAAAAGTGGCCATGAGCTTCCTGTCACCCGGCCAAAAAAGCAGATTTTTCCCCTGTTCAGCCCATCGGGTTGCGTTCTGCACGACATCACTGGTGGCTTCGATGAATCGCCTAGTGGCCCAGCGGATTGCAACTTGCACGATGTATCATGGACTAATTGCCAGCCCTGCCCTTTAGTGCGTTTCGGCCCTTTGGGCCCGGAGTTTTCCCGTCATGGAACAAACCAGCGGTCGCATCCTCCTCGTGGACGACGAAGCCGCCATCCTGCGGACCTTTCGTTTCTGTCTAGAAGACGCTGGCTACAGCGTGGCCACGGCCAACAGCGCGGCTCAGGCCGAAGCCCTGCTCTTGCGGCAGGTCTACGATCTCTGCTTTCTCGATCTGCGCCTGGGTGCGGACAACGGTCTGGACGTGCTGCAGCAGATGCGTATCCAGGCGCCCTGGATGCGGGTGGTGATCGTCACCGCCCACTCGGCCATCGATACCGCGGTGGACGCCATGCAAGCCGGCGCCGCCGACTACCTGGTGAAACCCTGCAGCCCCGATCAGTTGCGCATGGCCGCGGCCAAGCAGCTGGAATTCCGCCAGCTCTCGGCGCGCCTGGAAGCCCTCGAAGGCGAGGTGCGCAAGTCCAGCGCCGGCCTGGACTCGCGCAGCCCGGCAATGATGAGCATCCTGGAAACCGCCCGGCAGGTCGCCACCACCGACGCCAACGTGCTGATCCTCGGTGAATCTGGCTCCGGCAAGGGCGAACTGGCCAGGGCCATCCACGCTTGGAGTCGGCGCGCCAAGAAGACCTTCGTCACCATCAACTGCCCGTCGCTGTCCGCCGACCTGATGGAAAGCGAGATGTTCGGCCATACCCGCGGCGCCTTCACCGGGGCCAGCGAGAGCACCCTCGGCCGGGTCAGCCAGGCCGATGGCGGCACCCTCTTTCTCGATGAAATCGGTGACTTCCCCCTGGCCCTGCAGCCCAAGCTGCTGCGTTTCATCCAGGACAAGGAATACGAGCGCGTCGGCGATCCGGTGACGCGCCGTGCCGACGTGCGCATCCTCGCAGCCACCAACCGCAACCTGGAACAGATGGTGGCGGAAAACGAATTCCGCGAAGACCTGCTCTATCGTCTCAATGTCATCGTGCTCACCCTGCCGCCGCTACGCGAACGCAAGGAAGACATCGTCGATCTCGCCGAGCGCTTCCTCGCCCGCTTCGTCAAGGATTACAACCGTCCTGCCCACGGCTTCAGCGAGGCGGCCCTGGACGCCCTGCGCAACTATGGCTGGCCGGGCAACGTCCGCGAGCTGCGCAACGTCATCGAACGGGCCAGCATCATCTGTGGCCAGGATTTGGTGGACGTCAATCACCTGGGCCTGGGTGACAGCCCGGCCACCAGCAGCGCCGCCAGCGCGCCGCGGGTCGGCGAAGCGCTGAGTCTGGAAGCCCTGGAACGCGCCCACATCGCCGCGGTGATGGCCACCAGCGAGACCCTCGACCAGGCCGCCAAGACCCTGGGCATCGACGCCTCCACGCTCTATCGAAAACGTAAGCAGTACGGGCTATGAAACTGCCGATCAAGCTGCACACCCGCCTCTTTCTCAGCATCTCCGCGCTGATCGCCGTGGCCCTCATCGGGCTGCTGGTGGGCCTGGTCAGTGTCCTGCATCTGGCCCGCGAGCAGAGCGTCCAGACCCGCAGCAACCTAGACTTCATCAACCTGACGCTGAACATGCGTCAGGAGCTGAGCAACAGCCTGTTCCAGATGCTCGATGGCGCCCCGGATCAGCAATCCCTGGTCGCCGCCCAGCAACGCTTCGAGCAGAATCTGCAACTGGTCCAGGGCGAGATGCACAAGCCCGAACAGCTGGCCGTGCTGGAAGACGTCAAGCAACGCTATGAGCGTTTCGCCGATTACCTGCGGTCGCCGCCGGGCGGTTACAACCAGTTGCGCGCCGACCCGGGTTTCCAGCAGACCCTCGACGCCTTGCGCAATCGCATCTACGACCTGCAGAAAAGCTATGTGGTGACCCTGGAGCGCATGCAAGACGAGGCCCATGACCGGGCGGTGATCATCGCCATGCTACTAGCGCTGATCGGCGTGGCCATCCTGGTCACCGGGGTGGTGACCGCCAACGGCATCGCCCGGCGCTTCACCGGTCCCATCGACGGCTTGGCCAAGGCCGCCGAGCGCATCAGCCAGGGCAATTTCGACGTCCAGCTGCCCACCTCCCAGATCGCCGAATTCACCCTGCTCAGTCGTCGCTTCGGCAACATGGCCCAGGCCCTGCACCGTCTCAGCCAGACCAATGTCGAGGCTCTAGTGGCGGGGCAACGGCGCTTGCAGGCGGTGCTCGACAGCATCGACTACGGCCTGGTGATCCTCGATCCCCAGGGCAACATCGAGCACGCCAACCCGGTGGCCTGCCGCCAGTTGGGCTGGAACGAGAACCACCTGGGCGAATCCCTGATCGCCGCCCTGGAACGCCCGGAAATCGAGGCGAGCGTGCAACGGGTGCTGGCCGGTGGCGCCCTGGATGCGGCGCCCGAGGACCTGGAGATCCGCGTCGACGACGAGGTGCGGCTGCTGGCCTGGAGTCTGACCCCGGTCAACCACGCCGACGGCCGCAGCGTCGGGGCGCTCATGGTGCTGCGCGATGTCACCGAGCAGCGCGCCTTCGATCGGGTGCGTAACGAATTCGTCCTGCGCGCCTCCCACGAACTGCGCACTCCGGTCACCGGCATGCACATGGCCTTTGGTCTGCTACGCGAACGCCTCAAGGTGGCGCCGGATTCCCGCGAGGCCTTTCTGCTGCAGACGGTGGACGAGGAAACCCATCGCCTGGTGCAGCTGATCAACGACCTGCTGGACTATTCCCGCCACCAGAGCGGCCTGCAGCGCCCGGAAAAGCTGCCGAGCGAAATCGGCGAATTGCTGGAGGCAGCCCGTGGTCGTCATGCCGACGAGGCCCGCGAGCGCGATGTCGAGCTGGCCGTCGAATTGCTGCACACGCCGCTGCCGCGGGTCAGCCTGGATCCCAAACAACTGGGCCGGGTGTTCGACAACCTGCTGAGCAATGCCCTGCGCCATACCCCGGCCGGCGGCCGTATCGTCATCCAGGCCTTGCGCCAGAACGATCAGCTGCTGATGGCGGTGCAGGACAATGGCGAAGGCATCGCCTATGCCCAGCAGGGCCGAGTGTTCGAGCCCTTCGTGCAGATCGGTAGCCAGAAGGGCGGCGCCGGCCTGGGCCTGGCCCTGTGCAAGGAAATCATCCGCCAGCACGGCGGTCGCATCGGCGTGGTCTCCCGCCCCGGTCAGGGCACCCAGATCTTCATGACCCTGCCGACCTGAGCCAGGCGGTACGGGCCGTCGTAGGTTGGGTTGAGCGCAGCGAAGCCCAACGGTGCCCGGATCGAATCCCTGTTGTTGGGCTTCGCCAATGGAGTCGTCTCAACCCAACCTACGGTCTCTACAGCAGCGTTCGCGCCAGGGCCTGGCGCCAACCGGCGTAGAGCTCGGGTACGGCATTAGCCCGCGGCTCATAGCGGCGACGTGGCCGTTCGAGATCGGCCAGGGCCGCGGCGTCCTGCCACCAGCCGAGGGCATGGCCGGCCAGATGGGCGGCGCCCAGCGCCGAGACCTCCGGCGACAGGCTGCAGATCACCGGCCGCTGCAAGAGATCGGCCTGGAATTGCAGCAGCCATTCGTTGCGCGTGGCGCCGCCATCCACCCAGAGTTCGTCCAAAGGCGCCGGACTGTCCTGCTGCATGGCGTCGAAGACGTCGCGGATCTGGTAGGCGATGGCTTCCAGCGCCGCGCGCATCAGGTGCGCCCGCCCGCAGTTCTCGGCCAGACCGCAGAACAGCCCACGGGCTTCGGCCCGCCAGTGCGGCGCGCCCAGGCCTCCCAGCGCCGGGACGAAATAGACGCCACCGTTGTCCGGCAGCGCCGCGGCTTCCGCGGCCAGGGTCTCCAGCTCTCCGGCCCCGCCCAGCAGGCGCGCGGTCCAGCCCACGGCGGCGCCGGTGTGGACGATGTTGCCTTCCAGGGCAAAGGTCGGGGTATCCCCTAGGCGCCAGGCCAGGGTGGTAGCCAGGCCATGGGCGGACACCACCGGCTCAGCGATGGGTGTCATCAGCGAAGAACCCGTGCCCAGGGTGGCCTTGACCTTGCCCGGGACGAAACCGCCCTGGCCGAACAGGGCCGCATGGGAATCGCCGATCATTGCCAGGATCGGCAGACCGGCCGGTAACGGACCCTGGGCACGGGTCTCGCCGAAGCAGCCGGCACTGGAGCGGATCTCCGGCAGCGCCGCCCGGGAAATGCCGAACAGACCCAGCAGCTGCGGATCCCAGTCACCACCGCGCAGGTCAAGCAACTGGGTACGGGCCGCATTGGCCGCGTCGATGAGAAAGCTCGTGCCACCGCTGAGTTGCCAGAGCAGCCAGCTGTCCACGGTGCCCAGGCAGATCTCGCCGGCGGCGGCGCGGGCCGTGCCGTCGGGGATCTGCTCGAGCAGCCAGCGCCACTTGCCGGCGGAAAACATCGGATCCAGCGCCAGGCCACTGCGCTGCAGGATCGTCTCGCCGTGACCGGCGGCGTGCAAGGCTTCGCACTGCGGCTGGGATCTCTTGCACTGCCAGCTCACCAGCGGACCGAGCAACTGGCCGCTGCTGCGCTCCCAGGCCAGGGCGGATTCGCGCTGATTGCTGATGGCGATGGCTGCCAGGGGGGCATCCGTCTGGGCCAGGCAATCGCCGATGGCGCCCTGCAGGGCTTGCCAGATGGCCAGGGGATCCTGCTCGGCATAGCCCGCCTGGGGATGCTCGACCGTGAGCGGCCGGGACCCGCGGGCCACGACCCGCCCGGCGCGATCCACCAGGATCGCCTTGGCATTGGTAGTGCCCTCGTCGAGGGCGAGGATCAGCGGTTCGGCGGCCATGGCAGCTCCTGTTGTTGTTCTTGTCCTAGGCGCCGGCGTATCAGCGCAGGCGCTGCACCGCAGCGACGATACCGGCAGCGTCGATGCCGTGCTTGGCGCGGGTCGGCCCGCGCGCGCCGGCGGCAGCATACTCGCCATCGGCGATGCCCAGGCGGATCAGCGGCACGCCCAGGGCGGCCTCGGCCATGACCTCGGCCACCAGACTGCCCACCCCGCCGTTGGCATTGTGTTCTTCCACCGTGACCACCCCGTCGCGGGCGGCGCAGAGGGCTTCCAGCAGGGCTTCACGCTGTAGCGGACGGATCGACGACAGGTTGATCACCTGGGCACTGATGCCCTGCTCGGCCAGCAAACGGGCGGCGTCCACCGCCTCATGGACCACCGAGCCCAGGGCCACCAGGCTGACGTCGTGTCCCTGGCGCAGCACGTCGACCTGACCGGGGACGAAGCGATAGTCGGGGCCGTGCAGATCGGGCAGCGCCTTGCCATCCAGGCGGACATAGACCGGGCCGTCGTGGGCCAGGGCGTGCTCGACGATCTGCCGGCACTCGGCGCCGTCGGCCGGGGCATAGATTTCCACGTTGCCGAAGCCGCGCATCACGGCGATGTCGTCGAGGCTGTGGTGGGTACTGGCCAGGGGACCATAGCTGGCCCCGGCGTTGAGCCCGAACATCTTGACGTTGGACCTGTTGTAGCAGACGTCCACCTTGACCTGTTCGTTGGCGCGGGAGATCAGAAAGGGCGCGGCGTTGCAGGTCACCGCCACCTTGCCGGCGAGGCCCAGGCCGGCGGCCACCCCGACCAGGGTCTGTTCGGCGATGCCGACGTTGACCAGGCGCTCCGGGAAGCGTTTGACGAAGGGGCCGATCTTGGCCGTGGAGGTGGAATCGCTGACCACCGGGACCAGGTCGACGCCGGCGTCCACCGCGGCGATGAAGGCCTCGACCATGATGCTGGCGAGATGGGCTTCGCCCGGGGTCTGGGTATCAGTGGCCATGGTCGAGCTCCTCCAGTGCAGCGGCGATCTCGTCGCCCTTGGGCACCCGGTGGTGCCATTCGGGTTTGCCCTCGATGAAGGAAACCCCCTTGCCTTTGACGGTATTGGCGATCAGCACCTGGGGCTGGCCGCGGTGTTCGCGTAGGGCCTCCAGGGCCTCTACCAGCTGGGCGACGTCATTGCCGTCGCACTCGACCACATGGAAGCCGAAGGCGCGCCACTTCTCGGCCAGGGGCTCCAGCGGCAGGATCTCGGCGGTGGGGCCGGCCAGTTGCAGGCGGTTGTGGTCAACGATCATCGTGAGGTTGTCCAGCCGATACTTGGCGGCGGTCAGCGCCGACTCCCAGTTGGAGCCCTCGCCCAGTTCGCCATCGCCGGTCAGCACATAGACGCGGCGCGGACTGCCATCGCGCTGGGCGGCCAGGGCGATCCCCGTGGCGACCGGCAGGCCATGGCCGAGGGCGCCGGTGTTGAGCTCGATGCCGGGGGTCTTCTGCCGTACCGGATGACCCGGCAGGTGGGAATCGAAGTGCTGGTAGGTGTCGAGCCATTCCGGCGGGAAGTAGCCGGCTTCGGCCAGGCAGCAGTAGAGGCCGCCGACGCCGTGGCCCTTGCTCTGGATGTAGATATCGCGCTGGGGATCGGCGAGGCGTTCCGGGGCGACGTCGAGCAGGCGGAAATAGAGGGTGGCGAGGATGTCGGTCTCCGACAGATCCGCCCCGGTATGGCCGCCGGCAGGCGAGCCGGCGTTGAGCTGGATGACGCGCCGGCGGATCAGCCGGGCCTTTTCGCGAATCTGCGCGACGTCGTACTGGAACGGATTCATCAGGCGACCCCCTCGGGTATCCGAAGCTGCAGTGGAGCAGACGCCTGCCGAAGTTTCAGTGGGCGTCTTATGAATATTTATTCGTCACTGAAAATTTATTTATCATTTAGACCTCAATCCGGGGGGGCGTCAATAGCGACGGAACGACGTCATCACCTTGTCGAGCAGGTAGGATGCGCGGCTGGATGCGGGATTGCCGAGGCCATCGCGTTCAGAAGGTGGCGATGAAAAGGCGCTTGACTTCCACTTGGAACAGGCGGAGTCTGAATTAAAAATCAGGCACGCATAAATATTCAGGCGAGCCATACACAAGAACAATAACCCCAGGAGAAGCTCGTGGACGCCAAAGCCCCGGCCGCCTCGCCACCCGCCAAGCCACTCGCCCGCCTGGCGCTACGCCTGCCCCGCAACGTCGGCGGTCCGCTGATCGGTCTGGCGCTGCTGATCGCCGTGTTCTCCTTCGCCTCGGAGTATTTCTTCTCCGTGCGCAACGCCCTCAACATCCTCGATCAGGTGACGGTACTCGGCATCCTGGCCATCGGCATGACCCTGGTCATCGTCATCGGTGGCATCGACCTGTCGGTGGGCTCGGTACTGGCCTTTTCCATGATGCTGCTGGGCTGGCTCTATCAGGACATCGGCTGGCCGCTGGGCCTGGCGATTCCCGCGGCCATCCTCGGCGGTCTGGTGTGCGGCCTGGTGTCGGGAATGCTCATCGCCAAGGCACGGTTGCCCGCCTTCATCGCCACCCTGACCATGATGTCGGTGGCCCGGGGTCTGGCCAACATCCTTACCGACGGCCGCCAGATCGTCGGTTTTCCGGACTGGTTCACCAGCCTGGCCACGGTACGGCACTTCGGCTTCCTGTCGGTCACCGTCGGCCTCTTCCTGCTGATGCTGCTGGTGGCCTGGGTGTTCCTGCGCTTTCGCGCCGGTGGCCGCAATCTCTATGCCATGGGCGGCAGCGCCGAGGTGGCGCGGTTGTCGGGCATCAAGGTGCGCACCCTCACCATCTGGATCTATGCCCTGAGCGGCGCCCTGGCGGGCCTGGCCGCGGTGGCCATGGCGGCGCGGCTGGATTCGTCCCAGCCCAGCGCCGGCCTGTCCATGGAGCTGGATGCCATCGCCGCGGTGGTGATCGGCGGTGCCAGCCTCAGCGGCGGCGTCGGCAGCGTCGGGGGCACCCTGGTGGGCGTGCTGATCATCGGCGTGCTGCGCAATGGCCTGAATCTGCTGGGGGTCTCGCCCTTCGTGCAGCAGGTGATCATCGGCATCGTCATCGCCCTGGCCGTCACCCTGGACACCCTGCGCCGCCGTAACGGGCAGCGCTAGGTCTGCTCTGCTTCGTCTCGTCACCGCAGTACAACAATAACAACGGAGTGCCATCCATGCTGACCCCCAAGAAGCTGTTGCTCAGTACCCTGTTCGCCGCCATGACCTGCACCGCTGCCTTCAATGCCCAGGCCAAGGAACTCACCGTGGGGCTGGCCGTGGCCAACCTGCAGGCCGACTTCTTCAACCAGATCAAGCAGGCCGTCGAGGCCGAGGGCAAGGCCAAGGGCATCAAGGTCATCACCGTGGACGCCCAAGGCAATTCGGCGACCCAGGTCAACCAGATCCAGGATCTGATCACCCGCCAGGTCGACGCCCTGATCTATATCCCAGCCGGCGCCACCGCCGCCGGCGTCCCGGTCAAGGCAGCCAAGGCCGCTGGCATCCCGGTGGTGGCGGTGGACCGCAACGCCCCCGATGCCCCGGGTGACACCTTCATCGCCAGCGACAGCGTCGCCGCCGCCCGCACCCTGGCCGAATACGTCGGCAAGGTCACCGAAGGCAAGGGCCGCGTAGCCATCCTCCAGGGCCAGATCGGCACCACGCCGGAAAACGATCGCGCCAAGGGCTTTGCCGAAGGCCTGGCCAAGTTTCCCGAGCTGAAGGTGGTTGCCCAGCAGCCTGCCGAGTGGGCCCAGGACAAGGGCTTCGCCGTGGCCCAGGACATGCTCCAGCGTGACCCCAACATCAACGTCTTCTTTGGTCGCGCCGACGCCATGGCCCTTGGCGCTGCCCAGGCGGTCAAGGTCGCCAACCTCGACCATCCGGTGACCATCGTCGGCTTCGACGGCGACGTGGCCGGCCTCAAGGCGGTGGCCGCCGGCACCCTGTCCGCCACCATGACCCAGCAGACCCGCAAGATGGGGCGCCTGGCCCTGGAATCGGCGGTGGCGCTCAAGGAAGGCAAGCAGGTACCCAAGGAGCAGCTGCAGGAGGCGATCCTGACCACCAAGGATAACGTCGCCCCCTTCATCGAGAACCATCCGTAACAGTAGGACTGGCCAGTGGCGGGCAGCGCCCGCCGCATCCAGCCCATGCCTTATGTGCCTTGCAATGGAGGCACCGGTTCAGCCCCCCCCTTCGGAGGCCCCATGTCCGCCGCCATGCCCCTGGAACAGCCCGCCGCCCTCAGCCTGAGAAACATCGGCAAGAAATACGCCGGCATCGAGGTGCTGAGCGGGGTGGACGTCGATATCCAGCCCGGTGAAGTCCTGGCCCTGCTCGGCGAGAACGGCGCTGGCAAGTCCACCCTGTCGTCCATCATCGCCGGCCTGGTGCCGCCCGAGACCGGTGGGCGCATGACCTGGCTGGGGCGCGACTACGCTCCGGATTCTCCCGGCGCCGCCCTGGCCGCCGGCATCGGCCTGATTCACCAGGAAATCCGCCTGCTGCCGGAGCTGACCATCGCCGAGAACATGTTCGTCGGTCGCCTGCCCATGCGCGGCGGCCGCATCGATCGAGCCTTCATGGAAACCGAGGCCCAGCGTCAGCTGGATCGCCTGGGCGTGAAGGTACCCGCCACGCGCACCGTGGCTGGCCTCAGTGTGGCCGCCCAGCAGCTGGTGGAGATCGCCAAGGCGCTGACCCTCAAGGCGCGCCTCTTGATCCTCGACGAACCCACCGCGGCCCTGGGCGGCGAAGAGACCGAATTGCTGTTCGCCCAGGTCGAGCGGCTCAAGGCCGAGGGCGTGTCCTTCATCTACATCAGCCATCGCCTGGAAGAGATCGCGCGCATCGCCGACCGGGTGCTGGTCTTGCGCGACGGTCGCCAGATCGCCCTGCACGCCACCGCCCAGGTGCCGGTGCGGCAACTGGTGGAAGAGATGGTCGGCCGCAGCGTGGAACGCATCTTCCCGGCCATGGCAGCGCCCGCTACCCGCGAGGTGCTGCGGGTGAAGGGTCTGAGCTGCCGCGAGATGCCGCTCAAGCACATCGATTTCAGCGTGCGCGCGGGCGAAGTCTTTGGCGTGGCCGGGGTGGTCGGCGCGGGGCGTACCGAGCTGGTCCGCGCCATCGCCGGCGCGGCCGAACAGGTCACCGGCGAACTGGTGCTGGAAGGCCAGGCCTGCCGCTTCGCCAGTCCCTACGACGCCATCCATGCCGGCATCGTGCTGGTGCCCGAGGATCGCAAGCAGCAGGGCGTGGTGGTCGATCACGCCATCGAGGAAAACCTCATCTATGGCAACACCGACCTGCTCGCCGGTGGCGGCTGGGTCTCGCCCGGCGGCCTGCGCGCCTTCGCCCGCAAGGCGGTGGCGCGGCTCGGCGTCAAGGGCCAGCCGGAGCAGGCCATCGCCGCCCTGTCCGGCGGCAACCAGCAGAAGGTGATCATCGCCAAGTGGCTGGCGCGCAATCCCAAGGTCTTCATCCTCGACGAGCCCACCCGCGGCATCGACGTCGGCGCCCGCGCCGCCATCTACCAGGTGATCGCCGAACTGGCGGCCACCGGCATGGCGGTGATCGTGGTCAGCTCGGACCTCGACGAGGTCCTCGGCCTGTCGCATCGGGTCATGGTGATGAGCCGTGGCCAGCAGATGGGCATTCTCGAACGTGAACAGGCCACTCCGGTGGCCGTGATGGAACTGGCGACCGCCTGACTAGGAGTTTTCCCATGCGTCTCTTCGATCTCGGCGGCCAGACCGCCTTCGTCACCGGTGCCGGCAGCGGCATCGGCCAGGCCATCGCCGTCGGACTGGCCGAGGCCGGCGCCCAGGTGGCCTGCTTCGACCTGCCCGGCAGTCGCGACCTCGCCGGTACCGTCGCGCGGATACAGGCCCACGGCCGCCGCGCCCTGGCCCTGGAAGGGTCGGTGACCAGCGCCGCCGACCTGGAAGCCGCCGTGGCCCGTACCGAGGCCGAGCTCGGCCCCCTGAGTCTCGCGGTCAACAGCGCCGGCATCGCCAACGCCCAGCCGGCCGAGGAGCTGGAACTGGAGCGCTGGCAGCGCATGCTCGACATCAACCTCACCGGGGTGATGCTCAGTTGCCAGGCCCAGGCGCGGGTCATGCTGCCGCGCGGCAAGGGCGCCATCGTCAACATCGCCTCCATGTCCGGCAGCATCGTCAACCGCGGCCTCCTGCAGGCCCACTACAACACCTCCAAGGCCGGGGTCATCCACCTGACCAAGAGCCTGGCGATGGAGTGGGCCGAGCGCGGCATCCGCGTCAACTGCATCAGCCCCGGCTACACCGCCACGCCGATGAACACCCGTCCCGAGGTGGCCGACCAGGTCAAGATCTTCGAGCAGACCACCCCGCTGGGCCGCATGGCCGAGGTGGAGGAAATGGTCGGTCCGGCGATCTTCCTCTGCAGCCCGGCCGCATCCTTTTGTACCGGGGTGGATCTCATCGTCGATGGTGGTTTCGTCTGCTGGTAACACGTCGCTGGCGATTCGGCACAGCCAGCCTGCGCCGGGCTGCCGCCAGACTTTAGGAGGTTTCACGTGGAACGTCGCTTCGCAGATCAAACCGTGGTCATCACCGGCGGTTGCCGGGGCATCGGCGAGGGTATCGCCGAGCGCTTCGGTCGTGAGGGTGCCAATCTGGTGCTGGTGTCCAATGCCGAGCGGGTGCATGAGACCGCTGCACGGCTGGTGGCCGATACTGGGGCCGAAGTCCTGCCGCTGGTGGTGGACATCACCGACGAGGCGGCGGTGGCCGACCTCTATGCCCAGGCCGAAGCCCGCTTCGGCCGCATCGACGTCTCGGTGCAGAACGCCGGGATCATCACCATCGACGCCTTCGATCGCATGCCGCGGGAAGACTTCGACCGCATCCTGCAGGTCAACACTACCGGCGTCTGGCTGTGCTGCCGCGAGGCGGCCAGGCACATGGTCGCCGCCGGGCGTGGTGGACGCCTGATCAACACCAGCTCCGGCCAGGGTCGCCAGGGCTTCATCTACACGCCTCACTATGCGGCGAGCAAGATGGGCGTCATTGGCATCACCCAAAGCCTGGCCCATGAACTGGCACGCCATGGCATCACGGTCAATGCCTTCTGCCCAGGCATCATCGAAAGCGAGATGTGGGACTACAACGACCGGGTCTGGGGCGAGATCCTCTCCACCCCGGAAAAGCGCTATGGCCAGGGCGAGCTGATGACCGAATGGGTCGGCAACATCCCCATGAAGCGCGCCGGCACCCCGGCCGACGTGGCCGGCCTAGTGACCTTCCTGGCCTCGGCGGACGCAGCCTACATCACCGGCCAGGCGATCAATGTGGACGGTGGCCTCATCATGTCCTGAGATCGCCCCCTGGGCGCCCAGGCCGCAAAAGCCTTGGCGTCCAGCGAGAGGCTGAGGGAAAATAGCGGGAAAATGCGCCTTTCTAACAGGTACGTGCCTGCTTTTCGGCGGTTCGTCATGGCCAGGCCGGCCTGGCGACCCTGGGCGCGACCTAGCCGCTGGTACCGGGAATCTGGATGAGTAACCTCGAAGAACAACGCCTGCTGACCAAGATCGCCTCCCTCTACTACGAAGAGGGACTCAAGCAGTCGCAGATCTCCGAACAGCTCGACCTGTCGCAATCCTTCGTCAGCCGCGCCCTGAGCCGAGCGCTCAAGGAAGGCATCGTGCGCATCTCGGTGCAGCGACCACGCAATTTCCACCTGGAACTGGAGCGTCAGCTGCAGCAGCGCTACGGCATCCGCCAGGCCATCGTGGTGGAGCCCACCGGCGATGACGAAGAGGCCATCAAGCAGGCCATCGGCTCGGCCGCCGCCCATTACCTGGAAACCAGCGTCACCGAGAAGGACCACATCGGCATCTCTTCCTGGAGCTCCACCATCCGCGCCATGGTTGGCCACATGCACCGGGGCAGCAGTCGCCAGGGCGCGACCGAGGTGGTGCAGCTGCTCGGCGGGGTCGGCAACAAAGGGGCTTTCGAAGCCACCCTGCTGACCCAGCAACTGGCCAATCTGCTCGGTTGCCCGGCCTATCTGTTGCCGTCCCAGAGCATCGAGCAGTCACCCGAGAGTCGCCAGCGCATCCTGCAACTGGACGAGGTACGCGAGGTCACCGAACGCTTCGCCCGGCTCACCGTGGCCCTGGTCGGCATCGGCGAGCTGGAGCCTTCGCAGCTCCTACGCAACAGCGGCAACTACCATGGCGAGGCCATGCTGGAAGTGCTGGCCGCCCGCGGCGCGGTGGGCGACATCTGCCTCAGGTACTTCGACGCCCAGGGCCGGCCGGTGCTGGACGACAGTGAAGAGACCGTGGTCGCGGTGGACCTGCCGCAACTGCTGGAGATCGACCGCGTGGTGGGCCTGGCCGGCGGCCTGCGCAAGGTCAACGCCATCCGCGGTGCGCTGCAGGGTGGCTATCTGGATGTCCTGGTGGTCGATCTGCGCACGGCCCTGGCGCTGGTGCCTTGAGCGCACCGCGCCGCTGAGGCGGGGCACGCCTGCGCTGTCTTGTGCTGCCTACAAGCGGAACTGTCGCACCGCACCGCTCAGGTCACCGGCCAGACGCGCCAGGTCGGTGCTGGCGGCCGCGGTCTGCCCGGCCCCGGCGGCGTTCTGGGTGGACAGGTCGCGAATGCTGGTGAGGTTGCGATCCACCTCGCGGGCCACCTGGGCCTGCTCTTCGGTGGCAGCGGAGATGCTCAGGTTGCGCTCGGTGATCTGCACGATGTGGCGACCGATCTCGGCCAGGGCCTCGCCGGCGGCCGCGGCCACCGTCAGGCAGGCACCGGCCTGCTGATTGCTGGTGGCCATGGCGTCCACCGCCTTGCCCGCGCCACCCTGGATGGCGCCGATCATGTCTTCGATCTCACCGGTGGATTGCTGGGTGCGGGCCGCCAGGGCGCGTACCTCGTCGGCCACCACGGCGAAACCGCGGCCCGCCTCGCCGGCCCGCGCGGCTTCGATGGCGGCGTTGAGCGCCAGCAGATTGGTCTGTTCGGCGATGCCGCGGATGACGTCGAGCACCCCGCTGATGCGCTGCACCTGGGCGGCCAGGCCGTCGATCTCGCCGCTGCTGGAGGTCACCGCCGTGTGCAGCGCGTGAATGGTGGTGAGGGTCTCCTCGACCCGGCGCTGGCCAAGATCGGCCGAGGTGCGCGAATCCTGGGCGGCGGCGCTGGCGGCAGCGGCATTGCGCGCCACCTCCTCCACCGCAGCGGTCATCTGGTTGACGGCGGTGGCGGCCTGGGCCAGTTCGTCGTTCTGCCGTTGAATGCCGCGCAGGCCGGTCTCGGTGACCGTCGACATCTCCTCGGAGGTAGACGCCAGGGTGGTGGACGACAGGGTCAGCCGCTCCAGGGTGCCGCGCAGGTTGTCCTGCATCCGCGCCATGGCCGCCAGCAGCCGGCCGGGTTCGTCACGCCCGTCCTGCTCGACCGACCGACTGAGGTCATTGGCGGCGATGCGTTCGGCCACCGCCAGGGCCTTTTCCAGCGGCCCGGTGAGACTGCGGGTGAAGCGCCAGGCCAGCAGCAGGGTACCGGCCAGGGCCGCCACCATCACCGCCACGGTGATGGCGATGGCGTTGTGGTAGCTGGCCATGGAAGCAGCGGCCAGACGCGTGACCTTGCCATCGACCAGCCCGGCGAGTTCGTTGACGGTGGCGCTCAGGGCATTGCCGCTACGGGCCATCTCGCCGTCCTGACCGGCGAGCTTGAGCAACTCGGCGTCGTTCTGGTCGTCCAGCGCCTTGAGATAGCGGTTCTGGTTGTCCAGGTAGGTGGTCAGCTGGCCGGTCAAGCGGGTGTAAACCTCACGCCCGTTGTCGCTCAGCAGCAGGGCGTCGAACTGGCGCACGTGCTGCTCCAGGGTGGCCTTGGCCGCGTCTATGGCCTTGTGCACGGCCTGGGTCTCGGCGTTGGAGGTCGCCAGCATCAGGCCCTGGTTGTGCATGCGCAGACTCAGCAGGTCGGCGCGGATCTCGCCGATGACCTGGACGCTGGGAATCACGTTGCCGACGATCTGCTCCTCGCCCTCCTTGATGACGCGATTCTGGCCCAGGGAAAACAGCCCGAGGCCGATCACCAGCAGGGCGAAGAAACCAAAGGCAACCAGGGCCCGCGGGGCGATGTTGAGGGAGCGTAGCTTCACCGGGAAGACCTCGAAAAAAAGATTAGCCTCCTCATGATCGGCCAAACGGCGTCAGGCTTTAGGGTTCACCGGCGCCGGATGGACGATTTATCGCCTAGGCCTCCCCCGCCTCGCTCAACCGCGTCTGCGCCAGACGTTTCGCGCCGGCCACGTCGGCCTTACCGGTCCCCAGTTTCGGCAGGCTGTCCACCGCCAGCCAAGCCGAGGGCAGCAGCAGTCCGCTCACCCCCTGGGCCAGCAGCGTCTTTTCCACCGCCGCGCCGTCCAGGGTGCCGGTATGCAGCACCACGATGCGCTCGCCCTTCCTGGCATCCGGCAGATTGACCGCCTGCAGCTCGATCTCCGGATCGGCCACCGCCTTGGCCAGGGCCTGCTCCACGGCGCCCAGGCTGACCATCTCGCCGCCGATCTTGGCGAAGCGCGAATAGCGGTCGACGATGGTGAGAAAGCCGTCCTCGTCCAGCCGACCCTGGTCGCCGGTCACGTACCAGCGCTCGCCGTCGATCTCGCGGATCGCCTTGGCGGTGCGCTCGGGATCGTTCAGGTAGCCCTGCATCAGTTGCGGTCCGCCGATCAGCACCATGCCCGCCTCGCCGGTGGGCAATTCGGCAAGGGTCTGGGGGTCGACGATCTTGAAGCCGGTCCCTGGCAGCGGCATGCCCACGGTGCCGAGCTTGCCGCCACGCTGCACCTGCAGGTAGCTGACGTCCAGGGCGTCGGGCAGGTTGACCGACGCCACCGGCGCGGTCTCGGTGGCGCCGTAGCCTTCGTAGATGTCCTGGTTGAACTTGAGCTTGAAGGCCTCGCGCACCGCCGGATCCAGGCGCTCGGCACCGGCCACCACGATGCGCAGACTCTCCAGCATCAGCGGATGCACCTTGGTGTTGCGCACGAACAGCCGCAGGAAGGTCGAGGTGCCGCAGAGCACCGTGGCGCGATGGGTGGCCACCGCCTTGGCGATGCCGGCCACGTCGGTGGGATCGGCCTGGCAGACCACCGGCACCCCCTCGATCAGCGGCAGGAACTGGGTCACGGTGAGGCCGAAGGCGTGGAACAGCGGCAGCGAGGCCATGAAGACGTCGTCGTCCTGGGTGTTGAGCACGTCCGAGGTCTGCTTGAGATTGGCCATGAGGTTGCTGTGGCTGAGCATCACCCCCTTGGGCGTACCCTCGCTGCCACTGGAGAAGAGGATGGCGGCGGTGGCCGCGGGATCGTGGGCGCGGCTCACCAGCACCTGCAGCATGGCGGTGGGCAACAGCCAGACCGCCAGCCAGTTGGCCAGTAGCTCGGCCTTGCCGATGCCGGCGCGCAGCTCTTCCAGGTCCACCACCTCGCGTCCGGCCAGCAACTCGTCCACCGGCAGGCCGCGTTTGCGCAGGCGGTCGAGAAAGCGCTTGGAGGTGTAGACGGTACGGATACCGGCCTGGTCCAGGCCGGATGCCAGCGCCTCGGGCGTGGCCGTGTAGTTGAGATTGACCAGGGTCTTGCCGGCCAGCAGCACCGCCATGTTGGCCAGCATGCCGCCGCTGCTGGTCGGCAGCAGCAGGCCGAGATTGGCCTCGGGCCGCTTGCGCATCCGCCGCGCCAGGCAGGCGGCGCCGGTGAGCGCCTGGGCGGCCTTGAGCGGCGCGCCCAGGTCGTCGATCAGCGCCAGGCCATTGGGCCGGCGCTTGACGCTGGCGACCCAGGCATCGGCCAGCGACGGCAGGCCCTGCATGTAGCGCTCCCAGGAGCGAATCGACAACTCGAAGATCCGCCGCTTGAGCACATCGGCCGGAGTGTCCTTGGGCAACGCCTTGCCGAAGGCCACCACCACCTCGCGGTGCAGCGGGCTGTCCCGCAGCTCCTTGAGCTTGCTGGAAGAGCGCGAGAACTGGCTGCCCCAGAGGCCGCGCAGGTAGAAGGGCACGATCTGCACCTCGGGACCGACCCGCTCGCAGGCCTTTTCATAGCCGCGGCGGAATTCGCCGAGCTGACCGGTGCGGCTGATCGCCCCTTCCGGAAACAGGCAGACCACTTCGCCGGCGCTCAGCAGCCCGGCCACCTGCTCCAGCGCCGCGCCGGCGCCGCTGCCCTGGGCGATGGGCAGGCAGCCCATGGCCTTGAGAAAGGGCTTCAGGTACCAGCGCTCGTAGATGGCGCGCAGCATCACGAAGCGTACCGGGCGCGGACTGGCGATCTGCACCATGGCCCAGTCGACCCAGCTGATGTGATTGCCCAGCAGCAGCACCCCGCCCTGGGCCGGCAGGTTCTGCAGGCCCTGGACCTGGATGCGGTAGTGCCGGGTGACCATCAGACCGAGCAGGAAACGCACCAGACTCTGGGGCAGCTTCCACACCGTGTAGGCGCCGCCGATCAGCGCCACGGCGGCGATCAGCAGCAACAGCCAGCGACTGTCCAGGCCG
The DNA here is from genome assembly GCF_013277805.1 of Pseudomonas sp. MS15a(2019). NCBI lineage: Bacteria > Pseudomonadati > Pseudomonadota > Gammaproteobacteria > Pseudomonadales > Pseudomonadaceae > Pseudomonas > Pseudomonas sp. MS15a(2019). Next base: position 413,551 of record NZ_VBTN01000011.1, read on the forward strand.
AGCAGAGCGATCACCGCGGTGAGCACCAGAAAGCTCAGCATGGCGACGTTCTGCACCCAGTTGTTGGCCGCCAGCACCGTGCCGAGCTGGTCCTCACGGGCATGGAACTGGATCAGAGCATTGAGCGGCACGATGAACAGCCCACCCATCAGCCCGATGAAAATGAAATTGAGCGCATGCACCAGCGCCGAACTGGGCGCCGGCAGCCACCACAGGCCAAGGGCGATGCCCAGGGCGCCCACCGGGATCAGCCCGGTCTCGATGCGCCCGCGGGAGGCCCGGCTGGCCAGCGCCGAGCCCAAGGCGATGCCGATGCCGGCGCAGGCCAGGATGCCTTGCAACAGCAGCACGTTGTCGATGCCCAGGTGATCCTTGGCATAGGCCGGAAAGCTCGCCAGCAGCACCTGGCCCACCGACCAGAACACCGCCAGGCCGATGATCGACAGGCGGATCACCGGATTCTCGCCGATCACCGCCAGGTTGCGCCGGGCGGTCTGCAGCCGCAGATAGGCATGCCAGTCGAAGGGCTCGCGCGGCTTGGGCTCTTCCAGCAGCGGCAGGCGATAGAGCAACGCCACCTCGGCCAGGCTGCAGAGCACCAGCAGCCAGCCCAGCGGCGCGATGTCCTGCAGGATCGCATGGGGCGTGGCATGGCCCTCGCCCAGGTGCAGCTGGAAGAAGGCGGTGAAGACCACGGTGCCGGCCAGGATGGCGATGATGGAATTGGCCTGCACCAGGCCATTGCCCTCGGCCAGCCGCTGCTTGCCGAACAGCGCCTTGATGTAGCCGTACTTGGCCGGCGAATAGAAGGTCGCCTGGATGGCCAGCAACAGCGTCATGGCGAAGGCCAGTTCGAACAGCCCGGCATAGTAGGCCAGGGTGATGCCCAGGGTGATGGCCACCGCCGCCCAGCCGCCGAGTCGCAGCACCCACACCTTGGCGAAGCGATCGGCTACATGGCCGGAGGGACTGAACAGCAGGATAAAGGGCAGCAGCATCATGCCGTTGACCAGGGCGGTCAGCACCACCTGGGTGGAACCGTCATAGACCTTGAACACGGTGTTCTGGATGACGATCTTGTGGCCAAGATCGACGAAGGCGTTGAGAAAGACGGCGATCAGGTAGGGCCAGGCCCCCTTGATCCGGTGCAGCTTGTCCATGCGGAGTCTCTTTCGAGCAGGGGAATCCGTAGCCTGAGTGAGACGCCCTGGCAGCGCAAGCAGCGCCACTGGTCAACAAATATGCGAATCAGGGCTATACAAGCTCGCGAAAGCGAGTATGGTGTGGGCACTGCTACTGCAATAGTTACTCGATACCTGCTTGATGTTGCTTCATTTTCATCTCCTGGCTCGTCTCACTCTCGCATTACAGTCCCGCTAGCGAATGTCTCGCTAACGTGGTTGTTCCCCCTACACCTGGAGATACTCATGTCCAATCGTGAAAATGGCACCGTCAAGTGGTTCAACGATGAGAAAGGCTACGGCTTCATCACCCCGGAAAGCGGCGCCGACCTGTTCGTGCACTACCGCTCCATCGAAAGCGCCGGCTTCAAGAGCCTGAGCGAAGGCCAGAAGGTCACTTTCGTGGCTGTCAAAGGCCAGAAGGGTATGCAAGCTGACCAGGTTCAAGTCGTCTAACGACTGATCCGGTTGCAGAAAGGCCCCGCTTCGGCGGGGCTTTTTCGTTTCTAGGATTTGGTGGTTGCCTGGCTTGCGCTATTCAGCTGATTAGCGTGCCTGCTGAAGCCTTTAATTTCGCCCACCCGGGCGAGTCACTTTTGCCAGTCGCGGCAAAAGTAACCAAAAACGCTTGCCCCTCCATCGGCCCCGGCTGCGCCGGGGTTCGTTCGCTCCATCGCCGCTCCAGGGGCACGCCACGAAGGGCCATCCATGGCCCTCGCGACTCTCGCGGCATCCATGCCGCTCAACCCCCTACGCAACGATTCCGCTCACCCTTCTGGAAAGGGGCGCATTCTCCGCGCCTGCACGTCTACGATAAACGTCGTGAGATAGGTATGAAGCGAAGCGCCTAGCCCACAGGCAGCAGCCTTTCAACCTTTGTCATACGCCCTTTCTAGCGCCTCGTTGAGTGTCCTTAGCACCTTAACCCGCGCGAAACGCTTGTCGTTGGCCTCCACCAGCGTCCAGGGCGCGATGGCGGTGCTGGTCTGCACCACCATGTCGTTGACGGCCTGGCTGTAGAGGTCCCACTTGTCGCGATTGCGCCAGTCGTCCTCGGTGATCTTGAATCGCTTGAAGGGCGTTTCCTCGCGGGCACGAAAGCGCTCCAGCTGAGTGTCCTGGTCGATGGCCAGCCAGAACTTGGCCAGCACGATGCCGGCGTCGTGGAGCTGCTCCTCGAAGTCGTTGATCTCGCCATAGGCCCGCTGCCAGTCGGCGACCGGTGTCAGCTCCTCGACCCGCTCCACCAGCACCCGGCCGTACCAGGAACGATCGAAGATGGTGAAATTGCCCAGCCGCGGAATGTGCCGCCAGAAGCGCCAGAGATAGGGCTGGGCGAGTTCCTCGTCGCTGGGCGCGGCCACCGGGACGATGCGGTACTGGCGCGGATCCAGGGCGCCGGTGACGCGGCGGATGGCGCTGCCCTTGCCGGCGGCATCGTTGCCCTCGAAGGCCGCCACCAGGGCATGACGGCGATACTTCTTGTCGCGCAGGCGCCGCGCCAGGCGGGCCTGCTCGGCGAGCAGCTGGTCTTCGTAATCGGCCTTGTCCAGGCGCTGACTCAGGTCCATGGCCTCCAGCACGCCGCGGCCATCCACCGGCGGCGGCAGCACGGCGGCGGCCCGGCGCTGCTTGCGCGGCTTGTTGGCCAGGGCGCGCTGCAGCGCCTTGAGCAGCACGGTGCCGACGGTCAGGCTGCGAAAGCGCTCGTCGAAACCGGGCACCACGTGCCAGGGGGCGTAGTCGTGATGGGTCCGCCGCACCACCCGCTCGCCCTCCTTGACGAAGCGGTCGTAGACCTTGGCCTGGCGCCAGTCCAGCGGACTGAGCTTCCAGCCCAGGCGAGGATCGTTCTTGAGGTGCTTCAGGCGCTGCTTGAGCTGGGGCTTGGAAAGATGGAACCAGAACTTGAGGATCAGCGCGCCCTCGTCGGCGAGCATCCGCTCGAAACGCTCCGCCTGGCCGATGGCGGCATCCAGTTCGACGCGACTGAGCGCCTTGTTGACCCGCCCATGCAGCATCTGGCTGTACCAGTTGCCGAAGAAGACGCCGGTCCGACCCTTGCCCGGCAGGCGCTGCCAGTAGCGCCAGGCCGGCGGGTGCTGGCGCTCCTCGACGGTGGGCTGCAGAAAGGTCTCGACGCGGATCAGGCGCGGATCCATCCACTCGTTGAGCAGCTTGACCGTCTCGCCCTTGCCCGCACCCTCGATGCCATTGATCAGTACGATCACCGGGAAACGGCCCTGCGCCTTGAGTTCGTATTGGGCGGCCAGCAACGCTTCGCGCAGCTTGGGCAGCTTGGCGTCGTAGGTGGCCTCGTCGAGCAGGTGTTCGTTTTCGGCGGCTTCGAACATCCGGATCTCCTCGCTCTGGTGGTCGGGCAACTATAGCCCTTCTGACCGGCCAGGCGGCAGGCGGTGCCCGCTGCTAGATCTCATGAAGGAAATATGACGTTTAGATGAAATTTGGCATCTCCCGCTGTCGTGGAGGTCTTTCTTACCGTTACGCTCCCGCGTAGCGCGGGTCTGCAGTCCACCTATTGAGGAGATTTCGATGGCCTTTCGTTTCGATGCGCGGCAAGCAGCTGACGAGGAAGTCCGCCGCGTGGTGACGGATCGTCTGGTACAGGCTGAGACGTCCCTGGCGAGCGGTACCCCCAAAGGCGTCCACGAGACGCGCAAGCGACTCAAGGAACTACGCGCCCTCTTGCGGCTGTTGCACGGCGCCCTGGGCAAGCGCGCCTTCGCCAGTCGCAATCGGCGCCTGCGCGACCTGGGCCGCCAGCTGTCGTCGCTACGCGACAGCGCCGCCCTGGTGGAAAGCTGGGACAAGCTGGGTGAGTCCGACCGCAAGAGGTTCGCTTCGCCGGCCATGAAGCGGGTGCGCCAGCGCCTACAGGAGCGCGCCGACCAGCAGATCGCCGCAGCCAGCGGCCATCCCGAGTTGCTTGAGGAACTGACCGCCCTGCGCGAGGAAGTGGCTGGCTGGAAGCTCTCCGGCAAGGGCTTCGGGCTGTTCGCCCGTGGCCTGGAAGACAACTACAAGGCCGGGCGTCAGGCGCTCAAGACCGCCCGCGACAAGCCCACCGACGAGACCCTGCACGACTGGCGCAAGCGGGTGAAGGATCACTGGTATCACACCCAGCTGCTCGCCGCGGCCTGGCCAGCGGAATTCAAGACGCGCCAGAAGAGCCTCAAGCGTCTGTCGGAATACCTGGGCGACGATCACGACCTGGCGGTGATGCAGCTGTTGCTGGAAAGCGAGCCGACGCTGTTCGGCGCCAGCAATACCCGCCTGGCCATTGGCGAGAGCCTGGCCCAGCAGCGCGAGCGCTTGCAGCTGAAGGCCTTTTCCCTGGGCCTGCGTCTCTATCTGGACAAGCCCACCGCCCTCGCCGAACGCTGGCGGGACCTCTGGCGATTGGCCAGCCGCCCCTATGAGTCGCGCAAAGCCAAGCCCAAGAGCGCCAAGGCCCCTGCCGGGCTGTTGCCACACCTGGTCGAAGAATCGTCAGTCTAACGCCTGGGCCAGACGGATCTGTCGCACGTGGTGGTGGTCCAAGGTCAGGACATACCACCACGACGAGGTCTCGCGATGAAATCCAAGCTGCTCGCTTCCCTGTTTGCCTGTTCCGTCCTGGCCAGCACCGCGGCCCTGGCCGACCAGCCCGGCGCCGACTGGATGCCCATGAACGACGTCAAGTCCAAGCTCATGGAGCAGGGCTACACCTCGATCACCAAGATCGAAGCCGATGACGGTCAGTGGGAAGGCGAAGGCATGAAGAAAGATGGTATGAAGTATGACTTCCATGCCGACGCCAAGACCGGCAAGATCACCAAGGAAAAGATGGACATGTGATCTCTCGGGGACCTGGCCGTAGCGCCGGGTCCCCATTCGCGCCTGCCATCTCTTTCCCACACCCTCTTCGTCCGGTCGGCCCTTCCTGAGCCGCCCTCTTCGTCACCTAGGAACCCCCATGTACAGTACCGCTTTGGTCGAGCTGCTGCGCACCCACGAGCGGGCGCTGCTCGACGCCTGGATCGGCGCCCAGCGCGCGGCCGGCATGCGCATCGACCTGCTCGACGAAACCACCATCCTGGCCAACTCCGCCGAGCTGTTGCGGCGCATCACCGTGGCCGCCGCCCAGGGCCTGGGGGATCTGCGCGAGCCGCACTGGCAGCCGGTGCGCGCGCTGCTGGAGCGGTTTTCCTTCGACCAGAGTCGTGCCGGCCTGACGCCGTCGCAGACGGCGACCTTCGTCTTCTCGCTCAAGGAGCCGCTGTTCACCCTGATCCAGAACGAATGCGACGATCCCCTCGCCGAAATCTGGGCCGCCACCCGGCTGATCGACGACCTCGGTCTGTACAGCATGGAAAGCTATGTGAACGGTCGCGAGACGGTGATCCGCGAGCAGCAGGAAAGCATGCTGGAACTGTCCACCCCGGTGGTGGAACTGTGGGACGGCATCCTGGCCATCCCGCTGATCGGCGCGCTGGACAGCAACCGCACCCAGGTGGTGATGGAGTCGCTGCTGGAAAAGATCGTCCAGACCGAATCGGACCTCGCCATCATCGACATCACCGGCGTGCCCACGGTGGACACCATGGTCGCCCAGCACCTGCTCAAGACGGTGACCGCCGCCCGGCTGATGGGCGCCCAGTGCATCATCAGCGGCATCCGCCCGCAGATCGCCGCCACCATCGTCCATCTGGGCGTGGACCTGGGCGATGTGATCACCAAGGCGTCGCTGGCCGATGCCTTCCGCCTGGCCTTGCGCCAGCAGGGCGTGCGCCTGGCCGCCCCCGCCAAGGGCTAGGAGCGCGCCATGATCGACCGGATTCCGATTCTCAAGCTCGGCCCCTTCCTGCTGCTGAGCATCCAGGTGGACATGCACGACCAGCTGGCGCTGGACCTGCAGGAAGACCTCACCGAGAAGATCGTCCGCCACAAGGCCAAGGGCGTGCTCATCGACATCTCGGCCCTGGAAATCGTCGACTCCTTCATTGGCCGGATGCTGTCCCACATCGCCCAGGTCTCGCGCATCCTCGATGCCAAGGTGATCGTGGTCGGCATGCAGCCGGCGGTGGCCATCACCCTGGTGGAACTGGGGCTGTCGCTGGAGGGCATCGCCACGGCGCTGAACATGGAAAAGGGCATGCGCCGGCTGGAAGCCATGGTCGCCGCGGACGAATCGCTGGAGGAGTCAGAGGGTGGCGAAGACACAGACGCTTCCACTCCGCCAGGAGACTGACATCGTGCTGATCCGTCAGCAGGTGCGCAAGGTCGCCGAAGCCATCCGCCTGGGCCTGATCTCCCAGACCAAGATCGTCACCGCGGCCAGCGAGATTGCGCGCAACGGCCTGGTCTACGGACTGGGCGGCGAATGCCTGATCGAGGAGACACTGCGCGCCGGCAAGCCGGCGATCCGCCTGGTGATCCGTGACCAGGGTCCGGGCATCGCCGACCTCGACCGCGCCATGGTCGACGGCTACACCTCGGGCAAGGGCCTGGGTCTGGGGCTCTCCGGTTCGCGGCGGCTGGTGGACGACTTCCACATCGAGAGTCAGCCCGGCCAGGGCACCACCGTCGAGCTCTGGAAGTGGCGATGAACGACCAGCCGTGCAGCCTGGTGCTGCCGGTGACCACCACGGTCCATGTAGATGCCGCCCGGCGCGCCCTGGTCCGCCTGGCCGGCACCGTCACCACCGATGAAACCCTGCTCGGGCGCCTGACCATCGTCGCCCAGGAGCTGGGCTACAACCTGGTTCGGCATGCCGGACATGGCGAACTCCTGGCCACCCTGAGCGGCGAAGGCGTGCTCGATGTCCTGGCGGTGGATCGCGGCCCGGGCATGCACGACGTCGCCCGCTGCCTGAGCGATCACTACAGCACGGCCGCGACGCTGGGTGCCGGCCTGGGGGCGATCCGCCGGCAGGCCGATGTGTTCGACATCCATTCGCGACCCGGTCAGGGCACCGTGGTGCTGGCCCGCTTTCATCTGGCGGGCACGCCCAGCAGCCGGCTGCAGCATGGCGCCCTGTGCACGCCGCATCCCGAGGAAGAGGTCTGCGGCGACACCTGGGCGGTCAGCGGGCGCCGCCTGCTGGTCTGCGATGGCCTGGGACACGGCCGGCAAGCCGCCACGGCCAGTCGCCGGGCGCGAGAATTGTTCCTGCGCCATGGCGCGCACCTGCCGCTGCAGCGACTGATGGAGAACCTGCACCAGGCGCTGATGGACACCCGTGGCGCCGCCCTGGCCCTGGCCGAGCTGGACCCCGATCAGGGCCAGGTGAGCTTTTGCGGCATCGGCAACATCGCCGGGCGCCTGCTCGGCAACACCTCGCGCAGCCTGGTGTCCAACAATGGCACCCTGGGCTACCGGATCGGACGGATCCAGACCTATACCTACCCCTGGACACCCGGCACCCTGCTGGTGCTGAACTCCGATGGACTGACGTCCAAGGTAGGCCTGGGCGAGCACTCCGGGCTCGGGGCGCGCCATCCGGCGCTGATCGCCGCCCTTCTGCATCGCGACTTCCGGCGCTCCGCCGACGATGCCACCGTTTTGGTACTCAAGCATGTCTGACGTCTTGCCCCTGCTGACCCTCGCCCTGCGCAGCGAGCAGGACATCGTGCATTGCCGCCAGGCCGCCAAGCGCCTGGCCGCGGCTCTGGAATGGCCGGTGCTGGAGCAGATCCGTCTGGCCACCGCGGTCTCCGAACTGGCGCGCAACATCCATCAGTACGCCGGCAGCGGGCATTTCGACTTCGCCCTGCTGCGAGATGACGGCCAGCGCCTGCGCGGCCTGGAGGTGCGTGCGGTCGACCAGGGCCCGGGTATCGCCGAGATGGACGCCATCCGCGCGGGCAGCTATCGCTCCAACACCGGCATGGGTATCGGCCTGCGCGGCGCCCAGCGGCTGTTCGACGACTTCGACATCCAGACCTCCCCCGCCGGCACCTGCATCACCGCCCGCAAGTACCAGGCGCCACGGCCCTTTCCCCACGCTGACCTGCTCCAGGCGCTGACGGCCGACCTGCAAGGCAGTCCGCCACCGGATCCCTATCAGCAGATCCGCCTGCAGAGCGAAGAACTGCTGCTGACCAACACCGAACTGCAACTGCGCCAGTCGGAACTGGAGGTCACCAACAAGGAACTGGAAAACACCAATCAGGGGGTGGTGGCGCTCTATTCCGAACTGGAAAAGGCCACCCAGGAACTCAAGGAGGCCAGCGAGGCGAAGACGCGCTTCTTCTCCAACATGACCCATGAATTCCGCACCCCGATCAACATCATCGAGAACGTCGCCAAGCTGCTCGCCAGCGGCGTGGACGGGGCGCTCAATGCCGAACAGCAGCGCCAGGTGCGCTTCATCAGCGATGCGGCGCTGGAACTGGCCAATCTGGTCAGCGAGCTGCTGGCCCTGGCCGAGGTGCAGTCCGGTCGCCTGACCATCGTGCCCCAGCCCTTCCCGCTGGGGCCCTTCGTCGACCGCCTGGAACAGTTCGCCGCCGCCCTGGCGCCGCGCTATCCCCAGGTCAGTTTCAGCGTCGCCCCGCCGCCCGCCGAGGTGCTGCTGGATACCGATGAGAGCCGGCTGTTCCAGGTGCTGCGCAATCTGATCTCCAACGCCTTCAAGTACACCCCTCGGGGCCAGGTGCGTATCCAGGTGTTCCAGCCGGACGACGCCAGCCTGGAATTCCTGGTGGAAGACAGCGGCATCGGCATCGCCGCCGCGGATCAGCAGAAGATCTTCGAGGAATTCGAGCGGATCCGCTCGCCGCACCTGACCCATATCGAAGGCACCGGCCTGGGTCTGCCCCTGGCGCAGCGCCTGGCCGTGCTGCTGCGCGGCGAGCTGTCCCTGGACAGCGAGGTCGGCCGCGGCAGTCGCTTCACCCTGCGCCTGCCGCGCCACTACGCCAGTCACCGCGCTGCCGAACCGGAACCCGATCTCAGCGGCCTCACCGTGCTGGTGATCGAAGACAACGAAGGGGATCGCTATCTGGTCCGTCGTACCCTCGAACGGCTCAATCCCGTGCTGCTGGAGGCCGACAGCGCCCGCAGCAGCCTGGATCGGCTCAATGCGGTACGCCCGGACATCATCATCCTCGACCTCGACCTGCCCGACATCAACGGTGAGGATCTGCTCGCCAGCATGGACTGGAGCATGCACCGACGGGTGCTGATCAACACCGCCCAGCCCCTGGACGAGGCGGGTCGCCAACGCCTGCAGGACTACTGCCACGCCATCCTATTCAAGCACGCCCCCGATCACGCCGAGCGGCTGCTGGCCGAGGTCTGTGCGCTGGCGCGGAGCCTGTCCGATGACTAGTGCCCAGCGCCGTATCGTCATCATCGATGACACCGAGGCCAATCGCTATGTGCTGCGCAAGATCCTCGGCAGCCAGACCCACTACGAAGTGCTGGAAGCGGCCAGCGGAGCCGCTGGCCTGGCGCTGATCGACGAATCCGTCGAACTGGTGATCATCGACGTCAATCTACCGGACACCACCGGCTTCGAGCTGATCCAGGCCATCGAGCACAGGTGCGGTTGGGGTCGGCTGCCGGCCATCATCAACATCTCGGCCACCTTCGTCTCCGGCAAGGACAAGGCCCAGGGCTTCAACACCGGGGCCCAGGCCTACCTGACCCACCCGATCAATCCGGAAGAGGTGCTGGCCACCGTCGGCGCCCTGCTCAAGGCCAGCTCCCGGGTCGGGCACATGGAGCAGCAGCGCAATTCGGCCATCGCCCGCAGCGAGAACCTGCAGGCGGAAAAGGTCATGCTGGAACGCTTCATGAGATCGCTCAACCACGACCTGCGCTCGCCGCTGACGGCCGCCACCATGGTGGTCAACCTGATGCAGCGCAGCCCGGCGCGACGCACCGACGATCTGCTGCAGACCTTGCACGACAACCTGCAGCGCATGAACCAGATGATCACCGACGTGCTGGACATCAGCCACATGAGCCTGGGCGGCGGTGTCCGTCTCAGCGGCGATCCGCTGGTGCTGGGTCCGCTGCTGAACGACGCCGCGGCCAATCTACGGCTGCAATTCGGCAATCACCTCGAGCTGCAACTGGAGAACCCGGAGCTGGAGGTGCTGTGGGACAGATACGCCTTCCTGCGCATCTTCGACAACCTGGTGCTCAACGCCGCCAAGCATGGCGACACGGGAACGCCGATCCAGGTGCGGCAATGGCTGGCTGGCGATCAGGTCATGCTGGAGCTGCGCAACCTGGGGCAGTTTCCCGACGAGGTCCTGGCCAACCTGGCCACGCCCTATTTCATCTCCACCCGCAGCGACAAGCGCGGCTGGGGCCTGGGACTGCCCATCGTCAAGGCGCTCAGCGAAAGCTTTGGTGGCGAGGCGCGCTTCGCCAATGGCGCGGGCGAGGTGATCATCACCCTGCACCTGCCGCTGCGCCTGGCCTAGCGCAGCGCCTAGGGACCGGATGTAGATACCATCTCTCCCATCAATCACAACAGGTCCTCTAAAGGGCCTGTCGTGGTTGATAAGGTCGCTGCGTCTTGAGCACGCCATAGGCGATCTGCAGCAGTTTGCGCATGGCAGCGCCCAAGGCGCTCATTCGGGCTTTGCCGCGTGCCAGTAGTCGTTCATACAGCGCTTTCACGTCGGGGTTGCGCTCTTTGGCGACTATGGCGCCCATGTACAGCTTGGCTCTGATAAGTGGGG
>NZ_VBTN01000012.1:0-159107 GCF_013277805.1 Pseudomonas sp. MS15a(2019)
GCTGTATGAACGACTACTGGCACGCGGCAAAGCCCGAATGAGCGCCTTGGGCGCTGCCATGCGCAAACTGCTGCAGATCGCCTATGGCGTGCTCAAGACGCAGCGACCTTATCAACCACGACAGGCCCTTTAGAGGACCTGTTGTGATTGATGGGAGAGATGGTATCTACGGTTGATGCCGGGACGTTAGGGGCATCACTGCCATGACGGTCCGCCGATGCAGTCGCTCCTACAGGTTCAGACATTACCGTAGGAGCGGCCCATGGCCGCGATAAACCTGAATCCCCATGAAAAAGCCCGCCAATCGGCGGGCTTTTCTTGTCGGCGGGAAAATTACAGCCGCGGATAGTCGATGTAGCCGACCGGCCCCTTGCTGTAGAAGGTATCCGGGTGCGGCTCATTGAGCGGGGCATCCTGCTCCAGGCGTTGCGGCAGGTCCGGGTTGGCGATGAAGGGCACGCCGAAAGCCACGGCATCGGCCTTGCCTTCGTCCAGCCAGGCATTGGCCTTGGCCTTGTCGAACTTCTCGTTGGCGATGTAGACGCCGCCGAAGGCCGCCTTGAGGTCCGGGCCCAGGCTGTCGCTGCCGGCCGCTTCGCGAATGCAGATGAAGGCGACCTGGCGCTGGCCCAGTTCGCGGGCGACATGGCCAAAGGTGGCGGCGGGGTCGCTGTCGCCCATGGTGTGCATGTCGCCACGGGTGGACAGGTGCACGCCGACGCGATCGGCGCCCCAGACGTCGATGCAGGCGTCGGTCACTTCCAGCAGCAGCCGGGCACGATTCTCGATGGAGCCACCGTAGTTGTCGGTGCGCTGGTTGGTGTCGCTCTGCAGGAACTGGTCGAGCAGATAGCCGTTGGCTCCGTGGACCTCGACGCCATCGAAGCCGGCGCGCTTGGCGTTCTCGGCGCCATGGCGATAGGCGGCGACGATGCCGGGGATCTCGGCAGTTTCCAGTGCCCGCGGGGTGACATAGTCACGCTTGGGGCGCAGCAGGCTGACGTGGCCCTGGGCGGCGATGGCGCTCGGCGCCACCGGCAGTTCGCCGTCGAGGTAGCGGGGGTCGGAGATGCGGCCCACATGCCAGAGTTGCAGCACGATGCGGCCACCGGCCTTGTGCACGGCAGTGGTCACCCGTTGCCAGCCGGCCACCTGGGCGTCGGACCAGATGCCGGGGGTGTCGGGATAACCCACGCCCATGGGATCTACCGAGGTAGCCTCGGTGATGATCAGGCCGGCGGATGCGCGTTGCACGTAGTACTCGACCATCAGATCGCCCGGAACCCGGCCCGGTTCGGCGCGGCAGCGGGTGAGGGGCGCCATGATGACGCGGTTGGGCAGTTCCAGGGCGCCGATCTTGATCGGCTCGAACAGCTGAGTCATGGCTAGCTCTCTTGATTAGCTGGCGGTCGCCAGGCCGCTCTTGCGGGCCTGGCTGGCGGTCAGCAGGGTGGCGATGAGGGCCAGCAGGGCGAGCCCGCTGGCGGCGAGGGGTACCGCGGTAAGACCCAGACCGTGGTCGATCACCAGGCCGCCGACCCAGGCGCCAAGGGCATTGCCCACGTTGAAGGCGCCGATGTTGAGGGTCGAGACCAGATTCGGCGCGTCCTTGCCAAAGGTGACCACGTTGATCTGCAGGGCCGGTACGGCGGCGAAGGCGGCCGCGGCCCAGAGGAAGAGGGTGATCTCGGCGGGCAGGAAGGCCTGGCCGGTCCAGCGCAGGGCGGCGGAGGTCAGCGCCAGGGCGACGAAGATGCCCACCAGGCTGGTGGCCAGGCGCCAGTCGGCCAGCCGACCGCCGATGAAGTTGCCCAGGGTCAGGCCCAGGCCGATCAACAGCAGGGTGCCGGTGACGCCACGGGGCGAGACGCCGGTGACCTCCTGCAGCAGCGGCGCGACATAGGTGAAGAGGGCGAACATGGAGGCGGCGAAGAACACTGTCATCGACAGCGCCAACCAGAAGCCCAGGCCGCTCAGGGCGAGCAACTCCCGGCGCAGGTCGGCGCGCGGCTGGTTGTGATCGGTGGGCAGGACCCGCCAGAGTCCGATCAGGGCGACCACGCCGATCACCACCACCGCCCAGAAGGTCGAGCGCCAGCCGGCGGCCTGTCCGAGGGCGGTGCCCAGGGGCACGCCCAGTACATTGGCCAGGGTCAGGCCGGTGAACATCAGGGCCACCGCCGAGGCGCGGCGATTCTCCGGCACCAGGCTCGCGGCCACCACGGCGCCGATGCCAAAGAAGGCACCGTGGCAGAGCGCCGTGACCACCCGGGCCAGCATCAGCATGTTGTAGCCACTGGCCACCGCGCAGAGCAGGTTGCCGACGATGAAGATGCCCATCAGGGCGAGGAGGGCGCGCTTGCGCGGCCAGTGGGCCGTGGCCAGCGCCATGAAGGGCGCGCCGACGGCCACGCCCAAGGCATAGCCGGTGACCAGCCAGCCGGCGCTAGGGATGGACACGCCGAGATCGGCGGCGACGTTGGGCAGCAGCCCCATGATGACGAATTCGGTGGTGCCGATGGCGAAAGCGCTCAGCGCCAGCACGATGAGGGAAGCGGGCATCAGGATTCCTTGCAGACTAGAGTTCGCGAGCGAGACGTTGCAGAAAGGCCTGAATGGCGGCCTCGTCGCGTTGGTAGAACACCCATTGGCCGATGCGCCGCGTGGTGACCAGGCCGGCACGGGTCAATACGGCCAGATGCGCCGAGACCGTGGACTGCGACAGGCCGGCGCGTGCCTCGATCTGCCCGGCGCAGACGCCCGTCCCCAGGTCGTGTTCCTGGTGCGGAAAATACTGCTGGGGATCACGCAGCCAGCCCAGGATCTGACAGCGCAGGGGATTAGCCAGGGCCTTGAGGATCTCGTCCATCGCAGTCGTATCGTCATATTGGGTTGTACCGAACCTTAGATCGCAAAAAACCGATATGCAAGCTATCTATCTTCGATTCTGGCTATCGTGGGCTTAGAGGCTCACTATCGCGATAAGTGTCCGCGCCTACCGCCTCGTTCAGTTGCGATTCAGATCACATAGCTAGAATTGCCAGGAGCGGCCCTTGTCCGCCGCGATGGATTTCAAGGAGTAAAGACATGGCGCTGCCAACCCGTATCCTTCTTGCCAGCCTGGCCCTGGCCACCCTGGCTGGATGCGCATCCCCCAATCCCTACGAAAACCAGGGTCAGGCCAGCGGTGGCACCTCCAAGACCGCCAAATACGGCGGCCTGGGTGCCTTGGCCGGTGCCGTCGCCGGTGCCGCCATTGATCACAACCATCGGGGCAAGGGCGCGCTGATCGGCGCCGCTGCGGTGGGCGCAGCCGCTGCCGGCTACGGTTACTACGCCGATCGCCAGGAAGCCGAATTGCGTCGGCAGATGGAAAATACCGGTGTCGAGGTGCAGCGTCAGGGCGATGACATCAAGCTGATCATGCCGGGCAACATCACCTTCGCCACCGATTCCGCCGATATCGCCAACAGCTTCTACAAGCCGCTGAACGATCTGGCCAATTCCTTCAAGCAGTTCGATCAGAACAGCATCGAGATCGTCGGCTACACCGACAGCACCGGCAGCCGCGCCCACAACGTCGAACTGTCCCAGCGCCGCGCCCAGAATGTCGCCGGCTACCTGACCGCCCAGGGCGTACCCACGGCGCGGTTGAGCACCCGTGGCGCCGGTCCCGATGCGCCCATCGCCAGCAATGCCACCGCCGATGGTCGGGCGCAGAATCGCCGCGTCGAGGTCAATCTGCGTCCCCTGCCCGGCGCTACTGGCACCCCCGCGCAGTAACAACCGCTCGTCGCCCGCGACCCGCAGTTTCCGCACCTTGGTGAAGGGTTGCGGAAACTGCTTTTTCATTTTGCGCTCTGATAGACGTCGCGAAGGCCCCCTCCTGTCAAATTGCAGGCGGCAGGTGTCTGTCCGGCTGCTACGCTAGTAGGGTTGGAGCGACACATCGCATAACGGACACGAAGGGAAGGGGTAGCCAGCCGCGCATGGCTGCTGCACGGCGGCAGACGCCGCGGGGAGAAGAGGCTTGATGGAGTGCCCGTTGCCGCAGACAGAACAAGGCCCGGTGTTGCTGGTGGTCGACGACCGCCAGGAGAACTTGTTCGCCATGCAGGCCGTACTGGAGGTCGGGAACTGGCGGGTGATCACCGCCGCCTCGGGTGAGCGTGCCCTGCAATACCTGCTGGACGAAACCGTGGACCTGGTCCTGCTCGACGTCCAGATGCCGATCATGGACGGCTTCGAGGTGGCGCGCATCATGCGCAGCAACCTGCGCACCCGCTTCACGCCGATCATCTTCGTCTCCGCTGAAGCCCACTCCTACGAGTCGGTGCTGCGTGGCTATGCCACCGGTGCGGTGGACTACCTGCTCAAGCCCGTCGATCCCAACATCCTCAGGCACAAGGTACGCTCGCTGCTCGATCACGAGCGCAATCGCCGCGAGTTGCTGCAGGCCACCCAGCAGCTGGAGCTGGCCAAGTCGTTCAGCGACTCGCTGCTCGACAACGCCGCCGAGGGCATCCTCACCGTCAACGAGCAGGGTCGGGTGACCTTCGCCAACGCCGCCATCGCTCGCATGTTGAGATGCAGCGTCAGCGACCTGGTACACGCCAACTTTCTCGACTTCCTCGAAGGCGGCAGCGGTCTCGACGACTGGCAGACCTCGCCTTTCATGGAGCACTACGACCGCCGCGAGACCTATCGCCTGCACGACGCGCGCCTACGTACCAACCGCGGCGACAGCCTGCCGGTGGCGCTGTCCTGTGCGCCGCTGCCACGCATGCAACGGGCCATGGTCATCATCGCCCTGGACATGTCGCGCATGCGCGAGTTGCAGGACCAATTGGAATCCCAGGCCGTCACCGATGCCCTGACCGGCCTGCTCAATCGCCGCGGCTTCAACCAGACGCTGGAAGCGGCGCTGGCGCGTAGCGGCCGCAACGGCAAGCGCATGGCCGTGCTCTACATCGATCTCGATGGCTTCAAGCGCATCAACGATTCCCTCGGCCACGAAGCGGGTGACCGGGTGCTGTGCATCGTCGCCGAGCAGCTCAAGAGCTGCATGCGGCCCTACGACATCCTGGCGCGCATGGGCGGCGACGAATTCACCGCACTGCTCGATTCCCTGGAGCATCCCGAGGATGCCGCCCGGGTCGCCGAGAAGCTGCTGGAGTTGCTGGCCACGGTGCATCGCATCGACGGCATGGAGGTCAGCCTGGGCGCCAGCATCGGCATCGCCAGCTATCCCGACTGCGGCCACACCGTGGACGGCCTGTTGCGCTCGGCCGACATCGCCATGTACGAGGCCAAGCGTGGCGGTCGTCAGCAATACCGTTTCTTCTCGCCGGAAATGAATGGCCGTGCCCGTTCCCGGCTGATGCTCGAAGAAAGCGTGCGCAATGCCATCGACAACAAGGATTTCGTGCTCGCCTACCAGCCGCAGGTCTATCTGCGCGACGGTCGCCTGCGTGGCTTCGAGGCGTTGCTGCGCTGGGAGCACACGGTGGCCGGCAAGGTCTCGCCCAGTGTCTTCATCCCGCTGCTGGAAGAGACCCGGCTGATCAACCGCATCGGTGACTGGATCTTCCGCGAAGGCGCGACCAAGCTGCAGTCCCTGCAGGAGATCTATGGCGACGAACTGCTGCTGAGCATCAACCTCAGCCCGGTGCAATTCGGCATGCCGCAACTGACGGAGAGTCTGCGCCAGATCATCGAGACCCACCAGCTGCGGCCCGAGCAGCTGGAAATCGAGGTGACCGAATCGGCACTGATGCACGACATCGACTACACCCGGGCGCAGCTGTCACAACTGCGGGCGCTGGGCGTGCGTATCGCGGTGGACGACTTCGGCACCGGCTATTCTTCGCTGGCCTATCTGCGTCACTTCGAACTGGATACCCTCAAGATCGATCAGCTGTTCATTGCCAACATGCTGGATTCCTCGCGCGATGCCGCCATCGTCAGCACCATCCTCGAACTGGGCCGCAACCTGGATCTGGAGGTCATCGCCGAAGGGGTGGAGACCCTGGAACAGCGCGATTGGCTGCTTGAGCATGGTTGCGAGATCATGCAAGGCTTCCTGGTTTCCCGGCCATTGAGCGCCGAGCTGACCGGACGCTTCCCGCAGCAGGTGGACTGGATCTCCCGGCGCCCCGAGCCGACGCTCTAGGCGCGCCGCCGTCCATCGGCGCAGGCCGTCGGGCAGGCGGCGTGCCAGGGCTGGCGAGACTTTCCAGGCCGGCACTCGCCAGCCAAACCACGACCGCCACTGAACGAACCTTCGTCCGCGCCTTCTTATGCAATGGCCACAGGCACGGAGTAGGAAGCATGCGGGGCGCCGTCTTTCCATGGCGGGAAAACAACAGGTTCGAATTGCTGGTGGACGGCGGTCGGTTCTTTCCGGCCATGCTCGAATCCATCGCTGGCGCCAGTCGCCAGATCGATGTCGAACTCTATCTGGTGGAAGCCGGCAGTTGCTCCGAGCAGCTGCTCGTGGCGCTGACCGAGGCGGCCCGCCGGGGCGTCGTGGTGCGCTGCCTGTTCGACGGCTTCGGTACCCTGCGGATGGACGCCGGTTTGCGCCGCCAGCTGGAAGAGGCGGGCGCCGAGCTGCGGCTCTTCAATCCCGTGCGCTTCGGCCATGGCTTGCACAACCTGCACCGCGATCATCGCAAGATCTTCGTCATCGACGGCGAAGAGGCCTTTGTCGGTGGCAGCGGCGCGACCGATGACTTCTGGGATCCGGCCAAGAGCGACTGCAATTGGCACGAGGTGATGGTGCGTATCCAGGGTCCGCTGGTGGCGGACTGGCTGGCCCTGTTCGAGCGGCAATGGGAAGCGGTCCGTCGCCGCCGCGCCTGGAAGCCGCGACCGCGGCGGGGACGCGAGCGTCCACCGCCGCCGCCCGTTGCCCAGGAAGGGCAGGGCCGGGTCGCCTATGCCGATGCCCGCCAGCACCGCGACATCCTGCAGGCGCTGATCCGCGCCCTGGTGGGTGGTCAGGAGCGCATCTGGTTCGCTACACCCTACTTTCTGCCGACCTGGCGCGTGCGCTGGGCCTTGCGGCGCGCGGCGCGGCGCGGCGTCGACGTGCGCCTGTTGCTCACCGGTCGCCATACCGACAATCCGCCGGTGCGCTTCGCCGGGCAGCGCTACTACCGCAGCCTGTTGCGCGCGGGCGTGCGCATCTACGAATACCAGCCCAGGTTCATCCACGCCAAGATGGTGCTGGTGGACCACTGGGTCAGCGTCGGCTCCTGCAATTTCGATCACTGGAATCTGAGATTCAACCTGGAGGCCAATGTCGAGGCGGTGGATCGCGGTCTGAGCCAGGCGGTGGCGGCCAGCTTCGTCAAGGATTTCGCCCAGAGCCGCGAGATCACCCTGGAATTCTGGCGCAGCCGTCCCTGGTGGCGACGGGCGCGCGAGTGGCTGTGGGGTTCGCTGGATCGCCTGGTGATCGGTGTACTGGGGCGCGGTTAGCAGCCCCGGTGGTCAGGTGCGGGTAACATAACCGATCCGGTGCAGTAGGCCGGACCCATCGTCCCGCGGACGAGGCCAGACGAGTAACGCCTTAGTGCAGACTTTAGATAAACACCGCTTCATCGGTCTGGAGTGGCTCAGGTTCCTGATGGGTTTCTATGTGGTCGTCTACCACACCATCCATTTCTATCCCGAGCGCAAGACCATCCCCCTGCTGGACGAGATCACCAGTATGGGCTTCTTCGCCACCAGCACCTTCTTCGTGCTCTCCGGCTTTCTGCTCGCCCATGTCTATTGCGGCCGTGGCAGCCTGCGCGAGCCGGCGCGCAGCTTCTGGGTCAAGAGGTTCGCCAACCTCTATCCGATCCATATCTTCGCGCTGCTGCTGGCGATGGCGGTGGTGACCTGGATCGGCAGCCTCGGCATACCGCCGGGTGCAGCCACGGCCAGCATCCGCTTCGTGGTGTTCGACACCAACGAGCCCCTGGCACGGACCAACCCCGAGCTGTTCCAGCACTTCATGACCAACGTGGAGCTGGCCTTCAACGCCGTGCTGCAACTGTTCATGCTGCAGGCCTGGAATCCCTACTATCTCACCTTCAATGCGCCGCTCTGGTCGATCTCGGCGCTGTTCTTCTTCTATCTGACCTTTCCCAAGCTGGCACCGCGGCTGATGACCAGCGAACGTCCCTGGCAGCTGTTGCTGCTGGTCTGGGCGCTCTATCTGATCCCGCCGCTGCTGGTGATCGCCAACCAGAACTACGGCATGCCTTTCACCGGCCTCCTGCAGCGGGTGCCCTTGTTCCGTTTGCCGGAGTTTCTCGCCGGCATCCTGCTGTATGCCATCTTTCGCCGCCAGTACGAGCGAGGCTGGGCACCGTCGGAGCGGCAGCGGGTGCTCTTGGCGAGCTACCTGGTCCTGAGCTTCGCCCTGGGTACGGCACTGTTCACCCATGGGCCCAAGTTCTGGTACTTCCTGTTCCATAACGGCCTGTTCCTGCCGTCGCAACTGATCCTGGTCTACCTGGCCGCGCTGGCTCAGGAGCCGGCCAGTGAGCGCATCCGCCACTGGTCGCCGCGGCTGGGCGCGGCCTCGCTGTCGATGTTCGCCCTGCACGTGCCCCTGTCGGGCATCTACATGACCCTGGAGCAGCTGATCGGCGGCGATCTTAAAGCCTGTCTCAGCGGTAATCGCGAGGTCTGCATCGCCGCCGCCGGGGCCTATACCAATTCCATCGAATGGTATTGGCTGTTCCTGCTGGCGGTGGTGGTGCTCTGCGTGCTGTTCCAGGAGCGGCTGGTGGTGCCGACCCGCAAGCGCATTCTTAAGGTGCTGCTGCCGCGTCTGGCGCCGCCGCAGCAGCCGCCCCAGGCTAGCGGCGGAAGCCTGCGGCCATGACGAAGAAGCGGGCGTTCAGCGCCGCCAGCGGCTCGCGTAGCTGCTCCAGCTGATCGGCCGCGCCGAATACCTCGAAGCGTTCCAGGGTGGCGATGGCCTGGGCCTGTTCCAGCAGATCGCCGACGTTGTCCAGGTGGGCCAGCAGCGCCTGGGCATCGCGGTAGCCCTCGCGGCAACGCGCCGTGGCGCCGTCGTAGCAGAAACCGTAGTAGAGGCAGCCGGGTTCGCTCTGGGTGCGCTGCAGCATGGCCTCGCCCAGGCGCTTGAAGGCCTCGACCTGATCGGGCTGGATGGCGAAGACGGGGGCCAGGCTGCAGACGGAATCGCTGGGAAGGGTGGGCATGGAAACTCCTGGGTCAGGGGTGGTCTCCATGCGACTCCTGCCGGCGGGCAGTGCTCCCGTCAACTGACGGACGTCAGCCGCCGACCTGGGCGATCCAGTCGTTGAGGTTGTAGTAGTTGGTCACCCGCGCCACCTTGCCGTCGCGGATCTCGAAGAAGGCCCCCACCGGCAGGCGATAGGTCTGGCCGCTGGCCGGTGGCAGGCCTTCGTCGCTGGCCAAGTACTCGCCATGGATGACGAATTCGGCGGCGGCGCGGCGCCCGCTGGGTTCGGCCATAACGACCAAATCGGTCAGGCGTTCGCGATAGCAGCGATTCATGTGCGCCATGAAGGCTGCGAAGGCGGCCTTGCCCACCTGACGCTCGCCCTGGTTGATGTCGTGGACCACATCCTCGGTGAGCAACTCCAGAAAGATGTCCATATCGCCGGCATTGAAGGCGGCGTAGTAGGCGTCGATGAGGTCGGTCGTGGTCATGGCGGTTCCTGTCGTGGACGAAAAAATGGCTTTGCCCGCACATGGTAGGGTGCCGCTACGAAGCCGACATAGCCATTCACGTCTCCTGCTTAACCAGAAGAGTCCATGGACATCCAACTCCTCCACGGCGCTGCCATCACCCCGCTGATTCCCGAACTCGCCGAATTGCGCATCGCGGTCTTTCGCGAGTTTCCCTATCTCTACGACGGCACCCTGGACTACGAATCCCGCTATCTGCAGACCTATGCGGAGGCGCCGGACAGCCTTTGCGTGTTGGTTCGCGATGCCGGGCGGGTGGTGGGCGCCGCGACCGCCTTGCCGCTGGCGGACGAGACCGCGGAGTTCCAGCAGCCCTTCCGCGCCCAGGGCTGGCCACTAGAGCGGATTTACTATTTCGGTGAGTCCCTGCTGCTACCGGCCTACCGCGGCCAGGGACTCGGCCGGCGCTTCTTCGCCGAGCGCGAGGCCCGCGCACGGCAGCTGGGGCGCTTCGCCTGGTGTGCCTTTTGCGCCGTGCAGCGCCCGGACGACCATCCGCGCCGTCCGGTGGGGTATCGACCCTTGCACGGTCTTTGGCGTGGCGAGGGCTTCGTCGAGCATCCAGAATTGCTGGCCTACTACCTCTGGCAGGATCTCGACGAGACGGCCGAATCGCCTAAGCCCATGACCTTCTGGCTCAAGGAGTTGCCATGATCCGCCTCGCCGCCTGCCAATACGCCATCGAATTGCTGGAGACCTGGGACGCCTATGCCGCGCACCTCACAGAACTCTGCGAGGTCGCCGCCGCCAGGGGTAGCCAACTCCTGCTGCTGCCCGAATACGCCGGCCTGGTGCTCGGCGGCCAGCTGCCTCCTGGCGAGCGCAGCGACCTGCAGGGCTCCATTGCCGGCATCCAGCCCTTGATCCCGGCCTGGCGCGACCTCTGCGAAGACCTCGCACGCCGGCTGCAGCTCTACCTGCAACCCGGCTCGTTGCCGGTCCTCGACGACGACGGCCGGTATCGCAACCGGGCCTGGCTGTTTGGTCCCGAAGGCTGCCTGGGCCATCAGGACAAGCTGATGATGACCCGCTTCGAGCGGGAGGAGTTTCACATCGTCGGCGGCCGCGAAGGCCTGCGGACGTTCGATACGGCCCTGGGTCGACTCGGCATCCTGATCTGCTACGACAGCGAATACCCGCTGCTGGGCCGTCATCTGGCCGACGCGGGCGCGGACCTGATTCTGGTGCCGAGTTGCACCGATACCGTCGCCGGCTTTCACCGAGTACGGATCGGTGCCCAGGCCCGGGCGCTGGAGAGCCAGGTCGCCGTCTTGCAGTCGCCAACGGTAGGTTTGGCGCCCTGGTCGCCGGCATTGGACGAAAATGTCGGTCGGGCCGGCCTCTTCGTCCCGCCGGATCGTGGCATGCCCGCGGACGGCGTGATCGCCCAGAGCGCAGAACTCTGTCCAGACGTCAGCCAGTGGCTCTATGCCGACCTCGATCTGGACGAGGTGCGGCAGGTGCGGACCCATGGCCAGGTGTTCATCCGTCGCGACTGGCCGGAGCAGTGGCAGGTACTGGAACCCAGGCGCTGAATGAAAAAAGCCCAGCACTGGGCTGGGCTTTTTCGTCGGGCGGCGTTTAGATCTCGACGGCGAGGCTGTCGGCGATCTTCTTCTGCCACAGCTGCGGACCGGTGATGTGCACCGATTCGCCACGGGTGTCCACGGCCACGGTCACCGGCATGTCCTTCACCTCGAACTCATAGATGGCTTCCATCCCCAGTTCCGGGAAGGCCAGCACCTGGGCGCCCTTGATGGCCTGGGCCACCAGGTAGGCGGCGCCGCCCACGGCCATCAGATACACCGCCTTGTGGTCCTTGATCGCCTCGATGGCGATGGGGCCGCGCTCGGACTTGCCGATCATGCCCAGCAGGCCGGTCTGGTCGAGGATCTGACGGGTGAACTTGTCCATGCGGGTCGCCGTGGTAGGACCGGCCGGGCCGACCACCTCGTCGCCCACCGGATCGACCGGGCCGACGTAGTAGATGAAGCGGCCCTTGAGGTCCACCGGCAGCGACTCGCCCTTGTTGAGCATGTCGACCATGCGCTTGTGGGCGGCATCGCGACCGGTGAGCATCTTGCCGTTGAGCAGCACGGTCTCGCCCGGCTGCCAGCTCTGCACCTCTTCCGGGGTCAGGGTGTCGAGGTCGACGCGACGAGCGCTCGGACCGGCTTCCCAGACGATTTCCGGATAGGCGTCCAGCGGCGGGGCTTCCAGGCTGGCGGGGCCGGAGCCGTCGAGCACGAAGTGGGCGTGACGGGTGGCGGCGCAGTTGGGGATCATGCACACCGGCAGGGAGGCGGCGTGGGTCGGGTAATCCTTGATCTTGACGTCCAGTACCGTGGTCAGGCCGCCCAGGCCCTGGGCACCGATGCCCAGCTGGTTGACCTTGTCGAAGATCTCCAGGCGCAGCTCTTCCAGACGATTCTGCGGGCCGCGGGCCTTGAGCTCATGGATGTCGATCTCGTCCATCAGCGATTCCTTGGCCAGCACCGCGGCCTTCTCGGCGGTGCCGCCGATGCCGATGCCCAGCATGCCCGGCGGGCACCAGCCGGCGCCCATGGTCGGCACGGTCTTGAGCACCCAGTCGACGATGGAGTCGGACGGGTTGAGCATGGCCATCTTCGACTTGTTCTCGGAGCCGCCGCCCTTGGCCGCGACGTCGATCTCCACGGTGTTACCGGGAACGATCTGGTAGTGGATCACCGCCGGGGTGTTGTCCTTGGTGTTCTTGCGGGCACCGGCCGGGTCGGCCAGGATCGAGGCGCGCAGGACGTTTTCCGGCAGGTTATAGGCGCGACGGACGCCCTCGTTGATCATCTCGTCCAGGCTCAGGGTGGCGCCGTCCCAGCGCACGTCCATGCCGACCTTGGCGAAGACGGTGACGATGCCGGTGTCCTGGCAGATCGGCCGATGGCCGGTGGCGCACATCCGCGAGTTGATCAGGATCTGGGCGATGGAGTCGCGCGCGGCGGCGGATTCTTCGCGCAGGTAGGCCTCGTGCATGGCCTGGATGAAATCGACGGGGTGGTAATAGGAGATGAACTGCAGGGCGTCGGCAACGCTCTGGATCAGGTCATCCTGCTTGATCACGGTCATGTACGCGCTCCTCTTGGCGGTTTCTTGCGTCTCGACCACGGGCGGTGGCGAGACGGGCGCGCAATTCGGGTCGCACGGACCGGGCCGCGAAGGGGCCCGATCGGAGGGGTGGCCTGACACACTGAGAGAGGCCCACCCGGCCAGGGCGGCCGACCCGAGAGCGGCGCGGCAGTATAGCCTTTAAGCGGCCGGACGGCACGCCGCCTGGGCTGGCGGTGGGCGATCAGCGCCTAGCGGTGGTCCAGGGCGGCGGGATTGACCAGATCGGAGGGGCGCTCGCCGGTGAGGGCCGCGATCAGATTGTCTACCGCGCGCTCTGCCATGGCGTAGCGGGTCTCGTGGGTGGCCGAGCCGATGTGCGGCAGGGTGACCACGTTGGGCAGCTCGAACAGCGGCGAGGCCTCCAGCGGTTCGCGGGTATAGACGTCCAGGCCCGCGCCACGGATCTGGCCACTGCGCAGCGCCTCGATCAGCGCCGCCTCGTCGATGACCGGGCCGCGCGCCAGGTTGATCAGGATGGCGCTGGACTTCATCAGGCCCAACTCGCGTGCCCCTATGAGTCCTTCGGTAGCGGCCGACAGGGGCACCACCAGGCAGACGAAGTCGGCTTCCCTGAGCAGCTCGTCCAGCTCGCGGCGCTGGGCACCCATCTGCTCTTCCAGCTCGGGCTTGGCACTGTTGGCGGTGTAGAGGATCGGCATGTCAAAGCCGAAGTGGCCACGCTTGGCGATGGCGGCGCCGATGCGACCGGCCCCGACGATGCCCAGGGTGCGGCCATGGATGTCGGTGCCGAAATGCTCTTCACCGATGCCCTTGCGCCAGAGGCCGGCCTTGACGAAGGCGTCCAGCTCCGGCACTCGTCGGGCGGCGCTCATCAGCAGGGTGAAGCCCAGGTCGGCGGTGGTGTCGGTCAATACGTCAGGGGTGTTGGTGAGCAGGATGCCGCGCTCGGTCAGGTAGTCCACGTCATAGCTGTCGTAGCCGACCGAAACGCTGGCGATGGCTTCCAGGGTGGTGGCCATCTCCAGTTCCTGCTCGCCGAGCTTGCGACTGGCTCCGATCAGGCCTTGGGCCTTGGCCGCGGAGGCGGCGAAGAGGTCGATGTTGGCACTGAAGGGGATCACCTCGACCGTGAAGTGCTGGCGCAGACGCTCCACCAGTTCTTCGGGCAGGCGGTTGAAGACCATTACGTGCTTCTTGCTCATCGATACCTCGGCGTACGGAAAAGGATTAGGCCAGACCGGCCGCGGCGAAGCGCGGGCGCTCGGGGTGTTGCCTGAGCAGCGGCTCGAGACCCTCGCGGGTCGGCTCCTGGTTGAAGCCCAGCCCAAGCGCCTCGCGGTGGATGCCGGTGGTAGCCAGCCAGAGGCAGTCGATACCTGCCGCCACTGCACCGGGCACATCGGTCACCAGGGAGTCGCCCACGAACAGCAGGTGCCTGGCACCCCGCTCGGCCAGCGCCCCTGCCGCGCAATGGAAGGCATAGGGATCGGGCTTGCCATACCAGGTAACCGCGCCGCCCAGGGCGGCGAAGCGATCCGCCAGCTTGCCGGCCGCATAGAAGGGTAGACCCCCGGACACCACGTTGCGATCCGGGTTGGCGCAGAGAAAAGGCTTGTCCAGGGCAGTCGCCAAGGGCGCGAAGCGGGTCTCCAGCTCGTCTTCCGGAAAGCTGCCGACGCCGAGGATGATGGCGGCCTGGTCGATATCCTCGACGAAACGCGCGCGGATCTCCGCGGGCCAGCCGACCTGGCCGGTGCCAGGACCGGACAGGTAGATGCCGCCTTCGCGAAATTGCGGATCCTGCTGAAAGGCGTCGATGGCCAACTGGCCCGAGGTGGTGATGCCGGCGAAGAGGTCGCGCGACACGCCCAGCTTGCCCAGCTCTTCGACCATGCCGTCTGCATCGCGCGAGGCATTGCTGAGGAACCACACCGGCTTGCCCTCGGTGGCGCGACGCTCCAGCCAGGCGCGAGCACCGGGAAAGGTCTCGTAGCCGTCGATCAGCACGCCCCAGAGGTCGAGGATGAAGCCGTCGTAGGCGGCCAGCGCCTCGTCCAGTTGAGCGAGGCGGAGCAGGGTGGGAGCGGTCATGCGGCGGATCCGATGGCGAAAAGGGGAAACGACAAGCCTAACCCGTTTTGCCGAGCGGCTGCCGAAAACACAGACACCGGCCTGAGCCGGTGTCTGTTTGGTGCCTGTTGGCAGTGCTTAGCGCGTGGGCGCCTTGCCGGCCTTGGCAACTTCCAGAGCCTGGGTGTCGACGCGGCCGTAGATGTCTTCGAAGCGGACGATGTCGTCTTCGCCCAGGTAGCCACCGGACTGCACTTCGATCAGCTCCAGCGGTACCTTGCCGGGGTTGGCCAGGCGGTGCACGGAGGTCATCGGCAGGTAGGTGGACTGGTTCTCGGTCAGCAGGAAGACCTTGTCGTCACAGGTGACCTCGGCGGTACCGGAGACCACGATCCAGTGTTCGGCACGGTGGTGGTGCATCTGCAGCGACAGCTGAGCGCCCGGCTTGACGGTGATGCGCTTGACCTGGAAGCGCTGGCCCATGTCGATGGAGTCGTAGGAACCCCAGGGACGGAAGACTTCCTGGTGCGCCTTGACCTCGTTGCGATTCTGCTTCTCGAGGGTGTTGACCAGCTTCTTGACGTCCTGGACCTTGTCCTTGTGGGCGATCATGACGGCGTCCTTGGTTTCCACCACGACCACGTCGTCCAGGCCGACCAGGGTCACCAGCTTGCCGTTGCCGTGCACCAGGCAGTTACGGCTGTCATGCAGGACGACGTCGCCCTTGAGGACGTTGCCGTTGCTGTCCTTGGCATGGACGTCCCACAGCGCGGACCAGGAACCGACATCGTTCCAGCCGGCGCTCATGGGTACCACGCAGGCGCGGGTGGTCTTTTCCATCACGGCGTAGTCGATGGAGTTGTCCGGGCAGACGGCGAAGGTAGCGGCATCGATGCTGATGTTGATGCCGTCGATGCTGCTGCGCTCCAGCGCCAGCAGGCAGGTGTCATAGATGTCGGTGTCGTGCTTCTTCAGCTCTTCCAGGAAACGGCTGGCGCGGAACAGGAAGATGCCGCTGTTCCAGCAGTAGTCGCCGGAAGCCACGTATTCGGTGGCGGTGACGGCGTCGGGCTTCTCGACGAAGCGCTCGACGTGGGACACGCCCTGGGGCAGGCCATCGTTGGAACCGGTCTTGATGTAGCCGTAGCCGGTCTCGGGCGCGGTGGCCGGAATGCCGAACAGCACCATCTCGCCACGCTCGGCGGCGGCGGCGGCCTGTTGCAGGGCGGCCTTGAACTGGGCTTCGTCCTCGATCACGTGATCGGCGGGCAGCACCAGCATCAGGTCGTCCTTGCCGTCAGCGACCAGTTGCATGGCGGCGATGGCCACGGCCGGGGCAGTGTTGCGACCGAAGGGCTCCATGATCAGCGCCTGGGGCTTGCACTCGACGGCCTTGAGCTGCTCTTCCACCAGATAGCGGTGTTCGGCGTTGCAGACGATGATGGGGCAATCGATGCTGCCCTCGCAGCCCAGGCGATTGATAGTCTCCTGGAACATGGTCTGTTCGCTGGTCAGGGCCAGGAACTGCTTGGGGTAGAGCTTGCGCGAGAGGGGCCAGAGTCGCGAGCCGCTACCACCGGACAGGATGACGGGAATCATGGGCGTTACTCCTTCAGCGTCTGCTGATTTGTGGCCGCTGTCCCTGAGGTCGGGACGAAGCGTCCATGCTTCGAAAAGATCAACCGGCCGAAGCGTCGACCGGTACAAATTGAACGTGCGGACTGATTGCCATTGGCCATCATGGCCTAGGGCAAGGACCAGACAAAGACAGAATCAAACGAAAGTGGTTCTCAGCAAAATTTCCTTTTTCCGGAAAGGCAGCGATTTTGAGACGTCTGGCAACTTTTCTTGCCTGAAGCATCTCCGCTACGGGGCTGAAACCTTTTTTATTGGAGGGAGATGACAGTCTTTCACGGATGGCAGGCGTCGAATGTGACCCTCTAGCCAGTTCGGTGGCCCAGCATGCGGGCAATTGTGCCATCCGTCGATTCGCCCGGCTAATCCGGCGGTGTATCGCGCAGGAACACCAGCGTGTCGGCCGAGGAGCGCTCGGTCGAGTAGCGATAGCCCTGGTCACCGAACTCGCGCAACTCGTCCACCGTGGAGACGCGCTGCTTGATCACGTGCCGCGCCATCAGGCCGCGCGCCTTCTTGGCGTAGAAACTGATGATCTTGTAGTCGCCATTCTTGAGATCGCGAAATTCCACATCCACGACGCGGGCCTGCAGGCGCGCCCGGCGCACCGCGCTGAAATATTCGTTCGAGGCCAGATTCAGCAGGACGTCGTCCCCCTGGGCCGCGAGATCCGCCTTGAGCCAGTCGCTGATACGCTCGCCCCAGAAGGCATAGAGATCCTTGCCGCGCGGATTGGCGAACTTGGTGCCCATTTCCAGGCGATAGGGCTGCATCAGGTCCAGCGGGCGCAGCAGGCCGTAAAGACCGGACAGCATGCGTAGGTGGCGCTGGGCGAAATCGAAGTCGTCTTCCTGGAAATCCTCGGCGGCAAGGCCGGTGTAGACGTCACCCTTGAACGCCAGCAGCGCCTGCTTGGCATTCTCCGGCGTGAAATCCGGGGTCCAGCTGCCGAAGCGGGCGACATTGAGGGTGGCGATCTTGTCGGACACCCCCATGAGCGCGGCGACCTCTGCCGGGGCGAGCTGGCGAAGTCCGTCGATCAGTTCGCGGGAGTGCTCCAGGTATTGCGGCAGGGTATGGCGGGACGTGCTGGGCGGTGTGCTGTAGTCCAGCGTCTTGGCGGGGGAAATCACCATCAGCATCGGCTTGGCTCCTCTGGGCGAGGCGCCATTCTAGAAGTCTCCGCCGCTCGGCTCCAGTGGGCCTTGCCGATGGAGTCGATAGGTATTGACCACGGTCTCGGGGCGAGGTTGCCGGGTCGGGCGGCAACATCGACAGCTCCGTGAAAAAAATTGGATGCGGCCAAAAAAAGCTTTTGTGCCTCAGGTCTTTTGCGTTATTACCGAAGTGTCCGTCGCATCTCTCGGGTCCCGTGCCCTCATGTTGGCCGGTCCGTGAACCCGCTGCTGGAGCGACGGCACCTTTCGCCGCGGAGCGTCGTTCTGGCGCTCCGTCGACAGGCTTGCGAGTCAAGCGTTTCTACGAGGTGACCGAGTATGGATGATCACGGACGTTCCCGCCCCACCCAGCCCACCCTCTATGTGCTCGACACCAACGTACTGATCCACGATCCCAACGCGCTGCTCAATTTCGAGGAGCATCACGTCGCCATCCCCATGACGGTCCTGGAGGAACTCGACAAGCTCAAGACCGGCAAGCACAACGTTGCCGCCGAATGCCGGCAGGCGATCCGCCTGATCGACAGCGTGCTCGCCGAATCCTCGCCCGAGGACGTCGAGCGGGGCGTACCCATTCCCCGCGGCAAGGGCGAGGCCAAGGGGCGACTGTCCATCCTCATGGGCCGCCGCGCCGGCCCCATGGCCTGCCTGCCCGACGACATCAACGACAACCGCATCATCAACCAGCTCGTCGAATTGCGCACCCAGCATCCCCAGGAGCGGGTGGTGCTGGTCACCAAGGACATCAACATGCGCCTCAAGGCGCGTGGTTGCGGCATCGCCGCCGAGGACTACCAGACCGACCAGTTGCTCGATGATGTCTCCCTGCTGTCCCAGGGTTATCACAACCTGCCGGGGTCCTTCTGGGACAACGTGAGCAAGGTGGAAAGCCGGCAGGAGCTGGGCCGGGTCTGGCACCGGGTGCAGCTGTCGGCCGAAATGCCGCCGTTCAACGTCAATGACTTCGTGCTCGACGAGCAGGGCTTCGTCGGCTGGGTCAAGGCGGTGCGTGACGGCGAGGTGATCCTGCTCGACATGCACCAGGAGCCCCTGATGCACCAGGAAGCCTGGGGACTGAAGCCGCGGGACATCTACCAAGCGCTGGCGCTGTTCGCCCTGCTGGAGCCGGATATCCACCTGGTCAACCTGACCGGTGCGGCGGGTTCGGGCAAGACCATCCTGGCGCTGGCCGCGGCCATCGAGCAGACCATGGTCACCAAGAGATACCGGCGGATCATCGCCACCCGCAGCGTCCAGGGCCTGGACGAGGACATCGGCTTCCTGCCCGGGACCGAGGCCGAGAAGATGGAGCCCTGGCTGGGCGCCATCACCGACAACCTCGAAGCCCTGCACATGGACGACCACAACCCCCACGGCAGCGTGGACTACATCCTCAGCAAGGTGCCGTTGCAGTTCAAATCGCTGAACTACATCCGCGGTCGCAGCTTCCAGCAGAGTCTGATCCTCATCGACGAATGCCAGAACCTCACGCCACACCAGATGAAGACCATCATCACCCGCGCCGGTAGCGGCTCCAAGGTGATCTGTCTGGGCAACCTGGCGCAGATCGATACGCCTTACCTTTCCGCCACCAGCTCGGGTCTCACCTACCTGTCCGAGCGCTTCAAGGGCTTCAACCACGGAGTGCACATCACCCTGCAGGGCGTACCCCGGTCCATCCTCGCCGAATACGCAGAGTCCCATCTGTAAGTGCTAGGGCTTGTCTGAAAAGTAGCCGAGCGAAGGTCAGGCAAGGCAAAAATCCGTGAGGAAGCGGAGTTTACGAGTGGTAAATGAGCATTCCGAACGGATTGTTAACGCAGCATGACCGAGCGCAGGCACTTTTTAGACACAGCCCACGATCCCCGTCTGGTCACGGGCGGGGATCAAATCCCTAGCCGCAGGTCTACAATGGCAGGTCCTTTCCAGGAGTCATGCCGTGCTGACCCATCTCGATTCCCAAGGCCGTGCCAACATGGTCGATGTCACCGACAAGCAGGTGACCTTCCGTGAAGCCACCGCCGAAGCCCGGGTGCGCATGCGTCCGGAAACCCTCGACCTGATCCAGAGCGGCGGCCACCCCAAGGGCGATGTCTTCGCTGTGGCCCGTATCGCCGGCATCCAGGCGGCCAAGAAGACCGCCGATCTCATCCCGCTCTGCCATCCGCTGATGCTGACCGGCGTCAAGGTCCAGCTGGCCGCGGAAGCGCCCGATGCGGTGCGGATCACCGCCACCTGCAAGCTGTCCGGGCAGACCGGGGTGGAGATGGAGGCCCTGACCGCAGCCAGTGTCGCGGCCCTGACCCTTTACGACATGTGCAAGGCGGTCGATCGGGGCATGACCATCGAGGCGGTACGCCTGCTGGAAAAGAACGGCGGCAAGAGTGGCCACTTCCGCGCCAAGGAGCAGCCGGCATGATCCGCGTGCAATTCTTCGCCCGCTATCGCGAGGTGCTGGGTCTCGCCGAGGACAGTCTGGCCTGGGAGCCTGATCTGGCCACCGTTGGCGACCTGCGCGAGCACCTGGTCCAGCGCGGTGGAATCTGGACCGAGACTCTGGGCGAGCGCGGTCTCATGTGCGCCCGCAATGAAGAACTCTGCGGGCTGGCCGAGCCGCTGCGCGATGGCGACGAAGTCGCCTTCTTTCCCACCGTGACCGGAGGCTAGGCATGGCCATTCGTGTACAGGCTG
Organism: Pseudomonas sp. MS15a(2019); assembly: GCF_013277805.1. Lineage (NCBI taxonomy): Bacteria > Pseudomonadati > Pseudomonadota > Gammaproteobacteria > Pseudomonadales > Pseudomonadaceae > Pseudomonas > Pseudomonas sp. MS15a(2019). The sequence continues at coordinate 20,421 of NZ_VBTN01000012.1, forward strand.
CGGCTTTCGATCCTGGCCAGGAGCTCAATGCCCTGCATGCCGCCAACACCGGCATCGGTGCCGTGGTGGGTTTCGTCGGTTATGTACGGGACTTCAACGCTGGGCGCGACGTCGGCGGGCTGTTCCTCGAGCACTTTCCCGGCATGACCGAGAAGGCCCTGGCGCGCATCGTCGAAGAGGCGAATCAGCGCTGGCCGCTGCTTAACGTCGATATCCTGCATCGCATCGGTCGCCTGGAGCCGGGCGAACCCATCGTCTTCGTCGGTACCGCCAGCGCCCATCGCCAGGCGGCCTTCGAGGCCTGCAATTTCGTGATGGACTATCTCAAGACCCGCGCACCCTTCTGGAAGAAGGAGGACACATCCGAGGGCCCGCGCTGGGTGGATGGGCGTGCCAGCGACCAAGACGCCGCGGGGCGTTGGACGACGTAGGGGAAAACCGCACAGCGTTTTCCACGTAGTGCTCCGGCTGTTGGTGGATGAGGCTGCGCCGTCATCCACTCTAGGACCTATCTTGTAGGAGCGACTGGCTTATCGCAGTCATGACCATGATAGACCGTAGGTTGGGTTGAGACGGTTCCATCGTCGAAGCCCAACAGTGGCGGCCCTCGAGGCAATGTTGGGCTTCGCTGCGCTCAGCCCAACCTACCGCGGCCCGTAGGAGCCGTGGTGGGGCAGCGCTACTCAACGCTGCCGCGGGACCGGCTTGAGCAACTCGGCTGGCGGCATCTCGCAACCGATCTTGCGCCCCAGCAGGGTTTCGATGGGCGGCAGGGCGAAGGCGTCGTCCTCACCGGCGAAGCTGATGGAGGTACCGCTGGCGCCGGCGCGACCGGTACGACCGATGCGGTGCACGTAGTCGTCCGGGTCTTCCGGCAGGGTGAAGTTGATCACGTGGCTGATGCCGTCGACGTGAATGCCGCGACCGGCCACGTCGGTGGCCACCAGCACGCGGATCTTGCCGGCGCGGAAGCCTTCCAGGGTCTTGATGCGCTTGTGCTGGGGCACATCGCCGGACATCTGGGCGGCGCTGATGCCGTCCTTGGTCAGGCGTTCTTCGATGCGGCGCACCTCGTCGCGACGGTTGGCGAACACCATCACCCGCTCCCAGTTGTTCTGGGCGACCAGGTTGTAGAGCAGGCGATACTTGTCGCTGGAGGACACGGCATAGACGTGCTGCTCGACGGTGTCGCTGGCCACGTTTTCCGGCTCGATCTCGACGATGGCCGGATCGGTGGTCCACTGCCGCGCCAGGTTCATCACGTCGTCGGTAAAGGTGGCGGAGAACAGCAGGGTCTGGCGTTCGCTCTTGGGCGGCGTCTGGCGGATGATCTGGCGGACCTGGGGGATGAAGCCCATGTCCAGCATGCGGTCGGCCTCGTCCAGCACCATCACCTCGACCATGTCCAGGTGCACCTCACCGCGCTGGTTGAAGTCCAGCAGACGGCCGGGGGTGGCGACCAGGATGTCGCAATAGCGTGCTTCGAGCTGCTTGAGCTGCTTGTCGAAGTCCATGCCGCCGACAAAGCTCATGACGTTGAGCCCGGTGTACTTGGCCAGATCCAGGGCGTCGTTGGCGATCTGCACTACCAACTCGCGGGTCGGCGCGATGATCAGCGCCCGCGGCTCGCCCATGTACCTTTCCTTGGGCGGCGGGGTGGTCAACAGCTGAGTGATCGTCGAGATCAGGAAGGCCGCGGTCTTGCCCGTGCCGGTCTGGGCGCGGCCGATGGCGTCCTTGCCCTTGAGGGTGAAACCCAGCACCTGTGCCTGGATCGGCGTGCAGTAGGGAAAACCCAGATCGTGGATGCCGTGCATCAGCCGCGGATCCAGCTTGAAGTCGTGGAAGCGCGTCTTGCCTTCCTGGGGCTCGACCGCGAAGTCTTCCAGTTTCCAGGTGTCGATCGGCTTGGGCTTGCGCGGGCTGCGTTCGCGACGTGGCTTGGCGGATTTTTCCACCTGGGCGCGTGGCTCCTGGGGGCGGGATTCCTGGCTGCGGGTTTCGCCTGGGGTGCGCGGTTTGCGCGGCGCACGCTCGGCCTGGGGCTCGGGCGCGATCGGGTCAGGAGAGGAGGGGGCTTCAGGAGCGGCGCTGGGGGTAGCTTGGGGCGCAGGGGAGGGGGTCGGCTGAGCGACCTCTTGATCCTTGCCCAGAAATTTTTTGAGTGCCTTGAGCACGGAGGGTCTCGATCATCGAAAGCGGAATGAGACCGCAGTGTAAAGCAACCGACGTGCCCGGCAACAACTACCTGCCGAACGCAAGCGCAATCCGCTTAGCCGCTGATCCGATTGCGCCCGGCATCCTTGGCCTGATAGAGCGACTTATCCGCGCGCCCGACCAGTTCGTCCAGGGAATCGGCCTTGCGCATCTGCGCCAGGCCAATCGACACGGTGACGCCCGGTAGCTTGCCGCAGGGCGAATAGAAATCCTTGATCTCCGCCAGGCTCTGGCGCAGGCGCTCGGCAATGGCGATCGCCTCGTCGCGATCAATTTCCGGCAATAGGATGACGAACTCCTCGCCACCATAGCGCGCCATGCTGTCCTTGGGTCTCAACTGGTCGCGCAGGGTATTGGCGACCAGGCACAGGGCATAGTCGCCCGCCAGATGACCATGGGTGTCGTTGTAGCGCTTGAAGTGATCGACATCCAGCATCAGCAGGCTCAGGGGCTGCCGATTGAAGGCGCAACGGGTGCTCTCGCGCTCGAACAGCTGCTCGAGGCGCCGCCGATTGAACAGGCCGGTCAGCGTATCGACATTGGCGTTGCGTTCGGTGTCGACGATGAGCTGGTTGCCACGGCGCATCCGCTCACAGAGGATGCCGAGCAGGTTGTGCATGGCCTTGGAAGAACGCTCGATCAGCTCCAGCACCAGGTCGCGATGCAGGCAAAGCACCTGGGTGTCGGCTTCGGCGATGACGTGGGCGCTGGGCCGCTCGTTGTCCATGAAGCTGATCTCGCCCGAGCATTCGCCTGGGCCGAGCAGATAGATGGGCGGATTTTCCGGCGAGCCCAGGTGGACTCGCAGGCGACCTTCCAGGATGAGGTACATGTACTGGTTGATCATGGCGGGCGAGAGCAGGCACTCACCGGCGACCAGGCTACGGGTGGCCGAGCGGGCGATCAGGGCTTCCAGCAGGTAGGTCTCCACGCCCTTGAACAGGCGCAGGTCCTTCAGGGAAGCGACCGGTACTTCGGCCAGCCAGGCCGACAAGGGGGCAGCCATCAAAGGATCACCCCGGGGGCTGAAAGGAAAACTCGGGCCATAGCTGCTCCATGCACATCACGACCTTCAGGCACCCCTACTGGACCGGATGGGTACCTCAAAGTTCGTTCGCTTGGCCCTGTCCGGGCCTCCATTCGTGCCCGGATTCCGCAAACTGTCGACCGGTTTCCAAAAACGCAACGGCTCGGCGATTCGGTCTTTATTTTCCGCCGAGACGTGCCAGCAGCCAGCCCTGAATATCCTGGATTTCCGCGGGAATGACCTCGTGGCGCATGGGATAGCTGTGCCAGAGCGCTTCCACGCCGGCGGCCACCAGCGCCTCGTAGGCAGCGCGCCCTAGGGCCAGGGGTACCACGTCATCCTGGTCGCCATGCAGGCACAGCACCGGGGTGGCACCACCGCGGTTGACCTGGGCGTCTTCGAAGCTGGGCGCATAGGTCGATAGCGCCATGACGCCACCCAGGGTGGGGCAGGCGGTGTTGTAGGCGGTATGCAGAACCACGGCGCCCCCCTGGGAGAAGCCGGCCAGCACGATGCGTTCGGCAGGAATGCCCTGGGCCTGCTGGGTCTCGATCAGCGCCTGCACCGTGGCGGCCGATGCATCCAGCTGAGCGCGGTCGATGGCCCGGGCCGGATTCATGGCCAGGATGTCGTACCAGGAGGGCATGGCCCAGCCACCATTGATGGTGACCGCCTGGGTCGGTGCCTGAGGCAGGACGAAGCGGGTTGTGGTCAGGGTGCGCTGCAACAATTCGGCAACGGGTTCGAAGTCATGCTGGGTGGCTCCCAGGCCATGCAACCAAATGACGCAGCTATCGGCGGTTCCGCTGGGCGATTCCAGCACAAGAGGCGAATTTTCCAAGGCTTTGCTCCAGTTTGGTGCCACTAAAAATGGGTGTGGTAACAGATGGTGCACAAAATGCGTGTCGCATTTTCGTAATTTATTCGTCCGGCTTTTTGCTCGAAGTCTCGCGATTGCCGGGTTTGAGCCAAGTGAGCTTCTGTCGCATTCACTGGTCCGCAAATTGCCTCATCTAGGCTGCGGCCAGGTAGTGCACTAACAGGTAACACTGACTCACTGCTTCGTCATGCCTTCCAGTGCGTCTCCTTCTTCCCTTGATGAAGGACGCCCAGGGATCGGGTGGGCGGGTTCCACGGCAATCAGGCGAGAGACATCGTGCTGCCGTGCAACTGGAACGTAATTCATAAACAAAGTGGAGCTTATCGATGAAGATGGTGAAGTCTACCCTGGCAATTCTGACCACCGCCGCTGCTCTTGGCCTGTCCGGCATGGCTCACGCAGGCGCTACCCTGGATGCGGTGAAGAACAAAGGTTTCGTGCAATGCGGCGTCAGCGATGGCCTGCCGGGCTTCTCCTTCACCGACTCCAAGGGTGACTACAAGGGCATTGACGTCGACGTCTGCCGCGCCGTGGCCGCTGCAGTCTTCGGTGACTCCACCAAGGTTCGCTTCACTCCCCTGACCGCCAAGGAGCGTTTCACCGCGCTGCAATCCGGCGAGATCGACGTGCTGTCGCGCAACACCACCTGGACCAGCTCCCGCGATGGCGGCATGGGTCTGATCTTCGCCGGCGTCACCTACTATGACGGCCAGGGCTTCCTGGTGAGCAATAAGCTGGGTGTGAAGAGCGCCAAGGAACTGGACGGCGCCACCGTGTGCATCCAGGCCGGTACCACCACCGAACTCAACCTGGCCGACTACTTCCGTTCCAACGGCATGAAGTTCACCCCCATCACCTACAGCACCTCGGACGAGAGCGCCAAGTCGCTGGAAGCCGGTCGTTGCGACGTCCTGACCTCCGACCAGTCGCAGCTGTACGCCCAGCGCAACAAGCTGTCCAAGCCCGACGACTACGTCGTGCTGCCCGAGGTGATCTCCAAGGAGCCGCTGGCACCGGCCGTGCGGCGTGGCGACGAAGACTGGCTGACCGTGGTCAAGTGGTCGCTGTTCGCCATGGTCAACGCCGAAGAGCTGGGTCTGACCTCCGCCAACGTCGAAGCCCAGGCCAAGGACTCCAAGAACCCTGACGTGCGTCGTCTGCTCGGCGCCGATGGCGAATTCGGTAAGGATCTGAAGCTGCCGAAGGACTGGGCGGTGAAGATCGTCAAGCAGGTGGGCAACTACGGCGAAGTCTTCGAGCGCAACGTCGGCATGGGCAGCGACCTGAAGATCAAGCGTGGCCTCAACGCCCTGTGGAATGCAGGCGGTCTGCAGTACGCCCCGCCGGTCCGTTGATCTCGGCGCCTTAGTCGCCGAACACCTTCCGGATGTGCAGATTCTCGCCCTGCAGCGCTACCCGCGCTGTGGGGCGAGAATTTAATGAGGCTCCAAGTAGATGCAAAACGTTAGCAAACCGTCCGCACCGGTCCGTGGGTCGCTGCTCACCGACCCGCAGGTACGCTCCTGGCTGTTCCAGATCGTGGCCGTGGTCGCCGTGGTGGCCTTCGGCTGGTTCCTGTTCGACAACACCCAGACCAACCTCGCCAACCGGGGCATCACCTCCGGCTTCGGCTTTCTCAACAACACCGCCGGCTTCGGCATTCCCCAGCACCTGATTCCGTACAGCGAAGGCGATACCTACGGGCGCGTCTTCCTGGTCGGTCTGCTCAACACCCTGCTGGTGTCGGTCATCGGGATCTTCCTGGCGACCATCATCGGCTTCAGCGTGGGTGTGGCGCGGTTGTCGAACAACTGGCTGCTGCGCAAGGTCGCCACGGTCTATATCGAGACCTTCCGCAACATTCCGCCGCTGCTGCTGATCTTCTTCGTCTATTTCGCCGTGCTCGCGCCGCTGCCGGGTCCGCGCCAGAGCCTGACCCTGGGCGATGCCTTCTTCGTCAACAACCGCGGCCTGTACATGCCGGCGCCGATCGCCGATGCCGGCTTTTTACCCGGTCTGATCGCGCTGCTGATCGCCATCGTCGCCAGCGTGGTGGTGGTGCGCTGGGCGCGCAAACGGCGGCATGCCACCGGCCAGCGCTTTCCGGTGCTGTGGACCGTGCTGGCGCTGCTGATCGGGATCCCGCTGCTGGCGGCCCTGGTCTTCGGCAGGCCGTTGCACTGGGAAGTGCCGGAATTGCAGGGCTTCAACCTGCGCGGCGGCTGGGTGATCATCCCCGAGCTGGTCTCCCTGGCATTGGCCCTGTCGGTCTATACCGCGGCCTTCATCGGCGAGACGGTGCGCGGTGGTATCCAGGCGGTCAGCCACGGTCAGACCGAGGCGGCCAGCTCCCTGGGGCTGCGTCCGGGCCTGACCTTGCGGCTGGTGATCATTCCCCAGGCCTTGCGGGTGATCATTCCGCCACTGACCAACCAGTATCTGAACCTGATGAAGAACTCCTCGCTGGGCGCCGCGGTGGGCTATCCGGAGATGGTGGCGCTGTTCGCCGGCACCGTCCTGAACCAGACCGGCCAGGCCATCGAGACCATGGCCATCACCATGAGTGTCTACCTGGCCATCAGCATCAGCATCAGCATCCTGATGAACTGGTACAACAAGCGCATCGCGCTGATCGAGCGTTAAGGAGCGCGTATGAGTAACCAGACCCATACCTTCAAACCAGACCTGCCGCCACCGCCTTCCAGCGTCGGTGCCCTGGCCTGGATTAGAGGCAATCTGTTTTCCAGCATCGGCAATACCCTGCTGACGCTGTTCGGTCTCTACATCGTCTGGCTGATCGTGCCGCCGGTGGTGAACTGGGCCTTCATCAATGCCACCTGGAGCGGCAGCACCCGTGCCGATTGCGCCCCGGGTGGCGCCTGCTGGGTGTTCATCAAGGAGCGCTTCGGACAGTTCATGTACGGCTTCTACCCCGGCGATCAGCGCTGGCGCGTGGATCTGACCGTGGTGATCGCCGTGATCGGCGCCATCCCGCTGTTCCTCGACAGCTTCAAGCACAAGGCTCGCTACGGCTTGGCCCTGCTGGTGATCTATCCGCTGGTGGCCTTCTGGCTGCTGTATGGCGGTTTCGGTCTGCGCGTGGTGCCCACCACCGAGTGGGGCGGCCTGATGCTGACCGTGGTGATCGCCGCCGTGGGTATCGTCGGTGCCTTGCCGCTGGGCATTCTGCTGGCCCTGGGACGGCGCTCCAAGCTGCCGGCGATCAAGGTCATCTGCGTGACCATGATCGAGTTCTGGCGGGGTATCCCGTTGATCACGGTGCTGTTCCTGTCGTCGGTGATGCTGCCGCTGTTCCTGCCCGATGGCATGAACCTCGACAAGCTGTTGCGCGCCATCGTCATGGTGATCATCTTCGAGGCGGCCTATATCGCCGAGGTGGTGCGGGGTGGCATGCAGGCCATTCCCAAGGGCCAGTACGAAGCCGCCGCGGCCATGGGCCTGGGCTACTGGCGGACCACCGGTCTGGTGATCCTGCCGCAGGCGCTCAAGCTGGTGATCCCGGGCATCGTCAACACCTTCATCGCGCTGTTCAAGGATTCGAGCCTGGTGGTCATCATCGGCCTGTTCGATCTGCTCAACAGCATCAAGCGCGCCACCTCCGACCCGGCCTGGCCTGGTCTGTCCACCGAAGGCTATGTGTTCGCCGCCCTGGTCTTCTGGATTTTCTGTTTCGCCATGTCCAGCTACTCCGCCCGTCTGGAGCGCAAGCTGAACACCGGCCACAAGCGTTAGGAGTCAATAGATGAACGTAAGCAACAAGCAGCCGGTCGACAGCAGCAAGGTCATGATCCAGCTCAAGGACGTGAACAAGTGGTACGGCCAGTTCCACGTGCTCAAGGACATCAACCTGACCGTGACCCAGGGCGAGCGCATCGTGCTGTGCGGACCGTCCGGCTCGGGCAAGTCCACCACCATCCGCTGCATCAATCGCCTGGAAGAGCACCAGAAGGGCCAGATCATCGTCGACGGCACCGAGCTGACCAACGATCTCAAGCAGATCGAGACCATTCGCAGCGAAGTCGGCATGGTGTTTCAGCACTTCAACCTCTTCCCGCACCTGACCGTGCTGCAGAACTGCACCCTGGCGCCCATGTGGGTGCGCAAGCTGCCGAAGAAGCAGGCCGAAGAGATCGCCATGCACTACCTGCAGCGGGTGCGCATTCCCGAGCAGGCCCACAAGTTTCCGGGCCAGCTGTCCGGTGGCCAGCAGCAGCGCGTGGCCATCGCCCGGGCGCTGTGCATGCAGCCGCGCATCATGCTGTTCGATGAGCCGACCTCGGCGCTCGACCCGGAGATGGTGAAGGAGGTGCTGGACACCATGATCGGTCTGGCCCAGGACGGCATGACCATGCTCTGCGTGACCCACGAGATGGGCTTCGCCCGCACCGTGGCCAACCGGGTGATCTTCATGGACAAGGGCGAAATCGTCGAGCAGGCCGCTCCAGACCAGTTCTTCGACAACCCGCAGAATGAGCGTACGCGCCTGTTCCTCGGGCAGATCCTGCACTGAGACGCGACCGGGGTGGACACCCATCCGCCCCGGTCGTCCTGCGAACCCAATCACGGGCGTTCGGCGGGAAGGCGGGCAAAGGACCTCAAGGCGCGGTATCCTCGATGTTTGGCGCCCGGTTTCCGGGGTCGGCGGTCAAGGTCCGCCTTGCCGTTCACCGGCTTCATTGTCGATTTCGCAGCGCATCGCTAGAACGAGCGGTGCGCCGGGCAGTCGAAGCCGTCATCATAGAGAGACGCCCGTGAACTCCATTTCCCATCCGCTCATGCTGACAAAAGCCAAGGCCTGGGGCGCCCATGCGGTGACCTCCAGTGGTGTGATCCTCGCGCTTCTGGCGCTGCTCGCTCTGGTCGACGGTCAACCCAAGGGTTGCCTGATGTGGCTCGGCATCGCCCTGCTCGTCGACGGTCTCGACGGCACCCTGGCGCGCAAGTTCGAGGTCAAGCGGGTATTACCCCACTTCGACGGTTCGGCGCTGGACCTGGTGGTCGACTACCTGACCTACGTGTTCATTCCGGCCATCTTCATCTATCGCTTCGTCCCCTTGCCGCCGCACTTCGAACTGGTGGCGGTGGGCATCATCCTATTGTCGTCGCTGTTCTGTTTCTGCAATGTGAACATGAAGAGCGCCGACAACTACTTCGTTGGCTTTCCCGCGGCCTGGAACGTGGTGGCGCTGTATTTCTACGTGCTGGACCTGGCGCCCTGGTTCAGCATGGCGGTGGTGCTGGTACTGGCCGCCCTGACCCTGACCCGGGTCAAGTTCCTGCATCCCTTCCGTGTGCGCCAGCTGATGGCAGTGAACATCACCGTGACCTCTATCTGGCTGCTCAGCAGCGCCATGATGGTGTTCGTGCATCCCGACAAGCCGCTGTGGCTGATGGTGCTCTGGTTCGCCAGCGGCATTTACTTCGTTGGCGTGTGCGTCTGGCGTACCGCCCGGGAGTGGTTCGCCTGACGGTGAGCGACGTCCCCCTGCCACCCGCGCGCACCTGGTATGTCTACCTGGTGCGTGCCGAGAATCAGGCGCTCTATTGCGGCATCAGCGATGATCCCGAGCGCCGTTTCGCCCAACACCGCAGTGGCCGCGGTGCCCGCTTCTTCGCCTCCAGCCCGGCCCAGGCGCTGGTCTATGTCGAAGCCTGCGGCGACAAATCGGCCGCCCTGCGCCGCGAAATCCAGATCAAGAAGCTACCCAAACGAGCCAAGGAATCCCTGGTGCTGGCCCTGTCCGGCACCCTATCCGCGGCTGATTCAGGAGTGCTGTCATGTCCGAGCTGATTCTGCATCACTACTGGCAATCGCCCTTCGCCGAGAAGGCGCGCCTGCTGCTGGGCTTTAAGGGGCTGGCTTGGCGTTCGGTGATCATTCCGCGGATGCTGCCCAAGCCTGAGCTGGTGGCCCTCACCGGTGGCTATCGCAAGACGCCGGTGCTGCAGGTGGGCGCGGACGTCTATTGCGACACGGCCCTGATCGCTCGCCGCCTGGAGGCGGAAAAGGCCGTGCCGGCGCTGTTCCCGGAAGGCCAGGAGGCGGTCGTGGCCGCCTTTGCCGGCTGGGCGGACTCGGTGCTGTTCCAGCACGCCGTGGCGCTGATGTTCCAGCCAGAGATCATGGGCCCGCGCCTGGCCAGCCTGCCGCCGGAGCAGGCCCAGGCCTTTCTGGATGACCGCAAGGCGCTGTTCAGCGGCGGCAGCCTGAGCCGGCTGACGCCCGAGCAGGCCCGGCAGCAGTTGCCGACCCTGCTGACCCGGTTGGAGACCCAGCTCCAGCGTGCCTCCGGTGAATTCCTCTTCGGCGCGCCCTCGGTAGCCGACATCGCCCTGGCCCACAACTTCTGGTTCCTCAAGAGCACGCCGCAGCTGGCGCCCCTGATCGACGAGCGCCCCGAGATCGCCGCCTGGTTCGCTCGGGTGCTGGGTTTCGGCCACGGTACCCACGAGGATCTCGGCGCCGCCGAGGCGCTGGAGATCGCCAGGACGGCGGAGCCGGTGGCCTTGCCGCGTGACCAGGCGCTGGCCGTGGAGGGCTTTGCCTGGGGCGAGCGAGTGAGCGTGGCGGCGACCGACTATGGCGTGGATCCCGTGGTAGGTGAGCTGGTCCATGCCGATAGCGAAGCCCTGGTGATCCGTCGCCACGATGAGCAGCTGGGGGCCATCCAGGTGCATTTCCCGCGCCTGAATTTCCGCGTCAGTGCGGCGAATTAGCCCTCGCGAGAACAACAACGGCGCCCAAGGGCGCCGTTTTGCATTCCGGAGCGCGCCGGTCAGTCCGGGCGGCGCATGCGAAACAGCGCGGCCTCGGTGATCTCGAAATAGTCGGCCGGGCCGCCGCCCCGTACGATGGGACGAGCGGCTGCGGTCTGATAAATGCCGTCCTTGAGCAGGCGCTTGTCGATATGGGCCGCTACCACCTCGCCCAGCACCAGCCACTGGTCCAGGTCGTCACCGGCAGCGGTCTTGAGCCGTACGATCTGGCTCAGCCTGCATTCGAAGGCCACCTGGGCCCGGGCAACCCGTGGCACCTTGACGAGGGTGGAGGGTGCGGGTTCGAGGCCCGCCAGAGCGAACTCGTCCACCTCCGGCCCGACCATGGCGCTGCTGGCGTTCATCTCCTCGGCCAGTTCGCGGGTGGCCAGATTCCAGACGAATTCACCGGTGCGCTCGATATTGGCCACGCTGTCCTTGTAGCCCTGGCTGGAAAAGCCGATCAGCGGCGGCTTGTAGTTGAAGGCGTTGAAGAAGCTGTAGGGCGCCAGGTTGAGGATGCCGGCTTCGCTTTGCGAAGAGATCCAGCCAATGGGGCGCGGCGCGACGATGGCGTTGAAGGGATCGTGGGGCAGGCCATGGCCCTGGGCGGGTTCGTAGGAGTAGTAGTCGATGCTCATCGGGGTTCCTTCAGGGAGTGAGTTCCAGGATCTCGGCCTGGATCCGGCCGGCGTCCAGGGTCAGGCGGCCGACGCTGATCGGCAGCCGAAAGCGCCGTGGGCCGGCGCTGCCGGGGTTGACGTAGAGTACGCCATCACGCGTTTCGATCAGCGGCTTGTGCGAGTGCCCGCTGACCACCACGCGCACCGCGGCGCCGGCGGTCTCCAGGTTGAGCTCCGGCAGGATGTGCAGCATATGGACGTCGACCCCGGCCAGGGTCAGGGTGACGCGCTCGGGGATGTCATCGGCCCAGGGCCCGTCGTCGTTGTTGCCCCGGACCACGGCCAGAGGTGCCAGCTCGCGCAGGGCGTCGAGGATCTCCGGCTTGCCGATGTCGCCAGCGTGCAGGATGAAATCGCTGCCGGCCAGGGCCTCCAGTGCCTGCGGCCGAAGCAGACCATGGGTGTCGGCGATCAGGCCGATGCGATAGGGATTGGCCATGGCAGCTCCTCAGTTGGCCTGGACGATGTCCAGGGCCTCGGCGCGTCCCAGCGGCTGGCGCAGACGCTGGGACAGGATGGCGGTGGCACGCTCTCGTTGGCAGGCGACTACACCCACTACCAGATCCTCGGCCAGCAACAGGGCGACGAAGGTCTGATCACCCAGGCTGCCGTCGAGGTGCATGTCCTCCCAGTGACGGGGATGGCCGAGGTACTCGTAACGCTTGCCGTGATGCAGGGTCCAGAAGAACGGCACGTCCGCGTAAGTTTCGGCGTGGCTGAGCAGGTTGCGTGCCGCCAGGCGGCCGTGCTGCTGGGCCAGGCGCCAGTGCTCGATCCGGGTCGGCTGACCGGCATAGGGGAAGGTGGCCAGATCGCCAGCAGCGTAGAGGCCTTCCGCAGCCTTGAGCTGGGCATCCACCGGTACGCTGCCATCGTCTGCCAGAGGCAGGTTGGCGAGGAAAGCCGTCGCCGGAGCGATGCCGGTGCCTATCAGCACAACATCGGCGGGTAGGCGGGTACCGTCCTTGAGCCTGACCTGGCGGACCTGACCCACGCCTTCGAAGCCGATCACCTCGCCGGGCGCGTGGAAGATGACGCCATTGGTCTCGTGCAGGGTCTTGAAGTGCTGGCCCAGGGTCTCGCCCATCTGCTTGACGAAGGGTAGGGAGGCGGGGGAGACCACGTCTACCGCCAGGCCCTGCTTGCGCAAGGCGGAGGCGGCTTCCAGGCCGATGAAGCTGGCGCCGACGATCACCGCCCGGCCCTCGGCGGGCAAATCGGCCAGGATGGCGGCCGCGTCGGCGCGGGTCCGCAGCAGGTGAATGCCCTTGAGCTCGGCACCGGGAACGTCAAGGGGCCTGGGTTCACCACCGGTGGCGAGCACACAGCCGTCGTAGGTCAGGGTCTGGCCATTGCCTAGTTCCAGCTGGCAGGTCTGGGGATCCAGGCGGGTCACCTCGGCGTGCAGGCGTTCGATGCGCTGCTGGCGGAAGAAGTCGGCCTCGCGCAGCGGCGGCGCCTCGTCGGGGGCCTTGTCGCCCTGGAGGACGAATTTGGAAAGGGCGGTCCGATCATAGGGCTCGCCCGGTTCCTGGCCGACCAGCAAGAGGCGACCGCCAAAGCCGAACTCACGCAGGGCAGCGGCGGCGGCGGTACCTGCGGCGCCCGCGCCCACGACGACGAACAGGCGCTCGTCGCGTTGGGTTTCGGCCGCCTGTACCGGCAGTGGCTCGCTGCCCACCAGAACCTCGCCCTCACGCACCTCGGCCGGATAGCGCTGCAGCGCATCCAGCGCCGGCGGTTCGCACAGGCTGCCATCGTCGACGGCAAAGCTCGCCTTGTGCCAGGGACAGACCAGCCGCCCCTGGCAGACGGCGCCCTCGGCCAGCGGGGCGCCGGCATGGGGACAGTGGGCCTGGAAGGCCCGCACCTGGTCGCCGACGCGCAGTAGCAGGATTTCGATGTCTTCGATCTTGACCGCGGTGCCACGGTCTTCGCGCAGGTCGGCGAGGCGCGCGACCGGGTGCAGGGTTTTCATGGTGAACTCCGGCGCCGTCTGGGACGCTCTCAAATCAGGCTATGCAGATTCGAGGGAGCGCAACGGTGCCGGGTTCCGCTCAGGTGGCGGGCGGCAGCGGATGACGATGGGGCACGTCGGGCGCATCCAGCGGATCGGCGTGGACCAGCACCTCGGCCTGGGGATACTCGGCGCGGATGGCCGCTTCCACTTCATCGCACAGCACATGAGCGCGGGACAGGCTCATCTGCCCCGGCAGCTCCAGGTGCAGTTGCACGAACCAGTGATTGCCGGAGAGACGGGTACGCAGGTCATGGGCACCGATCACACCGGGTACCTGGCAGGCCAGCTGCAGCATGTGCTCGCTGATGTCGGCGGGCAGTTCCTGGTCCATCAGCACGCCGAAGGAGTCACGGGCGATGCCATAGGCGCTCCAGAGGATGTAGAGGGCAATGGCCAGGCCGAACAGCGGATCCAGCCAGTACCAGCCGAAGCCGGTCAGCGCCAGGGCGATCAGGATGCCGACGTTGAGCAGCAGGTCGGAGCGATAGTGCAGAGCGTCGGCGCGGACCACCGTGGAATCGGTGAGACGGATGACGTGTTGCTGGTAGGCCACCAGCACGGCGGTCAGGACCAGGGAAAACAGGGTGACGACGATACCTAGGGCATGGGCGCCAAGGGGCGCGGGTTGCTGCAGGCGACCGATGGCCTGCCAGGCGATGAGTACGGCGCTGACGCCGATGAACACCGCCTGGGCGATGCCGGCCAGGGATTCGGCCTTGCCATGACCGTAGCGGTGGTCGTCGTCCGCGGGCTTGAGGGCGTAGTGCACCGCCAGCAGGTTGAACACCGAGGCCAGGCCATCGAGCAGCGAATCGGTCAGGCCGGCGAGCAGACTGACCGAGCCGCTGAACCACCAGGCCACGGCCTTGGCCAGGATCAGCGTCGTCGCCACCGCTACCGAGGCGGCGGTGGCGCGACGCAGGAGCCGCTCGGTGCGGTGCGGGTCGCTCATCAGGCGCGCGGCGCGAGACCCAGGCTGGCGAGCTGCTCGTTGCTGCCGCTGCGCTGCAGCAGGCGTGGATCGTCCAGCGGCAGGTTGTGGCCGGTGGCCTGCTGGATGATGGCCTTGAGGCGCGCGCGATCAACGCTGCCGTCCGGGTTCACCGCCTTGTTCAGCTCGCTCGGATCGACCTCGGCGCGCTTGTTGTCGGGCAGGTAGATGGCGCCGGTGGCGAAGTCCACGCCAAAGGCGATCAGGCCGGGAATGATGTAGAACAGCAGGCCGATGGCATCGAGGGCGACGATGCCCGGGTCGATACGGCCACTGCCGGTGATCTGGCCGCGGCGCTCGGGATAGAACAGCGAGCCGCAAGCGGTCAGCTGGGTGAACAGGGCGGCGGCGAGGACGCCACACACCGCGCGGGTACGCATCGACATAGACAACCTCCGGTTGGATGAGGACGCCACTATAGCGGCCGGAATCACGGCGGGCGAGACGCTTTAGAGCGACAAACAAAACTACTGCGCGTCTGCCATACAGGTGCGTGCAGTGCTCGGAATCCTCATGTACCACTCGTACACTGCGGTTCCTGCGCGCCGCGCGCACCTGCCTGACAGCCGCTCGCTACATTTTGTTAGCCGCTCTTATACTGCCCGCCCCGTTGAGACCACCGGCCGAGCCCCATGACGCCCTTGCCCATCGATGTTGTCCTGCCCGAGCTGCGCCAGGCCCTCGCCCACCGCGATGACTGCGTGCTGGAAGCGCCTCCCGGGGCCGGCAAGACCACCCGGGTGCCCCTGGCGCTGCTGGACGAACCCTGGCTGGCCGGCCAGCGCATCCTGCTGCTGGAGCCGCGCCGGCTGGCGGCTCGCGCTGCCGCCGAGCGCCTGGCCGCGGAACTGGGCGAAGGCGTTGGCGAGACGGTGGGCTATCGCATCCGCCTGGAAAGCCGGGTGGGTCCGCGCACCCGCATCGAGGTGGTCACCGAGGGCATCCTTACCCGCCGGCTGCAGGACGATCCGGCGCTGGACGGTGTCGGCCTGGTGATCTTCGATGAATTCCACGAGCGCAGCCTGGACGCCGATCTGGCCCTGGCGCTGACCCTGAGCGGGCGCGAACTGCTGCGCGATACGCCGCTCAAGGTGCTGGTGATGTCCGCCACCCTGGAAGGCGAGCGTCTCGCTGCCTTGCTTGGCGAGGCGCCGGTGGTGCGCAGCGAAGGCCGGATGTTTCCGGTCACGACCCGCTGGAGTCGACCGCTCGGCCAGGACGAGCGCCTGGAAGCGCGGGTGGCCGCCACAGTGTTGCAGGCATTGGACGAGGAAACTGGCAGCCTGCTGGTATTCCTGCCAGGGCAGGCGGAGATCCGGCGCACCGCCGAGCGCCTGACGGAGCAGCTGCCTGCCGGGGTGTTGCTCTGTCCGCTGCATGGCGAGCTGGAGCTGGCGGCCCAGCGCGCCGCCATCGAGCCGGCGCCGGCCGGCAGCCGCAAGGTGGTGCTGGCCACCAATATCGCCGAGACCAGCCTGACCATCGAAGGGGTGCGGGTGGTGGTGGACGCGGGCCTGGCGCGCGTGCCGGCCTTCGATCCCGGCAGCGGCATGACCCGCCTGACCACCCGCCGCATCTCCCGCGCCTCGGCCACCCAGCGCCAGGGCCGCGCCGGTCGCCTGGAGCCGGGCGTCTGCTATCGCCTCTGGTCGGAAGAGCTGCACCAGCAGTTGCCAGCCTACGACAGCGCCGAGATCCTCCAGGCCGATCTGGCCGGGCTGGCGCTGCAACTGGCCCGCTGGGGCATGAGCGCCGAGGAGCTGGCCTGGCTCGATGCGCCGCCCGCCGCCGCCCTGGCCCAGGCCCGCGACCTGCTGATGCGCCTGGGCGCCCTGGACGACCATGGCGTGCTCACCCCTCACGGTCAGGCCATGAGCGGCCTACCGGCCCATCCCCGACTCGCGCACCTGCTGTTACGCGGTCAGGCCTGGGGCCTGGCTGAGCGCGCCTGCGCGATCGCCGCACTATTGGGCGAGCGCGACCTGGCCCCGGGGCAGGGCGCCGATCTGCATACCCGTTTGCTGCTCCTGGCCGGCGAAGGGCGCGGCCCGCGCGGCGGAGTGGCGCGGATTCGTCAGCTGGTCCGTCAGTACCGCGGCCTGCTGCGTGGCAAGGCCAAGCGGCCGGTGGCCGATCCCGAGCACCCGCGCTGGACCGGCGCCCTGCTGGCCTGCGCCTATCCGGATCGCATCGCCCAGCAGCGCAAGGCCGGCGGCCAGGACTATCGCCTGGCCAATGGCCGGGCCGCCAGCTTTGGCGAGCCGGACGGGTTGATGAAATCGCCCTGGCTGGTGGTGGCCGACCTGGGCAGCCGCCAGGGGCAGCGCGAGGAGCGCATCTACCTGGCCGCCGAACTGGATCCGGCGTTGTTCGAGGGGCCGCTGGCCGAGCAGGTCGTGAGTCACGATGAATTGGACTGGGACGAGCGCGAAGGCGTCCTGCGCGCCGAGCGCCAGCGACGGGTCGGCCAGCTGGTGCTGAGTCGCGAACCGCTGAAGAACCTGGACGCCGCGGCCCGCAGCCGTGCGCTGTTGGGGCTGGTGCGGCGCAAGGGCCTGGAGCTGCTGCCCTGGACGCCGGAATTGCGCCAGTGGCAGGCGCGAGTGGCCCTGCTGCGCCAGCTGGACCTGCAGCAGAAGCAGGCGAGCGACTGGCCGGACGTCAGCGACGCGGCCCTGCTGGCCAACCTGGAAGACTGGCTGCTGCCCTACCTGGACCGCGTCACCCGCCTGGCCCACTTCGCCAATCTGGATCTGGCAGACATGCTCCAGGGGCTACTGCCCTGGCCGCTGCCGCGGCAGCTGGACGAGCTGGCCCCGCGTACCCTGGCGGTACCCTCCGGCTCCAACATCCGCCTGGACTACAGTGAGCACCCGCCGGTGCTGGCGGTGCGGTTGCAGGAGCTGTTCGGCCTGGCCGATACCCCGCGCGTCGCCGGTGGGCGCCTGGCGGTCAAGCTGCACCTGCTTTCCCCGGCGCGGCGTCCGGTGCAGGTCACCCAGGACCTGGCCAGCTTCTGGGCCAACACCTATGGCGAAGTGAAGAAGGACCTCAAGGGTCGCTATCCCAAGCACTACTGGCCGGACGATCCGCTGATCGCCGAACCGACGGCGCGGGCCAAGCCCAGGGGGACCTGAAGTCGGCAGCGCAGTCCGTCTGAAAAGCCGGGTCGGCGGCTGCGCGTCGGAACCAAGCGGCAGCAGCTCCGGGTCTGAATTCAGACGGGCACTGCCTGCCCCCTACCGGAGCAATACCCATGGCCGACAAGACCCTGCACGACCTGTCCAAAGCGATGAGCGATCTGGATTTCTGCATGCTGACTACTGGCACCGGGCGTCTGACCAGCCGGCCGATGAGCAATAACGGCGACGTCGAGTACGACGGTGATTCCTGGTTCTACGCCTATGAGGATTCGGCCAAGATCCGCGACATCGAGGCTGATCCGGCAGTGGGTTTGAGCTTCAGCGAGGGTAAGAGCCTGCTGGGCAAGCCCGGCATCTTCATCGGCATCGAAGGGCATGCCGAGCTGATCCGCGACAAGGCGCAATTCGAGGCCCACTGGACCAAGAATCTCAATCGCTGGTTTCCCCAGGGTACCGACACGCCCGGCATGATCCTCATCAAGGTGCATGCCGAGCGCATCCGCTACTGGGATGGCGAGGAAGAGGGCGAGCTGCGTCCCTAGCGCCTCAGAAGCAGGTCGCGAAGGTCTCGACCACCTGCAGCCCCTCGTCGACGATGCAGCCCTGGCGCCACTTGTCGAAGGTCAGGCAAGGATGGGAGGTGCCCAGGGCGACGATGTCGCCGATGGCTAGCTCCGTACCTGGTGCGACGACCATGAAGGCGTGCTGGTCCATGATGGCGGTGACGGTACAGTCGCTGACATCGACGGCTTCGCTGGCGGTCTGGTCCGGCCGGTAGCGGCGTAGCGGCAGCGGCAGGCCGGCATCGTGGGCGATGTCGCGCTTGCCCAGGGCGAGGATGGCGAAACCGGGTTCGGGCATGGATTGCACGTGGGCCCAGACTTCCAGCGCCGGTTGCAGGCCTTCGTCGAGACCGGTGCGGGCCAGGACGCCACACTGGGCATCGCGATAGATCCCGTGGTCATGGACCACATAGCTGCCGGGACGCATGACGGCGAGAAAGCGCTCGCGCACTTCCAGCTGGTCGAAGGCGGCGGCGATCAGGTCGTACCAGGCCGAGCCCGAAGCGGTGACGACGGGCCGGTCGAGAGCGAAGGCGCCCTGGCCACGCAACTCCTCGGCCAGGCGCACCAGGGAATCGGCGAAGGCGCGGATGTCGGTGGCCGCCTCGGCGCCATGGATCACCCCCTCGTAGCCTTCGATGCCGGTCAGCCGCAGCGCCGGTTGCCCGGCGATGGCCTGGGCCAGGGTGCGCACCTCGGCTTCGCTGCGGCAACCGCAACGGCCGCCGGGCACGCCGTATTCGATCATCACCTGCAGTGCCAGGTCGCGTGCGCCGAAGAAGGCGCCCAAGGCCGTGACCTGATTGGGATGGTCCACCAGGCAATGGAAATCGAAGTCCGGGTCGGCGGCGAGCAGCTCGGCGATCAGCGCCATGTTCGGCGCGCCCACCAGCTGATTGGCCATCAGCACCCGGCGTACGCCATGGGCCTGGGCGGCGCGGGTCTGCACCGCGGTGGCCAGGGTCATGCCCCAGGCACCGGCCGCCAGCTGCCGTTGGAACAGCGCCGGCGCCATGCTGGTCTTGCCGTGGGGCGCCAGCTCGGCGCCGCGGTCGCTGGCGAAGGCCTGCATCCAGGCGATGTTGTGGTCGAGTGCGTCCTGGTGGATGACCAGGGCGGGCAGGGCAATGTCGCGGAGCAGGCTGGCGCCAGGACTGGCGGCGCCTTTCTCGGGGGCATGTAGAGCGGTCATGGATTCTCCTGGCCGCCCAGGCGCTGGGACAGGCGGCGAGCGCTGTCGACCAGCACCTGGCGGTACTCGGCATGGTGGGCCTGGGCGTCGGCGCGGGGCGCGACGATGCACAGGGTGGCGATGTTCAGGCCGCTGGCATCCTGCACCGGAGCGGCGAAGCAGTGGGTATAGGTGTCGGCGATGCTATCGAAGGAAAAGAAGCCTTCGGCGCAGGCGCTACGGATCTCGGCGATAAAGGTCGCCGGGGGCAGGCGGCTGCCGTCGGGCAGGATGAAGTCGTCCGGATCGATCAGGGCGAGGATCTCGGCATCGCTCAGGTGACCGAGCAGCAAGCGACCGGAGGCGGTCCAGGGAATGGGCGCGTCCTCGCCGACGTTGGAGGAGATGCGAAAGGCGCGGGCGCCTTCCTTCATCAGCGAGACGGTGTACTTGCGGCCGTTGAGCTGGCACAGCTGGGCGGTCTCGCGGGTCTGGGCGACGATGTCGTCCAGCAGCAGCCCGGCCTCGCGGGCCAGATCGAAGTGGCGCAGGTGCGCCTGACCGAGAAAGTACAGCTCGCGGCCCAGGTAGACCTGGCCGTCGCGGCCCACGGCATCGAGCATGTGCCGCTCCAGCAAGAGGCCGACCAAGTCGTAGACGGTGGACTTGGGAATGCCCAGGCCGGCGGCGATCTCGTTGGGGCGCAGCGGCCGACCCACCCGCTTGAGGTGATCGAGGATGTCGAAGGCGCGGTCCAGGCCGCGGGCTCTCTGGCGGGTAGGTTCGGTCATCTGTGCGATTTGTCTCAGGCCTTGGGTTTGTAGGCGATGCAGTCGATCTCGACCTTGCAGTCCACCATCATGGAGGACTGCACGCAGGCGCGCGCCGGCGCGTTGCCGGCGAAGTATTCGGCGAACACCTTGTTGAAGCTCCAGAAGTCACGCGGATCGTCCAGCCAGACGCCAGCGCGCACCACGTGCTCCAGACCGTAGCCGGCTTCATTGAGGATGGCGATCAGATTCTGCATGGTCTTGTGGGTCTGGGCGACGATGCCGCCGTCGATGATCTCGCCATTCTCCATGGCCACCTGGCCAGAGACGTGCAGCCAGCCATCGGCTTCCACCGCGCGGGCGAAGGGCAGGGGTTGGCCACCTGCGCCGCGTTCGCCGGCGCCGTAACGGATGATGCTCATAAGGGTGCTCCTGTAGCGGGGATGGGATTCAAAAAGAGGTCCGGCCGAGGAATTCGGCGAGACGGGTGGAGCGCGGCCGCTCGAAGAGTTCGCGGGGCGGACCCTGCTCTTCGATGCGACCCTGGCTCATGAAGACGATGCGATCCGACACCTCGTGGGCGAATCTCATCTCGTGGGTCACCAGCAGCATGGTCATGCCATCCTGGGCCAGGTCCTTGATCACCGCCAGCACCTCGCCGACCAGCTCCGGGTCCAGCGCCGAGGTGGGTTCGTCGAACAGCATCAGACTGGGATTCATGGCGATGGCGCGGGCGATGGCCACGCGCTGCTGCTGACCGCCGGAGAGCTGGCCGGGATGGTAATCGCGGCGCTCGATCAGTCCGACCCGGCGCAGCCACTGCTCGCCGAGGGCGATGGCTTCGTCCTTGCCCAGCTTCTTGACCTTGCGCAGGCCGAGGGTGACGTTTTCCAGGGCGGTGAGGTGGGGAAACAGATTGAACTGCTGGAAGGCCATGCCGGTGAGCGACCGTTGGCGGGCGATCTCGCGCTCCGGCAGGCGCTGGCGGCGACCGCCTTCCTCGCGGTAGCCGATGGCCTCGCCGGCCAGCTGGATGCTGCCGCCCTGGAAGTCTTCCAGCAGGTTGACGCAGCGCAGCAGGGTGGTCTTGCCCGAGCCGCTGGAGCCGATCAGGGTGACCACGTCGCCGCGATGGAGGGCGAGATCGATGCCCTTGAGTACCTCCACGGTGCCAAAGCTCTTGTGCAGGCCGTCGATGCTGAGCAGGGGAGCGTTGAGGTCGGTCATGGCAGGGTCACCCGTTTTTCCAGGTAGCGGCCGAGCCGCTCGATGGCGAAGTTGATGAGAAAGAACAGCAGCCCGGCGAACAGATAGAACTGCAGGGTCATGAAGGTGCGGGCGATGACCTGCTGGCTGCTCAGCAGCAACTCGGCCACGCCGATCACCGAGAGCAGGGTGGAGGCCTTGACGATTTCGGTGGAGGCGTTGACCCAGGTCGGCAGGATCTGGCGCAGCGCCTGGGGCAGGAGCACCTCCTTGAGACTCTGGGCGAAGGTCAGGCCGATGGCCTTGGCCGCCTCGTGCTGGCCGCGGGGGATGGCCTGCAGGGCGCCGCGGACGATCTCCGCCACATGGGAGCCGCAGAACAGCAGCAGCGCCGCGGTACCGGCCTGGAAGGGCGTGGGCCTCAGGCCCAGGGCCGGGGCCATGTAGTAGCAGGCCAGCACCAGCACGAACACCGGGGTGCCGCGGATCAGGTCGGCATAGACGCGGAACGGCAGGCGCAGCGGCCAGCGGCCATAGGTCAGCGCCAGGCCGCCGAGGGTCCCGAACAGGGTGCCGCCGAGCACCGCCAGTACCGAGCAAGCCAGGGTGGTGGCGAAACCGGCGGCCAGGGTCTGGCGCGCGTTCCACAATTCCAGGAACCAGGAGGGGGCTTCGTACACGATACGGCTCCTAGCGGGTCAGGCTCAGCCGTCGTTCCAGCTGGCGCAGCAGCAGGGCGATGACGTAGCAAGTGAGGATGTAGAGGAGGCTGGTCACCAGCCAGGTCTCGATGACCCGGTAGCTTTCCAGGTTGATCTTGCGCGCCTGGTAGGTCAGTTCCGGCACGGCGATGGCCGCCGCCAGGGAGGTGTCCTTGAACAAGGAGATGAAGCTGTTGGAAAGCGATGGCAGGACGTTGCGCAGCATCACCGGAATGATGACGTAGGCCTTGATCTGCCATTCGCGCAGGCCGATGGCCAGGCCCGCCTCGCGCTGGCCCTTGGGAATGGCCATGAGGCCGCCGCGAAACACCTCGGCCAGGTAGGCCCCGGCATAGAGCGCCAGGGTGATGAGAAAGGAGCTGAGCTTGTCCAGGCGGATACCGACGCTGGGCAGGGCGAAGTACAGCAACAGGATCAGCACCAGGATCGGGGTGTTGCGCACCAGGGTGACGTAGCCCGCCGCCAGCCAGCGCAGCGCCCGCACTGGCGAGAGCAGGGCGAAGGCGGTGGCCAGGCCGATCAGGCAGCCGATGGCGATGCCCACCAGGGCCAGCTGCAGGCCGAGGGCGAGCCCGGCCAGCAGGTGGTCCAGGTTCTGCCACACGGGGGCGAAGTTGAGGGTGTAGTTCATGCTCGACGTCTACCTAGAGGGCGCGGACAGGCCGCGCCGGGGCCAGGATCACTTGAACTCGACGGGAAAGCCGATCGCCGGGGACGGCAACTCGACGCCGAACCACTTCTTGAAGGACGCCTGATAGGTGGGGAATTCCACACCGGTCATGGCCTCGTGCAGGGCGGTGTTGACAAAGTTCAGCCAGTCCTGGTCACCGCGCTTGACCGCGCAGGCGTAGGTCTGGGGACTCCAGGCGTAGTCGGGCGAGCGGTAGCGACCGGGATTCTGGGTCATCAGGTACTTGACCGAGGACTGGTCGGTGGCCACGGCGTCGGCACGGCCCGTACCCAAGGCCTGGTAGAGCAGGTCGACGCTGTCGTACTGGTCGACCTTGGCGCCGGGCAGCGCCTGGTGCACCAGTTCCTCGGCATAGACGTTCTGCAGCACGGCCACGGTCAGGTCGCTCTTGGCCGCCTTGAGGTCGTCGATCTGCTGATAGCGGCTATTGGCCGGCAGGAGCAGGGCCACGCCTTCACGGTAGTAGGGCAGGGTGAAGGCCACCTGCTGGGCGCGGCTGGCGGTCACGGTGATGAACTGGCAGCTGATGTCGACCTTGTCGGTGAGCAGGTTGGGGATCCGCGCATCCGAGCCCTGGACGACGAATTCGACCTTTTCCGGATCGTCGAACAGGCCCTTGGCGATGACCTTGGAGATATCGATATCGAAGCCCTGCAACTTGCCGTCGGCGCCCTGGAAGTGCCAGGGGGCGTTGGTGCTGCCGGTACCCACCACCAGATGGCCGCGCTTGAGCACGTCATCCAGCTTGGCCGCCTGGGCGCCGGTCATGGCGACCAGACCGATCAGCAGCCCCAGCGCTTTCCACCCCTTCGTCTTGCCTATCATAGCGTCTCTCCGTTTCCGTTATAGCGGAACTAGGTTCGTAACAACGGAATGGATTGCAGCGACTGTGCCAGCTTTTTCGACGGCTTTGCAAATCAATGGCTTGGCTTGAACGACGGGCAAAGAAGCGGCTCCCGGTGCCTTGGGTGGCACCGGGAAGTGGCGGAAGGTAACGGCGGTGCACCAGGTCAGGACGTTACCCGGTAGCGTTCGATCAGCAGCGTGGGAAGGTTTGCCGCAGGTCCCCGGCACGGGGCAGGAAGCGGCCATGGCGCTCGTCGATGCTCCGGCCCGGCGCATAGGCCAAGCGGCCATTCACCCAGACGGCGTGGATGCCTTCGGCAGGCCGTTGCGGGTCGCTGAAGTCGGCCACGTCGCGGATGCGCTGGGGATCGAACAGCACCAGGTCGGCATGGGCGCCCGGTTCGATCAGGCCGCGATCCTTGAGGCCGAAGCGCGCGGCGGACAGGCCGGTCATCTTGTGCACGGCGGTGTGCAGGGGGAAGAGACCGAGGTCACGGCTGAAATGGCCGAGCACCCGCGGAAAGGCGCCCCAGAGGCGCGGATGGGGGAAGGGATCCTCGGGCAGGCCGTCGGAGCCGATCATGCTCAGCGGATGAGCGAGGATCAGCCGCACATCGGCCTCGCTCATGCCGTAGTAGACGGCCCCGGCCGGTTGCAGGCGGCGTGCGGCGCTGTCCAGGTCCAGCCCCCAGTCGGCGGCGATGGCGTCGAGGTCACGGCCGCCGCATTCGGGATGCGGGGTGGACCAGGTGATGGTGATGCGATGCCGGTCGGTGACCTGCTTGAGATCCAGGGTGGAGGAGCTGGCGGCATAGGGATAGCAGTCGCAGCCAACCTGTTGGGTCTGCGCGGCCTCGGCCAGGGCGCCGAGCAGTTCCGGTGCGCGCCCCCAGTTGTCCACCCCGGCGCACTTGAAGTGGGAGACCACCACCGGTGCCCGGGCCTGGCGACCGATGGCCAGGGCTTCGTCCAGCGCTTCGTGGACCGCGGCGAATTCGCTGCGCAAATGGGTGGCATAGAGTCCGCCCACGGCATCCAGCTCCGCGGCCAGCTGGGCCACCTCGTCGGTCGGGGCCGCCGCGGCGGACGCATAGGCCAGGCCGCTGGAAAGCCCCAGGGCACCGGCGGCCAGGCTGTCGCGCAACTCGGCACGCATGGCGGCGATTTCGGCCGGAGTGGCGGCACGCTGGAGATCGTCCAGGTGGTTGCTGCGCAACGCCGTGTGGCCGACCAGGGCAGCCACGTTGACGCCGGGCTGCGCCCGTTCCACGGCGGTGCGGTAGGCGGCGAAGGTGGGATAGACGAAGGCCATGGCCGGGCCGAGCAGATTCAGCGGGTCCGGCGGCTCGCCACGTAGCCGCACCGGGGCGGCGCTGATGCCGCAGTTGCCCACCACCACGGTAGTGACTCCCTGGCTGAGCTTGGGCAACTGCTCGGGGCGGCGGATGACCATGGTGTCGTCATGGGTGTGGACGTCGATGAAGCCAGGCGCCAGCACCAGGCCGCTGCCGTCGCGGACCTCTCGAGCTGGTTCAGTGGCCAGGTCGCCCAGCTTCTGGATACGTCCGGCTGCGATAGCGACATCGAGCGGCCTGCCCGGACGGTCGTGGCCGTCCAGCACCAAGGCATTGCGAATCAATAAGTCGTGCATGCTAGAGCTATCCGAAGACCGTTGAGGGGCGGCTTTCGACCGCCGAGTGGCAAATAGCCAAGGAAGCGAAGCGACAGCTCGATAGAGACGAAACTGTTACAAGAATTTTTGTCTATTACGTCACAAATAGGGCGGTACAGCCCTAATGACCCCTTTCGCCGCCGCCCGAGCTAGCCATGAATCTGCTGACCCCTGCTGTAACGATAATGAATCGCCTGAGGTTTCCCGCCAAGTTCGTCTGCCTCGCCACCATCGTTCTGGTGCCGCTTCTGTTTCTCAGCGTCTACCTCTATCAGGATATCCAGGAGCAGCGCGTGAGCCTGACCCAGGAGATCGACGGTCAACGCTATCTGACGCAGCTGACCCCGGTCGCCCGACTGAGCATGTTGCAGCGTGCCCTGACCAAGCGTGTCCAGGATGGCGACACCTCGGCGCAGCAGGATTGGCAGAACAATCGCGACAACCTGCTCAAGGCCTATGACGACCTGGGGCAGCTGGATCGTGAACTCGGCGGTAAGCTGGAAACCGGCGATCGCGTCAGCCAGCTGCGGCTGGGAGCCGAACGGTTGTTGCAGGGCACCTCAGGCAACTCCCTGGAGGTGTTCGAAGGCTGGAATGAGCAGCTGACCAAGACCCTCAACTTCTTCTATTACGTCTCGGCCACCTCGGGCCTGGCGCTGGATGCCGACTACACCAGCCTCTTTCTCATCGATATCACCTCGCTGCGACTGCCGCGGGAGATCAATCTCATCGGCCAGCTGCGCGGCCTGGCGAGCGGCCTGAGCGCTACCAACAACTTCGATCCGGCCACCCTCAATGTGGCGCGTACCCTGGTGCGCCAGGAGCGGCAGACCGCCGACGAACTGGAGCAGGGTTTGCGGCTGCTGGCGCGCCAGGCGCCTGAATTGGCGCAACGCCTCAAGGGCTCCCTGGCGCTCGCGGCGGACGACTATGCCAACTTCCGCCAGGGCATGCTGACCGCCATGAGCGGGGAGGGTGTAGTTGCCGGGCGCGCTCTGGGTGCCCAGGGCAATGCCGTGGTCGCCCGCTACTATAAGGTTCTGGAAGAGGCCCAGGGCCTTCTGTCCCAGATGCTGGCCGAGCGCCTGGCCCATGAGACCGCGCTGCGCAATATGATGCTGGGCATGATCCTGGGGGCCTTGCTGCTGCTGAGCTACACCTTCGCCGGCATCTACCAGGCCCTGCGCCTGGGGATCGCCGAGCTGGTCGAGGTGACCGCCGCCGCTGCCCGGGGCGATCTGAGCCGCCGGGCCGCCTTGTCCGGGCGTGACGAGATCGCCGACATCGGTCGTAGCCTGGATGAGATGCTGGAGGCTTTCGGTCGCTCGCTACGCGAGGTCGATCAGGCCTCCCAGGCAGTCGCCCAGGCGTCCGGCGCCCTGGCTGGCTCCATCGGTCAGGCACGCTCGACCATGCAGGCGCAACAGGGCGAGACCGACCAGGTGGCCACGGCCATCACCGAGATGACCGCCAGCGTGGCGGACGTCGCCAACAACACCGAAGGCGCTGTCGCGGCTGCCCAGCAGGCCGATCAGGCCACCCGTGACGGCGCCCGGGTGATGCAGCAGACCCAACACGCCATCGAAGCCCTGGCCGCCGAGGTGGATCTCAGCGCCACCAAGGTCGCCGCCCTGGAAAGTCACAGCCAGGCCATCGGCGGGGTCATCGCGGTGATCCGTACCATCGCCGAACAGACCAATCTGCTGGCCCTCAACGCCGCCATCGAGGCCGCACGGGCCGGTGAGCAGGGTCGCGGTTTCGCCGTGGTGGCCGACGAGGTCCGCACCCTGGCCTCGCGCACCCAGACCTCCACCGAGGAGATCCGCCGCATCATCGAGCAATTGCAGGCCGCTACCGGCGAGGCCGTCGGCCAGATGCAGGCCAGCCGTGGCCATGCCCTGACAGGGGTCGCGGCGGCCGAGCAGGCCAGTGCCAGCCTGACCAGCATCGGTTCCGCGGTGGGACGCATCGTCGACGTCAACGTGCAGATCGCCAGCGCCGCGGAACAACAGGCCGCGGTGTCCGAGGACATCAACCGCAACACCACGGGCATCCGTGCCAGTACCGTGCAGGTACTGAGCGGGATCGAGTCCGACGCCGGTACCGCCGAGCGCCTGGCGGGCCTCTCCCAGGACCTGCGCAGCGTGGTCTCGCGCTTTCGCCTCAGCGCCTGATGGTGCCGCTCATCGGCGGGGGTTAGGTCCGACTTTACAACCTGGCTCCTGCGGATAACTGTATAAATAGACAGTTATCCGCAGGAGCACCTTGTCATGTCCGTTACCGTCCTGGGTTGCCTGGCGTCGTCCGCCACCCAGCTGCCGCTCTATGATTTTCACCTGCCGTGCGGTTTTCCCTCGCCGGCCCAGGATCATCTGGAGCGCCAGGTCTCGCTGGACGAACTGGTCGACCTGCGCGCTCCTCATACCTACGTCATCCAGGTCAGTGGCGACAGCATGACCGGGGTGGGCATCTTTCCTGGCGATCTGGTGATCGTCGACCGCGCCCGTCCGGCGCGGGTGGGCGATATCGTGGTGGCGGTGCGCGACCGCGAGCCCACCCTCAAGCGCCTCGGTCGGCAAGGCGCCCATTTCGTCCTGCTGGCGGAAAACCCCGCCTATGCACCCCTGGTCATCGGCGAGCGCGATGACTTCGAAGTCTGGGGTGTGGCCACCCACAGCCTGAGGCGCTTTGGCCATGGCTGAGTCGGTGTTGGCGCTGATCGACTGCAATGCCTTCTATTGCAGTTGCGAGCGGGTCTTCCGCCCCGATCTCGCCGGGCGCCCGGTGGTGGTGCTATCGAACAACGACGGCTGCGTGATCGCCCGCTCGACCGAGGCCAAACGCCTGGGCATCGCCATGGCGGCGCCCTGGTTTCAGGTGCGCGAGCTGGCCCAGCGTGGCGAGGTCGCGGCCTTCAGTTCCAATTATGCGCTCTATGGCGACCTCAGCGACCGGGTGATGCGCACCCTGGGGACTCTGGTGCCGCGCCTGGAGCGTTACAGCATCGACGAGGTATTCGCCGATCTGGCTGGCCTGCCCGAACCCCTGGACGCCCTCGGTCATCGCCTGCAGGCCAGGGTGCAGAAGTGGACGGGCATCCCGGTCAGCGTCGGCATCGCCGGTACCAAGACCCTGGCCAAGCTGGCCAATGCCGCCGCCAAGCGCTGGCCGGAGCGCACCGGTGGCGTGCTGGATCTGCGCGATCCGGTGGTGCATGACTGGGTGCTGAAACACTCGCCGATCGAAGACGTCTGGGGTGTCGGCCGGCGCCTGGCCGCGCGCCTGCGGGGCGAGGGCGTCACCACTGCCTGGGAGCTGGCCGCGCAGGACGCCTGGTCGCTGCGCCAGCGCTACAGCGTGGTGCTGGAAAAGACCGCACGGGAATTGCGCGGACTGGCCTGCCTGAGCCTGGAGGAACTGGAAGCGCCACGGCAGACGATCTGCAGCAGTCGCATGTTCGGTCGCCGCCAGTACCAGTTCGGCGCCCTGGCCGAGGCGGTGGCCAGCTACACCGCCCGCGCCGCGGAAAAGCTACGCGCCCAGGGCTCGCTCTGTCGCACCCTGAGGGTCAGCATCCAGACCGGCATGCACGGCGCCGACGAGGCTCGCTATGCTAATGCCGCCCTGCTCAATCTGCCGGTGCCCAGCGACGACACCCGGGTGCTCAACGATTATGCCCAGTCCGGCCTGCGCGAGATCTTTCGCGACGGTTTCGGCTATGCCAAGGCCGAGGTGTTGCTGCTCGATCTCTGCCACCGTGACGAGGTGGCGGCGGATCTCTTCGCCGCCGCCCCGGATCCGGCCGCTACCCGCCTGATGGCGACCCTGGACGCCATCAACGGCCGGTTCGGGCGCGAGACCCTGCGTCCAGCCCGGATTCCGCGCGATCCCGCCTGGCAGATGCGCCGCGACCTGCTCAGCCCGCGCTACACCACCCGCCTCGATGAACTCTGGTCGGTGGGTTGAGCGACCAGTACCTGGCTAGCCGCCGCGTAGCGTCCGCCCGCGCCACCAGTAGCCCACCCCCAGCAGCAGGAACCACAGCGGACTGGCCAGCAGCGCCTGGCGGGTGTCGTCCTGCAGGGTCAGCAAGACCAGCACCGCGGCGAAGAAGGCCAGCACCCCGTAGCACACCCAGCGCCCGCCGGGCAGGCGAAAGGCCGAGGCGGCATGGCGTTCCGGGCGGTTGCGTCTATAGGCCAGCCAGGCCAGCAGGATCAGCGACCAGACGAACATGAACAGCACCGCCGCCAGGGTGGTGACCAGGGTGAAGGCGGTGACCAGGTTGGGGATCAGGTAGATCAGCACCGTGCCCAGCAGCAGGCACAGGCAGGACAGCACCAGTCCGCGCGCCGGTACCGCCGCCCGCGAAAGCTGGGTGAGGCCGCGGGGCGCATGGCCTTCGCGGGCCAGGCCATAGAGCATGCGGCTGGTGGAGAAGATGCCGCTGTTGGCCGAGGAGGTGGCCGAGGTCAGCACCACGAAGTTGATCAGGCTGGCGGCCATGGGCACGCCGGCCAGCACGAAGAGTTCGACGAAGGGACTCTTGTCCGGCACCACCTGGCGCCACGGCGTCACCGCCATGATCACCACCAGCGCCAGCACATAGAACACCAGGATGCGCACCGGAATGGAGTTGATCGCGCGCGGCAGGTTGCGCCGAGGATCGGCGGTCTCGGCGGCGGTGGTGCCCACCAGTTCGATGCCGACGAAGGCGAACACGGCGATCTGGAAGCCGGCGAAGAAACCGCCCAGGCCCATGGGAAAGACGCCGCCGTCGTTCCACAGATTGGCCAGGCTGGCGACGTTGCCGGAGGGCGACTGGAAACCCCAGAGCACCAGGCCGAAGCCGGTGACGATCAGCGCGCAGATGGCGACGATCTTGATCAGCGCGAACCAGAATTCCAGTTCGCCGAACAGCCGTACCGTGACCAGGTTGAGCCCCAGCAGGAGCAGCACACAGAGCAGCGCCGGGATCCAGGGCGCGAGGCTGGGAAACCAGAACTGGGCATAGGCGGCGATGGCGATGACATCGGCGATGGCGGTGACGATCCAGCAGAACCAGTAGGTCCAACCGCAGAAGAAACCGGCCCAGGGGCCGAGCAGGTCGGTGCAGAAGTCGATGAAGGACTTGTACTCCAGATCCGACAGCAGCAATTCGCCCAGGGCGCGCATGACAAAGAACAGCGCGCTGCCGATGATCAGATAGACCAGCAGGATCGACGGGCCGGCCAGGGCGATGGTCTTGCCCGAGCCCATGAACAGGCCGGTGCCGATGGCGCCGCCGATGGCGATCAGTTGCAGATGGCGATTGGACAGGCTGCGTTGCAGCCCCTCGGGCGGGGTGGAAGACGCGGACATGACGATCGGATACCTGACAGCGACAGCGGGGGCCACACGGTAAGAGATGCACGTCGCCGGTGCCAGTCGTTTCACCGGGACAGCATGCCGCAGGCCCGGTCCCGCCTCGGCTGGGTAGGGCGGCGCCGGCGATGGATCGCGGCACTGGCAGGGGCTTGCGTACCTGCCTATCATGGGCATCCGGGCGCCTCGCGGCAGGCCCGGACGGCCACGAGATCCCTCCGTGCCTCTGCCAGTGAGTCGTCCCTTGTCCTATCTCGAAAGTTTCGCCTGGGAAACCACGCCACTGGGCGCGCGCGCCAGCTGGCCCGTGGCCCTCCGGACCACCTACGACCTGCTCATGGCGTCTCCCTTCGCCATGTGCGCCACCTGGGGCGCCGAGCAGACGCTGATCTACAACCAGGCCTACGCCCCCTTTCTCGGCGCCCGCCATCCCGTCGCCCTCGGGCAGCCGATCGACGAGGTCTGGGCGGAATTGTGGGACGAGATCGCGCCGCTGATCGCGCGGACGCTGGCCGGCGAGGCGCTGCACTTCGTCGACAGGCACTTCGTGATGACCCGCAACGGCTATCCCGAGGACACCTACTGGAGCTTTTCCTACAGCCCGCTGCGCGAGGGCGAGCGCATCGTCGGCATGCTCAACATCACCACCGAGACCACCGCCAGCGTCCTGGCCCATCGCCAGCGCGACGCGGCCGAGGCCGCCCTGCGCCGGCACAACCTGACCCTCGAGCAGGAGCTTTCGGCGCGCATCGACGAGCGTGACAGCGCCCGCGCCGCGGAGAGCAGCGTGCTGGCCGCGGCCGAGCGCGTGCAGCTGGCCCTCGCCGCCGGCGCCATCATCGGCACCTGGTACTGGGATCTGCCCACCGACAGATTCACCGTCGACGAGGCCTTCGCCATCAACTTTGGCCTCGACCCGGCCCTGGGGCGCGATGGCCTGAGCCTGGCGCAGGTGGTAGCCACCGTCCATCCGGACGACCAGGCCGGCCTGGCCGCGGCCATCGCCGACGTCCTCGGGCGCGGCGGTCGCTATGCCCACCAGTACCGGGTCCGCCGCAGTGACGGCCGCTACTACTGGCTGGAGGCCAACGGCCATGTCGAACTGGCGCCGGATGGCACCCCGCTGCGCTTTCCCGGCGTGCTGCTGGACGTGGACGCCCGCCGGGCTCTGGCCGACGAGCGCGACCGCGCCCTGGCGGACCTGCGGGACCTCACCGCCACCCTGGAGCAGCGGGTCGAAGAACGCACCGAAGAATTGCGCCGCTCGGAAGAGGCTCTGCGCCAGTCGCAGAAGATGGAAGCCGTGGGGCAACTCACCGGCGGCCTGGCCCACGATTTCAACAACCTGCTCGCCGGGATTTCCGGCAGCCTCGACCTCATGAGCCTGAGAATCGACCAGGGGCGCTTCACCGAGCTGGAAAAATACCTGACGGCCGCCCAGGGCAGCACCCGGCGCGCCGCGGCCCTGACCCATCGGCTGCTGGCCTTCGCCCGCCGCCAGACCCTGGCCCCGGAAGCCACCGAGATCAACCAGCTGGTAGGCGGCCTGCTCGACCTGGTGCAGCGCACCGTGGGGCCGGCCATCCAGGTGCAATTCAGCAGCCTGCCGGACGACCAGCCCCTGCTGGTGGACCAGTCCCAGCTGGAGAACGCCCTGCTCAATCTGTGCATCAACGCCCGCGACGCCATGCCCGCTGGCGGGCGCATCCTCATCGAGGCCAGGCATCGCACCCTCGACGCGGCGGCTGCCCGCGATTTCGAGTTGGCCGCGGGGCGCTATCTGCACCTGAGCGTGACCGACAGCGGCAGCGGCATGACCCCGGAGGTCGCCGCCAAGGCCTTCGAGCCCTTCTTCACCACCAAGCCCATGGGGCAGGGCACGGGCCTGGGGCTGTCGATGATCTATGGCTTCGCCCGCCAGTCGGGCGGTCAGCTGCGGCTGCGCTCGACGCCCGGCGAAGGCACCACCGTCTGCCTGTACCTGCCCCTGCGACCGGTGGAGCGGCCGTGCGGCCTGCCCCGGGCGGAGGACCAGCCCGCTGTGCTGGAAGGCGCCAATGCCACGGTGCTGGTGGTCGACGACGAACCCACGGTACGCATGCTGGTGACCGATCTGCTGCGCGAACTGGGCTACGTCATCATCGAGGCCGCCGATGGCGCCGGCGGCCTGGAGGTGCTGCATTCCGATGCGCGCATCGACCTGCTGGGCACCGACGTTGGCCTGCCCGGCGGCATGAACGGCCGCCAGCTGGCCGACGCCGCGCGCGTCCAGCGCCCGGCGCTCAAGGTGCTGTTCATCACCGGCTTCGCCGAAACCTCGCTGCTCAGCGACGGCCACCTGGAACCGGGCATGGCGATCCTCACCAAGCCCTTCGCGGTAGAGGCCCTGGCGCAGCGGGTGAAGGGTCTGGTGGCGGGCTAGGTTTCGCGCGCGCGAAACCCCTGGGCAAGGCCCGGAAACGCAACGGCCCCCAATCAGTGTGTCCGCAAGGACTGATTGGAGGCCGTCTGGATTTGGAGCGGGCGAAGGGAATCGAACCCAACCCCAAGTGTCGCGTAAACCTTTGATTTATGGAGTGATTCCCGGGGGCAATGTAGGACCTCTTTGTAGGAGGAGCAAGGACCCTTAGGATTGCGCCGGTATAAGGTGGGGGTAGTGTGTATTCGGCGTCGCAAAACTTCGTGGAACCTTACACAGGCTCTCATTCACGGGTCTGACTAGCTCTCATGGGCGTTCGGCCTGAATTTCTGCCTGAGATCGATCAGGGAAAACGCGCTGAGGGGTTGATTTGAAATGTAACCCTCAGTAGTCTAATCAAGTCCCGGGCTATCGGTATCTGAACGTTCACCGGGAAGGGGAAGGGCAACCTTCTCAAAGCCACTTGGTTGGCGGGCTCTAGAAGGTGCAGCATAGGAGCCAGCGGTAGAGATGCTCGTAATTGAGGGTCGGAGCCGCGCTGTAACAGGTCTTGGAGCCGCCGCACTCCCCAGCTTCAAGGTCTGCATAATCCGACCAGGGTTAAAATGAGACACGGACGGAAGGCCTCAGCCTTCTAGGATGTAGGTCTTCAACCCTCTCTAGCCGGTCTCTGCGACGGCTAGGGAGAGATGTGCCTACACTCTGGAAGGCCCTATAAAACCAAGTGAATAAATCTCAAAGTGAAACAGAAGTAGGTCGTAGGTAAACGAAAAACGCCTATTTCTTTGGCGTAGACGTTTCAGTCAGCTTTTTCCATTCGACAGCTGACACCAGGCCCGGGTTACCCTGGCTGTTGGGTCGCCACCATTTCGCTGTGCTCATGCCTCGCAGGTATTCCAAAGCCTCGTCAAACGTAGCGAAGCGCTTTGGGGCGTCCTTCTCTCCTACCTTGAATTTTCCATCTCTGGAGCTAGCTAAGCCCGGATGAAAGCAGGACCCATCTGAAGCGTAAGGGACCTCTGGCGAGAGGTCTTGACGAGCAGGGCGGGCTTCGCTCGTTTCGGACGTGACGAATAGATCCGCCTCCGGTATGCCTAGCACGACGGCCAGCCGCTCTATCGCATCCAACGATGGGTTTCCCTCTCCACGCTCCATACGGCTCATATAGCTACGCGCAAAGCCGCAGGTATCTGCGAACGCTTCCTGGCTCTGACCGGTAGCTAGGCGTAGCTCTTTGATTCGTCGGCCGAATCGGACCCTGAGAGATTCATTCATCCCGGGAATGTCGGTTGACGAACCCTAATCGGCCACGCTCTAATCGAGGAAATCCGAATCAATAGGGGTTGTAGAGCCCTATGCATCTCTATCTAAAAGGAGCTTTTGATGAAAGGAAGCGTGAAAGCTGTTGTAGCCGTTTCCCTGGCGATTCTGTTCGCCGCACCTGCCCTTACCTTTGCTGCGGAGTCCTTGGACAAGCTCAGCGCTAGGATGAAGGTCGGTGCAATGGGTAAGTCGATCAAGACTGGCGACCTCAACGGATTTGCGTCGCTACCAGCGGTGAGATATCCGGACGGGCTGACCGGCTTTTTGAAGCGCTATGACGTGTTTCCGCACCCTAACAATAGCTTCGTTGACTGTGGTGATGGGCTGGTCATGACACCAGCAGGTATCAAGTCGGGCTGTGTAGTATCCATCAAGCTAGCCAAGAAACAGGCTGACGGCTCATTTCGGGATATTGGTATACGAATCGAGTATGGGGTATGGCCGGGCGCCAAAACCTTTTCCGCTAATTCGAGTTATGCGAAATCAGCTATCCAAGGGGATGGGCTGCTCGAATTACAGATGCACTGATTCATCGCG
This sequence comes from Pseudomonas sp. MS15a(2019), assembly GCF_013277805.1. Taxonomy (NCBI): domain Bacteria; kingdom Pseudomonadati; phylum Pseudomonadota; class Gammaproteobacteria; order Pseudomonadales; family Pseudomonadaceae; genus Pseudomonas; species Pseudomonas sp. MS15a(2019). Next base: position 55,443 of record NZ_VBTN01000012.1, read on the forward strand.
AACAGTTCGGCGATGACGTAACCCAAGAGCTAGGCCCCGCATAGGGGCCTATTTCAGTTCTGAATCACTTTCGCTATCGTCGCTCGCGACACGCCATATCGCTTTGCAAGGGCGCTAATGCTCAGTCCGCTACCTACCCCTAGGGCTACCTGCGAACGTTGCTCCTGGGAGAGTCTGGGAGGTCTGCCGAGCTGCTTTCCCGCTTCCCTAGCCCGGGTTAGCCCTGCCTGTGTCCGCTCTACTAGCAAATCCCTTTCCATTTCCGCGACTGCTGCAAGCATAGAGATCAATAGCTTGCCTGCTGGAGACGTCAGGTCAACAGCACCCAGCTGATGCACCAATACGCGGATTCGTCGTGCCTCTAGCAAGCGAACAGTCTGTAAGACGTCTACGGAGTCGCGGCCAAGGCGGTCCAGCTTTGAAACAATTAATGTCTCGCCATCCCTGATCTTGCTCAGAAGCTCCGCGAAGGCAGGCCGCAGAGCAGCACAGGCTTTTCCACTGACAGTATCCGTAAACCAGAAGTCCAGTGCATAACCGGACTGCTCTAGCTCCAGCCTCTGGTTTTCAGATGTCTGCGCTGTAGTCGAGACCCGTCCATACCCGAAGATCGCCATCGTCCTTTTGCCCTATGTGAACTGCCAAGAAACGGTGCCACGGTAGGACGCCGTGCCAACAAAGCCAAGCCTAAATTCCTGACGGGCCTGGCCGATAGCTGGGATGGATGCCGGAAAACGGTCGATTATCGGCACCGGATTGGCACAGCCCATTGAGATGCGCTGCGTTGATTCATTTCTTAGCAAAGGGAGTTTGGCTAGTGAAAATTAGAAAGCTTGAAATTAAGAATTTTCGAGGCATCGGGGCTGCTTCAATTGAGATCGAGGACTTCACGACGTTTATCGGGCCAAACAACATCGGGAAGTCTACCATTCTGCACGCTCTTCATTTGTTGTTAGACAATAAGAAGCCTACGATCGACGACTGGCCAAATAAAACTCAATCCGATGATGTGATGGAGATTTCTTGCGAATTTCGAGATTTGGAAGAGTGGGAGAAGAAAAAGCCGGCAATCTCTGGGCTGCTGGATGGCGATAGCTTAAAGGTTAGGATGGAAGCCCGTTGGGGTGAGTCCGGTATAACATACGAGTATAGCGTTTACTGCACTACGGAAATCTATCCGTGGACCGATGTGAACTATAGTGAAGCTAAGAAGCATGAGCCGTTGAAGTCATGCTTGGCCTCTTTGGGCGTTGCTAAGGCAGATGAATACAAGCAGAGATTGCCGGAGATTGAGCAATGGTTCAGGGATAACCATCCTGAATGTGTCCAGTCTAAATTAGATTGGACGGTCAAGAGATTCCCGAATTCGCTTCAGCAAGCTGTTCCGCATGTTATGTATGTGCCGGCTTGTTTCAAAATTGAAGATGATTTGAAGGCAAATAGCAGCAGTCCGTTCGCATTTTTGTTCACCAATCGAATATTTCCGATCGTCAAGAATGATGCTGGTTACAAAGAGTATATTGATAAGGCTGCATTTCTACAGAAGAAGCTGAAAGGCCAGTCTGAGGATGGCGCTGTAATGGAAGGTCTTGGCGAGACCTTGGATAAGGTGTCTAACACGCTAAACCAAATTTTAGACTTTGATTCCAAGGTTAGACTCGCTATAGGTGAAATAGAGATAGAGCCACTATTCATGAAGGCTGCGACCTTTTTGATCGATGAGGAGTTTGAATCGAGTCTCGCTTACCAGGGAAGTGGTGTTCAAAGAGCGCTGGCATTTGCAATGTTGGAAAGTAATGCGGCTCATGCGGCGGCTGTTGAAGGGGGAGATAGGGCCGTTATCGTTCTCTATGAAGAGCCGGAGCTATACATACATCCTCATTTGATGCGTCGCCTGAAACATGCCTTGGTTGAGCGAACTAGCTCCGCTAAATGGCAAGTGGTTTGTAGCACGCACTCTCCGTTTTTGATTTCGCTAGCTGACAAGCCTAAATCTCTGAAACTGCTCAGAAAGGACGCTCAGAATAAGCGCCTGGTATATCAGCTGCCGGATGGGGTTTTCGAGAAGAGTGGCGAGTATGATGAGAGGGAGATATTGCGTGCAACGCTGGATTTCCATCCTACCGTTTGCGAGAGTTTATTTGCAAAGCGAGTAGTGCTAGTTGAAGGCGCAACTGAGGTGGCAGTGTTTCAGATGGCTGCTGACCTGTTGGAAAAGCTAGGGCTTGACTCTTCTATGGCAAAGGATACGACAATCATTGCGGCCGGAGGTAAATGGACCATTCCGGCAATCGCGAAGGTCTTGAATAGCTTGGGTATTGAGTATCGAATTATTCATGATATGGATAGAAAAGGGCTTTCAGATGCCGAGCTGGAAGAGCTTAGTCCTATAAACCCCTATAGAGCGAATAAAAAGATCGCTGATGTGGCTGCTGCGAACAAGGTCTTCGTTGTTGAAGATACTTTCGAACACGTAATATGGGACAAAGAGGTCGGCGAGGTCGCTAGCTCTAAGGACAAGCCTTACAATTCTTGGAAAAGGCTTCGCGACTACGTGGATGGCAAGCAGAACCTCACGGAAGCTAGCGTTCAGAAGCTCCGTGAGATCCTCAGTTTCGCATTTTGCGCTTAGTAATTAGTGCGGCGATAGCTATGCTGTCGCCGTCTTTACTTCAGTCGTTCCTTCCAACGTAGAGCATCGGTCACTGCAGATACGCCTAGATCTGACTGGAATCTCGCTATCTTAGGTAAAGAGAACTCCACCATTTTGACGAAGGGCAGCACGCTTTCAATAGACGAATCTTTTGTGTAGCGAGTGTCTGTAATTGTGTCGCCTCGTTCGTGGCCTGCAATTTGAGCCCTTGTGCGGGGCGGCATTCCCGTATCAAGCAAAGCTGTAATAAATGTGTGTCTGAAAGAGTGAAAGGACCGTGTGCCATCTCTCGGGATGTTTAGCTTTTGTCCGAGGAATCTCTCATTAAACCAGCTGCCGACTGGTTTGCCATAGCCCTTGATCGGATCTTTTCTCAGTTCTGGGAAAAGTCTTCTGTATCCGGACTCAGATAAGGCTTTTACATACTCCAGTAATCCCAAGTCGATAAGTGTAGGGTGAATAGGTATGTCGCGGATCGCATTTATCGTTTTAAGTGATTTCTCGGGAATTTCACTGTCGTTTCCATCAATGTCCTTCTTGTCGCTTTCATCCAGGTTAAAGGAAATGTAAGGCGTTCCGGTTGCTGTTTCTCTAAAGTCACTTAGATAGAGCTGTGCAAGCTCATTTCGTCTTCCGCCTGTGAATAAGGCAAGTAGAGGCATCCAGTAGTAGAAGGGTCGAAATTGGTGAAAGCGGTTGTGCTTGTTTTTTTCTCCAGCGCCAATTTTGAACCATGGCGCCGAGAAGATCGTTAACAACTCTTCATGCGAAAACTTTTGTCTTTGGTCCTGCTGTCTGGTATTGGCTTTCGGCTTGCTCGATATCTTGTCGGCAGGGTTTTCAAGAAAAATACGTTCACGCTTCGCCCATTTGAACATCTCTGATAGCTTGCTGATATAGGTGAAAACCGAGGTCGACGATAGAAGTGGCTCTCGGTTGGTTTCAGCGAGATTTTGCAACTCGATTGGGTTGTTTGTGCCGTGTCTTCTCGCTGCGTTATATCTGTTAGCCGGCATCCTTCTTAGCTGAGTCTCGTAGTCCCTAATTAGCTCTCGGTCCACCTCGCTAAGTTTGGGATCGCCCATCAAGTCGACAAAGGTGTTGCACATTCCATGCATCTTCGTTCTTTGCTCAGCGCTCCAGTTGCTATCCTTTGCGGCAAGAAAGCTTTCAACAAGCCAGCTGGATTTTCTCTGCCAAAATCGCGGGTTGATGAAGTCTGATCCAATCTCTTGTTTGGGTTCACCGGTTTGACTAGTCGGCGTGTGGGAGAGCAATCTGTTTTGAGCTTTGATTTCGGTGCTTAAGCCAGTCAGTTTGTCCGCATGGAGCTGCATGATAAGCACAGAGCTGCCGTCCACCTTTATCCCAGGAAGGTCAACAAAAAATGCCATTTTTTTCCGTTGCCTTCCGAAAAGGCGAAACACGGTCTCTTCGGCGTAACCGGTTTCAAGGATGCTGAAGACTGTGTTTCTAGGATGGAAAGGGCTCATATAGCCCGTGTGGTGATGTTCATTTCCAGCGGCGAATGCACTGTCCAAAACGAAGCCGCCGCTGGGTTCTCTTTCGAGATCAGTGAAGTCATTAACCAAGTAGCCAGGTATAGAGTTCGCAGCGATTGCTATCGGTATGTTGTTGTTTACTATCCCGCTTAAGATGAGCTTTTGTGAAACACCTTTTAAATCACTCAGCTCTTGAACGCTGACCAAGCCTGTCCGGCTCAAAGAACTATCTTCAGAAGAATTCACTGTGTTTTCCCACTGCAAAGCGATGACCAACGCTAACCATTCTGTTCTCACGCGGTTAGCGAATTGGAGAGCATCGCGCCGGCATGATGTTTGAGAAGACAGGTGGATTTCACGCTGTCCGGTTGGCAGGACGCAAGCTTTCGGGACTGTCAGTCGAACGACATAGATGCCATTGGGGCGCCGATAGACATTTGAGCGCTGGTGCATCGGGGTTAGCCTTTTGTAGGAGGCTACGCTGCACTTCGCTCTTTAGGCGCGAAAAGTCCTATGTATTCAAGGACTTGCGCAAGAGTTGGAGCGGGCGAAGGGAATCGAACCCTCGTCATGAGCTTGGGAAGCTCAGGTAATGCCATTATACGACGCCCGCGTGGGGTGCCTTTGTACCAGAAGCCTGCCTCCGGGTGAAGAGGCGGGAGTCGTCTGGTCGTTTCGTGGTCCAATCAGCAGGACCGCACGCTGCGGTGATCGGGGACCTTTGTCCCCCAGAGGAGGAGGGCGCGCATGTCTCGTAACCCGGGCACCATCCAGGGGGTGATTCCCCCCTACATTCTTGGCCGCATCATCGATCATGGCGACGAACACCAGCGTTCCTGCGCCCTGACCACCCTGAGTCATGTCCAGAGCCTGCTGCACAATCCCGGTCGCCCCGGGGTGCGCCAGGCCCCGGTCGGGGCCCTGCCGCGCACCGATGACGCCAGTCCGCAGCGCAGCATCTTCGATGCCGGCAATGCCATGCAGCTGCCCGGGCGGCTGGTGCGCCAGGAGGGGCAGCCGCCGCTGAGCGACGTAGCGGTGGACGAGGCCTATGATTACCTGGGCGCCACCTTCAAATTCTTCAACGAGGTCTTCGGCCGCAACTCCATCGATGGCCAGGGCCTGCCGCTCGCCGGCACCGTTCACTATGGCCAGGAATACCAGAACGCCTTCTGGAACGGCGAGCAAATGGTGTTCGGCGACGGTGACGGCGAGATATTCAACCGTTTCACCATCGCCCTCGACGTCATCGCCCACGAACTGGTGCATGGCGTCACCGAGAGCGAGGCGGGGCTGGTGTACTTCAACCAGTCCGGTGCGCTCAACGAGTCGGTGTCCGATGTCTTCGGCATCCTGGTCAAGCAGTATGAGCTCAAGCAGACCGCCGCCGAGGCGGACTGGATCATCGGCGCCGGGCTGCTCACCCAAAAGATCAACGGCAAGGGCCTGAGGTCCATGGCCGAGCCGGGCACCGCCTACGACGATCCGACCCTGGGCAAGGACCCCCAGCCCGGGCATATGCGCGACTACATCGAGACCCGCGAAGACAACGGCGGCGTCCACCTCAACTCGGGCATTCCCAATCGGGCCTTCTACCTGGCGGCGCTGGCCCTGGGTGGTCATGCCTGGGAAAAGGCCGGACCGATCTGGTACGACACCCTCTGCGACAGCCGCCTGGCCAATGATGCGGATTTCGCCGCCTTCGCCCGCTTGACCGTCTCCAACGCCGGTCGCCGCTTCGGTGCCGAGTCGGCCGAGGTCCGCGCCGTCGAGGAAGCCTGGGCCGGCGTAGGCGTCACCCTTAGCTAGAGGAACAGGGCAATGCGCGAACTTCCCCCGCTGGGCAAGGACACCGTGGTACGGCTCTCGCGCCAGGGCGGCTTCGCGCCTCTGCATGCGCTGAGCAAGCCGCGGGAGATCGAATTCGGCCAATACGACAGCGCCCAACGCGGGCGCATCTGCTCGGTGTTGGAACGCTGTCTGCCGGAATCCGGCGAACCGACCCAGGTCGGGCGTGGCGATCAGCGCTACTTTAAGGTGGAGCTGCGCTTTCGCCCGCAACCCGCCGAGCAGGAAGACGAACTGACCCTGCTGATCCCCGAGGACCGGGCGCCCAGCGAACTGGTGCGGCTCTGGGACAAGGGGCTGGTGGAGTAACCAGAATCAACGGGCGGAAGCGGCGAGGCGTTGAGGGTGTCCTCAAAAGCTCTGGCTGCCTTTGTCTCTTGCCTGCTGGTTACTGGTGATAGCTAGCACTAGGCGAGTCATACCATTTTTGGGTAAAAAGCGCTTGTTGACCCTTTTTTAGTTACATCACGAAAATGACCCCAAAGCAGGTAAAAACCGCCAGAACGCTCGCAGTGGTAATGGGCGACTTGGTGCACAGCGAGCACGCCGCCGATATTGCGCAGTTACACAAGGCCTTCAATGAAGCGGTAGTGCAGCACAACAGGCGTTATGCCGACGTCTTGGCGTCACCGCTGACCATCACCCTTGGAGACGAATTTCAGGGTCTGGTGACCTCCTTGAATGCCGGCGCTCGGCTGTTGCGTGACATCAGGCTGGATCTCCTGCAGCGCGATATCGACTGCCGCTTCGTCCTGGGGCTGGCCCGGATAGAAACGGCGGTGAATCCGCAACAGGCCTGGAACATGATGGGGCCGGGCCTTAGCCGCAGTCGGCACAAGCTCAATGAAAAGCGTGCGCTCTGCCGCTATGGTTTCTCGCTGCCACAGGAGCCACTGCTGGAGATCGCCCTCGATGCGCTAGGGGTTGGCTTGACGGTTATCGAGAAGGGTTGGACGCAACGTCAGTTGAGCGATATCACGGCACTCTTGAATGGACAGTCGCCAGCGGAGCTGGCAGAGCAGCGTCAGGTATCGGTCCATAGCATCTACAAGGTACGTACCTCCGGTCACTTTGACGCCTATAGCCAACAGTGGAACGCCGTGCTGGAGGTACTGACAGATCTGGATCGCAGGGAGGCTGAACAGTGAACGGGTTGCTGCAAGGATTGCATGCACTGGCCTATACGCTCTTGGCCTTGGTCCTGTTGACCGAGCTCGGCAATGCCCTGTGTCGCAGGATGCTCATCCGCATGCGACGACCAGGGGTGTCAGACTCATCCGCCGATGGCGCCTTTTCCGCGGGACGCCTCATCGGTTGGCTCGAGCGCCTGGTGTTGGCTGCGGGACTGCTGAGCAACAGCTGGGAAATCCTCGCGGCGGTGATAGCGCTCAAGACCGTTGCTCGCTTCAAGGAGCTGGATCAGCGGGACTTTGCCGAATACTTTCTGGTCGGTTCGCTGTTCAGCATTCTCTGGGCCATTGTGGTCACCGGGGCCTGGATGCTCTATGACCAGCATTGGGGAATCGGTATGAGAGCCACCCTCATGGATTGGCTCAGCGCTTCTTCTCTACCGCCTTTGATCGAAACAGCAAAGGTCGGCGGCTGACCTCAGGGCACCGACCAGACCTCACCCGGTGCCAGCGTCCTGAATGCCTCGTCCGCCAGCCCATGCAGTGTCCGGGCATGGGACAGATCGCGGGGCGGGGCGAACTGACCTTCGTCGCTCAGTGGAAAGGTGCCGAAGTGGATGCCCAGACTGCTGGCAGCGCCCAGCGCCTGATGGGCGCGTACGGCATCGTCGGGGTTGAGGTGGCTGTCCTGCATGAACCAGCGGGGTTCATAGGCGCCAATGGGCAGCGCGGCGAAACGCGGTGCGCCGAGGCGTTCGCGGATCTGCGCGAAGTGCGGGCCCCAGCCGGTATCGCCAGCGAAATAGACCGGCCCGCTCGGCGCTTCCAGCACGAAGCCACCCCACAGCCGGCGATTGGTGTCGAAGCGACTGCGCGCCGACCAGTGCTGGCCCGGCACCAGGTGCAGGCGTATGCCGTCCTTGAGCGGCAGACTCTGCCACCAGTCCAGTTCGCTGACCGTGACGAAGCCGGTCTCGCGGCGGATCAGCTCGGCATTGCCCAGGGGCGTCACCACCGGTGTCAGGGGCGCGCGCTCGGCCAGGCGCCTCAGGGTCGCCAGATCCATATGATCGTAGTGACTGTGGCTGACAAAGATCAGATCCAGCGGCGGCAGGTCGTCCAGGGCCACGCCGGGCGCGTGATGGCGCCGGGGCCCGATGAAGCTGAAGGGACTGACCCGCGCCGACCACACCGGATCGGCGAGGATGTTGAGGCCCTGGTGCTGGATCAACAGGGTGGCGTGGTTGACGAAGGTCACCCGCAACTCACCGCCCTCGACCCGCGTCGCCGGCCGTGTCGGCACGGCTGGGCCGTCCTGCCAGGTCCACTCGGGACGGGTGCGGGTGAACTGCCATTTCAGCAGCGTCCAGAGACTCTTGTCCTCGCGTGGCGCCAGGTTGTGGAAGCGCGCGCCGTCGAAGTGATCGGAGCGCGGACCCTCGTAGGCGGACGAAGCGCAGCCGGCCAGGGTGAGCAGGTGGATCAGCCACAGCGGACGAAAGATGCGCATGGGACCTCGGACGAATAGACTGGGCCATTCAGATTACCCTAACCGCCGTCGATCCCCATGTCGCGAAATACCCGTTCCACCCCCGGTCAGCGTCCCCGTCGCCAGGCAAAGGCGCCGCCGGTCACGCCGCGGCTGCTGCTGCTCAACAAGCCCTTCGATGTGCTCACCCAATTCGCCGACGCTGACGGCCGCGCGACCCTGAAGGCCTTCGTCGCGGTGCCAGGGGTCTATCCCGCCGGTCGTCTGGATCGCGACAGCGAAGGCCTGCTCCTGCTGACCAACGATGGCCAGTTGCAGGCGCGCATCGCCGATCCCCGGCACAAGCTGCCCAAGACCTACTGGGCCCAGGTGGAGGGCACACCTGGAGAAGAGCAGCTGCAGCGCCTGCGCCAGGGCGTCGAACTCAATGACGGCCTCACGCTGCCGGCCGAAGCCCGCCTGTTAGCCGAGCCACCGGTGCTCTGGGAGCGCGATCCGCCGGTGCGCTTTCGCAAGAGCGTGCCAACCGCCTGGATCGAGCTGACTATCCGCGAAGGCCGCAATCGCCAGGTGCGGCGCATGACCGCCGCAGTGGGTCTGCCGACCCTGCGCCTGGTGCGGGTACGCATCGGTCCCTGGGCGCTGGACGACCTGGCACCGGGGCAATGGCGCGAGGTACCGGCGCAGCTCTAGCGCCGCACCTCAGTCCTGCCGCTGGCTGGCGGTCTCCTGCAGATCACCGGCGATGTCGGCGAGGCGGCGGCTGACGTCCTTGAGTACCTGCGGATCGATTTCGCGCGCTGGCTGACCTGGTTCGGTCAGCAACTGACTGGCCAGCAGGGCGCTGAGGGCGCCGACTTCGTTGGCCTGGTGGCGCAGGTCGTGGGTGTGCTGCACGGCGGCCTCGCGCAGGAGATTGGTGCTGAGGGTCAGGCGGCCCAGTTCGTCATCGCGCCCGCCGGGCAGCCGTTCGCCGAAACGTCCGCGGGCCAGCAGACCCAGTTGCCGGGCGCAGGCCACCAGTGGATCCACCAGTCGACGCTCCACCAGCCGTACCCCGAGGAACAGCAGGCCGCCGCCACAGAGCAGCAGGGCCAGGCCGGCGAGCAGGATGTCGCGCTGGGCCTCGGCGCGGATGGCGGCGATCTGCGCGGCGGTGCGGCCATGCAGGTCGTCTACCAGGGCGGCGAAGCCCTCGGCGGTCTCCCGGTCGATACCCCGAACCTCGGCATCGCCGCGGCGCGGATCGCGGTCATGAGCCAGATAGGCGGCATGGCCGGCGCGATAGCGCTCGCCCAGACGCCCGTGCTGGGCGCGCAGCGCCTGGAGCCGCGGTTGCAATTCGGGGTCGACGCGGGTGGCCAGCTGTTGCAGGCGCTGGTCGACCTCCGCCTCGCGGGTCAGAAAGGCCTGCCAATAGCGCTCTGCGGTCGCGGCATCGCCACCGCGCAGGAGAAAGTTCTTCCACTCCTGCACCTGGATCTTGAAGGTCAGGTGGGTGTCGTCGATCTCCACCAGCCGCTCCAGCGGCCCTTCGATCAGGTGCTGGTAGCGGTGCAGCTCGCGGGAGAGCAGGCCGAAGCCGGCCAGGGCGATCAGCAGCATCAGCAGCAGACTGCCGCCAAACAGGAGCAGGCTCTGACTACGGAGCGAGCGGGCGAAGGGCATAGGGACTCTCGACAGAAAACGCAGAGCCGCAGCTTAGGGCGCTCGCCCGGCGAAGACCAGCCTCAGGTCGAGACCAGCAACTGCGCCGCGACGGCGAACATCACCAGCGCCACCAGCAGATCGATCAGCCGCCACACCCCCGGGCGGGCCAGATAGGGCGCGGCCCAGGCAGCGCCCAGGGCGAGACCGAAGAACCACAGCATGGAGGCCGTGGCCGCGCCGAAGACATAGGCCAGGGGCGCGGCCTGTTGGCTGCCCAGGGAGCCTACTAGCAGCACTGTGTCCAGATAGACATGGGGGTTGAGCAGGGAGACGGCGGCGGCGGCGAGCAGCGCCTGGCGCCGGCTGCGCGGACTCGTGGTCTCCAGACTGCCCATTGCCGCCGGCTTCCAGGCCCGCCGCAGCGCCTGGGCGCCATACCAGATGAGAAAGGCCGCGCCGCCCCAGCGCAGGATGACCACCAATAGCGGGCTGTGCTGGATCAGCGCGGCCAGCCCCAGCACGCCAGCGGCCACCAGGATGACATCGCAGGTCAGGCAGAAGGCGGCAATGGCCAGATGGTGCTCGCGGCGCAATCCCTGGGCCAGCAGATAGGTGTTCTGGGCGCCCAGCGCCATGATGAGACTGGCCATGGTCAAGAGGCCGGTGAAGTAGCTGTTCATGGCGGGGGCTTGCCTTGTCATCCTGGAATGGCTGCCACCTTGCCGGGTCTGGGTGTATAAGAAAAACCAATATTCCTTATGCAGCATTAGCCAGATCGATGATCGACTATTAATTGCTGGAAGCCCTGGCGGTGGTGGTGGAAGAGGGCGGCTTCGAGCGGGCGGCGCGGCGGTTGGGCCTGTCGCAATCGGCGGTGTCCCAACGCATCAAGCTGCTCGAAGCCCGGGTCGGCCAGGCGGTGCTGGTCCGGGAAACGCCGCCCCAGCCGACGGCGCCGGGTCTGCGCCTGCTGCGCCATATCCAGCAGGTGCGGCTGCTGGAGGCCGATCTGGGCAGCGCGGTGCCGGGGTTGGCCGAGGAGGCGCCACAGCGACTGCGCATCGCCCTCAATGCCGACAGCCTAGCCAACTGGTGGCCGCTGGCGGTCGGTCCCTGGGTCAGGGCGCAGGGTGTACTGCTGGATCTGGTGGTGGAGGATCAGGATGTGGTGCTCAGGCGCATGCGCGCCGGCGAAGTGGCCGCCTGTCTCTGCGCCAACGGCCAGCCATTGGCCGGGGCGCGGGTCAGCGCCCTGGGTGCCATGCGCTACCGGGCCCTGGCCAGCCCGGAATTCCGCACGCGGCAATTGGCCGGGTTGCCTGATCCCCAGGCCCTGGCGCGGGCGCCCGCCATCGTCTTCGGCCCGGATGACCGCTTACAGCATCGCTATCTGGAGCAGCTCGGCGTCACCCAGCCCTTCGACTACCACCTCTGTCCTTCCGCCGAGGGCTTCCTGCAGATGACCCTGGGCGGTATCGGCTGGGGGCTCCTGCCGGATATCCAAAGCGCGGCCGCCCAGGCGTGCGGCGAGCTGGTGGATCTGGCGCCCGGCCAATGGGTGGACGTCCCCCTGTTCTGGCACCACTGGCGCAACGGTGGCGCCGCCTTGCAGGCCCTGACCCGGCACCTTGAACAGGTTGCCGGTCAGTGGCTGGTGCGCGATTAGCGGCGGCTGTCGAAAGCTTTGGTTACACTGGCCGATGGGTCGCCGCGGGCGACCGCGGATAGCTTCGGGAATCCCAGCGACATGCGTATCTTGATCACGGGCGCCAGCGAGGCGCTCGGTGCGGGCCTGGCCTGCGATCTGCTCGACCGCGGCCAACTGGTGCGGGTGCACGGCCGTCCCGGTGCGACCCTGGATGCCCTGGTCGAGCGTGGCGCCGATTATCATCCCGCCTTGCTCGACCAGGCCGTGCAGGTGCTGGCGCTGTGCGACGACATCGACGCCATCGCCCACTGCACCGACGTGGCCGGCGTGCCGAGCGCGGCCGATCTGGACCACGGCCAGGTGCTGATCGAAGCCGCCCTGCAGCAGCAGGTCGCGCAATTCGTCTATGTGTCGTCCGCCCGTGTCTATGAACGGGGTGGCGAGGCGCTCAAGGAAGACCAGGTGCCGGCCAAGCCCAAGGGCCGTGAGGCCCAGCGCCGTCTGCAACTGGAGCGCCTGGCCCTGGCCGCCGGTGAATTCGGCCCTCAGGTCACGGTGTTGCGGCCGGCCCAGGTGCTCGGCCTGGCCGATCGCGACTGGGCGCGCGGGCTGCTGGAGCAGGCCAAGGCCAAGCAACTGGGGCGCCGCGGCAACGGCCTCAATCGCTGGGACTTCACCAGTGCCGGCAATCTGCGCCAGGCGCTGGTGACGCTGCTGCTGGAGCAGCCGGCGGCGGCTAGTGGCAAGGTGTTCAACCTCAGCGACGGCCAGCCGCTGGTGTGCTGGGATGCGGTCAACTTCCTGCTGCGGCGCTTCGAGCTGCCTGCGGTGACCGAGGCGAAGACCCTGAGTCCACGCGCGCTCTATGCGCGGCTGCGTACCCTGCGCCAGGAAGCTCGCTGGCCCGACTTGCTCGACAGTCCCTTCACCCTCGACATCCGCGCCGCCCAGGAGGCCTTCGGCTTTCGTCCGCAGGCCGCCTCCTGGACAGCATTGGAGGAATATCGTCCAACTCGGCGTCAGCCGCGCAGCGGGCCGGTGTAGCGGCGAGTGGCCGCGAGAAATTCCTGGCTGACATAGGTCGAGCCTGCCATCTCCCCCATGGACGGCAGAGGGGTCACCACCGGCACCAAGCCGCTCAGCCTCGCCAGGCGCTCGCCGAGTTCACGGGTCTCAGGATCGTCCGAGGCCTGGCTGGCCGCCAGCATTCGCGGAACCGCCTCGGCTTCGTCGAAGCGAATCACCATGCCTTGCTCCTGCCGCAGTCGACGACGCAGTGCGCCGAGGCAATCGAAGAACGCCTTGTTGTATTCCATGCTCACCTCCCGTTTGGCTTGAGGTTGGTCGTGACGCAAATCACGTACCAGGAGCGCTGGCGCCAGGAACAGCGGGCTTGGTAGGGCTACCGCGGCTGATTCTGCGTCGTGATGGCGCAGTGATGTCGACGCAGACTGCGTTTCGGTGCACGATCCCGCAACGAAAGCCTCGGCCGACTGCCCCGCGTCGGCCGTGACGACCGTTATACTGGCCGCCATTCCGTCTTTTCGCCTCTGCTCACAGGTCTGCCATGCGCAACGATCTTCTCGATGAAATGGACAACGTCCCGAGCCTGACACCGGAGCGCGATGACCGTCGCCCCGTTGGTCGCCGGCCGGTCGAGGCCGACGAGGTCTATCACGAGCCTGCCGCCGTTCATGCCCGCCCGGTCCGGCGCGGCCCCTCCACGGCGCCGCTGTGGGTGCTGGTCGCCGCCCTGACCCTGGCCCTGGCCGGCGTCGCCTGGTGGAGTCACCAGCAACTGGTGCTGATGCAGGAGCAGGTAGTGGCCACCCAGGAGAACTTCGCGCGCATCAGCGAGGATGCCCAAGGCCGGCTGCGTGACATCTCCGGCAAGCTGGTGGAAAGCGAATCCTCCGGCACCACCAGCCGCGAGGCCTTGCTGCTGCAGGTCAAGACGCTGCAGACCAAGGTCGCCGAACTCACGCGTCAGCAGCAGGGGGTGAGCGACAACCAGCAGGCCCAGGACAATCGCCTGCAGAATCTGTCCACCGCCGTGCAGACGGTACAGACCGGCAGTGGCGAGGTGGACACCCGGCTGAAGGCCCTGGCCGAGGAACAGGCGGCGCTGAAGAATGGCCTGGCGCAGACCGGCAGCCTGGCCGAGCAGGTCGCCAGCCTGACCGCGCAGAACAAGGCGCTGCAGGCGGACATCGCCGCCTTGAAGAAACCCAGTGCCCAGAGTCAGGCCCTGGGCGAGATGCAGCAGGACCTGCTGGTGCTGCGCAGCGAGCTGGACGCCCGCCCGGTCGGACCGGACAGCAAGGAATTCGACGCCTTCCGCCTGCAGACCACCCGCAACATCACCACCCTGCAGACCCAGGTGCAGAATCTGCAGCAGCAGATCAGCGCCGGGGCGCGTTGATCGGATCGATCTCGCTACGCTGCCATTCCTGCGGCCAGAGCTCGCCGTCGAGCTGATCGAGCCGGCGCTGCAGGACCTTCTGCTTGAACACTTCGAGGATCTCCACCAGCACCTCGTCCAGGGCATTGTCCTGGGCGCCGCTGGGCAGACTCTGATCGAAGCCGTGATCGGCCAGGCGACTGGCCAGGGCGCGGAAGTCGCGGGTGCGCAGACTGGCCGCCGCCTCCCGTACCAGGCCGTTGACGATATCGGTGAGCACCCCGTCCAGGGTGTCGGCCAGGCGCTCGCCCATGGGCAACCGCTTGAGGCGGGCCAGGTCGGGGTTCTCGTCCAGGGCACGTTGCACCACGTCGCCTACCAGCCGTTCCAGGGTGGCGCGATTCTGGCTGTAGCCCTGTTCCACCATCGCCTGGATGCGCAGCGCCATGCCGTCGATCAGCCGCTGCTTGCGCGGACGGATGACCCGGTCGATCACGCTCTGGGAGAAGTCGTCGCGGGTATTCAGCTCGTCCTGCAGCTCACCGCAGATCTTGATCATCACCCGATCCGACAGGTCCTCCATGAGCAGCTGGTAGTAGTGGTTGAACAGCCGATAGGGCCGCCAGCCGCGCATGTCGATCAGTCCCAGGCGTTGCAGGCGCAGGAGCAGCGAGACGATGCGCAGCGCCCGCAGCAGCCGGAAGCCACCCAGGGGAATGCAGCCGAGCACGTCGTACCAGTGGATGAAGGGATAGTGGTACCAGCGCGCATGGCGGCGCTCGACCACCGCCACCAGCCAGCCCAGCAGTACGTCGGCGATGAAGAAGGCGACAAACACCAGGTCGATGCGGGTGAAGTGGGCGTGGATGCGTTCGCCGTAGAAGGCGTGGAAACCGGGCAGCACGGCGGCCAGGGCCTGGTTGAGTGGCCCCAGGGCATAGAGGCTGTCGAACAGGATCAGCGCCAGGTTCACGCAGACCAGGATCAGGATGAGGCCGTCCCAGAGAGCCAGCAGCCCCTCGTGGCGACGCGCGGGTGGCGCGGCGGGCGTGGCCGGCGCGCTCATGGCCGCGCGGCCTGCCAGAGCACCTCGCTCACCCCCTGGCGCCGGGCGACGATGCGCGCGGCGACGAACAGCAGATCGGACAGGCGATTGAGATAGGGCAGACCCTGGCCTTCCAGGGGTTCCACCGCATGTAGGCTGCGGCAGCGCCGCTCGGCGCTACGGGCCAGGGCGCGGCAGACATGGGCCTGGGCCACGGCGCGGGAACCGCCGGGCAGGATGAAATTCTCCAGCGGCCCCAGCTCGGCGTTCCAGCGATCGATGGCGCCTTCCAGGCGTTCGATCTCCACCGGCTGCAGGGCGCGATAGCTGGGCATGGCCAGTTCGCCGCCGAGGTCGAACAACCGGTGCTGGCAGGGCGCTAGGGCCTCGCTCACCTCGGCCAGGCGAGGGTCCTCCGCCAGCTCGGCGAGCAACAGGCCCAGGGCGCTGTTGAGTTCGTCCACCGCACCGATGGCCTCGATGCGCGGATGGTCCTTGGGCACCCGGCTGCCGTCGGCGAGCCCGGTATCGCCGGCGTCGCCCTGGCGGGTGTAGATCTCGGTGAGGCGAAAACCCATGGCGTGGCTCCTGGCTGGGTCCTAGACGGATTCGAAATCGGCCTGGACGAGGGGCAGGCGCAGGGTGAAGCAGGTCCCTACGCCGGGCGTGGAGTGCACCTCCATCTGCCCCTTGTGGTTATTGGTGATGATGAAGTACGACACCGACAGGCCCAGGCCGGTGCCCTGGCCCACCTCCTTGGTGGTGAAGAAGGGCTCGAAGATGCGTTTGCAGATGTCTTCGGGGATGCCGATGCCATTGTCTTCCACCTGGATCTCCGCCCAGCCGCCGCGTAGCTTGGTGCGCAAGGTGATGCGACCGTATTCGCCTTCTTCCTCGTCGTCGCGCAGATGGATGGCCTGGGCGGCGTTCTTCAGCAGATTGAGCAGCACCTGTTCCAGCTCGTTGGCGATCACCGGCACCGGTCCCAGGGCCGGGTCGAATTCGCGGAGGATCGACAGCGTGCGGAAGTCGAAGCCCTCGGCCAGGTCGAAGTCGTTGCCGGCGATCTCGATGGCCTGGTCGATCAGCGGCGGCAGCTCGCTGGCTTCCATCTTGCGATTGCTGCGGCGGCTGAAGGCGAGCATGTGGCTGACGATCTTGGCCGCGCGACTGCCGGCCTGGTGGATGCCGTCCAGCAGGCGCGGGATCTGCCGACTCTCCAGGTAGCAATTCACCGCATTGAGCTCGACGCCGGATTCGGCCGCCTGCTCGAGATTCTTCGGCAACTCCGGCGACAGGCGCCGGCGGATGTTCTGCACATTGTGCAGGATGGCGCCCAAGGGATTGTTGATCTCGTGGGCCATGCCGGCCGCCAGGCCACCCACCGAGAGCATCTTTTCCGACTGCACCATCATCTCTTCCATGTTCAGGCGCTGGGTGATGTCGTCGATACGGATCACCACGCCGCGCCCGGCGCCACCCATCAGCGGGTAGAAGGTCAGGGTGTAGTGACGTGGGGTGTCGGTCAGCGCCCAGGTCACTCGCTCCACCTTTTCCACCCGCAGCAATTCGGCGGTGCGACTCAGTTGCGGCAGGAACGGCTTGAGCGAGGGAAAGGCGAGAAACACCGGCTGGTTCAGGGCTTCGTCCAACTGGGTGCCGGAGAGGTGGGTGGCTTCCTGGTTCCACTGGGTGACGTAGAACTGCTCGTCCACCGCGATCAGCGCCGAGGGCATGGAGTCGATGATGCTGTTGAGGTAGTTCTGGAAGCCGGTGAGCTTCTTCTCGATCTTGCCGCGGACCTGCACTTCCAGTTCCAGTTTGCGGTTGGAGCGGCGGGTTTCCTCGGCCAGACTCTGGGCCTGCAGCACCGCGTACTGGGCATCGTCGCGAGCGCGCTTGAGCTGTTGCTCGCGACCCTGGATGCGGCCGAGCATGGTGTTGAGGGACTCCGCCAGACGGCCCAGCTCGTCCTCGCTACCCTTGCTGGCGCGTAGCGAATAGTTTTCCTCGCGGGTCACCTGGCGCGAGAGTTCTTCCAATTCGCGGATCGGCAGGGTGATGAGTCGCTTGATCTGCCGGGCCACCACCAGCCAGAGCAGGATGCTGAAGGTCAGGATCGCCAGGCTGGCAGTCAGGGTGCCGCGATAGAAGGCGCCTGGCAGTTCGCTGCTGGCCACCAGCAGCAGGTGTCCCGGCGCGCCCTCGGGACGCGGCAGCTCCACCAGCAGATTGGTGCGGAATTCCCGCAGACGCCAGGTCTGCAGCTCTTCGAAGCGCGCCGGCACCTGCAGCCGATCGCCGTTGTGCAACTCGGCCAGGCGCTGACCCTGGCTGTCGTAGACCGCGGCCAGGCGCAGCGGCGCATAGCCGTCCAGTTGCCGCAACTGCACCTCGGCCGCCGCTGGCGAGGCCAGCACCTCACGGCTGAGCACCGGACTGGCGAACAGCCGGCCCAGGGTCTGCAGCGCCTGGGGCGCCACGCTTTCTTGGGAGATCCAGTAGGCGGCGCTGATAAAGGTCACATTGGCCACCACCAGCACCGCGACCATCATCACCAGCAGGGCGGCCAGCAACTTGCGGCCGACCGGGAGATTCTTCAGGCGTTTGGCGAGGATCATGGCGCAGCCGTGGCAACAAGGAAGCGGGCAGGGTAGCCCGCAGCTAGTCCTCGGGCAATCCGCGCTCCGCGAGCCGGGTCTGCAGGCGCTGCTGCAGCTCGGTCAGGTGCGGCACCGCGAGGTGCAGCCGTCCGGCGATCGGCAGGGCATGGCCGAGCAGGTAACTCACCTCGGTACGCTGGCCGCGCTCCACGTCCTGCAGCATCGAGGAGCGGTTGTGGGCGGTGGCGGCGATCACCGCCTCGACCTCCTGCTGCAGTCCCTGGGCCGCCGGGGCGAGTCCCATGGCTTCCAGCAGAGCGGTGAGTTCGTCGCAGAGCGCCGCCACCTCCGACAGATGCTGGCGCAGTTCGCCGTTACGGCAGCCATGCAGCACGGTCAACGGATTGATGGCGCAGTTGATCGCCAGCTTGCGCCATAGCCGGGCGTCGATGTCGTCGGTCCAGCGCACCGGAAAGCCCAGCTCGGTGAGGGTATTCAGCCAGGCCGGCGGGTTATGGCTGCCGAGCTGGTCGCCGATCCAGATCTGCCCGGCGCCGGCCGCCACCACATGGAAGTCGGTCTCGCGATAGGCACCCTCGGTGGTGCTGGCTCTCAGGCAGCGCGCTCGCGGTACCCGAGCGGCCACCGCGTCCTGGCTCCCCAGGCCGTTCTGCAGCAGCAGGATCTCGGCTTCCGGCTCCAGGCGCGCGGCGACGCTGGCGATGGCCTCTTCGGCGTCGTAGCTCTTGCAGGCCAGGATCAGTCGGCGGATCGGATTGCCGGCTTCGGGCGTCTCGGCGGGCAGCGGATAGAGGCTGGTGGTGTCGCCTTCGCTGAGGCGCAGTCCGCCACCCGCGCGGTACTGCGCCAGGCGCGTGCGATCGCGCAGGATCAGCCGGACCGGCTCGCCCCCGCGAAACAACCGCGCCGCCCAGAGTCCGCCGAGACTGCCGGCGCCCAGTACGTGCCAGCTCACAGCTGTGACTCCAGTGTCGATTCCTTGCGCATGGTCGGATTCCTGAGGAAGAGGGCCAGTCGTTATAATGGTCGGTCAGGCTGCAGCGTCAAGGCTGCCCCATCGCAACCGAGGAGAAAATCCATGCCTTCCTTCGACGTCGTATCGGAGCTGGACAAGCACGAAGTCACCAACGCCGTGGACAACGCCATGAAGGAGCTCGAGCGCCGGTACGACCTGCGCGGCAAGGGCAGCTTCGAGGCCAAGGACCTTACCGTCACCCTGACCGCCGATGCCGATTTCCAGCTCGAACAGATGCTGGAGATCCTCAAGGTCAACCTGGCCAAGCGCAAGATCGACGTCCAGTGCCTGGAGGTCAAGGATGCCTACGCCTCCGGCAAGACCGTGAAACAGGAAACCACCCTGCGCGAGGGCATCGACAAGGAGCTGGCGAAGAAGATCGTCGCCCTGATCAAGGACAGCAAGATCAAGGTCCAGGCCGCCATCCAGGGCGAGCAGGTGCGCGTCACCGGCAAGAAGCGCGACGAATTGCAGGAGGTCATCGCCCTGCTGCGTGGCCAATCCCTGGGCATGCCGCTGCAGTTCGACAACTTCCGCGACTGAGCCTGTCTTCGGAACCTCTCGGTCTACCGTCCGTCGCACATAGGGCGCCGCCATTCAGGTCGCGCCCGACTTTTTCTTGTGCGTGGAGAGGTAGACGATGGATTTGAGTGCCCAGACCGATCACCTGCTGACGGCCTTCATGGCCTGGCTACCGGTCATTCTGCAGTATTGCGGCAACGTGGTGCTGGCCCTGATCACCCTGTGGATCGGCTGGTGGGTCATCAATCGCCTGACCGGGCGCCTGGCCGCGCTGTTCACCGCGCGGCACATGGACCAGGCCCTGGAAACCTTCGTGGTGACCCTGGTCAACATCGGTCTGAAGGTCATGCTGGTGATCAGCGTCGCCTCCATGATCGGCATCGCCACCACCTCCTTCGTCGCCGCTCTCGGCGCGGCCAGCCTGGCCATTGGCCTGTCGCTGCAGGGCAGCCTGGCCAACTTCGCCGGCGGGGTGCTGATCCTGCTGTTCCGGCCGTTCAAGATCGGCGACTACATCGAGGCCCAGGGCGTGCAGGGCACCGTGGATTCGATCCAGATCTTTCACACCGTGCTGCGTACCGGCGACAACCGCACCATCACCGTGCCCAACGGCAACCTGTCCAACGGCATCATCACCAACCAGTCGCGCCAGCCAACCCGACAGATCGTCTTCGACGTCAAGGTCGGCTACGACGCCGATCTGCAGAAGGCCAAGCAGGTGCTGGCCGATATGGCCAAGGATCCGCGGGTGCTGGAAACGCCGCCGCCCGCCATCGTGGTGGCCGGGCTGGGCGACACCTTCATCACCGTGTCGCTGCGCTGCTGGACCGCCAACAGTGACTTCTGGGGCACCCAGTTCACCTTCAACGAGCAGATCCGTGATCGGCTGCGTGCCGAGGGCATCGACATCGCGCTGCCCAGCCGGGTGGTCAAGGTGCTCGACGACAAGGGTGACGAACGCGCTGCGGCCGCGGCGCGCGGCGAAGCCTGAAGCGGGATGGGGCGGCCGCCGGCTGCCTCAGTGACCGCCGCTGGAGGAACCGCTCGGCACCGCGGTCCGCCGCTGGCGCAGCCAGAGCACCGCGATCAGTAGCAGCGTCGGCACCCCCATCAGGGCGGTCAGCGAGAAGAACGAGCTGTAGCCGACGTGCTCCACCATGGCCCCCGAATAGCCACCCAGCAGGCGTGGCAACAGCAGCATCAGCGAGCTGAGCATGGCGTACTGGGTGGCCGAGAATCTGAGGTTGGTCAGGCTCGACAGATAGGCGACAAAGGCCGAGGTGGCCATGCCGCCACTGACGTTGTCGGCGCAGATGGTGGCGATCAGCAGCGGCACGTTGGCGCCGGTGGAGGCGATCACCACGAACAGCAGGTTGGTCAGCGCCGAGGCGGCGCCGCCGAGGAAGAGGATCGGCAGGATCCCCACCCGGGTGATCAGCACGCCGCCCAGGCCCGCGCCGAACAGGGTCATGAACACCCCGAAGATCTTGCTGACCCCGGCGATGGTTTCCTTGCTGTAGCCCACGTCGATATAGAAGACGCTGGCCATCACCCCCATGACCGTGTCGGACAGCCGATAGGTGGAGATCAGACCGAGCAGCAGCAGCGCCTGCCACTGGTAGCGCTGGATGAATTCGGTGATGGGCGTGAGCACCGGTGCCATCAGCCGACGCCCGGGCGCGGTCAGGCACAGCCAGACGATCAGGCCGTACATCAGGCCGCGCGGCCAGTAGCCGCCGGCCAGGGCCGACAGGCCGCCGGTGGCGGCCACGATCAGCACGATCAGCAGGATCACCGAGACCATCTGGTGGACGAAATCGAAGCGCGGCAGCTCCTCGGCATTGGCCGCGTCGCGCAGTCGCAGAGGTTCGCGCATGCGCCGCATGAGGTCGCTCAGCGGCTTGGAGCAATAGCGACCCCAGGGCGACAGGCAACCGACGATGAACAGGCTGTAAAGCAAGGCGCGCGGCCAGGCCTGGGCGATGGCCGCATTGATGGCGGCGGGGATGGAGATCAGCATCACCAGCAGCAGGGCGACCGCCACCAGCTGGTGATTGAAGCCGAAGCGCGATTCCGCCATGGCCATGGGCGCCACCGGCTCGGGTTCGCGGATCAGCACGCTGGTGACCAGGCCGGGCAGCACCAGCAGAGCGAACAGCATGTAGGTGGTGGCCCAGGCGCTCTGGCTGTAGTCGAGCTTGGACGAGCCCAGTTCCTCGGCGAGAAACAGCGCGCCAGCGCTGGCCAGCAGGGCGGCGATGCGATAGCCGGTCATATAGCAGGCGGCGAGGGCGGCCTGGCGATCATCGTCGGCGATCTCCAGGCGATAGGCGTCCACGGCGATGTCCTGGGTGGCCGAGGCGAAGGCCACCAGCACCGCCAGGGCGATCAACTGCTCCAGGTGCTGCTGTGGATTGCACAGCGCCATGCCGATCAGGCCCAGGCCCACCAGGATCTGCGACAGCACCAGCCAGGAGCGTCGGCGGCCGAGCTTGCCGATCAGGGGCAGCTTCCAGAGGTCCAGCATGGGCGACCAGACCCACTTGAAGGCATAGGCCAGGCCGATCCAGCTGGCGTAGCCAATGGTCTCGCGACTCACGCCCGCTTCGCGCAGCCACACCGACAGGGTGGAAAACACCAGCATGGCCGGCAGCCCCGCGGCGAAACCCAGCAGCAGCAGGGCCAGGCAGGCCTTGGATTTGTAGGTGGTGACGGCTTCTCGCCAGAAACGTGCAAACATGCCCTTGGGCTCGGAAAAAACGCGCACTCTACTCGACACTCTCAGCTGGATTCCACCGGTACCGACGCATGTCTACCCGGTCCTCGTGCAGCGGCACACCCTCGGCCCGCAATCGTTCGCGTTGCTCCCGGCCAGAGGGGCTGTCGGATGGCAGGCTCGGCCGACCATCCGCGGCGATCACCCGATGCCAGGGCAGGGCGCTGCCCTCCGGCAAGCGCCCCAGTACCCAGCCCACCCAGCGCGCCCCGCGGCCCAGGCCGGCGAGTTCCGCCAACTGGCCATAGCTGACCACCCGCCCCGCGGGAATGGCGGCCAGCGCCAGAAACACGGCCTGGCGACGGGGTTCGGGGAGAGGGGATGCGCTCATGACGCCCTGCTGCTCGGGGAGAGAGTGCCAGTGTGCCGAAAAGTTTGGTTACGGTGGTGCTGAAACGTGTCGAGCTGTCACATTCTCCCAAGATGTCCGACCTTTGGGCAGTATTTCCGGAAACTTGCCTAAGTTTTACCCAGTAATGGTTGCGCGGGCCTCTGGCACCCGGATAATCGCGCCCTCTCGTTTCGTTACCTTTCCACCCAAGTCCACCCAAAGGTGTCCTGGTGCCCATGCGTTTTCGATTCCTCTCCTCGCTCGCGCTGTTGTCACTCGCCTCCTTCGCCCATGCCGACACCGTCTGGCTCAAGAACGGCGATCGTCTGACCGGAACCATCAAGTTGCTAGACAGCAAGAAGCTGCTCCTGCAGACCGAATACGGCGGCAACATTCCCCTGTCGTGGGACAAGATCAAGACCTTGCAGCGTGACAAGCCCGTGATCGTCCAGCGCGGCAAGTACGAACCCGATTTCCCGGTGGAAAGCCTCAAGCCGGCCGAGGATGGTCAGGTGGTGGTCAGCACCACCGACGGCCAGCAGACCGTGCCCCTGGCGAGCATCACCCAGATCGTGCCGCCGCGGCCCTTCCTGCGCGACTTCGCCTGGAAAGGCAACATCGATGCCGGCCTGGACTACATCAGCTCGTCCCAGGACAGCGAAAAATACGATATCGATTTCAAGACCCAGGCCCGGCACGGCATGTGGCGGCACAACGCCAATGGCAGCTACGACCGCTACAAGACCGACGACGTGGTCTCGACCAGCAAGTACGGCCTGCAGTACGCCCTGGATCGCTTCTTCGACGAGAAATTCTTCTGGCAGGGCCGCGCCGAATACAAGCGCGACTGGATCCAGGACCTGGCCAAGCAGCGCACCCTGGGTACCGGTCCCGGTTACCAGTTCTGGGACAACGAGCTGGGCTCTTTCTCCCTTACCGGCCTGCTCAACCACAACCGCTACCAGTACGCGGACGGTGGCTCCGACCAGTTCCTCTCGGCGAGCATGAAGTGGGACTACAACCGCTATCTGTATGGACAGACCATCCAGTTCTTCACCACGGGTGAACTGGGCCGGCCGCTGGACAACACCGCTAATCTCACCTTCGATGGCGATGTCGGCCTGAGATACAAGGTGACCAACTGGGCGTCGCTGAACCTCAAGGCGTCCAAGGAGCTGACCAGCGGAGCCGAGGGCAACGTCAACCAGACCGAGTACACCGCCGGTGTCGGCGTTTCCTGGTAACCCGATGTTTCCCTAGGCGCCCGCCAACCCGTCAAGGCCGCGATTTTCGCGGCCTTCGCGTTTCCAGTCGGTGCCGGGCAGCCACCTTGAAATCGGCTCGGCCGCCTCCATCTCCTGTCTTTCAATCGGTTTCCACCGTGAAGGACCTGAGATGCGCGTGACCGCCTTACTCTTCTTGCTGTTCCCCTTTGTGGAACTGGCCGTGCTCATCAAGATCGGCAGCGAAATCGGCGTGCTCGCCACCTTCGCCCTGCTGCTGCTGAGCTTTCTGGTCGGCGTCGCCCTGCTGCGCGTCGCCGGCTTCACCACCCTCTGGCGCATCCGCATGCGCCTGGCTCAGGGGCAGATGCCCGAGCAGGAAGTCATCCAGGGGCTGACCCTGGCGATCGCCGGCGCCCTGCTGATCTTTCCGGGCTTCATCAGTGACGGCCTGGCGCTCATCTGCCTCTTGCCGGTGACCCGCAAGGCCCTGCTGGGCGCGGTGATCGGTCGGGTGACCCGGCGCAATCCCGGTGCCCAGGGCTACCAACCGGGCCCTGGGCAGGGCGCACCTCATCGTCCCGAGGTGATTGAGGGTGAAGTGGTGCACCGCGACGAGCAAAAGCGCTAAAAATTTTGCCCGTCGCCCTTGAAATGCCTGGCGACAACCTCATGTAGCGGACACCGCAAGGTTGTCGCCGCAAGGCGAGCAGGTTTCGCGTCCTGTCATGCACGGGGCGCACCCGGCGCAGCCGGTAAAAACAAACTGCCGATGCAGTCATCGGCGCTGGAAACACTTAGAACTTTGGGAGATACGACAATGGCGCTTCGTCCTCTGCATGATCGCGTTGTGATTCGTCGCAGCGAAGAAGAGACCAAATCCGCTGGCGGCATCGTGCTGCCGGGCTCGGCTGCCGAAAAGCCGAACCGCGGTGAAGTGGTTGCCGTAGGCACTGGACGCGTACTGGACAACGGCGACGTCCGTGCTCCGGCGGTGAAAGTGGGTGACAAGGTGGTTTTCGGTCCCTATTCCGGCAGCAACGCCATCAAGGTCGATGGCGAAGAACTGCTGGTGATGGCTGAGTCCGAAATCCTGGCCGTCATCGAAGGCTGATCCCCGCTCACTTTTCGAATTTCTTAGAGGAAACAGAACATGGCTGCAAAAGACGTCAAATTCGGTGACTCCGCGCGCAAGAAGCTGCTGACCGGTGTCAACACCCTGGCCGACGCCGTCAAGGCCACCCTGGGCCCGAAAGGCCGTAACGTGGTTCTGGAGCGCAGCTTCGGTGCTCCCCTGATCACCAAGGACGGCGTGTCCGTCGCCAAGGAGATCGAGCTCAAGGATCGCATCGAGAACATCGGCGCCCAGCTGGTGAAAGACGTGGCCTCCAAGGCCAACGACGCGGCCGGCGACGGCACCACCACCGCCACCGTGCTGGCCCAGGCCATCGTCACCGAAGGCCTCAAGTCCGTGGCCGCCGGCCTGAACCCGATGGACCTGAAGCGCGGCATCGACAAGGCCACCGCCGCCGTCGTCGCCGAGTTGAAGAACCTGTCCAAGCCCTGCGCCGACAGCAAGGCCATCGCCCAGGTAGGCACCATCTCCGCCAACTCCGACGACAGCATCGGCAACATCATCGCCGAAGCCATGGAGAAGGTTGGTAAAGAAGGCGTCATCACCGTCGAAGAAGGCTCGGGCCTGGAAAACGAACTGTCCGTCGTCGAAGGCATGCAGTTCGACCGTGGCTACCTGTCGCCCTACTTCATCAACAAGCCCGACACCATGTCGGCCGAGCTGGACAGCCCGCTGCTGCTGCTGGTCGACAAGAAGATCTCCAACATCCGCGAACTGCTGCCGGTGCTGGAATCCGTTGCCAAGGCCGGTCGTCCGCTGCTGATCGTTGCCGAAGACGTCGAAGGCGAAGCCCTGGCCACTCTGGTGGTCAACAACATGCGCGGCATCGTCAAGGTCGCAGCCGTCAAGGCGCCGGGCTTCGGTGATCGTCGCAAGGCCATGCTGCAGGACATCGCCATCCTGACCGGCGGTACCGTCATCTCCGAAGAAGTCGGCCTGAGCCTGGAAAGCACCACCCTGGAGCACCTGGGTCAAGCCAAGCGTGTGGTCCTGAACAAGGAAAACACCACCGTCATCGACGGCGCTGGCGTCGAGGTCGACATCCAGGCCCGTATCAAGCAGATCCGTGCCCAGGTCGAAGAAACCTCTTCCGACTACGACAAAGAGAAGCTGCAAGAGCGTCTGGCCAAGCTGGCCGGCGGTGTTGCCGTGATCAAGGTTGGCGCTGCCACCGAAGTCGAGATGAAAGAGAAGAAAGCTCGCGTTGAAGACGCCCTGCACGCCACCCGCGCTGCCGTGGAAGAAGGCGTGGTGCCTGGCGGCGGTGTCGCTCTGGTTCGTGCCCTGGACGCGCTGAAGGATCTGAAAGGCATCAACGAAGAGCAGAACGCCGGTATCAACATCCTGCGTCGCGCTGTTGAAGCTCCCCTGCGCCAGATCGTGACCAACGCCGGTGACGAAGCCTCCGTCGTGCTGGACAAGGTCAAGCAGGGCAGCGGCAACTACGGCTACAACGCCGCCACTGGCGAATACGGCGACATGCTGGAATTCGGCATCATCGACCCGGCCAAGGTGACCCGCAGCGCGCTGCAGGCCGCTTCCTCCATCGCTGGTCTGCTGATCACCACCGAAGCCATCGTGGCTGAGCTGCCGAAAGACGACGCAGCCCCGGCCATGCCCGACATGGGCGGCATGGGTGGCATGGGCGGCATGATGTAAGAACCGCTCCGGCCCCCGGGCCGAGCCCAACCCCGGTGCTCCTCGCGGACACCGGGGTTTTTTTATGGCCGGTCTCCGGCCCGCCTGGTGCTGGTCGCGCCCGGCGGACGCGGTTAGGCTCTGTGCCGAACAGCAAGCGTGCGGGCCCCGGGTGGCTCGCCAACGAGGTCAGCGACATGCGTATCCTGGTGGTGGAAGACAACAAAGACATCCTCAGCAACCTGCTGGACTACCTCAGTCTCAAGGGCTACAGCGTGGATTGCGCCCAGGATGGCCTGTCGGGGCTGCACCTCGCCGCGACCGAGCACTACGATCTGCTCATCCTCGACATCATGCTGCCCGGCATTGACGGCTACACCCTCTGCCAGCGGCTGCGCCAGGATGCCCGCCGCGACACCCCGGTGATCATGCTCACCGCCCGCGATCAGCTCGATGACCGTCTGGAAGGCTTCCGCTCCGGCGCCGACGACTACCTGGTCAAACCCTTCGCCCTGTCGGAATTGGCCGCGCGCGTCGAGGCGGTGATGCGCCGGACCAAAGGGGGCGGGCGTCGCCAGCTGCAGGTCGCCGATCTCAGCTACGACCTGGACACCCTGGAGGTGAGTCGTGCCGGCAAGTCGCTCAAGCTCAATCCCATCGGTCTCAAGATCCTTGCCCTGCTGATGCAGAAGTCGCCCCATGTGGTGCGTCGCGAGGTACTGGAGGAGGCGGTGTGGGGCGAGGACTACCCCGACAGCGACAGCCTGCGCAGCCACGTCCACCAGTTGCGCCAGGTGATCGATAAGCCCTTCGCGCAGCCGCTGCTGCGCACCATCCATGGGGTGGGCTACAAGTTGGTCGAGCAGGATTAGCCATGGAATATCACCTGAGCCTGTCGCGGCGGATCGTCATCGCCTTCGTGCTGATGACCTTTCTGGTGGGTGGCGTCTTTTCCCTGGGTATCGTCGCGGTGGTACACACCGTCGAGGAGCGCTTGATCTCCACCGATCTGCACAACGAACTGGAGCGCATGGTCCAGCGCGACATGAGACGCGGTGGCCAGCCGGTGCTGGATCCCGACATGCGTCTGTATTTCGTGCCCCTCGCCGAGGTGGCGCAGTTGCCCGCGCACCTGCGCGATCTGCCGGCGGGCTTCAGCGAGGTGGAGGAGGACCAGCAGTACTTTTATGCCTACGTCGCCGAGCTGGAGGGCAACCATTTCGTCCTGCTGCAGAACCAGAGCGATTTCGAGGCGCGCGAGCGGCTGCTCTACAAGGTGGTGCTGATCGGGTTCCTGATCAGCGTGGCCCTGGCCTGGCTGCTGGGATGGGCCCTGGCACGGCGGGTGATCGCGCCGGTGGTGCGGCTGGCGCGCCAGGTACGGCGGCGTGACCAGATCCTTGATGTGACCCCGCCCCTGGCGCCGGACTATGCCAAGGACGAGGTCGGTGAACTGGCCGGTGCCTTCGACGATGCCCTGAATCGCCTGCGTGCCGCCCTGGCGCGCGAGCGGCTGTTCACCAGCGATGTCAGTCATGAATTGCGCACGCCGCTGATGGTGATCAATTCGTCCTGCGAATTGCTGGAGGCCACGCCGGATCTGCCACCTCGGGCGAAGGGCCCATTGGAGCGCATGACGCGCGCGGCGCGGGAGATGCAGGAACTGGTGCAGACCTTTCTAGCCCTGGCGCGCAACCAGGGCGACAGCGATACCCAGGCACCCCGTGCCACCCTGGCCGAGGTGGCGCGGCGCCAGACGCAGGAATGGCAGGCGGCGGTGGAGGCCAAGGGGCTGCAATGGCGCCTGAGCGTGGCGCCGGAGGCCGAGCGCTTGCTCTGGCACGAGCCCTTTTTGCGGTCGGTGATGAGCAATCTGTTGCGCAATGCCCTGCACTACACCGAACGCGGCTACATCAGCCTGCAGGTCGGCGCTGCGGGTTTCGTGGTGGAAGACAGTGGCGTTGGCATTCCTGAAGAGCAGCGTGAGGCGATGTTCCAGCCCTTTGTCCGTGGCGCCGAGGGCCGTGGCGAGGGACTGGGGCTGGGCCTGTCGCTGGTCCGGCGGATCTGTCAGCTGCAGGGCTGGAGCGTGACCCTGGGCGACAGCGCGGCAGGGGGGTGCCGCTTCGATATCGCTCTTGGCAGCGAGAGGGTAGCCGACTAGCGTTACAGAATTTTCACAACGACTTGACCGGGGTTTGACAGCGGCCTGGATAGGGTAGCGGCACTTCTCCACTCCCTCAGGAGCCGCCTCCGTGAAAGCGCCCATCGACCTGCCCTTTTCGCAAAAGTACGACGCCGACCACGCCCGCCAGTATTACCTGAAGCACCAGGACGGTCTGGCCCGGCGCCTGTCCAACTGGCGCGACCAGCAACTGGCGCGGCAGGCCCTGAGCATCGCCGGCCAGCCCAATCTGGTGCTGGATCTGCCCAGTGGTGCCGGTCGTTTCTGGCCGCTGCTGGCGGAGAAGCGCAATCGTCTGATCATCGGTGCCGATTATTCGGAAAACATGCTGGCCACTGCCCGTGCGCAGCAGCCCGCCGAGGTCGTGGCCCGGGTAAAAACGCTGCAGACGTCGGCTTTCGCTATCGACTTGTCCGACAATTCTGTAGATTGCATTTTCTGTATGCGTTTGTTTCACCATGTGGGCGAATCAGCGGACCGTCTGGCGCTGCTGCAGGAGTTCCACCGGGTGACCCGTGACAGCGTCATCCTGTCGCTGTGGGTGGATGGCAACTTCAAGGCCTGGCGTCGCCAGGCACTGGAACGTCGGCGCCAGGCCGAAGGCCGCGACCGCGGCGGTTACCAGAACCGATTCATCGTCGAGCGCAGCCAGTTCGAGGCGGAAGTCGCCCAGGCCGGCTTCGTGGTCGACCGAGCCCTGGATTTTTTGCCGGGCTATGCCATGTGGCGGGTCTATGTCCTGCGCAAGGCCAATTGAAGCTATTCAGAATAAGAGAGGCAGCCGATGGGAGCCGTGACGCAGGGCGAAGAGCGTTTCGATCGCTGGTGGAACACCGCAGGCGACTGGGTGGAAGCGCCCAATGTCCGCCGGGGCGGCGAGAGCGGTGTCCAGCGCCTGCAGCTTCCCGACGGGACCCTGGCCTACGTCAAGCGTCAGGTCGGTCATCTCTATCGTAGTTTGCGTCATCCCCTGGGGCGGCCCACCGCCTTGCGTGAGCGGGATGCGCTGATCGCCTTTCGCGACCTGGGTATCCAGGTTCCCGAGTTGCTCTTCTGCGATGCCCAGCAAGCCCAGGGTGGTTGGCGCGCGTTGCTGGTGAGCGCCGCCCTGGAAGGCTATCAGGATCTCGATCACTGGTACGCCGAAGGCGGTGGCCAGGCGCTCAGCGAAGCCGAGCACGAGCGCTTCCTGACCACTCTGGGCGAGGTGCTGGCGCGCATGCACCGTCACCGCTGGCAGCATGGCTGCCTCTATCCCAAACATATCTTCGTCGCCGAGCGCATGGGGCCGGAGGGCAAGCAATTCTCCATCGCCTTGCTCGATCTGGAGAAATGTCGCCAACGAATGGCTATAGACACGGCCGCCCGTCGGGATATGCTGCAATTACGCCGCCATTCGTCGTGGAACGCTGCGCAATGGCGAACTCTGCTCTACGTTTACCAACAGGCGTTGGGACGGAAGATCAGAGGGTTGGAGCCATGACTTCACAAATTACTCGAGGTTTGCTGATCGCGGCTTTTTGCGGGGTCACCACGCTGGCCTATGCGAGCTGGCTAAGACCGGCGGCCGTGGTCGTCGGTAGCGAAGGCCTGGACTACTGCCAGACCCCCGTGGCGCGCACCCTGAACACCTCCAGCACGGGTAGCCAGGACCTGCTGCTATTCCTCTTCGGCATGACCCAGACCCACAATCGTTAGGCCCCGGACGGTCAAGCGCCTTTCGCTTCCCCGGCAAGTTCGGCATCCTGTCGTCTGACTTCTAGCTGCCGAGCCCCGCCGATGATGGCCGATAGTTTTTCCGAGCAGGCCGTGCAAAGCCTGCTGGACACCGACTTCTACAAGCTCACCATGATGCAGGCCGTCCTGCACAACTATCCCAATGCGGAAGTCGAGTGGGCCTTTCGCTGCCGCAACGACGAAGACCTGCGGCCCTATCACGCGGCCATCCAGGCCGAGATCGATGACCTGGCCGATGTCGCCATCAGTGATCGCCAGCTGGACTTTCTCGAACGCATTCCCTTCATCACCCCCGACTTTATCCGCTTTCTGCGGCTGTTTCGTTTCAATCCCTCCTATGTGTTCCTCGGCGAGGAGGAGGGGCGCTTCACCCTGACCCTGAAGGGGCCCTGGCTGCACCTGATCCTGTTCGAGGTACCGATCCTGGCGCTGATCAGCGAGGTGCGCAATCGCCAGCGCCATGCTGACCTGCCCCTGCAGCTGGCACGCGATCAGCTCTATCGCAAGTTCGACTGGCTGGCGCGGGAAGCGGGCACCGACGAGTTGGCCGAATTCAAGATGGCCGACTTCGGTACCCGGCGGCGTTTTTCCTATGGTGTGCAGGAGATGGTGGTGCGCAGCCTGAGGGACGACTTTCCCGGTCGCTTCGTCGGTACCAGCAATGTCCACCTGGCGTGGAAGCTGGGTGTCGCGCCCCTGGGCACCATGGCCCACGAGTGGTTGATGGCGCACCAGCAACTGGGGCCACGATTGATCGACAGTCAGATCGCCGCCCTCGACTGCTGGGTGCGTGAGTATCGCGGTCAGCTCGGCATCGCCCTGACCGATACCATCACCATGGATGCCTTTCTGCGCGATTTCGATCTCTACTTCGCCAAGCTGTTCGACGGCCTGCGCCATGACAGCGGCGATCCCCTGCAGTGGGCGGAGAAGGCCATCGCCCACTACCAGCAGCTGGGCATCGACCCCCTGACCAAGACCCTGGTGTTTTCCGATTCGCTCAATCTGGAAAAGGCGCTCGCGCTGTTTCGTGCCCTGCGCGAGCGGATCAATGTGAGCTTTGGCATCGGCACCCATTTCACCTGTGACATCCCGGGCGTGCAGCCGATGAACATGGTGCTCAAGATGAGTCGCTGCAATGGCCAGCCGGTGGCCAAGATCTCCGACGCCCCGGGCAAGGCCCAGGGCGGCGAACCGGACTTCCTGCACTATCTAAGACACGTCTTCCAGGTCAACGGCGCCTGAAGTCCGGCGCCTGGTTGGGGCCGGACTTCAAGACGAGCAGCTGATCTCCAGATGCTTGCCCCAGTCCGGTGGCCGCTGGGCGAAGCGTTCGCGCCCCGGTTGGGCCTCGAAGGGGCGTGACAGCACCTCGTGCAGCAATCGCACCTCGCTGTAGTCGCCTGCTTCGGCCTGTTCGATGGCCTGCTGGGCCAGGTAATTGCGCAGCACATACAGCGGATTGACCGCGTTCATGCGCGCGGTACGGTCGGCTGCCGCACCGCCTTCGGCGTCCAGGCGGGCGCGATAGGCCTGGCTCCAGTCGTCGAAGCCACGCAGGTCGATGAAGTCTTCGCGCACCCGGGCGAGGGCGGCGGCAGGCTGGTCTTCGCCCAGGTGGCGGAAGAACAGATGATAGTCCACACCGCCCTGCTGCATCAGGGCCAGCAGGCGCTCGACCAGCTCCTGGTCTTCGTCTCGCGCCTCCTGCAGGCCCAGGCGCCGGCGCATCAGGTCGAGGTAGTGCGCCTGATACAGCGGCAGGAAGAGGGCGATGCTCTCCTGCAGCGTCTCCACCGCCACCTTGGGCGTCAGGGCCTGGGCCAGGGCCGCCAGGTTCCAGTGGGCGATGGGCACCTGGTTGCTGTAGGAGTAGCGCCCGGTGTGATCGGAATGGTTGCAGATGAACTGGGCGTCGAAGTCGTCGAGGAAGGCGAAGGGGCCGAAGTCGAAGGTGAGGCCCAGGATCGAGAAGTTGTCGGTGTTCATTACCCCGTGGCAGAAGCCATAGGCCTGCCAATGGGCGATCAGCCGGGCGTTGCGTTCCACTACCTCGCGGAACAGCGCCGCCCAGGGCTCGGGGGTGGCTAGCAGTTCGGGGAAGTGCGCGGCCAGCACATGCTCGCCCAGTTGCTCCAGCAACTGATGCTGGCGGGTGTAGTAGAAGTACTCGAAGTGGCCGAAGCGCACATGGCTGGGGGCCATGCGCAGCAGGGTGGCGCCGGTTTCCAGCCGCTCGCGCACCACCTGGGTGGCGGAGCCGATCACGCACAGCGCCCGGGTGGTCGGGATACCCAGGGCGTGCAAGGCCTCGGAGGCGAGGAATTCACGGATGGAGGAGCGCAGCACGGCGCGGCCGTCGCCCATGCGCGAGAAGGGCGTGAGACCGGCGCCCTTGAGGTGCAGATCCCAGTGCTCACCGCGGTCGTTGACCACCTCGCCCAACAGCAGGCCGCGGCCATCGCCCAGGCGCGGGTTGTAGGAGCCGAACTGGTGGCCGGAATAGATCATGGCCCTGGGCTCGGCGCTATCCCAGAGCTGGGCCCCGGCGAACACCTGGGTGAATTCGGGGGTCTCGGCCACCGCCGGATCCAGGTCCAACAGCGCCAGGGCGGCGGGCGAGGCGACCACCAGCCGTGGATCGTCCAGCGGCCGGGGGTCGATGCGGGTGGAGAAGTCGTCGCCCAGGCGGGCGAATCTGTTGTCGAACGTCAGATCGAGCAGCTGTTTCATGGGTGTCCCGAGATATCCGCGCAGGGGGCCGTCAGGCCTTGGATGGCTTGGGATCCTCGGCTTCCTGCTGGGCATCCCCTTCAGGTAGGAGAGGCTTTTTGCCCAGTTGTTTCTCCGCACCGTGGCGATTCCTCAAGGTGATCTCCATCTGCGGCGTGGACAGCAGGTTGATACCGGCATCGCGCAGCAACTGGTCGACCCGGCGGATCAGCTCATCGGTGGCGGCGCTGCGATCGCCCAGTTCGCGCACATAGATGCGCAATTCGTGGTCCAGGGTGCTGGCGCCATAGTGGGTGATGTGCAGCGACGGCTCGGGGTCATGCAGCACCCGCGGATTCTCCTTGACCGCCTGCATCATCAACCGCTGGGCCTCGGCCAGATCGCTGCCGCGATTGATGCCGAAGGTCAGCACGATACGGGTGACGGTGTCGGTCAGCGTCCAGTTGATCAGCTGGCTGGTGACGAAGGTCTTGTTCGGCACCACCACCGACTTGCGGTCGGCATCGGTGATGTGGGTGGCGCGGATGCGGATCTTGTTCACCGTGCCGGTCACGTTGCCGATGGTGATCAGGTCGCCGACGCGCACCGGGCGCTCGAAGAGGATGATCAGGCCGGAGATGAAGTTACCGAAGATCTCCTGCAAGCCGAAACCCAGACCGACCGAGAGGGCGGTGGCCAGCCACTGCAGCTTGTCCCAGCTCACCCCGAGGGTCGCCAGGGTGGTCACGGTGCCGAAGCCGACGATGACGTAGGAGAGCAGGGTGGTGGTGGCGTAGGCGCTGCCCTGGGCCAGATTCAGGCGCGACAGCACCAGGACTTCCAGCAGGCCGGGCAGGTTGCGCGCCAGGGCGACGGTGAGACCGGCGATCACCAGGGCGATGATGAACACCCGCAGCGTCAGGGGCACCTGGGTGGCGGCGGCGCCGGTGCCGCTGGTGTATTGGTAGAGGGTGACGTTGTCCAGGTAGGAGAACACCGCTACCACGTCGGCCCAGACCAGATAGAGCACACCGAGGAAGGCCAGCAGCAGGGTCAGGCGCAACAGTCGCGAGGACTGCTGATTGACCTGCTCCATGTCCAGGGTCGGCTCCTGCACCACCTCCACGCCCTCGGCGTCTTCCTGCTGCGCCTGGCGCTTCTGGATGGCGCGCTGGTAGGCCAGGCGCCGTGCGGCCACGCTCAGGCCACGGGCCAGGGTGGCTTCGAGGATGATCCAGGCCATCAGCACATAGAGGGTGTCCACCAGGCGATCGGTGAGCTTGAGCGCGGTGTAGTAATAGCCAAAGAGCACGGCGAAGAACAGCACGGCTGGAATGGCGGTGATCATCAGGCCGAGCAACAGGCGGAAGAACGGCAGGCGCTCGCGGGCGGTGGCATTGAGCAGGGAGCGACCCAGCATCCAGGCCAGGCTGGCATAGGCGATCAGGACGATGAGAATGCCCAGGACATCGTCGGCCAGACCGGCCAGCTGACGTTCGGCGATGGCCACCACCGCCATCAGTGCCAGGGCCAGCAGGCCCACGCGTCTGACCAGCCGGCGCAGGGACTGCGCCTGGGGCCGGGCCCAGCGGAAGTGGGTCTCGGCGACGCCACCGGAGGCCAGCAGGCGATACACCGTGTAGAACACCAGCCAGCCGGCGGCCATTTCCAGCAGCGCCGCACCAATGGCGGCGTTGACGCCGCGTTCGTCCCCTTCGAGGGCCACGCCGCCCAGCCAGAGCACCAGACTCGCCGGCAGGCCGAGGAGAATGGTGAGCAGTACGGCCTGCGGCGTGTGCAGCTGACTGTCGCGCTGGTAGTGACCGATATCCTGGTTGAGCTTGCTGACCTGGGCATGGATGCGGGGTCGCTGCCAGATCAGGGTGGCGAAGGCCAGGACCAGCGGCAGCAGCAGCAGCGGGCGCTCGGCCAGGCCGACATAGAGTTCATGCAGGCTGGAGCCCCAGGGCACGTCGCGCAGTTGCTGCATCAGCTTGCGGGGTGCGGTCTTGACCCAGTTCCAGTCCAGCGGCTTGTTGCTGGGAATCCAGAACATCTGCTCGTCGAGGGTGCCGCGCAGGCTGCTGATGGTGGTCTGCAACTGACGCTGGTTGAGTTGCAGGTCGATGGACTCGCTGAGCAGGGCATTGAGCTCGGTGTTGAGACGCTCCTGCAATTCGCTGCGGGTCTTGAGCAGGTCGAGCAACTGCTGGCGTAGCTGCGGCGTGGTCTTTTCCGGCGGCTGCTGGGCCAGCAGATTGCTGACGTAGGCATCCGGATTGGCGATCTGGGCGCGCTGCTGGTTGAGCTCGAACTGATAGAGGCGCAGATCGGCGATGTCGTCGGTGAGATCCTTGTTGACCTTGACCGAAGGTAGCGCGGCACGCTGCTGGTAGAGCAGCTTGGACAGCAGCACGCTGCCCTTGAGCACGCCGATCTGCTGTTCCATGTTCTCGCTGGTCTGCTTGAGCTGATCCAGCTGCTGGCGGGACTCCAGATTGCGGCGATTGAGATCGTTGAGTCGATCGGTGGCGCGCAGCAGGTAGTCGGACAGTTGCAGATTGAGCCCGGTCTCCTGGGACAGCACATCGTCCCCGGCGGTCTTCTCCGACTCCCGCGAGGCTTCGGCCAGGGTCTTTTCCGACTGCTGGCGTCGCTTGCCGCTGATCAGCGTCTGCAGGTCCAGGGTCTCCTGCTCGTAACGCTTCACCTGCTCGGTGAACAGCTCCCGGCGAATGGCGCCGAGATCCTGCAGCACGCTGTTGCCCGCCAGCTCCTGGCGCAACAGCTGGATCTGCGCGCCCGCCGCCGCTTGCTCCGCCAGCAGTTGACCGCGCCGCTCGGCGGTCAACGCCTTGGCGTTCTCGCGTCCACTCTTGAGCAGATCGGCGATCTGCTGCAGGCGCGTCTGCAAATTGGCGATGTCCACCTGGGCACGCTCGGGGCGGGTCTGGGCATTGATCACCAGGCTGTTGGCGGCGTTCAGATCGTCCTGCACGCTGTTGAGCGCCAGACTGGTCTCGCTCAGCCGCTGCTCCAGGGCCTGGGGCGTGGCGCCGGCATAGCGCTGCTCGGCGGGCTTGATCGGCTCGGCGCGCAGGCGGGCCAGTTGTCGCTGGGCATCCTTGGTCTGCTGCGGTGCCTGGGCCAGCTGCTGGCGCAGATCGGCCAGCTGCTTGACGTACTGGTCGCGCTGGTCGAGCAGCTTGAGGGTCTGCTGCAGGCTCTCCTGGGCGGCGCTCTGCTCGGCGGCGGGCAGCTTGCGATCGGCCAGAGCGCTCAGATTCTGCTGGACCTGCTGGGCATCCGGCGGCCCGGAATCCTGAGCCACGGCGGGAAGGGTGAACAGGCAGCCGCAGAGGGCGGCGGCGCGAAGCAGAGCGGACAGGCGGTGCATGCGGCAGGCGTCGGGCAGTGGAAAGGCGCGAGGTTAAAGCCAGGCTGCCTGGGGTGCAAGGCGGCGGCCCTCAAGCCGCGAACCCCGTTCATCCACCGTTAAAGAAAGAGCGCAGGTCCGCTGCTGCTGCCTTCGGGAAACTTCACGCCGACCTTGCGCACGCGCTTGTTCTCGATGGCCGCGACGATCCAGACCAGGCCGTTCCACTCCACCAGGTCGCCGACGATGGGTTCGCCGCCGATCTGGTGGGTGATGAAGCTGCCGAGACGCTGGTTGCCGTCCACTTCGCCCAGTTGCAGGCCGTACAGCGCGGCCACCGCGCTGAGTTCGGCATCGGCTTCCAGGACGAAGTCGCCGAAGAATCTCTGGGTCTGCTGCGGCGCCTGGCTGAACAGGCGGCCCAGGGCCGGCAGATCGTGCTCATGGCCGACCACGCAGAGGATGTCACCGGCTTCCAGGGTGGTACTGCCGGAGGGGTGCAGCAGGGTCTCGCCGCGGAACAGTGCGGCGATGCGGGTGCCCTCGGGCATCTTCAACTCGCGCAGGGCGGCGCCGATGCACCATTTCTCGGCGCCCAGGCGATAGATGAACAACTCCCACTCGCTGGTCGGATGGACCTGCAGGCCGGCGCGGGAGAAGGGCGCCGGCTCCGGTGGCACCGTCACCTTGAGCAACTTGGCGGCCAGCGGCAGGCTGGAGCCCTGCACCAGCAGCGACACCAGCACGATGAAGAAGGCCACGTTGAAGAACAGCTGGGCCTGGGGCAGTCCGGCCATCATCGGGAACACCGCGAGGATGATGGGGACCGCGCCACGCAGCCCGACCCAGGCGATAAAGGCCTTTTCCCGGTCATGGAAGGCGCGGAAGGGCAAGAGGCCGATGGCCACCGACAGCGGGCGGGCGACCAGGATCATCCACAGCGCCAGGCCCAGGGCGGGCAGGGCGATGGGCAGCAGGTTGTGCGGCTCCACCAGCAGGCCCAGCACCAGGAACATGCCGATCTGCGCCAGCCAGGCCATGCCGTCGAGCATGTGCAGCATGCCATGGCGGCTGCGGATCGGCAGATTGCCCATCAGCAGACCGGCGAGGTAGACCGCGAGGATGCCACTGCCATGGGCGGCGTTGGTCAGGGCGAAGATCAGCAGACCACCGCTGATGGCCAGCAGCGGATAGAGGCCGTCGGCGAGGTGGATGCGGTTGATCAGCTGCAGCAGCAGCCAGCCACCGCCCAGGCCGATGATGCCGCCGATGGCGAATTCGCTGACGAAATGACCGAGCAGGCTCCAGCTGAAGCCGCTTTCGCCGCTGGCGAGCATCTCGATCAGGGTCACGGTGAGAAACACCGCCATGGGGTCGTTGCTGCCGGATTCGATCTCCAGGCTGGCGGTGACCCGTTCGTTGAGGCCGCGCCCTCCGAGCAGGGAAAACACCGCCGCGGCATCGGTGGAGCCGACGATGGCGCCGATCAGCAGGCCCTGCAGCAGGCTGAGATCGAACAGCCAGGCCGCAGCCAAGCCGGTCAGGCCAGTGGTGATCATCACCCCCACCGTCGCCAGCGACAGCGCCGGCCAGAGCGCCACGCGGAAGCTCGATACCCGGGTGCGCATGCCGCCGTCGAGCAGGATCACCGCCAGCGCCAGGTTGCCCACCAGGTAGGCCATCGGATAGTTGTCGAAGGCGATGTGACCGGGGCCGTCGACGCCGGCGAACATGCCGACCACCAGGAAGATCACCAGGATCGGGATGCCGACCCGCGAGGAAATCGAACTGACCAGAATCGACAGGCCGATCAGCACCGCACCGATCAAGAACAAGCTGTTGATGGTGACGGCGTCCAAGCGTGACTCCTGGGGCAAAGAAATGAAGAACCTGGGGATTTAACCCGCTGCACGGCCAGGGTGTCAAAGCGCGACGCCGCTGGCGCCCGAGGAAGGCGGTACACTGTAGGGCTGACGCTGGAGTATCCCATGAATTACCGACACGCCTTCCATGCCGGCAATCACGCCGATGTCTTCAAGCACGCCACCCTGTTGCGCCTGGCCGCGCTGCTGGCGCGCAAGGAGGCACCCTTCGCCTATCTGGACAGCCATTCCGGGGTGGGTCGCTATGACCTGGCCGGCGACCAGGCCAGTCGTACCGACGAATGGCGCGAAGGGATCGGTCGGCTGTGGGCGCTGGACGCCGCACCGGCCGCCTTCGTCGGCTATCGCGAAGCGGTGGCGGCGCTCAATCCCGATGGCGCGCTGCGCTACTATCCCGGCTCGCCCGAGTTGATGCGCCAGGCCTTGAGGCCCCAGGATCGGCTGCTGCTGAACGAATTGCACCCCGAGGATGGTCGCCTGCTCAAGGAAAACATGGCCGGTGATCGCCGGGTAGCGGTGCACCAGAAGGACGGCTGGCTGCTGCCGCGGGCGCTGCTGCCGGTGCCCGAGCGCCGAGCACTGCTGCTGATCGATCCGCCCTTTGAGAAGGCCGATGAGCTGGAGCGTTGCGTCAAAGCGGTCACCGAGGCCATCGGCCGGATGCGCCAGACGGTGATCGCCCTCTGGTATCCGATCAAGGATCGCCGCCAGCTCAGGCGTTTCCATGCGGGTCTGCAGGCCAGCGGCGCGCCCAAGCTGCTCAACGTCGAATTGCTGATCCGCGCGGCGGACGACCCCACCCGGCTCAATGGCTCGGGACTGGCCATCGTCAATCCGCCGTGGGGATTGGAGGAAGAACTACGCGAATTGCTGCCCTGGCTGGCCGAGCATCTGGCCCAGGGCGAAGGCAGTTGGCGGCTGGACTGGCTGATCGCGGAATAAGGGAGGGGCAACGTTGGGCTTCGCTGCGCTCAACCCAACCTACGAACAGCTTGGCGTAGGTTGGGCTGAGGCAGCTCTATCGCCGAAGCCCAACGATCCCCAGGTAAGCCGAGCGAAGTGCGATCAGACCGCCAGACTGGGCGGCAAGCACACGCCGGTGCCGGCCAGACCGCAATAGCCGTTGGGATTCTTCGCCAGGTACTGCTGGTGATAGGCCTCGGCGTAGTAGAAGGGCGGCAAAGGAGCGATCTCGGTGGTGATCTCGCCATAACCAGCCTCGGCCAATTGAGCCTGGAAGGCGGCCTGGCTGGCTTCGAAGGCCTCGCGCTGGCTGTCGTCGCTGTAATACAACGCCGAGCGATACTGGGTACCGACATCATTGCCCTGGCGCATGCCCTGGGTCGGGTCGTGGGCTTCCCAGAAGATCTTCAGCAGCGCCTCCAGTGAGGTCTGGGCCGGATCGAACACCACCAGCACCACCTCGGTATGACCGGTCAGGCCGGAGCACACCTCTTCGTAGGTCGGGTTGGGGGTATGGCCGCCCGCGTAACCGGCGGCGGTGGTCCAGACACCCGGTTGTTGCCAGAAACGCCGCTCGACGCCCCAGAAGCAGCCCATGCCCAGCACCAGACTCTGCAGCCCGGTGGGGAAGGGGCCTTGCAACGGATTACCGTTGACGTAGTGGGCGGCGGGTACGGCCATGGCCGTCTCGCGGCCGGGCAGCGCCTGCTCGGCGGCGGGCAGGTGGGTCTTCTTGGTCAGGATTTCGGAACGCAGGACCATGGGATACCTCGTGGGAAAGGGCCAGGCGAAAAGCTCAGTGTACGCAAAATCGCTGCAGCGGGGTCGAGTCCGCTCGGCGGGTCAGCGCGTCGGCAGGTAACGCGCCAGGGCGGCGTCGAGCTGGTCGGCCGGGATGGGCTTGTCGAACAGATAGCCCTGGCCGATATCGCAACGATGATGGCGCAGGAAAGCCAGCTGTTCGGTCGTCTCGATGCCCTCGGCAACCACCTGCAGCCGCAGGTTGTGGGCCATGGCGATCACCGCGGAGGTGATTTCCATGTCGTCCTGGTTGTCCGGGATGTCCTTGATGAAACTCCTGTCGATCTTGATGATGTCGATGGGGAATTTTTTCAAGTAGCTGAGCGACGAATAACCGGTGCCGAAGTCGTCCATCGCCAGGCTCATGCCCAGCCGCTTGAGGGCTTCGAGGGTGTTGCGGGTAGCGTCGGTGGCATCCAGCAGCAGGCTTTCGGTCAGTTCCAGCTCCAGCCTTTTGGGCGCGATGCCTTCCTCGTCGAGGATGGTGACGAAGGACTGCACCAAGTCGGGATCGGTGAACTGCTTGGGCGACAGGTTGATGGCGATCTGCAGGTCGTCGAAGCCGGCGGCGTCGAGACGGTGCAGCTGGCGACAGACCTCGCGGATGATCCACTTGCCGATGGGCACGATGAGCCCGGTTTCCTCGGCGATGCTGATGAACTGGTCCGGGCGGATCATGCCCTTTTCCGGATGCTGCCAGCGGATCAGGGCTTCCAGGCCAAGCAGCTTGGCGCGCTTCAGGCAGACCTTGGGCTGGTAATGCACCAGCAATTCGTTCTGCTCCAGGGCGCGGCGCAGGTTGTTCTGCACGAACAGCTTGTTGCTGGCCTCGGCGATCAGCGCCTCGGTGAACACCTGGACCTGATGGCCGCCGGTGGCCTTGGCCCTGTGCAGGGCGAGGCCGGCGTGCTTGATCAGGGTCTGCGGATCGGTCTCGTGCGGCCTGGCGGTGGTCAGACCGATGGAGCAGCTGATCAGGGTCGGGTGGCCTTCCACGTAGAGCGGCGGATCCAGGGCTACCAGGGTGTCGCGAGCCAGGCTGGTGGCGGACACCGCATCCATGCCGTCGAGCAGCACGGCGAATTCGTTGCTGGCGATGCGCGCGATCAGCGCGCCCTTGCCCAGGGCGCTGCGCAGGCGCCGGGCCAGGCCCACCAGCAGCTGGTCGCCGATGCGATGACCCAGGCTGTCGTTGACCCTCTTGAAGTTGTCGACGTCCACCAGCAGCAGCGAGTGCTCGCTGCTCGGATGGGACTGCTCCAGGCGTTCTTCCAGGCGGGCGATGAAGTGGCTGCGGTTGGCCAGCCCGGTAAGGCTGTCGCGAAACACCATCTCGTCGTTGTGCTGCTGGGCGAAGCGGGTTTTGCTGGTGTCCTGGAAGATACCCAGATAGCCCTGCAGGTCGCCGTTGGGCTGCTGGATCTTGGACAGTGACAGCTGGCCCCAGTAGGTCTCGCCGTCGCGGCGATAGCACCGCAATTCGCCCTGCCAGCTGTCCTGGTGCGCCAGGTGCTGCCAGGCTTCGTAGAGCAGCTCGCTCCAGTTCTCCAGGGCCGGCAGGGATTCGACGTGCAGGCCCTGCAGCTTGGCGATGGGATAGCCGGTGATGCGGGCGAAGCTGTCGGTGGCGTGCTCCAGGCGACCGCCGGCATCCAGCAGCAGGAAGGCATCGTTGCTGGCTTCCATCACCCGGGTGAGGGGGTGGGCGACCTTCGGCAAGCGCTCCGGCTGCTGGAGCAGGGCAGCCAGACATTCCGCCAGGCTGCGGGCGAAGGCGACGTCCTCGGCCTCCCAGGTAGCTGGCCGGTCCCGTCTCAGGCAGAGCAGGCCGATCAGCTGATTCTCGTGCAGCAGCGCCACGTCCAGGGCCGTTCCGCCCCCGGTATGGGAAGGGTGCAGCACCTGGCTGGCGTCTTCGATCACGCCCTGCTCACGCAACCGGCGGCGGTGGTCGCTGCACAGCGTGGGCAGGCGCTCTTCCTTGCACAGGGTGACGAGGCCATTGCCTTCGTAGCGCCACAGGCTGAGCTCATCCACGGCGAAGGCGGCCGGGCCCTGGGCACGCAGCAGCTGCACCAGTTCGTCGTCGACCGGCGTCTGTCTCAGGGCCAGCCGGGACAATTCGAGCAGCAGGGTCTGCCGCGCCTGGGCCATCCCCAGCCGTTGCTGGCTGTGGTCCTGGCTTTCCTGCAGGAGCGCCAGGGTCGACCGCAGGGCCAGGTTGTGGGCTTCCCATTCGCCGGCCAGGGCATCGTCGTTCATCACCCGCAGCAGATAGCCGCGTAGCAGGGGGCGACCATGACGCTGCAGGCTCTCGCCCACCTCGACGACCTGGCAGGGGGCCGTGGTGGAATGGAACAGGTAACGCACCTGATAGCTGCCATGCTCGGCGAGTTGCAGCTGGATGTCCTCGTGCAGGCGATGACGGACGCTGGGCTCCATCAGGCTGGCATAGGGGGCATCGATGAGCGAACACAGCGCCTGGGCGGGCAGGCCGAGGCTGGCCTCACAGCGGGAGTCGAGATAGAGCATCGCCCAGGAGGCTTCATTCAGACGCTCGAAGCGCAGCAAGCCCAATCGGGCAGGAGCGCTGAGCGCGCCCGCCTGATCGGCTACCGCGGCATCGGCAGCATCGGAGTGAATACTCATGCGAGGGTCCGCGTCCTTGTGAAGACGGAAAAATGTCCTAGGGTTATCGGAAAGGACAGACAAATCATTAATCCTTCTTCCTCTCCGTCTCGCCAGCGCTCTGGGATAGCTGTCAAGGTTGCCCGATAGGGCCCAGGGCATGCAAGGGGCGACGCTCAGGGCGCTCATCCTACCTTTTTCCTGGATCTTTCGGTTGATCTGGCAGCAAAAACCCCGCATGAGCGGGGTTCTTGCTACACCAGAAGACGGTAGCGGGAAGCCATTACCGTCCTGTGGCGTTTACAGCAGCAGGCTGCGGATTTCCGCCAGCAGATCGCCCAGGCGCTTGGTGAAGCGCGCGGCAGCTGCCCCGTTGATCACGCGGTGATCGTAGGACAGCGACAGCGGCAGCATCAGGCGCGGCTGGAAGGCCTTACCGTCCCAGACCGGCTGCATGCTGGCCTTGGACACGCCGAGGATCGCCACTTCCGGGGCATTGACGATCGGCGTAAAGCCGGTACCGCCGATGTGACCCAGGCTGGAAATGGTGAAGCAGGCGCCCTGCATGTCGTCACCGCTGAGCTTCTTGGTCCGCGCCTTTTCCGCCAGCTGGGCGGCTTCGGCGGCGAGTTGCAGGAGGCTCTTCTGGTCGACGTTGCGGATGACCGGGACCAGCAGGCCGTCCGGGGTGTCCACGGCGAAGCCGATGTGCACGTACTTCTTGCGGATCACCGCCTTGCCGCTGGGGGCCAGGGAGGCGTTGAAGTCCGGCAGTTCCTTGAGCACATGGGCGCAGGCCTTGAGTAGGAACGGCAGGATGGTCAACTTGACGCCGGCCTTTTCCGCGACGGCTTTCTGGCCGACCCGGAAGGCTTCCAGATCGGTCACGTCGGACTGGTCGAACTGGGTCACGTGGGGCACGTTCAGCCAGCTGCGATGCAGGTTGTTGGCGCCGACCTGCATGAGGCGCGTCATCGGCACCTCTTCGATCTCGCCGAACTTGCTGAAGTCCACGGTGGGGATCGGCGGAATGCCGGCGCCGCCGGTGGCCCCTGCAGCCGCGGCCGGAGCCGCCTTGCTCTTCTGCAGCTGATCCTTGACGTAGGCCTGGACGTCTTCCTTGAGGATGCGGCCCTTGGGACCGGTCGGGGTGACCTCGCCCAGATCGACGCCGAACTCGCGGGCGACCATGCGCACGGCCGGGCCGGCATGGACCTTCTTGCCCTTGCCGGCGGCGGGTGCGCTGGCCGGGGCGGCAGCCTTGGCCGGAGCCTCGGCTTTCTTCTCGGCAGCCGGCGCGCTGGCGGCGGTGTTGCCGGCAGCCGGCTTGGCCGCCTGCTTGGGCGCGGCACCGGCCACCTTCAGGGTCAGGATCAGATCACCGGTCTTGGCCTGGTCATTGACCTTGATGGCGACGCTTTCCACCACGCCCGCCTTGGGCGCCGGGATTTCCATGCTGGCCTTGTCGGACTCCAGCACGATCAGCGACTGCTCGGCCTTGACCTGCTCACCGGCCTTGACCAGCACCTCGATGACGTTGGCACTACCAGTGGAGCCGATGTCGGGGACCTTGATCTCCTCGACCGACTCACCGGCCGGCTCGGCGGCAGCTTCCTCGTGCAGCTCGGGCTCGGCGGCTTCCTTGGCGGGCTTGTCGCCGGCCTTGGATTCGACGCTCTTGCTCGGCTTGGCATTGGCGGCGCCCTTGAGCACCAGGATCAGATCGCCGGTGCCCACTTCGTCGCCGACCTTGACGGAAACGCTCT
The DNA here is from genome assembly GCF_013277805.1 of Pseudomonas sp. MS15a(2019). Classification (NCBI taxonomy): domain Bacteria; kingdom Pseudomonadati; phylum Pseudomonadota; class Gammaproteobacteria; order Pseudomonadales; family Pseudomonadaceae; genus Pseudomonas; species Pseudomonas sp. MS15a(2019). The sequence continues at coordinate 100,124 of NZ_VBTN01000012.1, forward strand.
CCACCACGCCCGCGGCGGGGGAGGGGATTTCCATGCTGGCCTTGTCGGATTCCAGGGTGATCAGCGTCTGCTCGGCGGCGATGGTGTCGCCGGGCTTGACCGCCACCTCGATGATGCTGGCCTTGCCGCTGGAGCCGATGTCCGGAACGTGAATTTCCTGGGACTCGCCTTCGCCGGCGGACGCCGAAGCGTCCTCGTCGCCGGCTGGCGTCGGGGTTTCGCTTTCCTCGACCTGGGTCTGCTTGGACTCGGCCTTGGGTTCGGCGGCGGGTTCGCTGCCGGTGGCGGCGTCCTCGCCTTCCAGGTCGATCAGCAGATCACCGGTCTTGAGGGTGTCGCCGACCTTGATGTGCAGGGCGGCGATCTTGCCGGCCTTGGGAGCCGGAATCTCCATGCTGGCCTTGTCGGACTCCAGCACCACCAGGCTCTGTTCGGCCTCGACGGTATCGCCGACCTTCACCAGCAGCTCGATGACTTCGCCGTCGCCACTGCCGATGTCGGGTACGCGGATGGTCTCGCTCACAGTTGTTTCCTCTTATCCGTGTGCCGCATCAGCAATCCAGGGGATTGCGCTTCTCGGTGTCGATGCCGAACTTGGTGATGGCGTCGGCCACGACCTTGCGTTCCAGCTTGCCTTGGTTGGCCAGCGCCTGCAGAGCGGCGACGGCGACCCAGCGGCGGTCGACCTCGAAGTGATCACGCAGCTTCTTGCGGCTGTCGCTGCGACCGAAGCCGTCGGTACCCAGCACCTGGAATTCGGTGGGGACCCACTGGCGGATCTGGTCGGCGAACAGCTTCATGTAGTCGGTGGAGGCGATGACCGGACCCTGACGCTCGCCCAGGCACTGCTCGACATAGGTCAGGCGGCGCTCTTCCAGCGGGTGCAGGCGGTTCCAGCGATCCACGGCCAGGCCTTCACGGCGCAGTTCGTTGAAGCTGGTGACGCTCCAGATATCGGCGCCGACGCCCATCTCGCGCAGCAGGCCAGCGGCAGCGCGGACCTCGTTGAGGATGGTGCCCGAGCCCAGCAGCTGGACGCGGTGCTTGAAGTCGCCCTGCTCTTCTTCCAGCAGGTACATGCCCTTGATGATGCCTTCTTCGACACCTGCGGGCATGGCCGGCTGCTGGTAGTTCTCGTTCATCACGGTGATGTAGTAGAAGACGCTCTGCTGCAGTTCCATCATCTGATGGATGCCTTCACGCATGATCACTGCCAGCTCGTAGGCATAGGTGGGATCGTAGCTGCGGCAGTTGGGGATGGTGCCGGCCAGGATGTGGCTGTGACCGTCCTCGTGCTGCAGGCCTTCGCCGTTGAGGGTGGTACGGCCGGAGGTGCCGCCCAGCAGGAAGCCGCGGGTCTGGGCATCGCCCGCCGCCCAGGCCAGGTCGCCGATGCGCTGGAAGCCGAACATCGAATAGAAGATGTAGACCGGCAGCATGGGCTGGTTGTAGTTGCTGTAGGCGGTGCCGGCGGCGATGAAGGAGGACATGGCGCCCGCTTCGTTGAGGCCTTCCTGGAGGATCTGGCCGTCCTTCTCTTCGCGGTAGTACATCACCTGGTCGCGATCGACCGGCTCATAGAGCTGGCCATGGGGCGAGTAGATGCCCAACTGGCGGAACATGCCTTCCATGCCGAAGGTACGGGCCTCGTCGGCGAGGATGGGCACGATGCGCTTGCCCAGGTCCTTGTCCTTGACCAGTTGCGACAGGATGCGGCCGAAGGCCATGGTGGTGGAGATCTCGCGATCACCGGAGCCGTCCAGTACCGCCTTCAGGGTGTCCAGCGGCGGGGTGGGGATGCTGATGCTGCGGGCGCGACGCTGGGGCAGGTGACCACCCAGGGACTCGCGGCGGCCCATCAGGTACTTCATCTCGGCGCTGTCGTCGGCCGGACGATAGAAGGGCAGCTCGCTGAGCTGGGAATCGTTCAGCGGGATGTCGAAGCGATCGCGGAATTTCTTCAGCGACTCCACATCGACCTTCTTGGTGTTGTGCGCGGTGTTCTTGGCTTCGCCCGCACCGGTGCCATAGCCCTTGATGGTCTTGGCCAGGATGACGGTGGGCTGGCCCTTGTGGTTGACCGCCTGGTGGTAGGCCGCATAGACCTTGTAGGGGTCGTGACCGCCGCGGTTGAGCTTCCAGATCTCGTCGTCGGACAGGTCCTCGACCATCTTGAGCAGCTCGGGATTGGCGCCGAAGAAGTGCTTGCGCACATAGGCACCGTCTTTGGCCTTGTAGTTCTGGTATTCACCATCGACCACGGCGTCCATGCGTTGCTGCATGCGACCTTCGGTGTCGCGGGCGAACAGCGGATCCCACATGCGGCCCCAGAGGACCTTGGTGACGTTCCAGTCGGCGCCACGGAAGATGCCTTCCAGTTCCTGGACGATCTTGCCGTTACCACGTACCGGGCCGTCGAGGCGCTGCAGGTTGCAGTTGATGACGAAGATCAGGTTGTCGAGGTTCTCGCGGCCGGCCAGGGAGATGGCGCCCAGGGTTTCCGGCTCGTCGCACTCGCCGTCGCCGATGAAGCACCAGACCTTCTGCTTGCCGGCAGGGATGTAGCCGCGGTTCTCCAGGTACTTCATGAAGCGGGCCTGGTAGATGGCGGTGATCGGACCCAGACCCATGGAGACGGTCGGGAACTGCCAGAAGTCGGGCATCAGGTGCGGGTGCGGATAGCTCGACAGCCCCTTGCCGTCCACTTCCTGACGGAAGTTGTTCATCTGGTCTTCGGAGAGGCGGCCTTCCAGGAAGGCACGGGCGTAGACGCCGGGCGAGGCATGGCCCTGGTAGTAGATCAGGTCGCCGCCGTGCTCTTCGTTGGGCGCCTTCCAGAAATAGTTGAAGCCGATGTCATAGAGGGTGGCGCTGGAGGCGAAGGTGGAGATGTGGCCACCCAGATCCGGATCCTTGAGGTTGGCGCGCATGACCATCGCCAGGGCGTTCCAGCGGACCAGCGAGCGGATGCGCCGCTCCATGAACAGGTCGCCCGGCATATGGGCTTCCTTGGTCACTGGAATGGTGTTGCGATAGGGGGTATTGATGGAGTAGGGCAGCTGGGTACCACTGCGGGTAGCCAGTTCGCCCATGCGGGTCATCAGATAATGAACGCGCTCCTCGCCTTCGTGGTCGAGGACGGACTCCAGGGCGTCCAGCCATTCCTGGGTTTCGACGGGATCGAGATCTTGCATGGCTTGCTCCAGGGCGGAAAGGCTTCCAAAATCGGTCGCCTCAGGGTCGCCGCCGGCCTCTTGGGGGCAGCGAAAATTCTTGGATTTATGACCGGACGGTTCCGATCGGCGTGTAGTTTTACTACAAATTCAAATCCGTTTCAGCTCCGAGCTGTAATGCGATAAAAAACAATTCGACGTTTGTCGAACGCGCTGCTCATGGGCTCGCGAACTCCGAACCGCGGACGTGAAAACGGTTCCCGCTCGGACCAGGTGGTCCGTCGGAATGTCCCGGGTAGGGGGGTCGCGGCAGGGTGGTGGGGTTCGACCGTCCCTGCGCAGGACTGCCCATGATACCCCTCCTTCGTCCCGATCTGCCTCCGACTCTCGTCGCCTGTGCCCAGCTCGCCGACCGGCGCCTGGCCGACGCCCTGGCCACGCTGCCCGCGGCCGCCGCCCGCCAGGCAGACTGGTCCGCGGCGCAGCGTGCCGACTGGCGGCGGGTGGCCGCTCTCAGTGACTTCGTCGTCGAGCAGTTCTGCCGTCTGCCCGAGCCCTGCCTGGCATTGGTCGACAGTGGCGATCTGGAGCTGTCACTGGCACCGGGCGAGATGGCGCAGCGGTTGCGCGAGGCGCTCGTCGATTGCCCGGACGAGGCCGAGCTGGGGCGCCGGTTGCGGCGGTTTCGCATGTTGCAGCAGGTGCGCATCGTCTGGCGCGACCTGACCCGCCGCGCCGATCTGGTGGAGACCTGCCGCGACCTCAGTGAGCTGGCCGATGCCTGCATCGACCAGGCCTGCGCCTGGCTCTACGCCCAGCAGTGCGTCCAGTTCGGCGTGCCGACCGGGCGCCACAGTGGCCAGCCACAGCAACTGGTGGTGCTGGGCATGGGCAAGCTGGGCGCGGGGGAATTGAATCTGTCCTCCGATATCGACCTGATCTTCGCCTATGGCGAGGCCGGGGAGACCCGCGGCGCACGGCGCGAGCAGGACAACCAGGAATTCTTCACCCGCCTCGGGCAGCGCCTGATCAAGGCGCTGGATGCCACCACGGTGGAGGGCTTCGTCTTCCGCGTCGACATGCGCCTGCGGCCCTATGGCAGCGCCGGCGCCCTGGTGCTGAGCTTTGCCGCCATGGAACTCTATTACCAGGACCAGGGCCGCGACTGGGAACGCTACGCCATGATCAAGGCACGGGTGGTCGGCGGCGACCAGGTCAGCGGCGCCGAGCTGCTGACCCTGCTGCGACCCTTCGTCTATCGGCGCTATCTGGATTTTTCCGCCATCGAAGCCCTGCGCAGCATGAAGCAGCTGATTCGCCAGGAGGTGCGCCGACGCGGCATGACCGACAACGTCAAGCTGGGTGCGGGCGGTATCCGTGAGGTGGAGTTCATCGCCCAGGCCTACCAGCTGATCCACGGCGGGCGTGATCCGGCGCTGCAACAGCGACCGCTGCTCAGGGTGCTGACCAGTCTGCGCGAGCGCGACTATCTGCCGGCCGCGGCCGAAGCGGAACTCCGCGAGGGCTACTGCTTCCTGCGCTATGTCGAGCATGGGTTGCAGGCCATCGCCGACCAGCAGACCCAGACCCTGCCGGTGGATCCCCAGGGGCGGGCGCGGGTGGCCTTCCTCATGGGCTATGCCGACTGGGATGAATTCAGCGCGGCGCTCGACGCCTGGCGCAGCCGCATCGACTGGCATTTCCAGCAGACCATCGCCGATCCCGAGGAGGAGACCCAGAGCGCCGAGCTGGAAGACAGCTGGCTGCCGCTGTGGGAAGACCTGCTCGACCCCGAGGAGTCCCTGGCGCGACTGCGCGAGGCGGGCTTCCAGGCGCCGGAGCAGGCGCTGGAACTGCTGGCCAGTCTGCGGGCCAGCGGCCAGGTGCGGGCCATGCAGCGCGCCGGTCGCGAGCGCCTGGATGCCTTCATGCCACGGCTGCTGGATGCGGTCAGCGCCGACGAGCAACCCGGTCGGGCGCTGGAGCGGGTGCTGCCGCTGGTGGAAGCCGTGGCACGACGCTCCGCCTACCTGGTCCTGCTCAGCGAGAATCCGCCGGCCCTGGCACGGCTGCTGGAACTCTGCGGGGCCAGTGCCTGGGTGGCCGAGCAGATCGCCCGCTATCCAGCGTTGCTCGACGAATTGCTCAACGAGGGTCGGCTCTACCATCCGCCGCAGAAGCCTGAGTTGGCTGCCGAATTGCGCGAACGTCTGATGCGCCTGCCCGAAGAGGACCTGGAGCAGCAGATGGACGTGCTGCGCCACTTCAAGCGCGCCCACAGCCTGCGGGTGGCGGCGGCGGAGATCGCCGGCAGCCTGCCGCTGATGAAGGTCAGCGACTACCTGACCTGGCTGGCCGAGGTGATCCTCGAAGAGGTCTTCGGCCTGGCCTGGCGCCAGCTGGTGCAGCGCCATGGCACGCCGCAGCGGCGCGACGGCTCGCCCTGCCAGCCGGACTTCATCGTTGTCGGCTACGGCAAGGTCGGCGGCATCGAGCTGGGCCACGGCTCGGACCTCGACCTGGTGTTCATCCACGACGCCGATCCCCTGGCCGAGACCGATGGCGCCAAGCCCATGGATGGCGCCCAGTTCTTCAATCGCCTCGGCCAGCGCATCATCCATCTGCTCACCACCACCACCCCGGTGGGCACCCTCTACGAGGTGGACATGCGCCTGCGGCCGTCCGGCGCGGCGGGGCTGCTGGTGAGTTCGCTGGAGGCCTTCGAGCGCTACCAGCAGAGCGAGGCCTGGACCTGGGAGCACCAGGCGCTGGTGCGGGCGCGGGTGGTGGCGGGTTGTCCACGTCTAGGAGAACGCTTCGACGAGGTGCGGGCGCGCATCCTCGGTCGGCAGCGGGAGCTGGCGACCCTGCAGGCCGACGTGGCCGGCATGCGCGACAAGATGCTCGACAACCTCGGCACCGCGGTGACCGCCGGCGGACTGGGGCCGAACGCGCGCCGGCCGGAGCAGCTGTTCGACCTCAAGCAGGATGCCGGCGGTATCGTCGATATCGAATTTATGGTCCAATATGCCGTTCTGGCCTGGTCGTGGCAGCATCCCGAATTGCTGCGTTTTCCCGACAACATCCGCATCCTGGAATCCCTCGAAGCGGCTGGTCTGGTACCGGCCACGGACGCCATTGCCCTGCGCGAAGCCTATAAGGCCTACCGCGCCGCGCTGCACCGCCTGGTCCTGCAGAAGCAGCCGGGCAAGGTACCGGCCGACGGCTTTCTCGCCGAGCGCGACGAAGTGCGCCGTATCTGGCACGGCCTGGGGCTGGACACGCCGTCCGGCAATCCGGCCACCTTTTAGGCCGCCATCAGTAAGGAGAGGCAAGATGTCGATGTCCGTGCGCGAGCTTTCGATCAGGCCGGGCCTGAGGGAGTGGGAGTCGGCCACCCGCTAGGTGCCGATCGCCTTCCAGCATGAATATTCTGATCATCGGACCCAGTTGGGTCGGCGACATGGTGATGGCGCAGACCCTCTTCGTCTGTCTCAAGCGCCAGCACCCCGACTGCCAGATCGACGTCCTCGCCCCCGAGTGGAGTCGCCCGCTGCTCGAGCGCATGCCCGAGGTGCGCGAAGCCCTGAGCTTTCCCCTCGGCCACGGCGCCTTCGAACTGGCCACCCGCCGGCGCATCGGCCAGCAGCTGCGCGGTCGCTATGACCAGGCGATCCTCTTGCCCAACTCGCTGAAGTCGGCGCTGGTGCCCTATTTCGCCGGCATCCCCAAGCGTACCGGCTGGCGCGGCGAGATGAGATTCGGCCTGCTCAACGACATCCGCACCCTGGACAAGGCCCGCTATCCGCTGATGATCGAGCGCTTCATGGCGCTGGCTTACCCACCAGGCGCCGAGTTGCCCAAGCCCTATCCCGAACCGCGCCTGGTCATCGATCCGGCCAGCCGCGACACGGCCCTGGAGCGCTTCGGGCTGAGTCTGGACCGGCCGGTGCTGGCGCTCTGCCCGGGCGCCGAGTTCGGCGAGGCCAAGCGCTGGCCGGCCGAGCACTATGCCGCCGTGGCCGATGCCCGGCTGCGCCAGGGCTGGCAGGTCTGGCTGTTCGGTTCGCAGAAGGATGCTCCGGGTGGCGAGGAAATCCGCGAATGGGTCACCCCCGGCTTCGAAGAGGATGTCTACAACCTCGCCGGGCGTACCTCCCTGGCCGAGGCCATCGACCTGCTCTCCTGCGCCAGTGCAGTGATCAGCAACGATTCCGGCCTGATGCATGTGGCCGCTGCCCTGGATCGCCCGCTGGTGGCGGTCTATGGCTCCACCTCGCCGGGCTTCACGCCGCCGCTGGCCAACCAGGTCGAGGTGGTGCGCCTGGGGCTGGAGTGCAGTCCCTGCTTCGACCGAACCTGCCGCTTCGGCCATTACGATTGCCTGCGCCTCTTGCAGCCGAGCCTGGTGCAGGAGGCGCTCGGCCGCCTGGTCGCCGATCCGATCGAGGTGGGCTAGATGCGCGTGCTGCTTATCAAGACCTCCTCCCTCGGCGATGTCATCCATACCCTGCCGGCGCTGACCGATGCGGCCCGGGCCATCCCCGGCATCTGCTTCGACTGGGTGGTGGAGGAGGGCTTCGCCGAGATTCCCGCCTGGCACCCGGCCGTGAGTCAGGTGATTCCGGTGGCCCTGCGCCGCTGGCGCAAGCAGCCCTTTTCCGCCTGGGCCAGTGGCGAGTGGGGCGAATTCAAGAGTCGCGTGCGCGAGCAGCGCTATGACCGGGTGATCGATGCCCAGGGCCTGCTCAAGAGCGCCTGGCTGACCCGTTACGCCGAGGCGCCGGTCGCCGGTCTCGACCGCAATTCCGCGCGCGAGCCCCTGGCCAGCCGCTTCTATGACGAGCGCTATCACGTCGCCAAGGGGCAGCACGCCCTGGAGCGGATCCGCCAGCTGTTCGCCCAGGCCCTGGACTATCCGCTGCCGGCGGGCGTGGGTGATTACGGCCTGGATCGGCAACGTCTGGCCGGCCCCAACGAGACGCCCTATGTGGTGTTCCTGCACGGCACCACCTGGGTCAGCAAGCACTGGCCCGAAGCGCACTGGCGCGAATTGGCCGAGCGCATGAGCCAACTGGACTGGCCGGTGCGACTGCTGTGGGGCAACGAGGCGGAACATGCCCGTGCCGAGCGCATCGCCGACGGCCTCGACGGCGTCCAGGTGCTGCCGCGCCTGAATCTCGCCGGGGTGGCCAAGGTGCTGGCCGGCGCCCGGGCCTGCGTGGCGGTGGATACCGGGCTGGGTCACTTGGCGGCCGCCCTGGATGTACCCACCGTCTCGCTCTATGGCCCGACCAGTCCGAAAAAGGTCGGTGCCTATGGCCGCGCCCAGGTGCACCTGAGTGCCGTGGGCCTGGATGGCACCGACGAGCCGCGCGATCAGCCCGCGGCCAGTCTGGCCGCCCTGACCCCGGAGCGGGTCGAACTGGAACTGGAAACCCTGCTGTTGGAAGACCTCCCCGCATGACCCTGGCTTTCGTGCTCTACAAGTACTTTCCCTTTGGCGGCCTGCAGCGGGACTTCCTGCGCATCGCCCAGGAGTGCCAGCGCCGCGGCCATGCCATTCGCGTCTACACCCTGATCTGGGAAGGCCCGGTGCCGGAGGGCTTCGACGTGCGGGTGGCCAGGATCAGCGCCCTGTTCAATCACCGCCGCAACGAGAAATTCCACGCCTGGCTGCAGGCCGATCTCGCCCGCGATCCGGTGGACCGGGTGATCGGCTTCAACAAGATGCCGGGGCTGGACGTCTATTACGCCGCCGATCCCTGCTTCGAGGACAAGGCCCAGACCCTGCGCAATCCGCTCTATCGCCAGTGGGGCCGCTATCGCCATTTCGCCGAATACGAACGCGCGGTGTTCGCCCCCGAGTCGTCGACCGAGATCCTGATGATCTCCGAGGTGCAGCAGCCGTTGTTCGTCAAGCACTATGGGACGCCTGCACCGCGCTTCCACCTCTTGCCGCCGGGCATCGCCGCCGATCGCCGTGCGCCGGCCAATGCCGCCGAGATCCGCGCCGACTTCCGTCGCGAATTCGGGCTGGAGGAGGGCGAGCTGCTGCTGGTGCAGATCGGCTCCGGCTTCAAGACCAAGGGCCTGGATCGCAGCCTGCGGGCCTTGGCGTCCTTGCCCAAGGAACTGCGCCGCCGCACTCGACTCTTCGCCATCGGCCAGGACGATCCCAAGCCCTTCCTGCTGCAGGCCAAGGCCCTGGGCGTGAGCGATCGCGTCCAGATCCTCAAGGGCCGCAGCGACATCCCGCGCTTCCTGCTCGGCGCCGATCTCTTGATCCATCCGGCCTATAACGAGAACACCGGTACCGTGCTGCTGGAGGCGCTGGTCGCCGGGCTGCCGGTGCTGGTCACCGACGTCTGCGGCTATGCCCACTACATCGACGAGGCCCGCGCCGGCGCGGTGGTGCCGTCGCCATTCGCCCAGGAGACCCTGGACCGGATGCTGGCCGAGCTGCTGGCTGATCCCGAGCGCCGCGCGGTGCAGGGCCGCAACGGCCTGGCCTTCGCCGATAGCGCCGATCTCTATTCGCTGCCCGAGCGCGCCGCCGATGTCATCCTGGGGGTGGCATGACCCTGGAATTGCGTGAGCCCTTCGCCAGCCTCTGGGCCGGCCAGGATCCCTTCGTCGCCGTGGAGGCCCTGCAGGGCCAGGTCTATCGCGAACTGGACGGGCGCCGTACCCTGCGCACCGAGGTGGCCGGGCGGGGTTATTTCGTCAAGATCCACCGCGGCATCGGCTGGGGCGAGATCGCCAAGAATCTGCTGCAGGCCAAGCAGCCGGTGCTGGGTGCGCGCCAGGAATGGCAGGCCATCGAGCGCCTGCACCAGGTCGGCGTGCCGACCATGACCGCGGTGGCCTTTGGCGAGCGCGGCGCCAATCCGGCGACCCAGCATTCCTTCATCATTACCGAGGAGCTGGCGCCCACCGTCAGCCTCGAAGACTTCAGTCTCGAGTGGATCCGCCAGCCCCCCGAGCCCCTGCTCAAGCGGGCGCTGATCGCCGAGGTGGCGCGCATGACCGGGGCCATGCACCGGGCCGGTGTCAACCATCGCGACTGCTACATCTGCCATTTCCTGCTCGACACCGCCCAGCCGGTCACCGTGGCCAATCTGCAGCTCTGGCTGATCGACCTGCACCGCGCCCAGTGCCGCGCCCAGGTGCCCCGGCGCTGGCGCGACAAGGACCTGGCCGGGCTGTATTTCTCCGCCCTGGGCATCGGCCTGACGCGACGTGACTTCCTGCGCTTCCTGCAGGGCTACTTCCAGCGGCCGCTGCGCGAGATCCTGCGCGACGAGGCGCCGCTGCTGGCGCGGCTGGAACGCAAGGCCGCCGCCTTGCTGGAGCGCAAGGAACGCTACGGGGACCGGCTCTGATGGCTGACTGGCGCATCGATTCCAGCGTCGCCCACCTGCCCGAATTCGCGACGCTGGACGCGGTGTTCGCCCTGACCGGCGAACGCCTGACCAGCGATCCGCTGTCGGAAGTGGTACGCATCGAGCGCGACGGCATCCGCTACTACGTCAAGCGCTACCACGGCGCCGGCAAGGGACTGCGGCGCTATGTCGGGCGGCCGCGGGTCAAGGCCGAATGGCAGAATCTCAAGCGTTTCGCCAAGTGGGGCATAGCTACCGCGCCGGTGGTGGCCTGGGGGATGGAGCGCTCTCCCCGGGGGTTCACCCGCGGCGCCATGATCACCCGCGAGATTCCCGATACCCTGGATCTCGCCGAACTGGCCCGGCGCGAGGATCCGCGGCTGCGCGACCGGGTCTGGGTGGACAAGGTCAGTCGTCAGCTGGCCGCGGCGACCCGTACCCTGCACGATCACCATTTCGTCCACAACGATCTCAAGTGGCGCAACCTGCTGGTGGATGGCCAGGGCGTGCTCTATCTCATCGACTGCCCGGCTGGCGCCTTCTGGGTCGGCCACTGGCTGCGCTGGCGCATCGTCAAGGACCTGGCCTGCCTGGACAAGGTGGCCAAGTACCAGCTGTCACGCACCCAGCGCCTCAGGTTCTATCTGCAATACCGAGGTCGCGCGCGCCTCAGCGACAACGACAAGGGGCGCATCCGCGAGGTGCTGGACTATTTCAAGGGGCGGGAATGAACGAGGTATGGGCGGCCGAGGATCGGGCCGTGCTGGCCGGCCAGGGCCTGGACAGCTTCGCGGCGCTGTGGGCGCTGGAGCTGACCGCGGTGGACGAACCCAACCAGGGACGCGGCGGTTTCAGTCAGGTGTTTCGCCTTGACGTTAACGGTCATGGCTACTACCTCAAGCGCCAGCGCGACTACCTGACCCGCACCCTGGCCCGCCCGCTGGGCGAGCCGACCTTCGCCCGCGAGAGTCGCAATATCCGCCGCTACGCCGAGCGCGGCATCCCAGCGCTGGAGCTGGCCTATTACGGCGAGCGCCGCGATGACCAGGGCTGGCGTGCCATCTTGCTGACCCGAGCGCTGGATGACTGGCGCGACCTCGACAGCTGGCTGCGCGTCTGGGCGCACCTGGCCCCCGAGGAGCGCCAGGCGGTGCTGGTCGCCGTCGGCGAACTGGCGCGCCAGCTGCATGGCGCCGGCCAGGTGCACGGCTGCTTCTATCCCAAGCATCTGTTCCTGCAGCGTCAGGGCGAAGGCCTGGCCGCGCGGCTGATCGATCTGGAAAAGACCCGGCCGCTGCTGTTCGGCCGGCGCGATCGTCTGCGCGATCTCGAACCCCTGCTGCGCCGCGCGCCGCAATGGAGCGAGCAGGACATCGCCCGCCTGCTGGCGAGTTATCTGGACCAGCCGCTGGACAGCGTCGCCGTGCGCGACTGGAGTCGGCGTCTGGCCGGGCGTCGCCGCCACAAGGAGCGCAAGGCATGACCCTGGAGCAACTGACCAAGGCCGGTCGTGCGCTGACCCTGCCGTTGCGTATCGAACTGCCCAGTGGCGAGTTGGAACTGCTGTCGCTGCTCAGGGTGCTGCCCGGTCAGCGCTATGTCGGCGAGGCCCGCTGGCAGGGCCGGCGAGTGCTGGCCAAGCTACTGGTCGGCGAGCGCGCGAGTCGGCAATTCGCCCGCGAGCGTGAGGGCTGTCGCCTGCTGGCGGCAGCCGCGGCGGCGACCCCCGCGCTGCTGGACAGCGGCGAGGCGAGCGGGCAGGGCGCCTGGTTGCTGTTCGACTTCATCGAGGCGGCGCCCAGCGTCGAGCACCTCTGGCAGCGGATCGCTGGCGAGCCGCCCCTGTCTCCCGCGCAGAACGACCTGCTCGGCGCGGCCCTCGCCACCCTGGCGCGGTTGCACGCCCAGGGCCTCTGGCAGGCCGATCTGCACCTGGACAACCTGCTGGTCAAGGACGGCGCCGCCCTGGTCATAGACGCGGCGGACATCCAGGCCGAAACGGTCGGCCAGCCGCTGTCCCAGGCCCAGGTGCAGGAGAATCTGGCGGTGTTCTTCGCCCAGCTGCCTGCAACCCTGGATGCCCAGCTGGAAGAGCTGCTGATCCACTACCTGCTGGTCAATGCCGAACACGCCCTGCGCCTGGAGGCCCTGCTGGCGCGCACCGCCGAGATTCGTCGCTGGCGCCTGGCCGACTACCTCAAGAAGAGCGGCCGGGAGTGCACCCTGTTCGCCGTCACCCGCAGCGCCTTTGGCCTGATCGCCGTGCGGCGCACCTGGCTGAATCGCCTGGAAGGCCTGCTGGCCGATCCCGATGCGGCCCTGGCCGGTCTGCCGACCTTCAAGGACGGCGGCGCCGCCACCGTGGCCCGGCTGCAGTGGCAGGGTCAGGACCTGGTGCTCAAGCGATACAACATCAAGGGCTTCGGCCACTGGCTGACGCGTTTCTGGCGGCCGAGCCGGGCCTGGCACAGCTGGCGCGAAGGGCACCGGCTGCGCTTCCTTGGTATTCCCACCCCCGAGCCCCTGGCCGTGCGTGAGCGCCGCTTTCTCGGCCTGCGCGGGCGGGCCTATCTGGTGACGCCCTTCGTCGACGGGCCCAATCTGCTGGAGCGCTTCGCGCCCTATGTGCAGTCGGCGCCGCCTGCGGTCGAGCTGGAGGCCCTGCTGGCGCTGGTCGAGGCCCTGCGTCGCGAGCGCCTTGGCCATGGCGATTTCAAGGGCACCAACCTGATCTGGCATGAAGGTCGCTGGCTGGTGATCGACCTCGACGCCCTCCAGGCCCATGGCAGCGACCGTGCCTACGCCGCCGCCTATGCCCGCGACCGCGCCCGGCTGCTGCGCAACTGGCCGGCCGACAGCGCCCTGCATCGCCTGCTCGACGAGCGCCTGCCGCCGGCCTGAGCGCCGACCCGCCATCTGTACCGGGGCTGAATCGCCGTGCGCTAGGCCCCGCTCCGGCGTGCGGCCATTACCCGTGGCCTGCCTGAACGGCTATAATTCGCCGTTTTTGAGGCGAGGCGGGCCTGCAGCGGCCTCGCGAAACCCCGGCGAACTCCTCTTGGCTTCGCCCTGTACAGAGGCTTTACCTGTGTCCCTGACCGTCCTTGGCCTGTCCGGCGCCCTCAGCCACGATCCCTCCGCCGCGCTCTATATCGACGGCAAGCTGATCGCCGCGGTGGAAGAAGAACGCTTCGTACGCGACAAGCATGCCAAGAATCGCATGCCCTACGAGTCGGCCAAGTTCTGCCTGGAACAGGCCGGGATCACCCCCGCCGACGTCGACGTGGTGGCCATCCCCTATGCGCCCATCAGTCTCTTCGGCGAAGCCCGCTGGCACTACGCCAAACGCTATGCCTACGCACCGGATCGCGCCCTGGACGCCATCCTGTTCGGCAATCGCCGCTATCACCGCTACCAGAAGCGCATCGAGTGGTGCCTGGTGCAGCTCGGCTTCGACCTCAAGAAGGTCAAGCTGGAGGCCGTCGAGCACCATCTGGCCCACGCCTCCAGTGCCTATCACTGCTCGGGCTTCAGCGAAAAGACCGCGATCCTCGGCATCGACGGCAAGGGCGAGTACGCCACCACCTTCTTCGGCTACGGCGAGAACGGCAAGATCCACAAGATCAAGGAGTTCTACGACCCGGACTCCCTGGGTGGCCTCTATGGCGCCCTCACCGAATTCCTCGGCTTCGAGATGCTCGACGGCGAATTCAAGGTCATGGGCATGGCGCCCTATGGCGATGCCAGCAAGTACGATTTCTCGCGCCTGGCGAAATTCGAGAACGGCGAGCTGATCATCAACACCGACTACGCCAACGTCATCGGCTTCCGCCGCTACAAGGAAAAGGGCAAGGGCTACTACTTCTCGCCCAAGCTGATCGAGTGGCTGGGGCCCAAGCGGGAAGGCGACATCGCCGACGATCCCTACATCCACTATGCCGCCAGCATGCAGGCACTGTTCGAGAAGCTGGCGCTGGAGATGATGGACTACTACCTGGGCGACATCATCCGCCAGACCGGGAAAATCGCCTTTGCCGGCGGCTGTGCGCTCAACGTCAAGCTCAACCAGAAGATCATCGCCCGTCCCGAGGTCAAGGAGCTGTTCGTCCAGCCGGCTTCGGGCGATGCCGGTACCGCCGTCGGCGCCGCCGCCTACGTCTCCCATGCCCGCGGCGTACCGGTGGAGAAGATGGAGCACGTCTATCTCGGCCCCGGCTACAGCAACGAAGACGTCATCGCCGCCTGCGCCCGCCATCCCAACGCACCCAAGTGGGAGCGGATCGACGACATGCCCCAGCGCATCGCCGAGATCATGGTGGCCGGCAATCCGGTGGCCTGGTTCCAGGGTCGCCTGGAATTCGGTCCGCGCGCCCTGGGCGGTCGCTCCATTATCGGCTGCCCCAGCGTGCCGGGCGTGGCCGATCGCATCAACGCCCAGATCAAGTTCCGCGAGCGCTGGCGGCCGTTCTGCCCGTCCATGCTCGACACCGTGGCGCCGCAGATGCTCAAGGTCGACCATCCCTCGCCCTTCATGACCTTTACCTTCGAGGTCAACGAGGAATGGAAGAGCCGGGTACCCGAGGTGGTCCACGAAGACGGCACCTCCCGCGCCCAGGTGCTGGAGCGCCGGCACAATCCGCGCTGGTACGACCTCATGGTCGAGCTGGAAAAGCTCACCGGCAACGGCGTGTCCCTCAACACCTCGCTCAACCGCCGCGGTGAACCCATGGTCTGCTCGCCCACCGATGCCCTGAACATGTTCTTCGGCTCGGATCTGCAGTACCTGATCATGGAAGACATCCTGGTGGTCAAGGAGGGGGCAGGCCTATGACGCGTTCCGCCGAACCGCGGGTGCTGCAGTTCTGTCACGGCTACGACGGTCCCTTCCTCGACTGCGCCCGCCAGACCGCCAGCCTCTTCGCGGGCAGCGGCTATCGCGTCACCACGGTCTTTCTCACCGGCACCGCCGATGCCGAGGTAGCGACCGGCTGCGGCAGCGACGAGGTGCTGTTCCTGGAGTATTCCTCGCGCGACGTGCGCGGCCTCAAGCTCGGCGCCATCCAGGCGCTGCGCGAGATCGTCCGCTCGCGGGGCATCCGCTTCGTCATCGCCCATAGATTCAAGCCGATCTGGATCGCCTGCCTGGCCACCAATTTGCCGGTGATCGGCGTACACCACGCCTTTGGCGACTACGACCGGCTCGGTCGGCGGCTGTTCGCCAAGCTGATGAGCAAGCGCCTGACGCTCCTGGCAGTCTCCGACGCGGTACGCGACGAATTGCGCCAGCGCCTCAAGGACTGGCCGGCTGAGCGTATCGAGACCCTCTACAACCGCCTGGATGTCGAGGCGGTGGAACGTGAGCTGCTGCCGGCCGATCAGGCCCGCGCCGAGCTCAAGCTGCCCCAGGAGGCCTGGATCGTCGGCAACGTCGGCCGCCTGCATCCGGACAAGGACCAGGCCACTCTGTTGCGCGGCTTCGCCGCCGCCTTGCCGAATCTACCGGCCAATGCCCTGCTGGCGATTCTCGGCAAGGGCCGCCTGGAAGACGACCTCAAGGACCTGGCCCGCGAACTGGCCATCGCCGACCGGGTACTGTTCCTCGGCCAGGTGGAAGGCGCCCGGCGCTACTTCAAGGCCTTCGACGTCTTTGCCCTGAGTTCCGATCACGAGCCCTTCGGCATGGTCCTGCTGGAAGCCATGGCCGCCGGCGTGCCGCTGATCGCCACCTCCTGCGGCGGCGCCCGGGAGATCGTCGAAGGCGTCGGCTTCCTCTTTCCCCTGGGCGATGCCGAAGCCCTCGGCCAGGGGCTGCAGCACCTGGGTCGGCTGGCACCGAGCCAGCGACGCGCCTGCGTGCAGCACATGCGCGAGCGCCTGGCCGAACGCTTCTCCGACGCGGCCGTGCGCCGTGACTTCTGGCGCCTGCCGATGGTCGCCGCCTTTAAGGCCCCGGCGCCGTGAAAGTCCTGTTCCTGGTCCAGAAGGAGCAACGCATCCTGCTGGACCACTTCTATGCCAGCATCGCCGCCCACTGCGACTGCGACCTGCGCTGGCTGAGCGACGAGGAACAGGCCGATCTGCGCGCCTATTTCCGCCGCGCCGTGCCCCAGCCCGAGCAATACGACCGCATCCTGCTGTTCCTGAGATTCAAGAAGCAGCTCAGGCAGGTCTCGTTCATCCGCAGCCTGCCCAATCTGGTGGAGCTGGAACACGACGCCTACCAGAATTTCATCCCCTGCAAGTACACCGGCAAGTTCAGTCGCTACTACCAGGCCATGCCCCACGTCCGGGTGCTGGTCTCCGGCGCCGGCGTGGCGCGGCGGCTGCAGGAGGAGGGGGTGGACGCCCACTTCGTGCCCAAGGGCTATGACGACAGCCGCCTGCGCGACCTGGGTGTCGAGCGCGACATCGAACTGGGCTTCGTCGGCAGCCTCGGCAGCGTGGCCTACAGCGGGCGCAAGCAATTGCTGGAAGACCTGGCCAAGGTCGAGCCGCTGCTGATCACCAAGACCCGCTCGGGCGACGAATACCTGCAGACCCTCAACCGCATCCGCTTCTTCGTCGGCGCCGATGTCGGCATGGGCGAATACATGATCAAGAACTTCGAGGCCATGGCCTGCGGCTGCGTGCTCTTCACCTTCGATCAGGGCGAAGAAGAGAACCGGGCGCTAGGTTTCGAGGATGGCGTCAACGTGGTGCTCTATCGCTCGCTGGACGAATTGCGCGAGAAACTCGCCCGGCTGCGCGGGGACCCGGCGCACGCCGCGGCCATCGCCAGGGCTGGAGAGGCCCTGGCGCGTCACTCTTTCGCCTTCGGCCACTTGGGTGAGCGCATCGTTTCGGCTATAACCCCAGCGCTGCGACCGGCAGTGGCTCCCGGGTTCCTGCTCCGCCTGCTGGGCAGGCTGGGACGCTGATGCGCCGCGCTAGGTCCGGCTTTCGACTCCACTGGCAGAAAGGGTAGAACGTGCAGTTTTCCGCCGACAGCGACATCTCTGTGGTCGTCACCAGCTGCGGGCGCTTCGACCTGCTCCGGCAGACGCTGGCGACCTTCGACGAATTCAACACCGCGCCCATCCGCCGGGTCTTCATCACCGAGGACTCCGGCGACGAAGCGGTACGGGACTGCATCCCCGTCCATTGGCGCGAACACACCGAGTTCATCGTCAACAATCGCAAGCTTGGCCAGATGCGCAGTGTCGACGCCGCCTATGGTCGGGTCGAGACCAATTGGATCTTCCACTGCGAAGACGACTGGGCCTTCTATCGCCCCGGCTTCATCGAGGATTCCCAGGCGTTGCTGGAGGCCGATCCCCAGGCGCTGCAGGTCTGGCTGCGCAGCCATGCCCATGACCTGGCGATCCACAGCCCCTATGTCTATCTCAAGCCGCGGCAGGTGCATGCCGGCATCGCCTTCCATGAAGTCGGCTCGCACAAGCCCGAATGGCAGGGTTTTTCCTTCAATCCCGGTCTGCGCCGGCGTGCCGACTATCTGTTACACGCCCCCTATGGCGACCTGAGCGGCGAGAAGGAGCTGTCCCGGCGCTATGCCGACGCCCAGCGCCACGCGCTGATCCTGGAAAACGATGCCGTGCTGCATACCGGCTTCGGCCAGCACGTGGTCAGCGACAAGGACCGCAACGACAAGCAGAAGCGCCGGCGGATGGAACGCATCAAACTGGCACTGGCCTTCCTGGTCGGCGCACTCCTGGGAGCCCTGTTGTGGTGACACCCTTGCTCGATCGCGTGCAGCAGAGTCGTTATTTCACCCTGGCGGTGCTGGTGTTCATGGCCGCCTACCTGTGCATCCCCACGGCCAAGTGGATCAACAGCTACTTCTATGCGGCGATCGCCCTGCCGGCGCTGATCCTCTTCGTGCTGCGGCCGCGGCTGATCGACTGGCGCTCGCCGCTGCTGCTGCTCTGGCTGGTGTTTCTCGCCTGGTTCATCGTGCCGGGGGCACGGGCCGAAGAGGGGCAGTTCTTCAAGCACATCCTCTATGTGCTGCTGTTCGTGCTGACCGTGGCCTGCCTGGTGGATGGCGACTTCTTTCGTCGCCCCGGCCTCGTACGCCTGGCCTTCTGGGTGGTCTGCGCCTATGCCGTCGGCTCCAGCCTGGTGTTCTGGCTCACCGGCCACTATGCCGTCGGCCAGCGGGTCATCCACCTGCCGGGACGCATCTCCAATCCCATCTATGTGAGCATCTGGATGGTCTGCCTGGGCGGTCTGGCCGCGCCCACCTGGATCCGCGAACGGCGCTGGATCGAGTTGCTGGCGGCGGTGGTGGTCAGCATCGTCGGCATCTCCTTCGCCCTGCAGACCCGTACCGGCCTGGTGGGCATCGGCTTCCTGGCCGCCCTCGGCGTGCTCTTCGCCTTTCCGCGCTTTCCGCTGCGCACCCTGGCGCTGGTCGTTCTGGTCAGTGCCCTGATCGCCGGAGTGGTCCAGGTGGTGCACACCGAAGCCTGGTTCGTCGCCTTCTGGGGCCGCGCGGACTCCGGGCGCATCGAGCTGTTCCACTTCATGATCAAGGACTGGGAGTCCTGCGGCTGGTGGCTGGGCTGCGGTCTGGGCTATCAGAGTCACGACCTGCTGCACGGCACCGAGGCCATCCAGCACCCGCACAACATCTTCGTGTCCTTCGGCATCTACACCGGCCTGGTGTCGCTGCTGATCTTTGGCGTGCTGATGCTGGCCAGCCTGGGCGCGGCCCTGCGCCAGCGCGATCCCTGGGGACTCTATCTGGCCGTGGCCCTGCTGATGCTCAATTTCGACGGCGCCAAGCTGATCGGCAATCCGGACGAGTTGTGGCCGCTGGTGCTGTTGCCTGCGGCGATGATCGCCGGGGCCGAGGTGCAGCGCCGGCGCAAGCTGGCGCTGGGACAGGCGGTGCCGGTCCAGTCCTGATCTAGTCCTGCAGCTGCCGGTCGAGTTCGCGCCAGTCCAGGGGCTGGCGGCAGGCTTCGGCATAGGCCCTGAGGAAGGGTTCGCGACCGGGTTCGAACAGCCAGTCGCGGTCCTCGCTGTAGCGCAGCAGGTGATGGAAGTTGCGCACCCGCAGGCGCAGCGGCAGGCGCCGCGCATGGCAGCGCAGATCGGCGATGTCGATCAGACCCAGCTCGCCTTCTGGCGTCAGCACCACGTTGCCCAGGTGCAGCGAGCGGAAGTAGACGCCACTGTCGTGCAATTCGGCGATGAAGCGACCCAGGGCGGGGCGCAGCGCCGCGGCCTCGCTCGAGGTCCGTAGCTGGCGCAGGGTGGCGCCCGGCAGCGGGCTGTAGTGCACCAGATCGCGCTGCAGCGAGGCGGCGCGATAGACCTCCAGCACCTGCGGACAGGGAATGCCGCGCTCGGCCAGTTGGCGGGCGTTGTCGGCGAAGCGCTGGGCATAGGGAAACAGAGCGGCCGAGGTCAGCAGCCGTTTGCGGCGGAACAGCTTGAGGTAGCTGCCATCGGTGAGGCGCAGGACCTTGTCGCCGTGGTGGTCGGCTTCCACTACCTGGGCGGCGTCGCGCAGTTCGAGATAGCGCGAATGTTCGAGAGGCTTCATGCAGGACCCGTCAACGTCAGGGCGAGCATGTTACCCGAAGGTGGCAGGCTGTGAAGTGACCCTTACGCCCTATCCTGCCGCTTGTTGTTAGAATCGACTTTTTGCCGGCACTCTTACATGCGCCCAACACGTCAACTCCTGTACTTCGTCTATGGCGGTGCTCAGGCCTATCGGCAGGAGCTGAAGTTCAGCCTGCTGAGCGTGCTGCATTGGCGGCAGCAGCAGGACATCGCCATCCGTATCCTGACCGACCGGCCACAGGACTATCGCGGCTGGCCGGTGGAAGTGCTGGCCATCGAGGGGGCGACACTCAAGGCCTGGCAGGGGCAGCACGGCTATCTGCACCGCAGCAAGGCCTGCGCCATCGCCTGGGCGCTGCCGCGGGCCGGCAAGACCCTGTTTTTGGACAGCGACACCGTGGTCCAGGCGCCCCTGGCTCCCCTGTTCGACGGAATCAATGACCAGCGCGGAGTCATGGATGTCGAGGAGTGGCCGTGGCGCAAGGCCCGCAGCCGCCCGGAGTTCGCCCGTTTCGCCGCTGCCCTGGCCGCGCGCGGACATGAGCCAGCGGAGGACACGCGACTCTACAACAGCGGGGTCTGCGGTCTGGCATGGACGCATCTGCCGCGAGTCGAGCGGGCCATTGCCCTGATCGATGACTGGCATGGCCACGACGAGGAGGTCCATACCCTGGAGCAGATCGCCCTGTCGTTCAGCCTGGCGGATCTGGCCATCAGCGAGGCCCGGGGATCCATTCGCCACTACTATGCGGAAAAGCGCTTTCTGCACTTCATGCTGGCGCACTTCTTCGAACGCTATGGCGAAGACTATTCCCCAACGCTGCAGAGCAGCTGGCAAGAGGTGCCCTTGACCAAGCCGCTGCCCGATGTCTGGACGCGGCTGCGGGTGAAGTGGCAACTGGCCGGACTGGACAAACAGCGCGCGAGCCTGGGACGCAAGCTGCTCTATGGCTGCCTGGCGACCCAGGACAGCTACGCCCGCGCCTGTCGCCACGTCTGGTGGGAGCGGGCCCTGAGCGAACGTCTGGGCGGCGGCGACCGCCAGGCCTTCGCCGAAGGCATCTGGCCCAACGACCTGCCGCGTCCGCACCTGGCCGACGAAGCCAGCGCGGCCCTCGACTACCTGCGCAAGCGGGTGCGCGGCTAGGCCGCCATCCTCAGGAAAGCCCATGCGAACGCTCTTTCTCGTCGTCCTCTATGGCTTGCGTCCCGGGGAGTCGGCCACCCTCGCCAGCCTGCTGGCCCAGCCCGCGGGCAGCCTGCCGGCCGACAGCGTCCTGCTGGTCTGGAACAACGGGCCTCAGCCCCTGGATCAGGCGGATCGCCAGGCGCTGCTCGCCGCGCCGGGCTGGACGGAGGTGCTCATCAGCGAGGACCTCGGCAATCCGCCGCTGAGCCGGGTCTACAACCAGGCCTTGCGACTGGGCGCGGAGCGCCTGGTGATCTTCGACCAGGACACCGTGGTGGACGGGCGCTATCTGCAGGCGCTCGGCCAGGAGGCCGAGTTGCTGGTCCCCCTGGTGCTGGGGGCCGGCGCCATCCGCTATCCCCACCAGTACAAGGCGGTGGTGACCACCGAAGGACCTCTGGATCCCCAGGCCACCGTGACCATCAGTTCGGGCCTGTGCCTGACGCAGGGCCTGGCCGCGCGTATCGCGGCCCGCCACGGCGATGTCTTCGACGAGCGCTTCGCCCTCTATGGCGTCGATGTCTCCTTTTTCCTGCGCGTCCAGGCGCTGGCCCGGGAAGAGTCAGTCGAGCTGCTCTGCTCGGGCATCCTCGACCATTCGCTGTCCGAACTGGAAGCCGAGACCCCGGCCCAGCGGCGCTTTCGCGACATCGAGAAATTCTATGTCGCCCTGCTGCTGCGTCTGCACTACAAGGGCGCTTCCCGCGGCAAGGTGCTGCGCTACCTGGGGCGGCAGCTGCTAGGCAATCGTCTCTATCTGTATGGCGTGCTGCCGCGGATGCTGCGGACCATCCTCAGCGGGCGGCATCCCCGGGCGTAGCGCCCGGCAGCGGCCGGATCACCGCCTCGTGGCGGCTGTAGTAGAGGCTGTCGGCGGGGATGTCGCGCATCACCAGGGCGCCGGCCCCGATCACCACGTTGTCGCCGATGGTCAGGTGGTCGCCGACGATGCAGACGTGGGCGCCGAAGCTGACGTTGTCGCCGATGAAGATGCCGACGAGTTGCGCCGGATCGTCGCTCTTGATGCCGATGGTGGTGTGCTGACGGATCATCACGTTGCGCCCGATCACCGCCAGATTCGACACGCAGATACCCATGCGATGGGGCAGGCGCAGCCCGGGCCCGATACGGGCGCCCAGCAGGATCTCGATGTTGTGCCGGCGGATCAGCCGGCGATTGATCCGCTCGGCCAGCTTGCGATAGTTGAGCAGGCCACGCGGGCGGCAGTAGAGGAATTGCGCCAGGCGATACCAGAACAGAAAGCTCGGACTCTCTCCCGCAGTGACGCGCCGGAGCAGACGCTTGAGTCGCAAGGGCTTGCCGGGTGCGTCCAGCACCTCCAGGCGCCAGTAATCCTTGAGTTCGGCGAAGGTGGCGATCAGCGGCGGCATGCTAGGTGTTCCGTGGCGGGGGAGGGCCAGCCTAGCGGAAAATCCCCTGGCTGGGTCAGCGGCGGGTGCGTGTTAACATGGCGCTTTTGCGTCACGACGAGACCATGAGCCAAGACTCCCCTGCGCAGACCTCCAGTCTGAAGATCTATTTCCGCCTGCTCGGCTACGTGCGGCCCTACATCGGCATGTTCGCCCTGAGTATCGTCGGCTTTCTGATCTTCGCCTCCACCCAGCCGATGCTGGCGGGCATCCTCAAGTACTTCGTCGATGGCCTGAACAACCCCAACGCCTCCATGTTCCCGGGCTGGCCCATCGTCGGTGGTCTGCACCTGGTGCAGGCGGTGCCGCTGATGATCATCCTCATCGCCGCCTGGCAGGGCGTCGGTTCCTTTCTCGGCAACTACTTCCTGGCGCGGGTCTCCCTCGGCCTGGTGCACGACCTGCGCGTGGCGCTGTTCAACCACATGCTGCGCCTGCCCAATCGCTATTTCGACGCCAACAATTCGGGCCACCTGATCTCGCGTATCACCTTCAACGTCACCATGGTGACCGGCGCCGCCACCGAGGCGATCAAGGTGGTGATCCGCGAGGGCATGACCGTGATCTTCCTGTTCGCCTCGCTGCTGTGGATGAACTGGAAGCTGACCCTGGTGATGGTGGCCATCCTGCCGCTGATCGCCCTGATGGTGACCAGCGCCAGTCGCAAGTTCCGCAAGCAGAGCAGCAAGATCCAGTCGGCCATGGGCGACGTCACCCACATCACCTCCGAGGCCATCCAGGGCTATCGGGTGGTGCGCAGCTTTGGCGGCGAAACCTACGAGCAGCAGCGCTTCCTCGATTCCAGCACCGCCAACACCGACAAGCAGCTGACCATGACCAAGACCGGCGCGGTCTATACGCCCATGCTGCAGCTGGTCATCTATTCGGCCATGGCGGTGCTGATGTTCCTGGTGCTCTGGCTGCGCGGCGAAGCCTCCGCCGGCGACCTGGTGGCCTACATCACCATGGCCGGCCTCTTGCCCAAGCCGATCCGCCAGCTTTCCGAAGTCAGCTCCACCATCCAGCGCGGCGTGGCCGGTGCGGAAAGCATCTTCGAACAACTCGACGAGCCCGCCGAGCGCGACGACGGCCGTGAAGAACGCGAGCGCGTCCAGGGTCGGCTGGAGGTACGCAACCTGACCTTCCGTTACCCGGGCACCGACAAGCCCGTACTGGAAGGCATCGACTTCGTCGCCGAGCCCGGCCAGATGGTGGCCCTGGTGGGTCGCTCGGGCAGCGGCAAGTCGACCCTGGCCAATCTCATTCCGCGCTTCTACCAGCACGAAGAGGGCGAGATCCTCCTCGACGGCCTGGAGATCCAGGACTATCGCCTGAACAACCTGCGCCGGCACATCGCCCTGGTGACCCAGCACGTCACCCTGTTCAACGACAGCGTCACCAACAACATCGCCTATGGCGATCTGGCCGGGGCGCCCATGGAACAGGTCAGGGCGGCGGCCGAGGCAGCCTATGCCGACGAATTCATCCAGCGCCTACCGCAGCAGTACGACACCCAGGTCGGCGAGAACGGCGTGCTGCTCTCCGGCGGTCAACGCCAGCGCCTGGCCATCGCCCGGGCGCTGCTGAAGAACGCACCGCTGCTGATCCTCGACGAGGCCACCTCGGCGCTGGATACCGAATCCGAGCGCCATATCCAGGCGGCACTGGACCGGGTCATGCAGGGGCGCACCACCCTGGTGATCGCCCATCGCCTCTCCACCATCGAGAAGGCCGACCTGATCCTGGTGATGGACCATGGCCGCATCGTCGAGCGTGGCAGCCATGGCGAGCTGCTGGCGCTGAACGGCTACTATGCGCGCCTGCACGCCAAGCAATTCGAGGAAGTCGCTCCCGCGACGCCCACGTCCCATGCTGAATAGCTTCCGTTTCTGGCGCGAACGCGGCTGGACGACGATCTCCGCGGCCGACTACGCCGCCACCTGGCAGCGCCATGGCGGCAGCGTCGCGACTCACCCCGAGATCGTCGCGCGTCTGGCCGAACTGGCCGGCATCCCGGTGCGCTACCTGGGCTGGCCCGGCGTGGATGGCCTGCAGGCCGCGGTGCCCTGCTGGGGGCGCGAACTGGCGCTCTCGCGCAGCGTGCTGAAGAAGCGCCGCCAGCGCGCCCTGTTCGACCTGGGCAATGCCGAGATCATCCTGCCCGCTGCGCCGGGTAGCGCGGCGCCCCTGCGGCAGCGCGCCCGCTATCTGTCGCCACTGTGCGACGAGCGTTTCGCTGGTCTGCGTCGGCAGAGCGAAGAACTGGCTATGCTCCGCGAGCCGGAAGCCTGGTCGAAGAAATTCCGCTACAACCAGCGTCGCGAGCAGCGGCTCTTCGAAGATGCTGGCGGTCGTGCTGTACCCATGGCCGAGCTGGACAGCACCGAGCAGGCGCGGATCTATGCCGAGCTGTTCGAGGCGCGCTGGGGCTTCGAGGTCCCGGGTAAGGAGCGCCTGGCCGAGGTGTTCGCCCTGCTGCGGGAGTTCATGACCGGGTCGCTGCTCATGCTCGGCGAGCGCCCGGTGGCCATCCAGGTGCTCTATCGGGTGGAAGCGCCCGAATGGATCAGCGTCGAATACGTCAACGGCGGTGTCGACCCTGCTTCCAGCGACCTGAGTCCCGGCAGCGTCCTCACCTATTTGAATACCCAGGCCGCCTGGCAGGATGCCCGCGCCCTGGGCAAGGCCTTGCGCTATTCCTTCGGCCGCGCCGATCGCGACTACAAGGACCGCTGGTGCCATCGCGTCACCGTCTTCGAGAGCTGAGATGACCGCCCGCAAACAAGCCCTGCTCAAACGTCACCGCCGGCACAAGCGGTTGGCCCTGGCGGTCATCGCCGTCGTGCTGCTCGGCTGCCTGGCGCTGGGGCCCTGGTGGAGCGCGCCGCTGCTGGCGCTGCTGGTCTGGCTCGGCCACGAGGCCTGGTTCGCCGACCATCTCTTCTATTCGCCGCGTGACAACTACAGCTACCAGTTCCCCACCGACACCCTGGTGCTGGGCCTGCATCTGCAGCACGGTCGCCTGGCCGCGGTGGAATTACCGCCGGGCGAGCTGACGCTGTTCCTGGAATGCCGCCTGCGTGCCGGCTGGCTCGGCCGACTGTTGGATCCCCAGGTGCGGCTGCGGGCGGGCGACGACAGTGATCGCCAGGACTTCGAGCGCGGCGTCGCCGGGCGGCGCTATGTCAATCTCAGCGGCTATGCCGAGGCCCTGCGCCGTGGCGAGCTGCACCTCTGGACACGCTTCTGTCGGCTGCAGGGCGAGTTGCGCCTGCACGTCTTCGCCCAGCCGGACTTCCGGGAAAAAAGGGTCATGGTCATCGCGCCCCATGCCGACGATGCCGAGCTGGCCGCCTTCGGGCTCTACAGCCAGGCACGGGAAGCCAGCATCGTCACCCTGACCCAGGGCGAGATCGAGGCCGAGCACTACCAGCGCCTGGGCCTCGACCGCCAGGCCGCGGCCCGGCTCAAGGGCCGACTGCGTACCTGGGACAGTCTGGTCACGCCGCTGTGGGGCGGGGTACCGCCGGCGCGTTGCGTGCAGCTGGGCTACTACTGCCTGCAGCTGCCGGCCATGCGCCAGGCGCCGGCGGAGGCCTTCGGCTCACGCGAGTCCGGCGACAGCGATGTGCGCAGTGCCCGCCGTCACAATCCCCTGCAGCTGCCCGGCGATGTCGACGGCGCCCCCACCTGGCGTAATCTGGTCGCCGACCTGGTGGCGCTGCTGGAGCACTTTCGCCCCGAGGTGGTGGTGCTGCCGCATCCGCAGATCGATCCCCATGCCGATCACGTGGCCAGCACCCAGGCCCTGCGCGAGGCCCTGACCCTCAGTCAGTGGCAGCCCGAGCTCGAGTTGCTCTACGCCAACCACCTGCACGACAACGACCGCTGGCCCATGGGCCCGGCCGAGGGCGGCATCGCCCTGCCGCCGGCCATCGAAACGCCCACGCCCCTGGTACCCTGGAGTCCGTTGCTGACGCCCGAGCGGCGGCTGGACAAGGCCATGGCCCTGGGTATGCAGCACGACCTGCTGGTGCCGCTGCCGGCCAAGAAGCGCCTGCGTCGGGCCATCCAGTGGCTGCTGGCTGGACGCCGCTGGCCGCGCACCGGCGAAGACGAGTTCTTCCGCAAGGCCGTGCGCCGTCACGAGCTGTTCTGGATAAGCCGCCGCGACGAGCCCTGACCCCGGCGTCTCCCGCCGGCAGGCGCTTCCGGGGCGCCTTGGCCCCTATGCTATGATCGCCGCCATTTTCGCGCTTTGGAGCCTGTCCCTATGAAGCTGACCATGCCTCGCTTCGATCTCGCGCCGGTCCTGGTGGTCGGCGACGTGATGCTCGACCGCTACTGGCACGGCACCACCTCGCGGATATCCCCCGAGGCGCCGGTGCCCGTGGTGCGGGTCGACCAGCACGAGGATCGTCCCGGTGGCGCGGCCAACGTCGCCCTCAATATCGCCGCCCTGGGCGCACCGGCCTATCTGGTCGGCGTCACCGGCCAGGACGAAGCCGCCGATGCCCTCACCGACAGCCTGAGAGCCGCCCATGTGCAGGTGCGCTTCCAGCGCATCGCCCAGCAGCCGACCATCGTCAAGCTGCGCATCATGAGTCGCCATCAGCAGCTGATCCGCGTCGACTTCGAAGAGCCCTTCGACACCGATGCCCAGGCGCTGGCCTCGGACACCGCCGCCATGCTGGCCGGGGTCAAGGTGCTGGTGCTGTCCGACTACGGCAAGGGCGCGCTGAAGAACCACCAGGCCCTCATCCAGTTGGCCAAGGCGCGCAACATCCCGGTGCTGGCCGATCCCAAGGGCAAGGACTTCTCCATCTATCGCGGCGCCAGTCTGATCACGCCGAATCTGTCCGAATTCGAAGCCATCGTCGGCGTCTGCGCCGACGATGCCGAACTGGTGGCCAAGGGCAGCGAACTGATGTCGCGCCTGGACCTGGGCGCCCTGCTGGTGACCCGCGGCGAGCATGGCATGACCCTGCTGCGTCCCGCTCAACCGGCCCTGCACCTGCCGGCGCGCGCACGCGAGGTGTTCGATGTCACCGGCGCAGGCGACACCGTGATCTCCACCCTGGCCGCTGCCCTGGCCGCCGGTGAAGACCTGCCCCAGGCCGTGGGGCTGGCCAACCTGGCCGCCGGCATCGTCGTCGGCAAGCTGGGTACCGCCGCCATCAGCGCCCCCGAGCTGCGGCGCGCGGTGCAGCGTTCGGAAGGCTCCGAGCGCGGCGTCCTGACCCTGGAGCAGTTGCAGCTGGCCATCGAGGACGCCCGCGCCCACGGCGAGAAGATCGTCTTCACCAACGGCTGCTTCGACATCCTCCACGCCGGTCACGTGACCTACCTGGAACAGGCGCGGGCCCAGGGCGATCGCCTGATCGTGGCGGTCAATGACGACGCCTCCGTGACCCGCCTCAAGGGCCCGGGGCGACCGATCAACAGCGTCGACCGGCGCATGGCGGTGCTGGCCGGACTCGGCGCGGTGGACTGGGTCATTCCCTTCAGCGAGAACACCCCGGAGCGCCTGCTGGAACAGGTGCGCCCGGATGTGCTGGTCAAGGGCGGCGACTACAAGAGCGTGGAAGAGGTGGTCGGCGCCCAGATCGTGCAGGGCTATGGCGGCGAGGTGCGCATCCTCGGCCTGGTGGAGAACAGCTCCACCACCGCCATCGTCGAGCGCATTCGCAACCGTACCTGAGCGCGGACGCTCGGGTTAAGCTGGCGTAGAACCGCTACGGAGCTGCGCCATGTCCTCGACGCCCCTGCTGATCCTGGGTACCGCCGTTTCAGCTGACCAGAACGCTGGCCACCCCCTTGGCCACCCCCTCAAGCTGGCCAACCGCCACGGCCTGATCGCCGGCGCCACGGGCACCGGCAAGACCGTGACCCTGCAGCGTCTCGCCGAGGCCTTCAGCGACGCCGGCGTCGCCGTCTTCGCCACCGACATCAAGGGCGATCTCTGCGGCCTCGGCGCGGCCGGCGCGCCCCAAGGCAAGCTGGCCGAGCGCATCGCCACCCAGGGCCTGGCGCATCTGTCCCGCGCCTATCCGGTCACCCTCTGGGACGTCGACGGCCAGCGCGGTCATCCGCTGCGCACCACCCTGAGCGAGATGGGGCCGCTGCTGCTGGGCAATCTGCTGGAGCTGACCGACAGCCAGCAGGCCGCCTTGCACGCTGCCTTCACCGTAGCCGATCGCGAAGGCCTGCTGCTGCTCGACCTCAAGGACCTCAAGGCGGTCCTCAATCACCTGCGCGAACAGCCCGAGATCCTTGGCGAAGACCGTGCTCTGTTCACCGGCGCCTCGGCCCAGGCGCTGCTGCGCCGGCTGGCGACCCTGGAGCAGCAGGGCGCCGAGGCCTTCTTCGGCGAGCCGGCGTTGCAGCTGGAAGAGGTGCTGCGCCCCGAGCCCGATGGCAGTGGCCGCATCCACCTGCTCGACGCCAGCCGCCTGGTGCACGAGGCGCCCAAGGTCTATGCCACCTTCCTGATCTGGCTGTTGGCCGAATTGTTCGAGCAACTGCCCGAGCGTGGCGATGCCGACCAGCCGGTGCTGGCGCTGTTCTTCGACGAGGCCCATCTGCTGTTTGGCGATACCCCCAAGGCCCTGCGCGAGCGCCTGGAGCAGGTGGTACGGCTGATCCGCTCCAAGGGCGTCGGCGTCTATTTCGTCACCCAGTCGCCCAGCGACCTGCCGGATGCCGTTCTCGCCCAGCTGGGCTTGCGCATCCAGCATGGCCTGCGCGCCTTCACGGCGCGGGAGCAGAAGGCCTTGCGCGCGGTGGCCGACGGCTTCCGACCCAATCCGGCGTTCGACAGCCTGGAGGTGCTGACCGAACTGGGCATCGGTGAGGCCCTGGTGGGCAGCCTGGAAGACAAGGGCACGCCGGCGATGGTCCAGCGCGTGGCCATCGCCCCGCCGCAATCCCGGGTCGGCCCGCTGAGCGAAGCCGAGCGCCAGACGCTGATCCGCCAGTCGCCCCAGGCGGGTCGCTATGACCGGGCCGTGGATCGCGAATCGGCCTACGAGATCCTGCGCGAGCGTCAGGCCGAGCGGGTACCGGCGGAGGCGCCGGCAGCGGCACAGACCAAGGCCGGGCAGGGCGGTGCCCTTAGCGATCTGGTGGGGGAGCTCGCGGGGAGCGCGCTCAGGAGCGCGGCGCGCCAGGCGGCCAATCAGCTCGGGCGGCAGCTGGTGCGTGGGCTGCTCGGCTCCTTGCTGGGCGGCAAGCGCCGCTAGCCGATTCGCAGGCAAAAAAAGACCCCGCCTGGCGGGGTCTTTTGCTTTCACACCGCCATTACATGCGCGGGGCGACGGGGTTGGCGTCGTTGGAGATGGTCACTTCCACGCGACGGTTCAGGGCTCGGTCGGAAGCGTTGCTGTTGCTGGCCACCGGGAAGGCCTTGCCATAGCCACGGGTCTGGATGCGGCTCGGCTCGACGCCGGCGCTGACCAGGGCGGTCTGGATGGCCTGGGCGCGACGCTCGGACAGCTGCTGGTTGTAGGAGTCACTGCCGACGCTGTCGGTGTAACCCTCGACGATCACCTTGCGCTCGGGATTCTGCTTCAGGTAATCGGCCAGCTTCTGGGCATTGGCGTAGCCCTGAGGCTTGAGTTCGGCCTTGTTGAAGTCGAACAGCACATTGCCGAAGGTCACCACGGTGCCGCGCTCGGTCTGCTTGGCCTGCAGGGCGTCCTGCAGCTGCTTGAGCTGGGCGGTACGAGCGTCCAGGCGGGCCTGGGTGCGCTCGGCATCGACATTCTGCATCTGGGCTTCGGTCATGCGCAGCTTGATGGTCTGCATGGCCGTCTGGATGCGCTGGTTGGTCAGGTAGGCCAGCTGGTCGACGGTCTTCTCGTTTTCACCGTCCTTGTAGGCCTTCTCGGCCTTCTGCAGCCAGGCACCGGCGTCCTTGGTTTCCAGGGCGGCCAGCTGGGCGGCCTGAGGCTGGGATTCCAGCGCCGAATAGTCGGACTTGGCCTGTTCCAAGTTCGGGTTGGGCGGCGTGGAGCAGGCGGCCAGGGCCAGGCTGAGCAGCGACACGGCAGGGATCAGAATGTGTTTACGCATGATGGTCGTCCTTTGAATTCGTGAAGGGAGGAAAGGGGCGGTCGCTTACTGCTGGACCTTCTTCTGCAGGTTCTGCTGGAGCTGCAGGTTGATCTGACCTTCCTCACGGATCTGCTGGATGCTGTTCTGGGCATCCTTGAGCGCGGCGTCGGCCTTGGCGGCCTGGGTCTTGCGGGTGGCCAGGCGGGCATCCCACTCGGCCTGTTCGGCCAGTTGCTTGGCTTCGTCGTACTTCTCGTTGGAGAGGGCGGTCTGGGCCTGGGTCCACTTGTCCTGGGCCGACTTGGTCTCGATGGGCGCGAACTGGTTGCCACCGGAGCTCACGGCCTCGTTGACGGCGGACTGGGTCACGGCCATCTGCGCGGTCGGCGGATTGCCGGCGCAACCGGCCAGCAACAGCGAGCTGCCCAGGGCAAGGGCTGCCAGTTTCAGGGTGCAGGCTTTGGAAAGGGACTTTTGGGCAGTGGCACTCTTCATGGATTCAAGCTCCGTTGTTGATCCGAAAAGCGCGCCGCCGGCACGGGCAGGGCGGGCGCCTGGTCATGGAAAGCCGCATGTGGAAACAAGCCCGGCGCGACCCCGAGAGGTCCGTGGCGGGTGCTGACAACCAGCCCTCGTCCAGCGCTGCGGTCTGACTCTGTGACCGCTCATCCGACAAAAATGTTCACTGGCTATCGAATTTTGCCGTGGCGTGGAGGTGCTTGGCAGAGCGGTAGCGGCGTAGGTAAAGCTGCAGGTCGGCGGCTAATCCGCCGTGTCGGACTGCAGTCGATGCAGGTGCTTGCGCGCCAGTTCCAGGAAGCGCGGCGTCGTGCCTGCATCGGCGTAGAGGGGGTCGCCGAGTTCATCGGTGGCCACCACTTCCTCGCCCTGCACATAGGGAAAGCTGGCTTCCAGTTCTTCGAAGGCGGCCGCCAGCAACTCGCTGAGCAAGGCTTCGGGCGTACGCTGGGGATAGAGTTCGCAAAGGGCCTCGAGACGGGCCGCGGTCTCGACTTCCAAGTCGAGGCGGTAGCTGCGGGTGGTGCCGGAGGTGGTGGCCTGCTGCTCCCATTGGTGAGCGAGTTCGCGAATCTTCATGGGTATCTCCCGTGGCTTAGGCAAAGGTCGGATATTCAGGTCGGACGCGGCTGGGCACCCTGCAACGACCGGAGCTTGCAACCGCGTCACTAGGGTGCTGTCCTCTGCGCTAGACCGCAGCGGTTGCCGTGAGGTCCGAACCGGTACTTTCGAGGAGCACGAGATGGTGGAAATCGATATTCGCCTGCGCGAGCAGGTGCGGTTGCTGGGTGAGCTCCTGGGGCAGACCATTGCCGACCAGCATGGCGCGGCCTTTCTCAACAAGATCGAGCGGATCCGCAAGGGCGCCAAGGCCGCCCGTGGCGGCTCCGCGGAGGGTGCCCGCCAGCTGGGCGACACCCTGGATACCCTGGCCGAAGACGAACTGCTGCCGGTGGCGCGAGCCTTCAGCCATTTCCTCAACCTGGCCAATATCGCCGAGGAATATCACCGGGTCAGACGGCGCACCGAAGACGAGCCGCCACCCTTCGAGCAGCAGGTGCTGCCGGAGTTGCTGGAGCGCCTGGCCGCGGCCGGTCACTCCGGCCAGGAGCTGGCCGAGCGGGTCGCGGCGCTGGACATCGATCTGGTGCTGACCGCCCACCCCACCGAGGTTTCGCGGCGCACCCTGATCCAGAAATACGACGAGATCAGCGCGCAATTGGCGGCCCTCGATCATCGCGACCTGACTTCCGCCGAGGTGGCTGCCATCGAGGCCCGGCTGCGCCGGCTGATCGCCGAGGCCTGGCATACCGAGGAGATCCGCCGCCAGCGCCCGACGCCGGTGGACGAAGCCAAGTGGGGCTTCGCGGTGATCGAGAATTCGCTCTGGCAGGCGATCCCCAGCCTGCTGCGCAAGCTGGACGACTGCCTGCAGGAGCGTACCGGCCAGCGCTTGCCGTTGACGGCAGCGCCGGTACGCTTCTCGTCCTGGATGGGCGGCGACCGCGACGGCAACCCCAATGTCACCGCCGCCATCAGCCGCGAGGTGCTGCTGCTGGCCCGCTGGATGGCCGCCGATCTCTACCTGCGCGATGTCGATCGGCTGGCCGCCGAGCTGTCCATGCAGGCGGCGAGTCCGGCCCTGCGCGAGCAGGCCGGCGATCATCCCGAACCCTATCGCAAGGTGCTCAAGGTGCTGCGCGAGCGGCTGCAGATCACCCGCAGCTGGGCGGCCCATGCCATCACCGATCCCCACGCCGGCGCCCGGCATATTCTCAGCGACAACGCCGAGCTGATCGCCCCGCTGCAGCTGTGCTACGACTCCCTGCAGCACTGCGGCCTGGGCGTCATCGCCGACGGCTCCCTGCTCGACACCCTGCGCCGGGCCCGTACCTTCGGCCTCTATCTGGTCCGTCTGGACATCCGCCAGGACGCCGCGCGCCATGCCGCGGCCCTGGCCGACATCTGCCGCTACCTGGACC
Organism: Pseudomonas sp. MS15a(2019); assembly: GCF_013277805.1. Lineage (NCBI taxonomy): Bacteria > Pseudomonadati > Pseudomonadota > Gammaproteobacteria > Pseudomonadales > Pseudomonadaceae > Pseudomonas > Pseudomonas sp. MS15a(2019). The sequence continues at coordinate 133,427 of NZ_VBTN01000012.1, forward strand.
TGGGCGACTATGCCGCCTGGAGCGAGGCGCAGCGTCTGGAATTCCTGCGTGGCGAACTCGGCAGCCGGCGTCCCTTGCTGCCGCTGGACGCCGAGCTGGAGGCCGACACCCAGGAGGTGCTCGCCACTTGCCGCGTCATCGCCGCCTCGCCGCCCGATGCCCTGGGCTCCTACGTCATCTCCATGGCCGGTGCCGCATCTGACGTCCTCGCCGTGCAGCTGCTGCTGCGCGAATGCGGGGTGCGCCAGCCGATGCGCGTGGTGCCGCTGTTCGAGACCCTCGACGACCTGGATCAGGCTGGTAGCGCCATCGCCAGTCTGCTCGATCTGCCCGACTACCGGGCGCGTCTGGCCGGTCCCCAGGAGGTCATGATCGGCTATTCCGATTCGGCCAAGGATGCCGGCACCCTGACGGCGGCCTGGGCCCAGTACCGCGCCCAGGAAGCCCTGGTGGACATCTGCGCCAGCCGTGGCGTGGAGTTGCTGCTGTTCCATGGCCGCGGTGGCACCGTGGGGCGTGGCGGCGGTCCGGCCCATGCGGCCATCCTCTCGCAACCGCCGGGCTCGGTGGCCGGGCGCTTCCGTACCACCGAACAGGGCGAGATGATCCGCTTCAAGTTCGGCCAGCCGGCCATCGCCGAGCAGAATCTGGCGCTGTACCTGGGCGCCGTGCTGGAGGCCACCCTGTTGCCGCCGCCGGCGCCGGAACCGGCCTGGCGCGAGCAGATGGATCGCCTGGCCCGCGACAGCCTGCAGGCCTATCGCGGCGTGGTGCGCGAGGATCCGCATTTCGTCAGCTATTTCCGCCAGGCCACTCCGGAGCAGGAGCTGGGCCGGCTGCCCTTGGGCAGTCGCCCGGCCAAGCGCCGCGAAGGCGGCGTGGAAAGCCTCAGGGCCATCCCCTGGATCTTCGCCTGGACTCAGACCCGGCTGATGCTGCCCGCCTGGCTCGGCTGGGAGAAGGCGCTGGACGAGGCCGAACGCCGTGGCGAATCGCCGTTGCTGCGCGAGATGCGCGAAGGCTGGCCGTTCTTCCAGACCCGCATCGACATGCTGGAGATGGTGCTGGCCAAGGCCGAAGCCGAACTGGCGCGGCTCTATGACCAGCGCCTGGTGGAGGCCGACCTGCAGGTGCTGGGCAGCCAGCTGCGCGAGCGGCTGCGCCAGGCCGGCGTGGCGGTATTGCGGCTGACCGGGCAGGGGGAATTGCTCGAACACCATCCGGAAACCCTGGTGTTCATCGCCGTGCGCAACACCTATCTCGATCCGCTGCACCTCTTGCAGATCGAGTTGCTGGCCCGGGCGCGGGCGGCGGGCGAAAGCCAGCCGGCGGCGCTCGATCAGGCCCTGCTGGTGAGCGTGGCCGGGATCGCCGCGGGACTGCGCAATACCGGTTGAGCAGACTGTCGCTTTTGCCGGTGCCCGGGGTCGTCTGGACGGGCCCGGCACCTGCGACGCTTGGTAACTTGTGCGGCCAGGGGGCGCTGTGTATGGTTGGTCCCTTTGGCCGTCTCGTGTCGTCGACAACAATCATCGCGACAGCGCCCTGCGTGGGCTGCCAGTCCGAGACCATTCTAAGGAGCAACAGATGCGCGTAATCCTGCTGGGAGCGCCCGGTGCCGGCAAAGGTACTCAGGCCCGGTTCATCACTGAGAAATTCGGCATTCCGCAGGTTTCCACCGGCGACATGCTGCGGGCCGCGGTCAAGGCCGGCACGCCCCTGGGTCTGCAGGTCAAGGACATCATGGACAATGGCGGTCTGGTCTCCGACGAGATCATCATCGCCCTGATCAGCGAACGCATCCTCGACGCCGATTGCGCCAAGGGTTTCCTGTTCGACGGCTTCCCGCGCACCATTCCCCAGGCCGAAGCCCTCGAAGCCGCGGGCGTCAAGATCGACCACGTGCTGGAAATCGCCGTCGATGACGAAGAAATCGTCCAGCGCCTGTCAGGTCGCCGCGTGCATCCGGGTTCGGGGCGCGTCTATCACATCGAGCACAATCCGCCGAAGGTCGCCGACACCGACGACCTGACCGGCGAGCCGCTGGTACAGCGCGAAGACGACCGCGAAGCCACCATTCGCAAGCGTCTGGACCTCTATCATTCCCAGACCAAGCCGCTGGTGGACTTCTACCAGAAGCTGGGCGCCGCCCAGGGCACGCCGAAGTGCAGCCGCATCGAGGGCGTGGGTTCGGTGGACGCCATCACCGCCAAGGTGCTGCAGGCCCTGAGCTAAAAGCCGGTAACGACCGCCTGTGCCTGCAGGCGGTCCGGTCGCGGCGCCGTCCTGGCGTCACGATCGATGGGCGGGTCCCCTCGCGACCCGTCTTCCTCTAGAATGCGCAGCCCTTTTCCCCAGTTGCGGATCTACCCCATGTCCATCCTGCTCGCCCTCGACACCGCCACCGAAGCCTGCTCGGTCGCCTTGCATCTGGGCGACGAGATCATCCATCGCTACGAGATCGCGCCGCGCCTGCATGCCCAGCGGGTGCTGCCCATGGTGCAGGAGCTGCTGGCCGAGACCGGTCTGAGTCTGGCGCAGGTGGACGCCATCGCCTTCGGTCGTGGCCCTGGCGCCTTTACCGGCGTGCGCATCGCCATCGGCGTGGTGCAGGGCCTGGCCTTCGGGCTGGACCGGCCGGTGCTGCCGGTATCGAATCTGGCCATCATCGCCCAGCGCGCCTGGCGCGAGCGGGGTGTGACCCAGGTGGCCGCCGCCATCGATGCGCGCATGGATGAGGTCTACTGGGGCTGCTATCGCCTGGACGGCGCAGCCATGGTGCTGGCGGGGGCGGAAGCCGTGCTGGCACCCGAGGCCATCGCCCTGCCGGAGGCTGCCACCGGTGACTGGTTCGGAGCCGGCACCGGCTGGGGCTATGCCGGCCGCATGGCCGTGCCGCTGGTCGAGAGCGATGCCAGCCTGTTGCCCCATGCGCAGGATCTGGCGGTGCTGGCGGCCTCGGCCTGGCAGCGCGGCGAAGCCGTGTCGGCCGAATCCGAAGCGGCGCAACCCGTCTATCTGCGTGATCGGGTCGCCACTCCCAAGCAGTCGGTCTGACGTCAGGAAACCCGGCGTAATAGTCTGACGTCCAAGCCGTATATGCCGCTCGTCCGCCGGTCGCGACGGGCGTCCGGCCCTTGATTGTCATAGCTTTCGACCCTACTTAGAGTAGTGCCATCCGTTCGGGACCTGCCATGCGCATTGACAGCGGCTATTCCTCCTCTGCTTACCCCCTGAATCGTTCCTCGCGCGCGGTCACGCCCGTACGCGAGGTGGCGCAGGACGAGGCCGCCCGTCAAAACGCCATCGCCCGCGAAGCGGCCAACAACGCTCAGCCCAAGCTCGAGCCGGTGCGCCGCGTCGAGGCGGCCGCGGCGACCGATACCGGCAACGGCGGTGGCAATGGCTTGGTGCTCAGCGAGCGCGAAGGGCGCTTCGCCAGTCAGCTCACCGCACGTGCGCAACAGGCGCTGGCCAGCTACGGCAGCACCGCCGCCCTCGGCGCCGAGCCGGATGGCTCCTCCAGCGTCGTGGGCCTCGATCTCTACGCCTGATGCTGCCGTACTTTCTCGGCTGTCCCTCCTGGAACGACAACGCCTGGCGCGAAAGCCTCTACCACGGCCTGCGCCCGGGTGACTTCCTGTCGCGTTATGCCCAGGTGTTCAACGCCGTGGAGGGCAACACCACCTTCTATGCCTGGCCCTCGGCGGACACCATTCGCCGTTGGGCCGAGCTGATGCCGGCCGGCTTTCGCTTCTGCGCCAAGTTTCCCCGGGACATCAGCCATGCCGAGGATCTGCGGGTGCAACTCTCCAGCGCCCGCACCTTTCTGGAATTGCTGGCGCCCCTGGGCGAACGGGCCAGTCCGCTGTGGCTGCAACTGCCTGCGGGCTTCGGTCCGGATCGGCTCAATGAGCTGAAGGTCTTTCTTTCGGCCATGGCACCGCGTTGCGCCCTGGCCGTGGAGGTCAGGCACCTGGCCTTTTTCGACAAGGGCGAAACCGAGCGCGCGCTCAATCGCCTGCTCATGGAGCTGGGTGTGGAACGCGTCGGCCTGGATTCCGCGGCCCTGTTCAGCGCCGATCCGAGTGAGCCGGCCGTGCGCCTGGCCCAGGCCAAGAAGCCGCGGGTACCGGCCCGTGCCCTGGCTTTCAGCGAGCATCCCCAGGTGCGCTTCATCGGTCGCCTGGAGCTGGCGGCGAACGACTACTACCTGGCCAAGTGGGTGACCCGGGTGGCCGATTGGATCGAAGGGGGCAAGGTGCCCTATGTCTTCCTGCACACCCCGGACAATCGCCAGGCGCCCGAACTGGCCCTGAGATTCCATGCCCAGCTGCGCGAACGCCTGCCCGGCCTGCCGGCGTTGCCCGAGTTGAGCACCGCCGACACCGAGCAACTCGGCCTGCTCTAGCCCCTGGCGTCCGCCGCGATACGTTTGGCGACGTTTTCGCCGGCATTCCCGCTGGCCGCTCCGGTCTGATGAAGACTTCGCCTTGCGAATCCTCTTCGGCGCGCCGCATGAAAGCCAGACACCTGCTCGGTCTCGTCATCCTGCTCTACAGCGGTCTGCACACCGCCTTCGACCAGGGCTGGCTGCGCATCCCGCCGGCCTATAACCCCTGGGCGCCACTGGATATCCAGGCACCCGCCAATGCCGTCACCCGGCTCAAGCTCTGGCGTCTGCAGGCCGATGCCGACTATTGCGCGGCGTCCCTGGCCACCTCGGCGCTCAGCTTTCGCGAATTGCGCGGCAATCCCGGTTCGGCCGACTGCCCGCTGGAGCGGGCGGTACGCATCCAGCGGGGGGAAGGGGTGCGCCTCAACGGCAGCTTCGTCGCCAGCTGTCCGCTGGCGGTGAGTTTCGCGCTGTTCGAACGCCAGGCCCTGCAACCGGCCGCCGAAGCCGTCTATGGCCAGCGGGTCGCCGAGGTTGAGCACTATGGCAGCTTCGCCTGCCGCAACATCTACGGTCGCGCCAGCGGCCGGCGCAGTCAGCACGCCACCGCCAATGCGCTGGACATCGCCGGGCTGCGCCTGGCCGACGGTCGGCGCATCAGCGTGGCGCGGGACTGGAAGGGCGATCCCCAGGCCCATCGCTTTCTGCGGCTGGTACGCGACGGGGCCTGCCGCTCCTTCAATACCACCCTGGGACCGGACTACAACGCGGCGCACCGCGATCATTTCCATGTCGACATGGGTGGCTTTCGCGTCTGCCGGTAGAATGCACGGTCTTTTCGCCAGCGAGTCGCCCATGTCCACCGCCCGCCCCGCGCTTATCGTCGAAGCCCTGGAACCCGCTTACACGGAGGCTGCCGCTGCCTGGGCCGCGCGCCTGGGCCTGCCCCTGGGTACCGCCACCACCGAAGAGTTCGCCCTGCAGTTCGGCGCTCAAGGCCTGCAACTGGTCCAGCGCGGCCCGGAGGCGCCGGGTCCGGTGCGGGTGGATTTCGTCGAGGGCGCAGCGGCCCATAGACGCAAGTTCGGCGGCGGCGCCGGCCAGATGATCGCCAAGGCGGTCGGGGTCGGGCCGGGTGTGCGCCCGCGTATCCTCGATGCCACCGCGGGTCTGGGCCGCGACGCCTTCGTGCTGGCCACCCTGGGTTGCCCGGTGACGCTGCTGGAGCGCCAGCCGCTGATCGCCGCCCTGCTCGAAGACGGCCTGGCCCGCGCGGCGCGGGATCCTGAAGCGGCCGGCATTGCCGCCCTGATGACCCTGGTGCCGGCCGACTCCACCGCCTACCTGCAGGGCGAGCAGGGCGAGACGCCCGAGGTGATCTATCTGGATCCCATGTTCCCGCACCGCGACAAGAGCGCCTTGGTGAAGAAGGAGATGCGTCTGTTCCGGCCGCTGGTGGGCGACGACCTGGACGCCCCGGCCTTGCTCGCCGCCGCCCTGGCCCGCGCCAGTCACCGGGTGGTGGTCAAGCGCCCGCGCAAGGCGCCGGCCATCGAAGGGGTGAAACCGGGCTATGTGCTGGAGGGCAAGTCCAGCCGCTACGACATCTATCCGAAGAAGAGCTTCAAATCTTCCTGAATGAAAAAGCCCGCGGGCGGAAGGACTCCGGCCGCGGGCGCGGGTGTCGCCGACCTCAGACGGTCGCGGCCTTGGGCGCGCGACGCTTGCGCCAGGCACGGTAGAAGGGCAGGGCCACCATCAGGATGCAGACGATCCAGATGGCCTGGCTGATGCCGCTCTGCCAGAGGATGCCCACTTCGCCGTTGGAGATCGACAGTGCGCGTCTCAGACTCGTCTCCATCAGCTCGCCGAGGATGAAGCCCAGCAGCAGCGGTGAGAGCGGGAAGTCCAGCTTGCGCATGATGTAGCCGAAGATGCCCACGCAGACCATCAACACCAGGTCGAAGGTGGTGGCGTGCACCGCGTAGACGCCGATGCCGGTGATGATGGCGATGGCTGGGGCCAGCGACCAGTTCGGCACCTCGAGGATCTTGGTGAACATCTTCACCATGGGCACGTTGAGGATCAGCAGCATTACGTTGGCGATGAACAGCGAGGCGATCAGACCCCACACCAGATTCGGCTCGTTCTGGAACAGCAGCGGGCCGGGGGTGATGTTGTACAGGGTCAGGGCGCCGATCATCACCGCGGTGGTGCCCGAACCGGGGATGCCCAGGGTCAGCATGGGAATCATGTTGCCGCACACCGCCGCACCGATGGCGGTTTCCGGTGCGGCCAGGCCACGCAGGTCACCCTTGCCGAACTTGCCATCGGCACCGGCCATGCGCTTCTCGGTGGTGTAGGCCAGGGCACTGGCCAGGGTCGCGCCGGCGCCCGGCAACACGCCGATGATGAAGCCGCTCACCGAGCTGCGCAGGTTGACCATGAACACGCTGCGCGCTTCGCGCACGTTGAACAGCATGCGCCCGGTAGCCTTGACCGCCACCTGACCGTGGTGGGTCTGCTCCAGCAGCAGGAGCAGTTCGCTCACCGAGAACAGGCCCAGTACCAGGATCACGAAGTCGATGCCGTCGGCCAGGTGCACGTTGTCGAAGGTGAAACGATAGACGCCGCTGTTGGCGTCGATGCCCACAGAGGCGATGGCCAGGCCGAACAGTGCGGCGACCAGGGTCTTGACCGGCTTTTCGGCGGCCATGCCGGAGAGGCTGAGGATGGCCAGGGCCATCAGCGCGAAGTATTCCGCCGGACCGAAGGCGATCGCCCACTTGGCCAGCAGCGGCGAGAACAGCACCATGCCGCAGGTGGCGATGAAGGCGCCAATGAAGGAGCTCCAGGCCGACAGCGACAGGGCTACGCCCGCCATGCCCTGGCGTGCCAGCGGATAGCCGTCCAGACAGGTCATCATGGTCGCGGCTTCACCGGGGATGTTCAGCAGGATCGAGGAGATCCGGCCGCCGTATTCGCAGCCCAGATAGACCGCCGCCAGCAGGATCAGCGAGGTTTCCGGCGGCAGGCCCAGGGCGAAGGCCACCGGGATCAAGAGGGCGATGCCGTTGATCGGCCCAAGACCCGGCAACAGACCCACCACGGTGCCGATCAGGGTGCCGATCAGCGCCACGATCAGGTTGGTCGGCGTCATGGCGACGCCGAAGCCCTGCATCAGAAAATTCAAGGTTTCCATGTCAGCCTTCCAGGAATTCCAGCACGCCAAGGGGGAGGGGGACTTCCATCACCCGGTCGAACAGCACATAGAGACTTACCGAGAGCAGCAGGCTGACCAGGGCGCAGGGCACCAGGCGGCCACCATAGAGCAGGCCGCACAGGGTGGCGGTCAGGAAGGCGCTCAAGGGGAAGCCCAGCGGCTGGAAGGTCAGGGCATAGCCCAGCAGGATGACGCAGCAGGCCACCACCTTGCGCAGCGAGGAAGCGTCCAGCGGCTTCTGGTCTTCACCGTCGCCGATCGGCGTGGGACGAATGATCAGATAGGCCAGGCCCAGGCTCATCAGCCCGAACATCAGCATCGGATAGGCCCGCGGACCGACCGGCTCGTAGGAGAAGGGCGCCTGGTAATCCCGGGCGATGAACAGCATGACGAGTCCGGCCACCAGCCAGACCGCCATGAAGGCGCGTTGGAAGATCATGTCGACATCCTCGAAGGCGCCCGGAGGGGCGCCAGGGGCGGGGGCTCTGTTACTGGATCAGGCCGAATTCCTTGGCCATGCCGCGGTAGCGCGCGACTTCCTTCTGCACATAGGCATCCAGTTCGGCACCGGTCATGGCGAAGGGGAAGAGTTCGCGCTGATCACGCAGCTTGGCGAAGTCGTCGGACGCCAGCAGCTTGTCGAAGCTGGCTTTCCACCAGTTGTACTGCTCGTCGGTGACCTTCGGGCCGACATAGAAGCCGCGGACCACGGGCCAGACGATGTCGTAGCCCTGCTCACGCGCGGTGGGGATGTCCTTCATCGCCGGCTCGTCGAAACGCTGCTCGGCGAAGACCGCCAGGAGGCGCATGTTGCCGGCCTCGACATGGGGCATGGAGTCGGAGATGTCGGTGCTGCCGACCTGGATGTGGCCGCCCAGCAGCGCGGTGGCGATCTCGCCGCCGCCTTCCAGGGCCACGTAGCGCAGTTCCTTGGGATTGATACCGGCGGCTTTGGCGATCAGGGCCGTCTGCATCCAGTCCTGGCTGCCCACGGTACCGCCGGAGCCGATCACCACCTTGCTCGGGTCCTTCTTCAGCGCCTCGACCAGATCACCTAGGGTCTTGTAGGGCGAATCGGCCTTGACCGCGATGGCGCCATAGCTGGCCCCCACCGCCGCCAGCCAGCGTACGGCCTTCTCGTCGAAACGACCGAACTTGCCCTGGGCCAGGTTCAGCAGCGAACCGCTGGAGAAGGCGACGATGGTGTCGCCATCGGCCGGACGCTGAGCCACCACGGTGTTGTAGGCCACCGCGCCTACCCCGCCGGGCATGTAGGTCACGCGCATGGGCTTGTCCAGCAACTTGGCTTCCACTAGGCCACTCTGGGCCAGCTTGCAGGTCAGGTCGAAGCCACCACCCGGGGAGGCCGGGGCGATGCATTCAGGACGCTTGGGTTCGGCCACGGCCTGGGCGGACAGCAGCACGGAGGCGGCCAGGGTCAGGGTGAGGTTGCGCAAGGTGGTGCTCATCGACGTCTTCCTTTTGTTGTTATTTCAGAAGCTGACAGGCGGACACGGCTCAGGCTCGCCAGGGCGGCGATCGTTCACAGAAGAGAAGGGTGAGCACGTGGAGCTGCGCGAGGGCGAGCATGGATGTCGTTCCGCTTGTTATTGTTGTTGGCCAACCAGGGGTGGCGCTTGGGCAAGCATCATGCGGTTCTGGGACCGCTACCTTTCACTCTAGACCGCCAAGCTTTCAACAGCCTTTCAATCGTGAAAGGCGGCAATAGTGCGGTTCCGGCTACAGGCCAGCTGGCCGGTATCCGGTAAACTCGAATTTTTTGAGCGGGAGCTGTCAGCGTGCGCATCCTATTGGTCGAAGATCATCCGCCACTGGCCGAAAGCGTCGCCCAGGCGCTCAAGAATGCCGGGCTCAACGTCGATCTGCTCAACGATGGCGTGGCCGCGGATCTGGCCCTGCAGAGTGAGAGCTATGCCCTGGCTATCCTCGATATCGGCCTGCCGCGCATGGACGGCTTCGAGGTCCTGGCGCGCCTGCGCGAGCGCGGTGATCGCCTGCCGGTGCTGATGCTGACCGCCCGCGGCGAGGTCAAGGATCGGGTGCAGGGCCTCAATCTCGGTGCCGACGACTACCTGGCCAAGCCCTTCGAGCTCACCGAACTGGAAGCCCGGGTCAAGGCCCTGCTGCGCCGCAGCGTGCTGGGCGGGGATCGCCAGCAACGCTGCGGTCCACTGATCTATGACCTCAATACCTCGCGCTTCACCTTGGCGGAGGAAGCACTGTCGCTCACCTCCCGCGAGCACGCCGTACTGGCTGCGCTCATCGCCCGCCCCGGCCGGGTCATGAGCAAGGAGCAGCTCGCCTCGCAAGTCTTCGGCCTGGACGAGGAAGCCAGTCCCGAAGCCATCGAGATCTATGTGCATCGCCTGCGCAAGAAGCTGGAAGCCGGCGCGGTACGCATCGTCACCTTCCGCGGCCTGGGCTATCTGCTGGAAGAGCAGCATGGCTGACGTGGCGAAGGCCGCTGGCAGCCTGCGTGGCCGCCTGTTGCTGCGCATGGTCATCCTGCTCGCGGTGATCCTGGCGGTCAGCAGCCTGGCCGCCTATCTCAATGGCCGGCGCCTGGCCGACGTGGCCTATGATCGGACGTTGCTGGCCTCGGCCCGTACCATCGCCGCGGGCCTGTCCGCCAGCAACGGCACCCTGCGTGCCGATGTGCCCTACATCGCCCTGGACAACTTCGCCTACGACAACGTCGGACGCATCTTCTACCAGGTGCTGGACACCCGTGGCCGACTGATTTCCGGCTACGAGGAGATCCCGCCACCTCCACCGGACGCAGCCCTGACCCGCGACTATCCGGCCCTGGCGCGCTTCTACAACAGCACCTATCGCGGCAAGGACGTGCGGGTGGTCAGCCTGGCCCAGCCGGTCAGCCAGCCGGATCTCACCGGCATGGCCGAGATTCGTGTCGCCGAGACCGCAGAAGCCCGCGAAGAGGTGGCCCGCAGCCTGCTCACCGACACCCTGATCCGCCTGGGGCTGATGGGGCTGGGTGCCATCCTGCTGGTATGGATGGCGGTGGGCGCCGCTCTGCGTCCCCTGGAGCGCCTGCGCCAGGCCGTGGAAGAACGCGGGGTGGACGATCTGCGGCCCTTGCCCGAGGTGCGCGCGCCCCAGGAACTGCTGCCGCTGGTGCATGCCCTGGAAGGCTTCACCCTGCGTCTGCGCCGACTGTTCGAGCGCCAGGCCGACTTCATCGCCAACGCCGCCCATGAGTTGCGCACCCCGCTGGCAGCGATCAAGGCGCGGGTCGAACTGGGCTTGCGCGAACGCGAGCCCCAGGCCTGGTGCGCCACCCTGGAAGAAACCCGCACCAGCACCGATCGCCTGGCGCGCCTGGCCAATCAGCTGCTGTCGCTGGCACGGATCGAGAGTGGTGCCCAAGCCATCGCCGAAGGGGGTGCCGAGCGCCTGGAACTCAGCGAGCTGGCCAGGGAGCTGGCCATGGCGCTGGCCCCGCTGGCCCATGCCAAGGGCGTCGCCCTGGCCTTCGAGCCCTTCGCCAAGGCGCCGGTGATCGGCGAGCCGACGCTGCTCAACGAGCTGCTCTGCAATCTGGTGGAAAACGCCCTGGCCCACAGCCAGTCAGGTGGCAACATCGTGGTGCGGGTGTTGGCCCCGGCGGTGCTGGAGGTCGAGGATGACGGTCCCGGCATTCCTGCCAGTGCGCGGGCCAAGGTCTTCGAGCGCTTTCAGCGCCTGGATCCCCAGTCCGGTGGTGCCGGTCTGGGGCTGGCCATCGTCGGTGAGATCTGCGCCGCCCACCGCGCCCGTATCCAGTTGCTGGACGGCGCGCTCGGCGGGCTACGGGTAAGGGTTGAATTTCCCGCCGAGGAAGCCTAGGCCTTGTCTAAAAGTGCCTGTGCTTGGCCATGCTGCGTTAAAGATTCGCTGGATCGCCAGCCCGGCCGGAATGCTCATTTACCACTCGTAAACTCGTTCGCGAGCCCGGTCCGCTTCCTCACGGATTTTTGCCTTGCCTGACCTCCGCTCGGCGACTTTTCAGACAGGCCTAGGCTCAGCCGAGCAGGGTGCGCGACTGTTCCACCGCGTCCCAGAAGGCCGGATCCTGAGCGGGGTCCGGCTGATTGTTCAGCCCCATGCGGATGCCGGCGGGCAGCGTCTGGACCGAGCTCTCCTGCTGACCCTGACGCTGCGCGTGCAGCTGCGAGGCGACCTGCACGATATCGGCATAGTCGGCCGCGGCGGGCTGACGCTCCAGCGCCAGGTATTCGCGGGGCACGCAGGCGATGTCGGCCGGGAAATCCCAGACCTTGAGGATGCGTTCGCCGATCTGCGGATGGATGCGCGCGGTCACCTGATCGAGGGTGATGGCGTTGGCCAGCAGTTCTTCCTGCTCTTCGGCATAGGTCAGGATCGGCAGCACGCCGATCTGGTGCACTAGGCCGGCGAGCAGGGCGCGGTCGGCCATCAGGCGGGTGTACCTCTTGCACAGCGCATGGCTGATGGCGGCGATCTCGGTGCCCTGGCTCCAGACCTCGCGCATCTTGCGATCCACGGCGTCGCTGGTGGCCTGGAACATCTGCTGCATGGCCAGACCCGTGGCCAGATTCGCCGTGTAGTTGATGCCCAGGCGTCCGACCGCCATCTGCAGGTCGGTGATCTCCTTGCTGGTGCGCAGCAGCGGGCTGTTGACCACCTTGATCAAGCGCGCCGTCAGGGCTGCGTCCATGGCGATCACCCGACTCAGCTCGGCGACGCCCACGTTGGGGTCTTCGGCCGCTTCTCTGACCTTCAGGGCCACCTCGGGAAGGGTGGGCAGCACTACGCGGTCCGTGTCTATCGCGTGGAGAAGATCCTGAACAACTTTTTCAGCAAGAGGAGTCATGACATACCTGTGTGAGGAGCGGAAAAGGCGATCCCAACCTTCAGCGCTTTATTTCACGATCGCTGTCGAGAGAGTAGGGCAAATCGAGTAAACGGCAGTTTGGCCCGTCCGAGCTGCCCAGGGCGATGCGCCCATCCGCCACGGCATCGCCCTGCAGCACGGCCAGGAACTCGCAACCCTCGGCGCTTGGCGCGGCCAGTACCACCTCGCCCACGCTGCTGCCATGGACTGGCGAGAACAGCTCGGTGCCCACGGCAGGGGGCTGGTCGCTGCCGGCCAGGCGATAGAGACGCCGCTTGAGCTTGCCCAGGTACTGCATGCGCGCGACGATCTCCTGGCCGGTATAGCAACCCTTGCGAAAGCTCACGCCATCCAGGGCCTGCAGGTTGATCATCTGCGGGACGAACAGCTCGCGGGTCGCGCCGAACAGCTGGCCCACGCCGGCCCGCACCTGCGCCAGCAGCCAGACCTCCAGCCCGACTTCCGGCAGCGCGGGCACGCCTGCGTCCGCCGCCCGCCAGACTTCGACGCGGCCGTCCTCCAGGCGCACGGCGAAGCCGCCCTCGAGAGTAACCACGGCATTGGCCTGGTCACCCAGCGCGATGTCGGGATAGGCACTGGCGAAGCCCGCAGCCGAGAGCCCGAGGCGTTGCCATTGGGCGCTTTCATCCGCGAGCGTCGACTTGGAGAAGACCGCATATTTCTTCAGATCGGTCAGCAGTGGCTCGACCAGTTCCGCGGCCATCGCCAACAGATAGCCGTCGGCCTGCTTGACGATGCGGAAGCTGGAGACCAGACGGCCCTTGGGCGTGCAGCGACCGCCCAGACCGGCCTGGTCGTCAGCGAGATAATTGAGGTTGCAGGTCAGCTGCCCCTGGAGAAACTTGGTCGCATCGACCCCGCGGATGGCCAGGACGCCTTCGTGGGTCAAGCGGCAGAAATACGGCGAGTTGGCCATTGCGGCTGCAGCTCCGTGTCGAGTGAAGCCGCTCATCATAGGCGCGCCCAGGGTGAATGTCAGGCGCACTGCGCGATGGGGCGCTTCAGGCTTATACTGCGCCGATTGTCGCAGGAGTCCCCATGAGTACCGAAGCTACCGAACTCAATAGATTGTACTGGCACAGCCGCCGCGGCATGCTGGAGCTGGATGTGTTGTTGGTGCCCTTCGTCAAGGAGGTCTATTCCTCCCTGACTGGCGAAGACCAGGCGCGCTATCGCAAGCTGCTCGAGTGCGAGGATCAGGACATGTTCCACTGGTTCATGCAGCGCGGCGAACCGGAAGACGCCGACCTGCAGATCATCGTGCGCATGATCCTGGACCGTGTCCAGCCGGCTTGAGCCCTTCGAATGCCGCTGGAGCGCCTCGGCGGGCCTCCTGCGGCTGCATGCCGTAGCAGCGTTCGCTGCAGGGATCAGCCCCTGGCTGACGGCCATTCCCTGGACGCTCAAAGCTCTCCTGACGCTGCTGGTGCTCTGGTCCTGGCAGCGTGTGCGCCAGCGGCAGCTCCAGCAGCGCTATCCCGAGGTTCCGCGGCGGCTGCGGCATGGCGCCGAGGGGTGGCAGCTCTGGTCGCCGGCCAGTGGCTGGCAGGCTGTGCAATTATGCCCGGACAGCCTGGCATTGCCGCTGCTGGTGGTCCTACGCTATCGCCTGCCTGGCGAAAGACTCACTCGCAGTCTCTGCATCGCCCGTGACAGCCTGACCGCGGACGCCCATCGCCGCCTGCGGGTCAGGCTTCGCTTCGCCCCGCGCCGGTTCGCGGCACCAGAATAGTGTCCCGGGCGGCGTCGCTGGCGAGCTGCGGATAGTCCAGGGTGAAATGCAGGCCGCGACTTTCCTGGCGGGCAAGGGCGCTCTCGATGATCAGCTCCGCCACCTGCGCCAGGTTGCGCAACTCGATCAGGTCGCGACTGACTCTATAGTTGCTATAGAACTCGTCGATCTCGTCCATCAGCAGCCGGATGCGATGGCGGGCGCGCACCAGGCGCTTGGTGGTACGCACGATGCCGACGTAGTCCCACATGAAGCGCCGCAGTTCGTCCCAGTTGTGGGCGATCACCACGTCCTCGTCGGAGTCCGTCACCTGGCTGGCATCCCAGTCGGGCAGGTCGCGCGGCATGACGATCTCGGCCTCCTGCGCCTGGATGTCCAGCGCCGCCGAGCGGGCATAGACGAAGCACTCCAGCAACGAATTGCTGGCCATGCGATTGGCCCCATGCAGACCGGTGCAGCTGGTCTCGCCGATGGCGTAGAGGCCGGCGAGATCCGTGCGCCCATGCGCATCGACCCGCACGCCGCCACAGGTGTAGTGCGCCGCCGGTACCACCGGGATCGGATCGCGGGTAATGTCGATGCCCAGCTCCAGGCAGCGCCGATGGACCGTGGGAAAGTGCTCCTGCACGAAGTCCGCCGGCTTGTGGCTGATATCGAGGAAGACGCAGTCGACGCCCAGGCGCTTCATCTCATGGTCGATGGCGCGGGCCACCACGTCCCGCGGTGCCAGATCGGCGCGGGGGTCGAAGCGCGGCATGAAGCGTTCGCCATCGGGCAGGCGCAACACCGCGCCCTCGCCACGCAGGGCTTCGGTGATCAGAAAGCTCCGCGCATGGGGGTGATAGAGGCAGGTGGGATGGAACTGGTTGAATTCCAGGTTGGCCACCGAGCAGCCGGCGCGCCAGGCCATGGCGATACCGTCGCCGCTGGCGCTGTCCTGGTTGGTGCTATAGAGGTAGGCCTTGCTGGCCCCGCCGGTAGCCAGCACCGTGAAGCGTGCGTGCAGGGTGTCCACCTGATCGCTGGTCCGGTCGAGCACATAGGCGCCCAGGCAACGGGCGCCCGGCCGGCCGAGCTTTTCCGTGGTGATCAGATCCACCGCCACGCGCTGGCTGAGCAGCTGGATGTTGGGGCGGCCTTCGGCGATGCGCAGCAGGGTGTCGAAGATGGCCATGCCGGTGGCATCGGCGGCGTGAATGATGCGTCGGTGGCTGTGGCCGCCTTCACGGGTCAGGTGAAAGCCCAGGCCGCCCTTGCCGGTGTCCTGTTCGCGAGTGAAGGGCACGCCCTGGTCGATCAGCCACTGCATGGCCTCGCGACTGTGCTCGACGGTGAAGCGCACGGCCCCTTCGTCACACAGTCCGGCGCCCGCGATTAGGGTATCCTGCACGTGCGCCTCGACGGTATCGCCCTCGTCCAGCACGGCGGCGACGCCACCCTGGGCCCAATAGGTCGAGCCTTGCGCCAATTCGCCTTTGCTCAAGACCGCGATCGACAGCGTCGCCGGCAGATTGAGCGCGAGCGTCAGGCCCGCGGCGCCGCTGCCGATTACCAGGACATCGAATTCCAGATGACGCGCCATGACGTTTCCTTCTCACCGAGACGGCGAGTATAGGAACAAGGCGGCTGACGGCATAGCCATCGCGCGGCATCGAGCAGGGAACTCGCGGGCGTGGAGCAGGGTCTATGTACAGATAATTGCTCATCCGTGCGGCGGGAATGCCCAGACGAGAATGAGCCATCTGCCAAAGCTAAATCAGTGACACCCAGGAGCGATCAGCAGCCATATTAGTGCTCGCTCATCAACTGCTGTGGAGGGGAGAACTTTCGTGCAACAGCCCAGTCTAGCAGCGCGCGTCGATAGTGAAAGCAAGGACGATAAAGAGCTGCAAGCCAAGGACAGCAAGCAAGCCCTGCCCACCCAGGAGCAGGATCAACAACTTGTCGAGCGCGTCCAGCGTGGTGACAAGCGTGCCTTCGACCTGCTGGTGCTCAAGTATCAGCACAAGATCCTCGGTCTGATCGTGCGTTTCGTCCACGATACCCAGGAAGCCCAGGACGTCGCTCAGGAGGCTTTTATCAAGGCCTATCGCGCGCTCGGGAACTTCCGCGGTGATAGCGCTTTCTACACCTGGCTTTATCGCATCGCCATCAACACGGCGAAAAACCATCTGGTTGCCCGGGGTCGTCGTCCACCGGACAGCGACGTCAGTGCCGAAGATGCGGAATTTTATGAAGGCGACCATGCTCTAAAGGATATCGAGTCCCCAGAGCGGTCCCTCTTGCGGGATGAGATCGAGGCCACCGTGCACCGTACCATCCAGCAACTCCCGGAAGATCTGCGTACCGCGCTGACCCTTCGTGAGTTCGAAGGCCTCAGCTACGAAGACATTGCTAATGTCATGCAGTGTCCGGTTGGAACGGTCCGGTCTCGGATTTTCCGAGCTCGGGAAGCGATAGACAAAGCATTGCAGCCCCTGCTGCGTGATGCATAGACAGCGGCGACAGCTTTTAGAGAGGTAATACGTATGAGTCGTGAAGCCCTGCTGGAATCCCTGTCCGCTGTTATGGATAACGAAGCGGACGAATTCGAAACCCGGCGTGTCATCGCCGAGGTCAGCAAGGACCCGGAATTGCGCGCCACCTGGTCGCGCTACGCCATGGTCAGCGCCGTGATTCGCGGCGAGCCCATGATGCCGAATCTGGACATCGCCAAGGGCGTTACCACCACGCTGGAGCGTGATGAGGTCGCCGCAGCCCTGGCAGCGCCCGTTGCTGCTCAGGTCAGCAAGGGTCGCTGGTCGAGCCTGGGTCGTGTCGCGGTTGCCGCGTCGGTGACCTTCGCCGTACTAGCGGGTGTGCGGATGTACAATCAGTCTGACGTCTCTACCCAGGGTCTGGCCCAGCAGGCGCCGAGCCAGCTGACCGTGCCGCAACCTGCGCGTAGCCCGGCCGTACTGGCCAGCTTCAGCGAAGAAAGCACCAAGGCCAACGCCGAAGCCAAGGCTGATCAGCCGGCGGTTGGTGAAAAGCAGGATGTTCCTGCCCAGCGTTGATTCGCTGGTCTCACCGCAGAAAGGGCGCCTGGAGTTAAGCTTCAGGTGCCCTTTTTTTGCCTGAAGGATTTTCGACCAGGTCGCAAAAAAGCTTCGAAAGCTATCGTTCAGCAAGGGCGTGCTATTTCTGCTGCCAGTCGTCACTGACTATGCCTCCCATCCGGGAAGGGCTGGTCGCCAGCGATGTGTTCAAGTCATTGGATAGAGTGGAGCTGCATGCGCATGCGCAATCTAAAGCATTACACGGCGGCCCTGATGGGGCTCTGGCTGATGGGACTGACGGCCATGGCTCGGGCCGATCTGCCGGATTTCACCGGCCTGGTCGAGGCAGCGTCTCCCGCGGTCGTCAATATCAGCACCCGACAGAAAATTCCCGAAGGTCGCGGCGCTGGCGCCATGACCATGCCGGACCTGGAAGGTCTGCCGCCGGGCATCCGTGAATTCTTCGAGCGCAGCATTCCGCAAATGCCGCGCAGTCCCCGTGGCAAGCAGGAGCAGGCCCAGTCGCTGGGTTCCGGCTTCATCATCTCTGCCGATGGCTACATCCTGACCAATAACCACGTGGTCGCCGATGCCGACGAGATCCTGGTGCGTCTCTCCGATCGCAGCGATCACACGGCCAAGCTGATCGGCGCGGATCCCCGTACCGACGTGGCCCTGCTGAAGATCGATGCCAAAGATCTGCCCACCCTCAAGCTGGGCAGCTCCGATCAATTGAAGGTCGGCGAATGGGTATTGGCCATCGGCTCGCCCTTCGGCTTCGATCATTCGGTCACCGCCGGTATCGTCAGCGCCAAGGGCCGTAGCCTACCCAACGAAAGCTACGTGCCCTTCATCCAGACCGACGTTGCCATCAATCCGGGCAACTCCGGTGGCCCGCTGTTCAACCTCAAGGGTGAGGTGGTCGGGATCAACTCGCAGATCTTCACCCGCTCCGGTGGCTTCATGGGGCTGTCCTTCGCCATCCCGATCGACGTGGCCATGAACGTGGCCAATCAGCTGAAGACCGAAGGCAAGGTCAGCCGTGGCTGGCTCGGTGTGGTCATCCAGGAAGTGGACAAGGATCTCGCCGAGTCCTTCGGCCTGGATCGTCCGGCCGGTGCCCTGGTCGCCCAGATTCTGGACGACGGCCCGGCAGCCAAGAGCGGCATCAAGGTCGGCGACGTCATCCTCTCGGTCAACGGCCAGAAGATCGAGGAATCCGCCGACCTGCCGCACCTGATCGGCAACCTCAAGCCGGGCGCCAAGGCCGACATGGAGGTCATCCGCGAAGGCAAGCGGCAGAACCTCAGCGTCACCGTGGGCGACATGCCCAAGGACGACCAGGCCACGTCCGGTGGCGAACGCGGTTCCGATCGGGCCAGCAATCGCCTGGGGATCGCCGTGGCCAACCTGACCGCCGAGCAGAAGAAGACCATGGATATCCAGAGCGGTGTGGTCATTAACAAGCTCAGTGGCGACGGTCCCGCCGCGGCCATCGGTCTGCGTCCGGGCGATGTCATCACCCATCTGAACAACCAGCCCATCGAATCCGCCACGGCCTTCGAGAAGATCACCTCGGCACTGCCGGCGGGTCGCTCCATCTCGATGCGCGTGGTGCGCGAGGGCCGCGCCAGCTTCATCACCTTCAAGCTGCCAGGCAAGTAAGGACCGGGTAGGGGAGTGGGGGCAGGTGACTGCCCCTTCTTTTTGTCCGCTCGAACGGCGCGAGTCCCCTTGTTTGCCGCATTCAGGTAAACTCCCCCGCTATTTTCCCGGCGGATGTTCCGCTGCTGGCTATTCGAGTGCTGATTCGTGAGTGATCTGAGCCATATCCGCAATTTCTCCATCATCGCCCACATCGATCACGGCAAGTCGACGCTTGCGGATCGGTTCATCCAGATCTGTGGTGGTTTGAGCGACCGAGAAATGGAGGCCCAGGTCCTGGATTCCATGGATCTCGAGCGCGAGCGCGGCATCACCATCAAGGCCCACAGCGTCACGCTGTACTACAAGGCTCAGGACGGCAAGACCTACCAGCTCAACTTCATCGATACCCCCGGCCACGTCGACTTCACCTACGAAGTCAGCCGTTCGCTGGCCGCCTGCGAAGGCGCGCTGCTGGTGGTGGATGCGGGCCAGGGCGTGGAAGCCCAGTCGGTCGCCAACTGCTACACCGCCATTGAGCAGGGCCTCGAGGTCATGCCGGTGCTGAACAAGATGGACCTGCCCCAGGCCGAGCCGGACAAGGTCAAGGCCGAGATCGAGCACATCATCGGCATCGACGCCACCGACGCCGTGCCCTGCAGCGCCAAGAGCGGCATGGGCGTACCCGAGGTGCTGGAGCAACTGGTCAAGGTCATCCCGCCGCCCGAAGGGGAAATCGACGCGCCCCTGCAGGCGCTGATCATCGATTCCTGGTTCGACAACTACCTGGGCGTCGTCTCGCTGGTGCGCGTCAAGCACGGGCGGGTCAAGAAGGGCGACAAGATCCTGGTCAAGTCCACCGGCAAGGTGCACCAGGTCGACAGCGTCGGCGTCTTCTCGCCCAAGCACACCGAAATGCCCGATCTGAAGGCCGGTGAAGTGGGCTTCATCATCGCCGGCATCAAGGAAATTCTCGGTGCCCCGGTCGGCGATACCCTGACCCTCAGTGCCACCCCCGACGTGGCCATGCTGCCGGGCTTCCAGCGGGTCAAGCCGCAGGTCTACGCCGGTCTGTTCCCGGTCAGCTCCGATGACTTCGAGGACTTCCGCGAAGCGCTGCAGAAGCTCACCCTCAACGACGCGGCCCTGCAATACGAGCCGGAAAGCTCCGAGGCCCTCGGCTTCGGCTTCCGCATCGGCTTCCTCGGCATGCTGCACATGGAGATCATCCAGGAGCGCCTGGAACGCGAATACGATCTCGACCTCATCACCACCGCGCCGACCGTGGTCTTCGAGGTGGTGCTCAAGGATGGCAGCACCATCTATGTCGACAACCCGTCGAAGCTGCCGGACCTGGCCTCCGTCGCCGAGATGCGCGAGCCCATCGTCCGCGCCAATATCCTGGTGCCCCAGGAGCACCTGGGCAACGTCATCACCCTGTGCATCGAGAAGCGTGGCGTCCAGCGCGACATGCAGTTCCTCAGCAGCCAGGTGCAGGTCAGCTACGACCTGCCGATGAACGAGGTGGTGCTGGACTTCTTCGACCGCCTCAAGTCGGTGAGCCGTGGCTATGCCTCGCTGGACTACAGCTTCGATCGCTTCGAAGCCGCCAGCCTGGTCAAGCTCGATGTCCTCATCAACGGCGAGAAGGTCGACGCCCTGGCCCTGATCGTCCATCGTGACAAGGCGCACTACAAGGGTCGCGCCCTGACCGAGAAGATGAAGGAATTGATTCCCAGGCAGATGTTCGACGTGGCGATCCAGGCGGCGATTGGCGGTCAGATCGTCGCCCGTACCACCGTCAAGGCGCTGCGCAAGAACGTTCTGGCCAAGTGCTACGGCGGTGACGTCTCCCGTAAGCGCAAGCTGCTGGAAAAGCAGAAGGCGGGCAAGAAGCGCATGAAGCAAGTCGGTAGCGTGGAGATTCCTCAGGAGGCCTTCCTGGCCGTGCTCAAGGTGGATAGCTGAAGCCCATGTCTTTGAACTTCCCTCTGTTGCTGGTTCTCGCGGTCGCCGTCTGCGGCGCCCTGGCCCTCATCGACCTGCTGGTGCTCGCACCGCGTCGTCGCAAGGCGATCCAGACCTACGGGCAGCAGGTCAGCGAGCCCGATCCGGCGGTACTGGAGCAGTTGAACAAGGAGCCGGCGCTGGTCGAGTACGGAAAGTCCTTCTTTCCCGTCCTCGCCATCGTGCTGATCCTGAGGTCGTTCCTGGTTGAGCCCTTCCAGATTCCGTCGGGCTCCATGAAGCCGACCCTGGAAGTGGGCGATTTCATCCTGGTGAACAAATTCGCCTATGGCATTCGCCTGCCGGTGATCGATCTCAAGGTCATCCCGATCGGCGATCCCCAGCGTGGTGACGTCATGGTGTTCCGCTATCCTAGCGATCCCAGCGTCAACTACATCAAGCGCGTCATCGGTGTGCCGGGGGATACCATCCGCTACACCAGCGACAAGCAGCTGTACGTCAACGGCCAGCGCGTCAGCGAGGAGCTGGTGGGCGACGAGCCGGGTTCGCTGGGCAGCGTCAAGCTGTTCAAGGAACAACTGGGCAAGGCCGAGCACCTGATTCGCGAAGAGATGACCCGCTACCGCGTGGAACCCGACCATGAGTGGAAGGTGCCTGCCGGTCACTACTTCATGATGGGTGACAACCGCGACAACTCCAACGATAGTCGCTACTGGGACGATCCCAGTATTCCCCGTGACCTGCTCGGCATGGTTCCCGACCGCAACATCGTCGGCAAGGCCTTCGCCGTCTGGCTGAGCTGGCCGGAGCCCAAGCTGCAGAGCATGCCCACCCTGTCTCGCATAGGTATCATCAGATGAATGAACGCAGAGTGCCTGGTCGTCCGTCGCGTCAGCAGGGGCTGTCGTTTCTCGGTGGTCTGCTCGCACTCTGCATCATCGCTTTCCTGGCCAGTACGGCCATGAAACTCGCGCCCCATTACCTGGACTACAATGCTCTGACCAAGGTCATCGAATCCATCGGCGACAATCCCGATAACCAGATTCGCAGCGTGTCCGACGTCTACAGCTATGTGGGGAAGGGGATGCAGGTAAACGACATCCGTGATCTCGATCTGCAAAAGGCCATGCGCGTCGAAGCCGAAGGCAATCACCTGCAGATCCACCTCGACTATGAAAAACGTGAACACCTGATCCGCAACATCGATCTGGTCGTTCGTTTCAATCGTGATTTCCGTATAAATCTCCCGTGACTTTATCTCTAGATCGCCTCGAGCGTCGGCTGGGTTATACCTTCAAGGACCCGGACCTGATGCTGCTCGCCCTCACGCACCGCAGCTTTGCCGGTCGCAACAACGAACGCCTGGAATTTCTCGGCGACGCCATCCTCAACTTCATCATCGGCGAAGCCCTCTACGATCACTTCCCTCAGGCCCGCGAAGGTCAGCTGTCCCGTCTGCGGGCCAAGTTGGTGAAGGGCGAGACCCTGGCGCTGCTGGCTCGCAGTTTCGAACTGGGTGATTACCTGCGCCTGGGCTCCGGTGAACTCAAGAGCGGTGGCTTTCGCCGCGAATCCATCCTCGCCGATGCCATGGAAGCTCTGATTGGCGGCATCTATCTGGATGCCGGCATGGACGCCGCCAAGGATCGGGTCATGGCCTGGCTCGGGCCGCAACTACGCGAGTTGACGCCGGTGGATACCAACAAGGATCCCAAGACCCGGCTGCAGGAGTTCCTCCAGGCACGCGCCTGCGACCTGCCGCGCTACGAGGTGGTCGCCATCGAAGGAGAGCCCCATTGCCGGGTCTTCTTCGTCGAATGCGAGATCGCCATGCTCAATGAGAAAACGACGGGGCAGGGCGTCAGTCGCCGCATCGCCGAACAGATAGCTGCCTCGGCGGCCTTGATCGCCCTGGGCGTGGAGAATGGTCATGAATGATGAGCTGAAGGCATCGCGCTGCGGCTACGTAGCCATCGTGGGTCGCCCCAACGTCGGCAAGTCCACGCTGCTCAACCATATCCTCGGACAGAAGCTGGCCATCACCTCGCGCAAGCCGCAGACGACCCGGCACAACATGCTCGGCATCAAGACCGAGGGTGAGGTGCAGACCATCTATGTGGATACCCCTGGTCTGCACAAGGAAAACCAGAAGGCGCTCAACCGCTTCATGAACAAGACGGCCGTCACCGCCCTGCGCGATGTGGATGTCGTGGTGTTCGTGGTCGACCGTACCCGCTGGACCGACGAAGACCAGATGGTGCTGGAGCGGGTCCGCTTCGTGAAGTGCCCGGTGCTGCTCGCCGTCAACAAGATGGATCGCCTGGAAGACAAGGCCGACATGCTGCCGCACCTGCAATGGCTGCAGGAGCAGCTGCCGGAAGCGACGCTCATTCCGGTTTCCGCCCAGCACGGCCACAATCTCGATGCCCTTGAAGAGCTGGTGGCCGAGCGCCTACCGGAAGGCGACCACTTCTTCCCCGAAGACCAGATCACCGACAGATCCAGTCGCTTCCTGGCGGCCGAGTTGATTCGCGAAAAGATCATGCGTCAGTTGGGGGCGGAATTGCCCTATCAGGTCGCCGTCGAGATCGAGGAATTCAAGTACGAGAACGGAGTGTTGCACATCCATGGCCTGATCCTGGTCGAGCGCGATGGTCAGAAGAAGATCCTCATCGGTCAGGCTGGCGAGCGCATCAAGCGCATCGGCCAGGAAGCCCGCCAGGACATGGAAACCCTGTTCGACGCCAAGGTCATGCTCAATCTCTGGGTCAAGGTCAAAGGCGGCTGGTCCGATGACGAGCGCGCCCTGCGCTCTCTGGGTTACTCCGACCTCTAGCGATGCAGGCGTCTGAGCCGCTGTTCGTCCTGCATGCGCGCCCCTATCGGGAAAGCAGTGCGCTGGTGGATGTGTTCGGCGCCTTCGGCCGGGTCCGCACGGTGTTGCGCGCGGCCCGCTCCCGTTCCGGAAGTCTGGCCAGGCCCTTCATTCCCCTCGAAGCCCAGCTCAGCGGGCGCGGGGAGCTGAAGAATCTGCAGAAGGTGGCGGCCCTGGCGCCGCCTTTTCTACTCCAGGGGCAGGCGCTATTCAGTGGCTTCTATCTCAATGAGCTGCTGGTCAGGCTGCTACCCGCCGAAGATCCCTATCCCGCCCTCTTCGAGCTCTATGGTCTGACCCTCGCTGCCCTAGCCCAGGGTCGTCCTGTCGAACCCCTGCTGCGCACCTTCGAATGGCGTCTGCTTGATCTGCTGGGCTATGGCTTCTCGCTGTCCCTGGCCCTGGATGGCCAGGCCATTGACGCCCAGCGCCTCTATCGCTTCATTCCGGACCAGGGCTTCGAGCCCGTCGACGAGGTGCGCCCGGGTTGTCTGGCCGGTGCGGAAATCCTGGCACTGGAGCGTGGCGAGTGGGACGATCCTACGGTAGTCCGCGCTGCCAAGCGCCTGATGCGCCAGGCCCTGGCGCCGCACCTGGGCAGCAAACCCCTCATGAGTCGCGAATTGTTCGCCAAGCCAAGTGAATAAGCCATGAAAGAGTTCAGTCGAGTTCTGTTGGGCGTCAACATCGATCATGTCGCCACCCTGCGTCAGGCCCGGGGTACCCGCTATCCCGATCCGGTCAAGGCGGCGCTGGACGCCGAAGAGGCGGGGGCGGATGGCATCACCCTGCATCTGCGCGAGGACCGTCGCCATATCCAGGAGCGGGATGTCCGCCTGCTGCGTGACCTCCTGCAGACCCGCATGAATCTCGAAGTGGCCCTGACGGCTGAAATGCTGGCATTCGCTCGCGAGATCCGTCCCGAGCACGTCTGCCTGGTGCCCGAACGCCGGGAAGAACTGACCACCGAAGGTGGCCTGGATGTAGTGGGGCAGGTCCAGCGTATCCGCGACGCCATCGCTGCACTGCCCGCTTCGGAAGTATCTCTCTTTATAGATCCCGATCTGCAGCAGATCCAGGCGGCCAAGGACAGTGGTGCTCCGGTGATCGAACTCCACACCGGTCGCTACGCCGAAGCGGAGACCCAGGAAGAGCAAGCCCATGAGCTGCAGCGGCTGGCCAAGGCGGTGGAATTCGCCACTGGCCTCGGGCTGGTGGTCAATGCCGGCCATGGCCTGCACTACCACAATGTCCAACCCATCGCGGCGCTGCCGGGCATCAACGAACTGAACATCGGCCATGCCATCGTCGCCCAGGCCGTCTTCGTCGGCTTCAAGCAGGCGGTCAGGGACATGGCCGAATTGATCCGCTGCAACTCGATCGTAAAATAACTGTTGACCTGCTCTGAAACTCCCCTATAATGCGCCCCACTTCCGGCGCAGACGCTGAAGCGGCTTGAAAATCAAGCACTTAGGTCTGAACCGGGCGAGGGGTCCACGGATTCTTCGCCATTTGGCTCTCACCTCAGGGTGATGACGAAATGAAGCGGAGGGGGTTGACAGCGTCTCAGGATGCTGTAGGATTCGCCTCCCGCTGCCGAGATTGGTTAGACCGGTCAGGCAAGCGCAAGTGGTTGAGTTGAAACGAAAAAGTTCAAATCAACGCTTGACAGGATGTGAGGACAGCGTAGAATGCGCGCCTCGGTTAGCGACACGGTCGCAACCACTGCTCTTTAACAAGTTGAATCAAGCAATTCGTGTGGGTGCTTGTGAGATAAGTCTGATGTCGCAAGATTATCAGCAACACAAGTAACTCGTGAATTCATGAGTTTTTTGCGATTGCTGAGCCGAGTGTAGGGTTTTTCGCAAACCCGATCAGTCCACTGAACTG
>NZ_VBTN01000013.1:0-32243 GCF_013277805.1 Pseudomonas sp. MS15a(2019)
ATACAAGGTTGGGCTGAGACGGCTCCACCGTCGAAGCCCAACACGCGGGGGCTGGCCTTGGGCACCGTTGGGCTTCGCTGCGCTCAGCGCCAACCTACAAGAAACCAATGCCCTTGTAGGTTGGGTTGAGACGGCTCCATCGTCGAAGCCCAACACGCGGGATCTGGCCTTGGGCACCGTTGGGCTTCGCTGCGCTCAGCGCCAACCTACAAGAACCCAATGCCCTTGTAGGTCGGGTTGAGATAGCTCCATCGTCGAAGCCCAACACGCGGGATCTGGCCTTGGGCACCGTTGGGCTTCGCTGCGTTCAGCGCCAACCTACAAGAACCCAATCCCCTTGTAGGTTGGGTTGAGACGGCTCCATCGCCGAAGCCCAACGGACCGCGGTCAGGACCCGCTGCCAGCACCCCAGGCCGCGAGCAGATCCCGGGATTCCATCACCAGCCCCAGGTGCAGGGAGACCATGCTCAGCGCCGCCCGCTCCAGGCTTTCATCGGTTCCTCGCACCAGGTCGCGCAGGACGATCACCCTGTAGGTGCGGTTGCTGGCGTCGAAGGCGGTGTTGAGCACGCAGCAGTCGGTGAAGCCGCCATCCAGCACCACGGTGGTGATGCGCTGGTTGCGCAGCAGGAAGTCCAGGTCGGTGGGATAGAAGGCCGACAGCCGCCGTTTGTTTTCCACCCGCAGGTCTTCGGGCAGGACCTCGGTGAGCAGCTCGGTCCAGGGCGAGCCTTCCAGGGCATGGGCGTCGGCATTGGGAATCGGCCCCACGTGCAGCGGAAAGGTCCGCCGCCAGGCCGCAGGAATACCGCCCAGGTCATCGGCGCCATTGGCGCGCAGCACCGATTTCACATGGACGATGCGCACGCCCAGGGCGCGGGCCTGGCGGTGGAAGGCGTCCACCGGCGCCACCAGGTCACGGGCGCGCGGCGCCGGGCAGGGGCAGTCCGGCGAGGCGTCCAGGTGGCCGCGGTGCAGGTCGATGGACAGCACCGCGGTGGTGCTCGGGTCCAGGTAATCGGCGAAGTCCGCCCGCGCCAGCAGCCGGGGTTCCTCATAGACGAAAGCGCGCAGGCTCATCGGCGTTCCTCACGGACATAGGCTTCGCCCAGGGCGCCGGGTTGGCTCAGGCGGTCACGCCCGGCCAGGGCGACCCAGATCATCACGCCCAGGGTGACGGCATAGGGCGCCATCAGGATGAAGTATTGCGACAGCCGCACCCCGGCGGCGGCCAGCTGCGGAATCAGCGCCTCGATGCAGCCGAACAGCAGCGCCCCGGCCAGGGCGCGCCAGGGCGACCAGCGGGCGAAGATCACCAGGGCCACGGCGATCCAGCCACGGCCGCCGGTCATCTCGGCGATCCACAGCTTGGTACTGAGCACGGCGATGTAGCCTCCGGCCAGCCCCACCAGCGCCGCACCGGCAAGGATCGCCAGCAACCGGTAGCCGGCCACCGAGAGACCCGCCGCATCGGCCGCCTGGGGATTCTCGCCCACCGCCCGCAGGCGCAGCCCGGGGGTGGTGCACTCGAGCCAGGCGATCACCGCGAAGAAGATCAGCGGGGTCAGGTAGACCAGCAGGTTCTGCTGGAACAGCCGCCCCACCAGCGGCAGATCGGACAGCGGCCAGAGCGCCAGCGCCGGCAGCCCGGCCACCGGCTGGTTGGTCCAGCCCCAGAGGGTACCGAGCAGGCCGGTGAGGCCCTGGCAAAAGAACACCAGGGTCAGGCCGGCGATCACCTGGTTGATGCGCAGCCAGATCACCATGACCGCGAACAGCAACGAGACCAGCGCCGCCGCGCCCATGGCCGCCAGCAGCGCCAGGCCGGCATTGCCCAAGGCCAGCTGCGCGCCGATGCCGAACAGCGCGCCGACCAGCATCAGGCCCTCGGCATGCAGGGCCAGCACCCCGGATCGCTCGGTGAGGATCAGCCCCAGCGCCGCCAGGGCGTAGGGTAGGGCGAAGTCGGGGACGTTACCCAGCCAGCTGGCGAACAGATTCAAGCGGCACCTCCCTGGCTGCGTCTGAGCCTATGGCGGATGAAGAAATCCGAGGACGCCACGCAGATGACGATCAGCGCCTGGATCAGCTGCACCATGGCGAAGGGGATCTGGTAGAACACCTGCAGATTGCGCCCGGCGACGAACAGGGTCGCCACCAGGAAAGCCACCACGGCGGCGGCCAGGGGGTTGTTGCGCGCCAGGAAGGCGATGAGGATCCCGGAGAAGCCATAGCCCTGGTAGAAGGATTGGGTCAGCCGCCCCTCCTGCCCGGCCGCCACCACGAAGCCGGCCAGCCCGGCCAGGGCGCCGGAAGCCAGCACCGTGGCAAGGATGGTGGCGCGCACCGGCACGCCGACGGCGCCGGCCACCCGCGGATTGGCGTCGACGAATTTCAGGTAGAGCCCGGCCCGGCTAAGGGCGACGAACCACCAGGCCAGCACCGCCACCAGCAGCGCCAGGGGCACCGCCAGACTCAGCCCGGGCAACAACTCCGGCAGCCGTTCGAAGGGGCGGAACAGCGGTGAATAGGGAAAGGCGTCGCGCGGGTCCTTCCAGGGACCGAACACCAGGTGCAGCAGGAAGTTGGCAGCGATGTAGTTGAGCATCAGCGAGGCGATGATCTCGTTGACTCCCAGGCGCAGCTTGAGCAACAGGGGCGCCAGCGCCCAGAGCAGGCCGCCGAGCAGCGCCGCCACCAGCATCAGCGGCAGGCGCAGGGCTTCCGGGCCGATCTCGAACAGCGACACTGCCGTGGCGCCGATGGCCCCCCAGATCATCTGGCCTTCCAGCCCCAGATTCCAGAAGCGCGCGCGAAAGGCCAGGCAGCCGGCCAGACCGACCAGGATCACCGGCGCGGCCTGGAACAGGGTGGCCTGCAGACTCTGGGCATCGAACAGGGTGGCGACCACGAATTCGTTGAGCAACTCGCCGGCCGGCACCCCGGCCAGCACCAGGATGGCGGCCGACAGCCCCAGGCCGACCAGCAACGCCAGGCCGAGGATCAGCGCCTGCCAGGGCCAGGCCAGCTGCTGGCGGATCTCCAGGGTGTAGCGCCGGCTGAACAGCGGTTGCCGTGGTCGCGGGCCATCGACCTGGGAAAGCGGAGCACTCAGGGGTTCAAGCATGATTCACCATGGCATGGCCGATCGCCTGGCGATCGGCGGGTCGCTGGAATTCGGCGACGAGGCGTCCGGCGCTCATCACCCCGATGCGGTCGGCGAGGGCCAGTACCTCGTCCAGGTCTTCGCTGATCAGCAACACCGCGGCGCCGGCCTCGCGGGCGGCCAGCAGCCGTGCCTGCACCTCGGCGCCGGCGCGCACGTCGAGGCCACGACTGGGGCTGTGGGCCAGCACCAGCCGCGGTTCGCGACCGAATTCCCGGGCGATCACCAGCTTCTGGGCGTTGCCGCCGGAGAGCAGCGCCGCCTTCTGCCGCACCGAGCGCACGCCCTGGACATCGAATTGCGTGACCGCCGCCTGGGTCGCCTCTTCCTGGGCGCGGCGATCCAGGCGGGCGAAGCCACCGAAGCGACCGGCATGCACCGCGCCGATGGCGAAGTTGTCAGCCACCGACAGGGACCCGGCCAAGGCGCTGCCATAGCGGTCGGCGGGAATGGCGGCGATGCGCAGATCGCGGCGGCGAGCGCCGGCAGCCGCGGCCAGATCACCGAAGCCCTCCAGCCGTACCTCGCCTTCGCAGGGCTGCGGCAGGCCCATCAGCACGTCGGCCAGCTCGCCCTGGCCGTTACCGCCAACCCCGGCGATGCCATAGATCTCCCCAGCGCGCAGCTCCAGGTCGATGCCATCCAGGGCGCGGCGCCCGCCACGTTCCGGGGTGCGTAGGCCGCGCACCGTCAGCAGCGGTGCCCCGGCAGCACGTCGCGGGGTGTCGGCGAGCGGCTGGGCGTCACCCACGGTGAGGCGTACCAGTTCGTCCACCGACACCTCGGCGGGGTCCAGGCTGCGCAGGGTGCGGCCGCCGCGCATCACCGTGAGGCGGTCGGCGTAGGTCAGGGCGTCCTGCATGCGATGGGTCACCAGCACCACCGCTGCGCCCTCCGCTGACAGGGCGCGCAGGGTCTCTAGCAACCGCTCGCCTTCGCCATCGGTAAGTACTGCGGTGGGTTCGTCGAGGATGAGGATGCGCGCCCCGGCCAGCAGCACCTTGAGGATTTCCACCCGCTGCTGCTCGGCGATGGACAGGTCCGCCACCCGCTGCTCCGGGCGGATGGCGAAGCCCAGGGCGGCCGCCTGCTGGCGGATACGCTCGCTGATCTCGACCAGGCGCCGGCGATGACTACCCTGCCCCGCCGGCAGGCCGAGCAGGACGTTCTCGGCGACGCTGAAGGGCCGCACCAGCTTGAAGTGCTGGTGGACCATGCCGATGTGCAAGCGCGCGGCGTCCGCCGGACCGCGCAGCCGCACCGGGTTGTCGTCCACCAGGAGCTCACCGGTCTCCGGCGCATAGAGGCCGGCAGCGATGTTCATCAGCGTCGACTTGCCTGCGCCGTTCTCGCCGAGCAGCGCATGCACCTCGCCCCAGCGCACCAGGAAATCCGCCTGCTGCAGCGCCTGGAAGCCATCGAAGGTCTTGCCGACGCCGCGCAGTTGCAGGGCGTTGTGTCTTTTCATGCTGGTCGGCCTTTGTCCAAGGATCGCCTCCGTGGAAAACGCTGCGCGGTTTTCCACCCTACCCAGGCGTTAGCTCCGGTGCCGGGCCTGGAGAGGCCCGGCACCCAGGGGTGAGCCGCTACTTTTGCGTCGTCACGCCCTGGACGAACCAGTCCATCTGCCACAGCGCCGGGTCGGACAGTACCTGGCCGGCGGGGACGCGCTCCTTGCCGTCGCGATCGCTCAAGGGACCGGCGTAGATCTGCTTGCCCTTGAGCAGGGCCTCGCGCTCGGCGAGGATCTTCTCCTGGGCCGCCTTGGGCACGGCGTCGCCAAAGCCGGCGATGTCGGTGCCGCCGTCGGCCATGGACACCAGGGCGCCGTTGGGTGCAGGTTTCCAGTGGCCGGCGATGACCTTCTTGAGCTCGGGCACCAGGAAGCGATCCCAGACCCACACCGAGGAGCAGAGGGTGGCCTTGGGCGCGAACTGGCGCATGTCGCGGTGGTGGCCGGTGCCATAGACGCCGCGCTCCTGGGCGACGATCTGCGGCGTGGGGGTGTCCACGTGCTGGCCGATGACGTCGGCGCCCTGGTCGATCAGGGCGGCGGCCGCGGCGCGCTCCTTGACCGGATCGTTCCAGCTGCCGGTGTAGATCACCGTGAGGGTGGCGTTGGGATTCATCTGCCGGGCGCCCAGCTCGTAGGCGTTGATGGTCCAGTTCACCACGCCGAAGGGATTGGCGGCGACGAAGCCCAGCTTGCCGGTCTTGGAGGCCGCGCCCGCGGCCATGCCGCAGAGGTACTGACTCTCGTAGGTGCGGCCGTAGAAGGATTCCAGGTTACGGCCGTTGGTGGTGCCCGAGGCGTTGAGGAAGGCCACCTCGGGATACTGCTCGGCCAGTTGCTTGAAGGTGTCGGAATAGCCGAAGGCGGTGCCGATGACGATGTTGGCGCCGCGCTTGATGAAACGCTCGGCGGCCGGGCGGATGGCCGAGGCGGTCTCCGGCACGTTTTCCACGAACTGGATCTTCAGGCCCAGTTCCTTCTCGATCTTGACCCGCGCCTCGTCCATGGCCTGGGTCCAGCCGCCGTCGTTCTTGGCGGTGAAATACAGCATGGCGATCTTCGGCTCGCCCTTGAGGGTGAAACCCTCGTCGTCCGCCTGCGCCACGGCGCCCAGTCCCACCAGCGCCAGCACACACGCCACTCTTCCCAGCCATCTGCTCAGCATCGTCTCGTCCTTAGTCTTGTCTACAGCATGTAGTTGATACGGAATACGTTGCCTTCCGGGTCCAGCAGCACGGCCTGGTACCAGTGGTAATAGGTTTCGTAGGGCGCCTTCACCAGGCGCGCACCGGCGGCCTCGGCCACCGGCACCAGCCGGTCCACCTCGGCGCGGCTGCCCACCTCCAGATTGAGCAGGAAGCGGCAGCCTTCACTGCCGGCGAATTCGCCCAGCCCCAGCAGTTCATAGGCCTCCGGCGCATTGAAGCCGATGGCGGTCTTGCCGGTGTCCAGACCGCGAAAGATCGGCGAGCGGATCGCCTCGATCTCCGGGAAACCGAACACCCGCTGGTAGAAGCCGCTCAGGGCCACCACGTCGCGGGCGAAGACGTTGACGTAGGAAAGACTCGGCATCAGGCCACCCGCACGCCGGTCTGGGTGCCACCAAAGGTGGTCTGCTTGACGAACTTGGATCTCAGGTGGTCGCCCGAGGTGATGGGCGCATGGCGCGGCGGCGTGCCGGGCGTGGCGCAACCGGGCAGGCATTCGATGAGGGTGTCGTAGTTGGGCTGGTGGAAGAACACCAGGGACTGGCGGCGGGTGTCGCAACCGGCATCCGCCGGTGGATTCACCACCCGGTGCAGGGTCGAGACCCAGCGGTCGTTGGTCCACTGCATCATCAGGTCGCCGATGTTGACCACGAAGCTGCCCGGCACCTTGGGCACGTCCACCCACTCGCCGTCGGCATTGCGCACCTGCAGCCCGCCGGGGGCGTCATCGGGACGGACGATGGTCAGGCTGCCGTAGTCGGTATGGGCACCGGCGCGCAGCTGGCCAGGCAGCGCCGCTTCCTTCTGGTGGGGATAGCAGAGGGTGCGGAACATGCTGATGTGGCGATCGATGCGGCTGTCGAAGTAGGTCTCCGGCAAGTCCAGCCCCAGGGCGAAGAGCCGCATCAGGGTGCGCGCCAGGTCGCTCATGGCGGCGAAGTACTCGGCATAGGCCTGGCGAAAGCCGGGAATGGCCGCGGGCCAGACATTGGGCGCGAAGTGCGGCCCGGCTTCGGGGCCGCGGTAATAGGCCGTGGCCGGAACATCCAGAGGGCCAATGGAAAAGGACTCCTTGAGATCCCCCGGCGCCGCCTCTTCCAGGCTGTAGGACAGGCTTTCCTCGGCCACCGCGCTGTAGCCGCGCACCTGATCCGAGCGCGGTCGATCAGCCTTGCGTTTCTCCGCCAGCGGCAGGTCGAAGAAGGCTCGCGACAGGCGCGAGACACGCTCGACCAGTTCTTCGGGCACCTGATGGTGAGTGATGACCAGAAAGCCGATATCGCGGCAGGCCTGGTCGACGGCCTTGGCCACCGCCTGCTTGCCGGCGGCAGAACCTTCGAAGTAGGGAGCCAGATCGATAATGGGAACACTGGACAGCGGCATGACGGACCTCACGAGTGGGACGAAAGGAGACAGCGCGACGCACGTTCACCGGGCAGGACGGCAGCAGGGAAATTGCAACCGTTGTGCCATCTTTGGACCATTTGGTAAAAACTATAAAAGCCAATAAAAACAGCGCGTTGAGGGCGATACTCAGGATCCGCTGATGGTGCGCTGCACCTCGAACGGTCAGCGTGCACCGGGGTGGCGCCTGGGGTGCGGTTAAGGCTGACAGGGAAGGCTTTGGGGTGTTGGATCGGCTGGGCGGTGTTGGGCTTCGCTGCGCTCAACCCAACCTACAGCGGTCATGGGTTGGGTGGAGACGGCTCCCTCGTCGAAGCCCGACAGCCCCCGCTAGGCCAGCTCGTGATAACGCCGATCGAAATACAGTAGGCCACCCTGACCACCCGGCTCGGCCACTCCCAGCACCTCGCAGAGCAGCAGGTCGTGGCTGCCCACCGACTGCACTCCGGCGATGCGGCAATCGCAGGCCACCAGGGCGCCGTCCAGCACCGGCGCACCGGTGGCGAGGCGCGTCCAGTTCGCCGCGGCGAAGCGTTCGGCCATGGCGGTCTTGCCCCCGAAGAGGTTGGCCAGCGTCTGCTGGCCGGCGGCCAGGACGTTGACGCAGAGCACGCCGTTGGCGCTGAAGGCCGGATGCACCGAGGCGCCGCGGTTGAGACAGACCAGCAAGGTCGCCGGGCTGTCGCTGACGCTGCACACGGCGGTAGCGGTAAAGCCGGCCAGGCCGGCCGGACCGTCGGTGGTGACGAGGTTGACCGCGGCGCCCAGGCGCGCCATGGCCCCCCGGAAGAGGTCGCGGTCGACAAGAGTGGCGGGCGTAGTGGCGGATAGGGGCACGGCATGGGCAACGGACATGGCGTTACGCCTCCAGGGCTTGGCTGAGATAGTCGAGTACCACCCGGTCGAAGGTGGCGGGGGCGGTGACACTGGAAGCGTGGCCGCCCCACTCCAGCAACTGGAGGGTGGCCTGGGGCAAGCCTGCGGCCAGGCGCTGGGACGAGGTCCAGGGCACCAGCACGTCGTCGCGGTTGGCCAGCACCAGGGTCGGTACCTGGATACGTCCCAGCTCGGCGTCCACATTGAAGGCCAGCAGCGCGCCGATGCGCCGCAGGACGTTGGCCTCACCGGGGAAGTGCGCCAGGGCATGGGCTTCGTCGGCGGTCAGGCGCTCGCCCTGTTCGGCGATCCAGGTGGCCGGATAGAGAAAGATCGCCTGGGCCTGGACATAGGCCGCGGCGCCGCTGTCGCGCAGCAGCCGTTGGCGCAGGGCGAAGCAGCGCGCGGTGTGCGGATTAGGTCGGCTCCAGGCGTTGACCAGCACCTGGCGACGGATCAGGCCCGGCCGTAGCAGCTCGGCCTGCAGGCCCACCAGACCGCCCAGGGCATGGCCCATGAACAGACAGTGGTCGAGTTCCAGGCGATCGGCCAGCGCCAGCAGGTCCTCGGCCATATGCTGGATGCAATAGTCGGCGGGCAACTCGGCCGGGCTCCTGCCGGTGCCGGGCTGGTCGTAGACCACCACCCGGAAACGTTCGCCCAGAGTCGCCAGCTGTGGCGCCCAGAAGGCCCCGGCGCCGCCCAGCCCGGAGCTGAGCAGCAGGGTCTCGGCCGCCGGGTCCTGGCGGCCATGGAGTTCGAAGTGCATGGGCGGTCCTTTAAGGTTGGGTGGTTGAGGCTTCCCCTCACCCCAGCCCTCTCCCAGGGGGAGAGGGGGCTAGACGGAGCGCGGCCTAGCCGACATGGGCGATGCTGGCGATCTCGATCAGGGCGTCGGGCTTCACCAGGCCGCACTGGATGCAGTAGCGCGCCGGCTTCTCGCCAGGAAAGAATTCGGCGTACACCGCGTTGATGGCGGCGTAGTTCGCCCAGTCGGTGAGCATGATCATGTTGAAGGTGACGTCGGCCATGCTGCCGCCAGCCGCCTCCACCACGCCCTGGATGGTGGTGAGCACGTGGCGTGCCTGGGCGGCGGCGTCGCCGACATGGACCACGTTGTTCTGGGCATCGAACGGCAGGGTGCCGGAGACATAGAGCACGCCATCGGCCAGGCTGCCGGGCACGAAGGGGGCGATGGGGGTACCGGTACCGGCTGGGATCACGGCTTGCTTGGGCATGGTGCTCAGTCCTTGGCGAAGGTGGTGTGGAAGTCGGCGCAGCTGGCGACCCAGCCGAAGAAGGTCTCGATGTTGAACAGCGCGGCGTCGTGGGCCGAACGGGGTCCGGCCTGGTGGCAGGCGTCGTGCAGGCAGACGCCGAAGTATTCGAGGAAGAAGCCGTCCCGGAGGGTCGACTCCACGCAGACGTTGGTGGCGACGCCGACAAACACCAGGTTGCGGATGCCACGGGCGCGCAGCAGGCTGTCCAGGTGGGTGTTGTAAAAGCCGCTGTAGCGGGTCTTGGGCACCACCAGATCGGCGGCCGCCGGCTGCAGCTGATCCACCAGGGCATAGTCCCAGCCGCCCTTGGCCAGCAACTGCCCTTGCAATTCGGGTCGCTTGCGCATGGTCTTCAGGGCATTGGACTTGTGCCAGTTGGGCGAACCCGGTCCGCCCGCCTCGCGATACTCCGGATCCCAGCCATTCTGGAACCAGACCACCTGGATACCGGCGCCGCGGGCGGTCTCCACCACGGCGGCGACATTCTCGATCACCGGGCCGGTAGCGGAGACGTCGAAGCCGGCCAGGTCCAGGTAGCCGCCCTTGCTGGCATAGGCGTTCTGCATGTCCACCACGATCAGCGCCGTCTCGCTGGCCTTGAGCCGCAGCGGTTCGGGCCGCGCCGGCAGCGTCACGGCTTCGGCGTCGCTCGCAGGCAGGGCATAGCCCGCCAGGGTTTCCACAGCGTTCATCAGGCACTCTCCTTGAGCAGCTCGACGTGACGGCGGCTCTGCATCAGCGGCTGGATGCGCTCGCCGAAGTCGGTCACGCCCTGGACGAAGTCATCGAAGGTCAGCAGCACCCCGCTGGCCCCGGGCACCTCGGCGATCTCGTCCAGCATCCGCGCCACGCTGGCGAAGGAACCCACCAGGGTGCCCATGTTGATGTTGACCGCCGAGGTCGGATCGGCCATCTGCCGCACATTGGTGTCGCTGCCGGACTTGGTGTCGGCGGCGGCCTGGGCGCCCAGCCAGGCGATGGCCTCCTCGTCGGCCCCGGCCTTGTAGTGCTCCCACTTGGCGCGGGCCGCCTCGTCGGTCTCGGCGGCGATGATCATGAACAGGGCGATGGAGGAGACCTCGCGCCCGGTCTTGGCGGTGGCCGCCTGCAGCCGCTCCACCGCCGGGGCGAAGGCCTTGGGCGTGTTGACGCCCTTGCCGAAGACAAAGCTGTAGTCGGCATGTTCGGCGGCGAAGGCCAGGCCGGCATCGCTCGCCCCGGCGCAGACGATCTCCATGGGCGCCTGGGGCTGCGGACTGACCCGGCAGTCCTCCATGCGGAAGTGCGCGCCCTGGAAGTCCGACTGGCCGGTGCCCCAGAGATCGCGCAGCACCTGGGCGTATTCACCGAGGTATTGATAGCGACTGGCAAAGAATTCATCGCCCGGCCAGAGCCCCATCTGGCTGTATTCGGGCTTCTGCCAGCCGGTGACCAGGTTGACGCCGAAGCGGCCGCCGGAGATGCAGTCGATGGTGGCGGCCATGCGCGCGACGATGGCCGGCGGCAGGGTCAGGGTCGCGGCGGTGGCGAACAGCTTGATGCGCGAGGTCACTGCCGCCAGGCCCGCCATCAGGGTGAAGGATTCCAGGTTGTGGTCCCAGAATTCGGTCTTACCGCCGAAGCCGCGCAACTTGATCATCGACAGGGCGAAGTCGAAGCCGTAGTGCTCGGCGCGCTGCACGATCTCGCGATTCAGCTCGAAGGTGGGCCGGTACTGGGGCGCGTTTTCCGATAGCAGCCAGCCGTTGTTGCCGATGGGAATGAAGACACCGATGTTCATCGCTCGCACTCTCCCGCAGTCAGGAATCGAAGCGCATCCAGATGCGCCGTTGCTGCAGGATCGGAGCAGAAAGCTTGCCAAGTCTTGAAAGTTCAAGCCAATCAAACACTTGGGGTCTGTTCGAGAATAAAGCTGGACCATTTGGTCCAGATTAGAGCACCTAGTTTGTGCAAGGCGCCCGAATCCGGGGCATGAAGGCCGGCGCGCCATGCTAGAGTTCGGAGACTGACGCGCTACCTTTCGGGGTCCGCCGATGATTCGTCACCAGGAAGGTGCGAAGCTCAACGACCGCGCCTGCAGCCGGCCCGCGTCAGATGTCCAAGAAGGCCCAAGGAGCAGTTCGTGAGTCAGGCCAGTGATCTTCCGCCACGCAAGTCCCGCCAACCCAGCCCTGCCGCCCAGCAACGCCGGCAGCGCCAGATAGAAGCCAAGCGCGCCCAGATCCTCAGCGCGGCGCTCGATATCTTTTCCCGCTTCGGTCTGCACGGCGCCAGTCTGGATCAGGTGGCGCTGCAGGCGGACGTCTCCAAGACCAACCTGCTCTACTATTTCAGCAACAAGGAAGAGCTCTATGTCGCCGTGCTGCGTCAGCTGCTGGCGACCTGGCTGAATCCCCTGCGCACCTTCAGCGAAGACCAGGAACCCCTCGACGCCCTGCGCGGCTATCTGCGCCAGAAGCTGGAGATGTCCCGCGACTATCCCGCCGAGTCCCGGCTGTTCTGCCTGGAGATGGTCCAGGGCGCACCGCTGCTGCTGCCCGAATTGCAGGGCAGCCTGCACGACCTGATGGATGAGAAGACCCGGGTGATCCGCACCTGGATCGCCGCCGGCAAGCTGGCGCCGGTGGATCCGCACCACCTGATCTTCAGCATCTGGGCCATCACCCAGCACTATGCGGACTTCCGGGTGCAGGTGCAGACCCTGTGCGGCCGCTCGCTGAAGGATCCGCTGTTCTTCGACGAGGTCCTGCAGGGCCTGGAGACGCTGATCATCGACGGACTCAGGCCCCGCGCCGGCGACCCGGCCTAGGCCGCCAGGAAGAAGTCGGCGAACAACTCGCTGAGCCTCGGCCAGAGCGGTGCCGGCAGGTCATGGGCCATGTCCGGTATCAGCTCGAAGCGGGCGCCGGGAATGGCCCGCGCCACGGCGCGACCACAGGCCGGACGCAGCAAGGGATCCCGCGCGCCGTGCACCACCAGGGTCGGCGCCTGGATGCGGCGGGCGAAGACGCGCAGATCGCCGCTGCCGAGCAGGGCGAACAACTGCCGCTGCACCCCCTCCACATCCACCCCGCGCGCCAGGATGCGCTGCACCAGCCGTTCCAGATCGGCCTCGCTCTGGCGATACCTCGGACTCTCGATGCCGCGCAGCAGGGCCTTCTGCCGGGCGAGCGCCGCCTCCACCGGCAGATCGGCCGGGGGTCGCAGCAGCAGGCTGCCAAGCAGCTTGAACGAGGGTGGCGGCAACAGCGGCTGATTGGTCGACGAGAACAGGATGCCCAGCCGCGCCACCCGCTGTGGCCAGTTGGCGGCAAGGATCTGGGCGATCATGCCGCCCATGGAGCCGCCCAGTACGAAGGCGCGTTCCAGCCCCAGGTGATCGAGCAGCCCGACCGCATCGGCGGCCATGGCTTCCAGGCGATAGGGCACGGCGCTGGGCTTGCCCAGTTGCGCCCGCCCCAGCACCGGCCACAGTGAAGGCGGCCGTCCACCCGGCCAGCTCAGCCGCGAGGACTGGCCGACGTCGCGATTGTCGAAACGGATCACCCGCAGGCCCCGGCGTACCAGGGCCTCGCAGAAGCCTTCCGGCCAGAGCAGCAACTGGGCGCCAAAGCCCATGATCAGCAGCAGCGCCGGATCAGCGGGATCGCCCCAGTCCTCATAGGCCAGCTCGAGGGCGCCGACCCGGGCGCGACCTTCACGTATGTCCATGGCTCCCTCGCGAGACGGCTAAAGGGCCATGCTACCCCAAGGCCGCCCCGGCGAAAGCGGCAGAACCGGGCGGTCACGCAGCACTGCTGCGCTATGCTCGGACAGACCTCTTCCCGAGACCTTCGCCATGTCCGCAGCACCCCTGGTTTACCACCTGACCGACGAAGCACGCGAAGACCTGCGCCAGGCCATCGCCGCGCCGCTGAGGCGCTACAACGACAGCCAGGCGGGCCCGAGCGGTTACCGGGCCCTGGTCATCAGCCTGACCCGCGGCGGCGAAGCCCTCGGCGGCCTCTGGGGCTATACCAGCTATGGCTGGCTGACCGTGCAGTTGCTGGCGGTGGACGAGGCCGTCCGCGGCCAGGGCGCCGGCCGCGAGTTGCTGCTGCGCGCCGAGGCCGAGGCGAGCAGCCGCGGTTGCCACGGCGCCTGGCTCGACACCCATGAGTTCCAGGCCCGCGGCTTCTACGAGCGCCTGGGCTATGAAGTCTTCGGCGAGCTGGCGGACTATCCGCCGGGCTTCGCGCGGTACTTCCTGCGCAAGGCGCTGGGTTGATCGGCCAGCTAGCGAGGGACCATGCGCACTTTCCTATTTCAGACGCTGGGTCTGGTAGCGCTGCTGGCGCTGGCCGACAGCAGTCAGGCCGACCCTGGCATCAAGGTGATCGATGAACGCGGCTGCCTGCTAGGCCTCACCACGGGCGGGAAAATTCGGACTCAACCAACGCTGGACTTTGTCGGCGCCCACTACGATGAGCCAGGGATACGTCGGGAAGTGCTCTTGCAGATGGCGCAGACCGCCCTAGCCGCCGGCTGTCCGGCCGATGAGCCGGTCGATACCGGCGGCCTGACGCCACTCAACGCCGCCATCCTCTTCAATCGGCCGGACCTGGTCGCGCTGCTGTTGCGCTACGGTGCTGATCCGCAGCGACCTATCCGGCGTCCGGGCAAGGCGTCGGATGGTTGGAATTCCTATCAGCTGCAGGGCTTTCTAAAACAGAAACGGCCCCTCGATCGCAGTGCAATCGACCGCCTGCTGGACAGGCATCGTCAAGCCAGCGCGCGTCCCTGAACCCCCTAAGACGCCGTCAGGAAATTTCCCACTCGGGCGTTTTCTTCCCCACCCTCCAGCAGCGGCACCTCGGCTTCGTCCTTGAGTTGCACGCCGGACAGTTTGCGCCGATCCGCCTCGCGCATCAGGTAGAGCAGCTTGTGCGCGGCCAGGCCATAGGCGAGGCCTTCCAGGCGCACGTTGGAGATGCAGTTGCGATAGGCGTCGTTGAGGCCAGGGCGTGGGCCATAGGTAAAGTAGAGGCCGAGGCTGTCGGGCGAACTCAGGCCCGGGCGTTCGCCGATCAGCATCACCAGCAGCCGCGCCTTGAGCAGGCCGCCGATCTCGTCACCCACCGCCACCCGCCCCTGCTCCACCAGGGTCACCGGGGCCCAGCGCCAGCCCTCAGCCTGGGCCTGGTCGGCCAGGCGCTTGAGGAACGGCAGCGCATGGCGATGCACCGCCAGGGCGGAGAGGCCATCAGCGATGACCACGGCGACGTCGAAGCCCTCGGGATGCTCGGCGGCATAGGCCTGTAGCTTACGGGCGGATTCCTCCGACAGCTTGCGTCCCAGGTCGGGGCGCTGCAGATAGGTGTGTCGATCCGGCGCGGCGCTCTTGAGCACCAGGGTCTCGCGGCCCTGGGCGGTCAGGCCTTCACGCAGCGCCTGGTGATCGAAGGCCAGGTGCACGGCATCGCGGGCCTGGGCATGGGCGGCCTGGAAGTCCAGCTGGGCGGCAGTGGGCAGGCTGGTGCCGGCGCGGCCCAGGGCGATGCGCGCCGGGGTCAGGCGACGCAATTCGGCCCAGGGATCGGGGCGGGCGGTGTCGGAGTCCTTCATGGCAACCTCCTCGGTAGGTTGGGTTGAGACGGCTTCATCGTCGAAGCCCGACAAGCAAGGATTGGGGCTGGCACTCGGCCCTTTCGTAGGTTGGGTTGAGATGGCTCCACCGTCGAAGCCCAACAGGCACGAGTCGAGCCTGGCAACGTTGGGCTTCGCTAACGCTCAGCCCAACCTACGAAAAACCATTCAAATCTGCGCCAACACCCGCTGGAACGGCGCCGGCAGGCCCTCGCCGAGGCGGAAGCGGCCGTCCTCCAGGCGCAGGATGCCCAGGCGGTCGAGCCAGGCGGCGAATTCCGGTGCCGGTTGCAGGCCCAGCACCTGGCGGGCATAGAGGGCGTCGTGGAAGGAGGTGGTCTGGTAGTTGAGCATCACGTCGTCCGAGCCCGGGATGCCCATGATGAAGTTGATACCCGCCGCGCCCAGTAGGGTCAGCAGCATGTCCATGTCGTCCTGGTCGGCCTCGGCATGGTTGGTGTAGCAGATGTCGCAGCCCATGGGCACGCCGAGCAGCTTGCCGCAGAAATGGTCTTCGAGACCCGCGCGGATGATCTGCTTGCCGTTG
Organism: Pseudomonas sp. MS15a(2019); assembly: GCF_013277805.1. Classification (NCBI taxonomy): domain Bacteria; kingdom Pseudomonadati; phylum Pseudomonadota; class Gammaproteobacteria; order Pseudomonadales; family Pseudomonadaceae; genus Pseudomonas; species Pseudomonas sp. MS15a(2019). Next base: position 15,620 of record NZ_VBTN01000013.1, read on the forward strand.
TAGAGGTACTCGGGGCCGATGAAGCCGACCACGGTGTTCACCAGCAGCGGCTTGAATTGACGGGCCACGGCGTAGGCACGCACCTCGCAGGTCTGCTGATCGACGCCATGGTGGGCGCCGGCCGACAGCGCACTGCCCTGCCCCGTTTCGAAATACATGAGGTTGTCGCCCAGGGTGCCGCGTCGCTGCGACAGTCCGGCTTCATAGCCCTCCTGCAGCAGCGCCAGGCTGATGCCGAAGCTTTCGTTGGCGCCCTGGGTGCCGGCGATGGACTGGAACACCAGGTCCACCGGCGCACCGCGCTCGATGGCGGCGATGCTGGTGGTGACGTGGGTCAGGACGCAGGCCTGGGTCGGGATCTCGTAGCGCTGGATCACCGCATCAAGCATCTTCAGCAGCTCGCAGATGCCGCCCGTGCTGTCGGTGGCCGGGTTGATGCCGATCACCGCATCGCCGTTGCCATAGAGCAGGCCGTCGAGAACGCTGGCGGCGATGCCGGCCGGATCGTCGGTGGGATGATTGGGCTGCAGCCGGGTCGACAGTCGTCCACGCAGGCCGATGGTATTGCGAAAGCGGGTCACCACCCGAACCTTCTGCGCCACCAGGATCAGGTCCTGGATGCGCATGATCTTGGACACCGCGGCGACCATCTCCGGGGTCAGCCCCGGGGCCAGGGCGGCGAGACTGGTCTCGTCGGCCGCCGCACCCAGCAGCCAGTCGCGGAAGCCGCCCACGGTGAGGTGGGCGACCGGGGCAAAGGCCTCGGCATCGTGCGTATCCAGGATCAGCCGGGTGACCTCGTCGGCCTCGTAGGGGATCACCGCCTCGCTGAGAAAGTGCTTGAGTGGCACTTCGGCCAGCGCCATCTGCGCTGCCACCCGCTCCACGTCGCTGCCGGCGGCGACTCCGGCCAGGACATCCCCGGAACGCGCCGGGGTGGCCTTGGCCAGCAGTTCCTTGAGATCGGCGAAACGCCAGGTCTGGCCGCCCACGCTATGCTGGAAACCGCTCATGCTACCTCCCGGGTTGCGCTGCGCAGAGCCTCGCCGAAGGCGGCGTCGGGTGCAATGTCGCCCTGTCTACGGCTGAGACCGCAGACCAGCGCGCCTATCACCATCAGCACCACGAAGACGCTGGCGATCACCGGGTTGTACCAGACCATGGCGATCAGGCAGACCACCGCCAGCACCAGGGCGATGGCTGGCACCACCGGATAGCCCGGGGCGCGGAAGGTGCGCTCCAGGTTCGGCTCGCTGCGGCGCAGCTTGAACAGGCTGAGCATGCTCATGATGTACATGACGATGGCGCCGAACACGCTCATGGTGATCATGGCGGCGGTCAGGGTCATGCCCTGCAGGCTGATCACCCCGTCGCTGAAGATGGCGGCGATGCCCACCACGCCGCCGGCCAGCACCGCCCGGTGCGGCGTCTGGAAGCGCGACAGCTTGGCCAGGCCGTGGGGCAAAAAGCCGGCGCGGGCCAGGGCGAAGAATTGCCGGGAATAGCCGAGGATGATGCCGTGGAAGCTGGCCACCAGCCCGAACAGGCCGATGCCCACCAGCAGGTGCAGCCACACGGAGCCCTCGCCCACCACTCCCTTCATGGCCTGGGGCAGCGGATCGTTGATGTTGGACAGCGCCCGCCAGTCGCCCACGCCGCCAGCGAAGATCATCACGCCGATGGCCAGGGTCACCAGGGTGAGGATGCCGGCGATGTAGGCCTTGGGAATGGTGCGCTTGGGGTCCTTGGCTTCCTCGGCGGCCATGGCCGCGCCCTCGATGGCGAGAAAGAACCAGATGGCGAAGGGGATGGCGGCGAACATGCCACCCACCGCCGCCAGCGAGAACTGGTCCTGCCCGGCCCAGCCACCGCGGGTGAAGTTGGCCAGACTGAAATCCGGCGCCACCACCCCCATGAAGATCAGCAACTCGATCACCGCCAGCACCGTGACCACCAATTCGAAGGTGGCGGCGATGCTCACCCCGAGGATGTTCAGCGTCATGAAGATGAAATAGGCCGCCACCGCGCACAGCTTGGGATCGAGGGCGGGAAACTGCACATTGAGGTAGGCGCCGATGGCCATGGCGATGGCCGGCGGGGCGAAGACGAATTCGATCAGGGTGGCGATCCCGGCGATGGTACCGCCCCGGGGGCCGAAGGCGCGGCGGCTGTAGGCGAAGGGGCCGCCGGCATGGGGAATGGCGGTGGTCAGCTCGGTGAAGCTGAAGATGAAGCAGGTGTACATCACCGCCACCACCAGCGCGGTAACCAGAAAGCCCAGGGTCCCGGCGACGCCCCAGCCATAGCTCCAGCCGAAGTACTCCCCGGAGATCACCAGACCCACGGCGATACCCCAGAGGTGCAGGGTGCCGAGGGTCGGCTTGAGTTTCTCGTTGGTCATGACAGGCCACTCCCCTTGTAGCGACGTGATCCGAATGGGCGACCGCGATCCCGCGATGCCCGGCTTTTTCGAGCTTAAACAGGCCGGGGCCGTGCCGACTTGACCGCTCGGCACGGCCGCTGTGACCTTGGGTCAAGTCGGCGTTACTCCTCTTCCCAGGCTGCTACCCAAGGCCGCACCACCCTGGTGCGATGTCCGATCCCTCGCCCTGCGATGGGGCACATCAAGGGGCCGAATAGCGTGAAGCCCTCGACGTTATGGTCCCTGCTCTGGATCGACTGCCACCCTGGGGCACAGCCTTTGCTTCATTCATGCCGATCCCCTCCCTGGACCCACTCCATGCCCCTGGCCGCCTCTGGCTTCGCCGCCCTGACCTCAATGTCGCGCAACCTCGGCGTGCTCTCTGCCGCCGCCAGCGGGCTGGACACCGTCATCACCAGCCACGGCGGCGATGTCGATCGCATCTTCGGCACCGCCGGCATCGATCCGGAACAGTTGCAGCATCCCACCCTGAGCCTGGGGCTGGGCAACTACTGCCGGGTCCTGGAAGAAGCCGCCGCCCAGTCCGGCTGCGACAATTTCGGGCTGCACTACGGGCAGCAGTTCAAGCCGCAGATGCTCGGTCTGCTGGGTTACGTGGGACTCTGCTCGCCCACCGCCGAGGCGGCCCTGCAGAACTTCGCCGCCGCCTTTCCCTTCCACCAGCACAGCACCCTGATCCAGCTGGTGGACGCCGGCGATTGCTGGCGCTTCGACTACCAGGTACGCCACGGCGCCATCGTCGCCCGCCGCCAGGACGCCGAGCTGACCCTGGGCATGCTGCTCAACCTCTTGCGCCATGTGCTCGGCCCGACCTGGGCGCCGCGGGCGGTGCAGTTCGAACACCCCCGGCCCGAGGGCTGGCACGAGCATCGCCGGCTGTTCGAGGCCCCGGTCAGTTTCGGCCAGCCGTGCAACGCCATGCTGGTGCCCAAGGTCGACCTGCGCGACCGCGCCATGCCCGACCACGATCCGCTGCTCCTGCTGGTGGTACAGGACGCCATCCGCCAACTCGGCCAGCGCCTGCCGCAGCTGGAACTGCTCGAAGAGGTCCGCGCCTCGGTACGCCTGGCCCTACCCCTGGGCGAACCCAGCCTGGAGTCCATCGCCCAGCGCCTGGACCTGTCCACCAGCCAGCTGCAGCGCCGCCTGCGCGACCAGGGCGCGAGCTTCTCGGCGCTGGTCGAAGGCGTCCGCCGCGACCTGGCCCAGCACTACCTGCGGCAGCGGCTGCCGGTCACCGACCTGGCGCCGCTGCTGGGCTACTCGGAGACGAGCGCCTTTTCGCGGGCGTTTCGGCGGTGGTTTCAGGTGAGTCCGCGGCAGTGGCGGGGGATTTCGTAGGGAAGGGTCGGCGCGCCGAAGACCGGCTGACGTAGATTGGTGCTGAGCGGAGCGAAGCCCAAAGCACCTGTGCTCATCGGTACCCAGCCGATTACTGAAGTCTGCTGAGACTTTTTGTTTCGCCCACCCGGGCGAGTCACTTTTGCCAATCGCGGCAAAAGTAACCAAAAACGCTTGCCCCGGACATCCGGCCCTTCGCTGCGCTCCGGGTCCGCTCACGCCAGCGCCGTTCCGGGGTCGGTCCAGATGGGCCGTCCATGGCCCACTGGACCTCTCGCCGCATCCATGCGGCTCGACCCACTCCACGACACTGGCGCTTGCCCTCCTGAACGGGGCGATTCGCCAGCCTGAAAGTGTTGGTTGAAGAACCATAAAACCCGTAGCCCGTAGCGTGGACAGCGTCGCCTTGTCCACTGATAGTGTCGGTACCTTCCAGTGGAAAACGCTGCGCGGTTTTCCACGCTACAAACCTGTAAACATCCGGACATCAGGCTTGCGCCCCGTCCCCGTCAGTGAGGCCGAGTGTAGGTGTCGTGGAAGGGGATGCGAGGCAGGACGCCGAGCAAGGCGCGAGGGGCAGGAAGCCCCTTCGTGCCGTGCCCCCGGAGCGGCGCCGGAGCGAGGGAGACGTAGCGAAGTGGAGTAACAGCCGCAGGCTGGCCCGAAGGGTGAGCGGAGCGAATCACCCGGAGCGCAGCGGAGGGCCGAAACGTGGGGTGTGCTTTCTTTTGCTTACTTTTCTTTGCACCGGGCGGCGATCCGCAAGCAAAGAAAAGTAAGTCGCCGGCCAGGCGAAACAGGAACTACATACAAAACTCAGCAAATAGCCCGGGCACCTATCCCGACGCCCTCCATAGCGCCCCCGCTTCACAAATACCCCCCACCCGGTCAGATTCTTGCAAGGCCCTCCCCAAACGGCCCAACCAAAACAACGACCAACCCCCGATGACCTCTGCTCTACCTCCTGCCCTCTTCACCCCCGCCTGGCTGGCGCGCCTGGAGCTGGCCTATGCCCGCCAGGGCGACTGGACCCGGCCGACCACCCGCCGCCACGTCGGCCCCTTGCGGGTGCAGAAACATCTGCACGCCGAAGGTCCCGAGGTCTGCCAGCACATCCTGGTGCATCCACCGGGCGGCATCGCCGGGGGCGATCGGCTGGACATCGACGTCAGCGTCGGCGAGAACGCCTGGGCCCAGCTCACCAGCCCCGGGGCGGCCAAGTGGTATCGCGCCGACAGCACGGCGCATCAGCAGATCGAGCTGCGCGTCGCCGCCGGCGCTACCCTGGAATGGCTACCCCAGGAGACCATCGTCTTCTCCGGCGCCCAGGCCCATCTCGCCACCCGTATCGAGCTGGCAGGCGACGCCCGCCTCTGCTACTGGGACATCGTCGCCCTGGGCCGCCCGGCCAGTGCCGAGCGCTTCACCGAGGGGCTGTTCCAGGCGCACCTGGACATCCGCCGCGACGGCACTCCGCTGTGGCATGAGCGCCAACGCCTGGTCGGCGCGGATCGGTTGCTGGACTCGCCCATCGGCCTGGCCGGTCAGCCGGTGTTCGCTACCCTGCTGATCACCGGCACCCTGGACGCCGATACCCTGGCGCGCTGCCGCGACCTCGCCCTGCCGGTACGCGGCGACCTGACCCAGCTGCCCGGCCTGGTGGTCGCCCGCTGCCTGGCCGCCGAATCCCTGCAGGCCCGCGCCTGGCTGATCGACCTCTGGCGCCTACTGCGCCCGGCCCTGCTCGGCCGCGCCGCCATGCCGCCACGGATCTGGAGCACCTGAGGCCGCGACACTCTTGTAGGCGCGGCCCATGGCCGCGATGATCGACCGACTTTCCTTGACCGCATCTGCCAACCGGAACACCCATGGACCTGACGCCCCGCGAAAAAGACAAGCTGCTCATCTTCACCGCCGGCCTGGTGGCCGAACGCCGCCTGGCGCGTGGGGTGAAGCTCAACTACCCGGAAGCCATGGCGCTGATCTCCGCCGCCCTGCTCGAAGGCGCTCGTGACGGTCGCACCGTCGCCGAGCTGATGCACTATGGCACCACCCTGCTGACCCGCGACCAGGTGATGGAAGGCGTTCCGGAGATGATCCCGGAGATCCAGGTGGAAGCCACCTTCCCCGACGGGACCAAGCTGGTCACCGTCCATCAGCCGATCGCCTAGGGAGACCGCCATGAGTCTGATCGTCCGCGACGCCACGCCTGCCGACCTGCCGGCCGTGCTGCACATCTACAACGACGCCGTCAGCAACACCACGGCGATCTGGAACGAGACCCCGGTGGACCTGACCAACCGCCAGGCCTGGTTCGACCTGCGCGCCACCCAGGGCTACCCCATCCTGGTCGCCGAGAATGCCGACGGCGCGGTGGTGGGCTATGCCTCCTTTGGCGACTGGCGGCCCTTCGAGGGCTTTCGCCACACCGTCGAGCACTCGGTCTACATCCATCCCGACCAGCGCGGCCAGGGCATCGGCCCGCGCCTGATGACGGTGCTCATTGAACGCGCCCGCGCCTGCGACAAGCACGTGATGGTGGCCGCCATCGAGAGCGGCAACCAGGCCTCCATTCGCCTGCACGAGCGCCTGGGCTTCATCACCACCGGGCAGATGCCCCAGGTCGGCACCAAGTTCGGTCGCTGGCTGGATCTCACCTTCATGCAACTGATGCTGGAGCAGCGCCCATGATCCCCGGCGAATACCAGATCCAGGACGGCGACATCGAGCTCAACGCCGGCCGCCGTACTCTCAGCCTGACCGTCGCCAACAGCGGCGATCGACCGATCCAGGTGGGCTCCCACTACCACTTCCACGAGACCAACGACGCCCTGGTGTTCGACCGCGCCCTGTCCCGTGGCATGCGCCTGAACATCGCCGCCGGCACCGCCGTGCGCTTCGAGCCGGGCCAGAGTCGCGAGGTGGAACTGGTCGAGTTGGCCGGCCTGCGCACCGTCTACGGCTTCGCCGGGCGGGTGATGGGGAAGCTGTAGGGGTACTCCGGCTCTTCGCCTTTTACGCGCTCCCTCACCCCAACCCTCTCCCAAGGGGAGAGGGGGCTCAAGAACAGACACCGAGCTCCCGCTCTTCTCCCTCTCCCTCCGGGAGAGGGTCGGGGTGAGGGCAAACCGGACCACCTTTATTCGGGATTCACACCTATGAAAATCTCCCGCCAAGCCTATGCCGACATGTTCGGCCCCACCATCGGCGACCGGGTGCGCCTGGCCGATACCGAGCTCTGGATCGAGATCGAAGAAGATCACACCGTCTACGGCGAAGAAGTGAAATTCGGCGGCGGCAAGGTCATCCGCGACGGCATGGGCCAGAGCCAGCTGCTGGCGGCCGAGGTGGTGGATACCGTCATCACCAATGCCCTGATCGTCGATCACTGGGGCATCGTCAAGGCCGATGTCGGCCTCAAGCAGGGCCGCATCCACGCCATCGGCAAGGCCGGCAACCCGGATATCCAGCCCGGCGTCAGCGTGCCCATCGGCGCCGCCACCGAGGTCATCGCCGGCGAGGGCATGATCCTCACCGCCGGTGGCATCGACTCGCACATCCACTTCATCTGCCCGCAGCAGATCGAAGAGGCGCTCATGAGCGGCACCACCACCATGATCGGTGGCGGCACCGGCCCGGCCACCGGCACCTATGCCACCACCGTGACCCCCGGTCCCTGGCACATGGCGCAGATGCTCAAGGCCGCCGACGCCTTCCCGATGAACATCGGCTTCACCGGCAAGGGCAACGCCAGCCTGCCCGGGCCGCTGGAAGAGCAGGTGCGCGCCGGCGCCATCGGCTTGAAACTGCACGAGGACTGGGGCACCACCCCGGCCGCCATCGACAACTGCCTGGCGGTGGCCGATCGCTTCGACATCCAGGTGGCCATCCACACCGACACCCTCAACGAATCCGGTTTCGTCGAGACCACCCTGGGCGCCTTCAAGGGTCGCACCATCCACACCTACCACACCGAGGGTGCCGGGGGCGGCCACGCGCCGGACATCATCAAGGCCTGCGGCTTCCCCAACGTGCTACCCAGCTCCACCAATCCGACGCGGCCCTTCACCAAGAACACCATCGACGAGCACCTGGACATGCTCATGGTCTGCCACCATCTGGACCCGAGCATCGCCGAGGACGTGGCCTTCGCCGAGAGTCGCATCCGCCGCGAGACCATCGCCGCCGAGGACATCCTCCACGACCTCGGCGCCTTCGCCATGATCAGCTCCGACAGCCAGGCCATGGGCCGCGTTGGCGAGGTCATCACCCGCACCTGGCAGACCGCCGACAAGATGAAGAAGCAGCGCGGCCCGCTGCCCGAGGATGGCGTCGGCAACGACAACTTCCGGGTCAAGCGCTACATCGCCAAGTACACCATCAACCCGGCGATAACCCATGGCATCAGCCACGAGGTGGGTTCCATCGAGGTGGGCAAGTTCGCCGACCTGGTGCTCTGGCGCCCGGCCTTCTTTGGCGTCAAGCCGACCCTGATCCTCAAGGGCGGCGCCATCGCGGCCAGTCTGATGGGCGACGCCAACGCCTCCATCCCCACCCCGCAACCGGTGCACTACCGCCCGATGTTCGGCAGCTACGCCGGCATGCTTCACGACACCAGCCTGACCTTCATCAGCCAGGCCGCCTTCGACGCTGGGGTGCCCGAGCAACTGGGGCTGAAGAAGCGCATCGGCGTGGTGAAGGGCTGCCGCACCGCGCAGAAGAGCGACCTCATCCACAACGACTATCTGCCCACCATCGAGGTCGATCCGCAGAACTACCAGGTCAAGGCCGACGGCCAGCTGCTCTGGTGCGAACCGGCCGAGTTCCTGCCGATGGCACAGCGGTATTTTCTGTTCTAGAGGGCCTGTTCCAACGGCACGGCCTGTTGGGCTCCGCTGCGCTCAGCACCAACCTACGGGTGCCCAACGTCGCTTGGACACGGCGTGGAGAGTTGAACCGCGTAGGTTGGCGCTGAGTGTAGCGAAGCCCAACACGACCAACTCTCACCGCTCGCCCACCGCCCAGTCCTCATCGCGCTGTCCTGCCCAATCCGCCGGCAGGACGCCCGCTCGCACATAGCGATGGATGGACGAATAGGGCCACTCCACCGCCCTACGCGCATGGCCGTGCTTCACCGGGTTGAAATGGATGTAGTCGAAATGTCGCTGCAGATCCTGCTCGTCCCGAATCCGGTGCTCCCAATAGCGTCTTTGCCAGACGCCGCGTTCGCGTTTCAGCCGGCGCGACAGATTCACCGTCTCCAACGGCGGTAACTGCCGGGAGAAACCTGCCTTGATCAGGCTCCAACGCAGCGGATAGTCACCATCATCGTCCGGCAAGCGCCAGAGCGCGTGCAGGTGATCGGGGAGGACCACCATGGCGAGGACATCGAAGGGATGCCGGACCTTCACCTCGCGCACGGCCTGCCTGAGCGATCCGATATGGTCGACGAGCAGGGTGGCCGAGCGGTCATTGAGATTGAGCGTGAAAAAGAAGATGCCGCCCGCGGCGCGGCTGCGTCGATAGTCCAAGATCACCGTCCCTGGTGAATGGAAAGTCGTAGTCTAGAGCCTTTTCCAGTGCCTTTGGATAGATCGTGCCTGTTGGGCTTCGCTGCGCTCAGCGCCAACCTATGCGGTTCAACCATCCACGTTGTACCCAATCAACATGGGGCACCCGTAGGTTGGGCTGAGGCGGCTCTATCGCCGAAGCCCAACATGACGTAGCAGGCATGGGCACCGTTGGGGTTGGTCGTGTTGGGCTTCGCTACGCTCAGCGCCAACCTACGCGGTTCAACCATCCACGACGTGCCCAATCAACATTGGGCACCTGTAGGTTGGGCTGAGGCGGCTCCATCGCCGAAGCCCAACACACCGCAGCAGGCATGGGCACCATTGGGGTTGGTCGTGTTGGGCTTCGCTGCGCTCAGCGCCAACCTACGCGGTTCAACCATCCACGTTGTACCCAATCAACATGGGGTACCCGTAGGTTGGGCTGAGGCGGCTCCATCGCCGAAGCCCAACATGACGTAGCAGGCATGGGCACCGTTGGGCTTCGCTTTCGCTCAACCCAACCTACGGACTCAGCCGCGACTGACTGGCGCCGCCGGGGCTTCCGCGCGGTCGTCGCGGTCGTAGGCGGCCTTGTCCAGCTGGCCCATCCAGCGTGCGGTCAGGGTGCCGGCGGTCATGGAGCCGTTTACGTTGAGGGCGGTGCGGCCCATGTCGATCAGGGGCTCGATGGACACCAGCAGCGCCACCAGGGTGACCGGCAGGCCCAGAGCCGGCAGCACGATCAGGGCGGCGAAGGTGGCACCGCCACCTACGCCCGCCACACCCGCCGAACTCAGGGTGACGATGCCCACGAGCGTGGCGATCCACAGCGGATCGAAGGGATCGATGCCCATGGTGGGCGCGATCATCACCGCCAGCATGGCCGGATAGAGACCGGCGCAGCCGTTCTGGCCGATGGTGGCGCCAAAGGAGGCGGCGAAGCTGGCGATGGCCGGCGGCACGCCGAGGCGCTCGGTCTGGGCCTCGATGTTCAGCGGGATGGTCGCCGCGCTGGAGCGGCTGGTGAAGGCGAAGCTCAGCACCGGCCAGACCTTGGGAAAGAAACGCGCCGGCGACAGGCCGGTCAGGGTCAGCAGCAGGGCGTGCACGCCGAAGAGGATGGCCAGGCCCAGATAGGAGGCGATCAGGAAGGTACCCAGCTTGAGCACGTCCTGGGGGCTGGCGGTGGCGACCATCTTGGTCATCAGCGCCAGCACGCCATAGGGGGTCAGTTGCAGCAGCAGGCGTACCAGCTTCATCACCCAGGCCTGAAGCACGTCGATGCCGGCCAGCACCTTCTCGCCACGGACCGGATCGTCGCGCTGCAGGCGCAAGGCGGCGACGCCGAGGAAGGCGGCGAAGATCACCACGCTGATGATGGAGGTGGGACTGGCGCCCGTGAGATCGGCGAAGGGATTCTTCGGAATGAAGGACAGCAGCAGCTGGGGCACCGACAGGTCCGCCACCTTGCCGACATAGCTGTTCTGCAGGGTGGTCAGGCGTGCGGTCTCCTGGACGCCCTGCACCAGGCCTTCGGCGCTCAGGCCGAACAGCCAGGTGACCAGCACCCCGACCAGGGCGGCGATGGCGGTGGTGAACAGCAGGGTGCCCAGGGTCAGCAGGCTGATGCGACCCATGGAAGAAGCCTCGCGCAACCGCGCCACGGCGGCCAGGATGGAGGCGAACACCAGCGGCATGATGCTCATCTGCAGCAGCTGCACATAGCCGTTGCCGACCAGGTTGAACCAGCCGATGGAGGTCTTGAGCACCGGGGCGTCATGCCCGTAGACGAGTTGCAGCACCAGGCCGAAGGCCACGCCCAGGGCGAGGCCGATGAAGACGCGCACGGCCAGGCTCCAGCCGGTGTTGCGGGTACGCGCCAGCAGGCCGAGCAGCACGGCGAAGGCGACGAGGTTGAGGACGAGAGGCAGATTCACACGAGGTCTCCGATACGGCGCCCGACGCGGCCGCCGGACGAAAAGGCGGCGATGGTAGCAGCTCGGGCCGACTCGGCTTAGATCGAGGCGCTATCACCTGATAACCCTGGGACCTTGGGAGGAGCGGTTCTATCGCCGGGGCGAACGGTATTTCCGCCGGGCCTGGCACTGCTAGAGTGCGCCCCGTCGGGAAACGATGCCCGACGCTGCCAACTCAAAAAGGAGTGACTCCATGCAACGTTTCGCCAAGCTCGCCGCTTCCTTCGCCCTCGCCGCCGCCGTCGCCGGCTGCACCGGCACCGCAATGAAGACGCAGAACCTGGATCCGTCGCAGTACACCGTCGTCGGTCATGGCGAGGGCAAGGCCACCGGTCTCATGATCCTGGGCTTCATCCCGGTCCAGCAGAACGACCGCTTCGTGCGTGCCCAGCAGGCCGCCATCAAGTCCCGCGGCGGCGATGCCCTGATCAATGCCCAGGTGCAGGAAAACTGGTTCTGGGCCTATGTCCTGAACGGCTACACCACCACCGTTTCCGGCGACGTGGTCAAGCTCAAGCGCTGAGTCCCGCCCGACCGACAGGCGCCGCCCATGGAGGCGGCGTTTTTGCGCTAGGCTGGTCGCTTCTTTCCGAGGAAGCCGACCATGACCGCGACCCTGATGAAACTCCCGCTGCAATCCATCGATGGCGAAACCCTGACCCTGGAACGCTACCTGGGCAAGGTGCTGCTGGTGGTGAACGTCGCCTCCAAGTGCGGCCTGACCAGCCAGTACGAGGGCCTGGAACGTCTCTATGAGGCCCAGCGCGAACGCGGCCTGGAAGTGCTCGGCTTTCCCGCCAACAACTTCAAGCAGCAGGAGCCCGGCAGCGACGCCGAGATCAAGGAATTCTGCACCCTGACCTATGGCGTGCAATTCCCTATGTTCGCCAAACTCAGCGTGGTGGGTGAAGACAAGCATCCGCTCTATGACGAACTCACCCGTGCCCAGCCCGAGGCGACCGGTGACGGCCCCTTCCGTGAACGCATGGTGAGCCGTGGCGGCAGCCCCAATCCCAAGCCCGAGGTGCTGTGGAATTTCGAGAAATTCCTGATCGGGCGCAATGGCGAGGTGGTGGGGCGCTTCGCGCCGGATGTGACGGCGGATGATCCGCGTTTGGTGGAGGCGATTGAGGTGGAGTTGGCGAAGGGGTGAGGTCGGGGTGCCAGTAGGTTGGGTTGAGCGTTAGCGAAGCCCAACGGTGTTAGGGTCAACCTTCAATCTTGGTGCCCTAGCTGATTATCGAGTTTTGCTGGCACTTCTTGTTTCGCTCTCTCGAGCGAGTCACTTTTGCCAGTCGCGGCAGCGCGCCCCAGACAAAAGTAACTCGCCCGGGTGGGCGAAACAAAAGCCATCAGAGCACTCGATAATCAGCTAGTGCACCAACAAGCCCTGGCAATGGCTATGTATTGTTGGGCTTCGCTAACGCTCAACCCAACCTACATGAATCTTCTGCCCAAGAAGTCGGACTGCGACAGTCAGCCCGCCCTCTCTTACCCCCGCTGCAACACCCCGCGCATGGACCCGAAATGCCCGGGGAAGGAACAGAAGAAGGTGTACTCCTTGCCCGCTTCCAGAACGCCGGTATCGAAGGTCACCGCGTCCTTCTCGCCACCGCCCAGCATGCGGGTGTGGGCAATGACGCGTTCGTCGCCCTCGGGCAGATAGCCCTTGGCCTCCCCAGCGCTCATGCCCGCGGCGTCAACGGCCGAAGCGTCGGTGGCGCGGGTCAGGACCCAGTTGTGGCCCATGACGTTCTTGGGCAGGCTGCCGTTGTGGATCAGCTCGACGGTAAAGGTCTTGCACGAGGCCGGGACCTGGATCGAGGCGCGGCTGTAGGTCATCTGGTCGCCGGCTTCGATCTGGGTGGTACAGCTGTCGGCGGCCCAGGCGCCGGTACTTCCCAGGGCGAACAAAGCGGCGGCAAAAAGCGTGGATTTCATGAACCCTCCGGATGCGTGAAAGTCGCCAGTCAGACCGATGCGAGGGTGGCGGGTTCCAGCGATCATGGCAAGGGAGCCGCTCCGCTCTATCGCCTCCATCGAAACCTTTGCCGGGTCGTCGGGCCTTACCTCTAGGTACTATCCCCCTCATTATCCGCCAGCCAAGGACGCCCGCCATGACCCTAACCGCCCTGCTGCACGAGTTGTTCGCCAGCTATGCCCAGGCCGCCAGCGGCAATGCGCCGGAAGCGGCTTCTCTCGCGCGATGACGGTGCTTTGATCGCGCGTGGCGGGCAGCTAGGCTAGGCGTTTTGCCTGCCTAGGAGTCTCCATGTCGCTGAAAACCGTCTGTGTCTTCTGTGGCGCCAAGCCCGGCGCCTCGCCCGTCTTCGCGGAAGCGGCCGCGCGCCTGGGTCGTACCCTTGCCGAGCGGGGCCTTACCTTGGTCTACGGCGGTGGCAAGGTCGGCCTGATGGGCGTGGTCGCGGATGCTGCCCTGGCCGCCGGTGGCGAGGTGATTGGCATCATTCCCCAGAGTCTCAAGACCGCCGAGCTGGGCCATACCGGCTGCACCCGTCTGGAAGTGGTCGACGGCATGCATGCGCGCAAGGCGCGCATGGCCGAGCTGGCCGATGCCTTCATCGCCCTCCCCGGCGGCCTGGGCACCCTGGAAGAGCTTTTCGAGGTCTGGACCTGGGGGCAGCTCGGCTACCATGCCAAGCCCATGGGCCTCCTGGAGGTCGACGGCTTCTATGCCCAGCTGGAGGGCTTTCTCGATCACCTGGTGGCCCAGGGCTTCGTCGCCGCGCCGCATCGCGCCATGCTGCAGGTGGAAGACTCGCCGACCGCCCTGCTGGACGCCCTCGTCGCCTGGCAGCCCACCGTGCCGCCGCGCTGGGCGGAACCTGCGCCACGCTAGTTCGACTACACCGCCCGTCTCGGGTCTCGAACCCTCGCCGCTTGTGGCCTGTCGGTACTGACAGGCCCGCAAACGTTTCCAGAGCGACGAGGATTCTCCCATGACCGATTTCCCCAAATCCCCCATGCCGGAACAGCAACAAGAGGTTCCCGGCCTGCAATCACGCATGAATCCGGTCCCGGATTGCGGTGAACAGAGCTACAAGGGCTCCGGCCGCCTGACCGGCAAGAAGGCGCTGATCACCGGTGGCGACAGTGGCATCGGCCGCGCCGTGGCCATTGCCTTCGCTCGCGAGGGCGCCGATGTCGCCATCAGCTACCTGAACGAACACGAAGACGCCGAGGACACCGCCCGCCTGGTGCGCGAAGCCGGCCGCGAGGCGCTGCTGCTGCCCGGCTGCCTGTCCAAGCGCGAGCAGTGCCTGGCGGTGGTGGACCAGACCGTGGCCGCCTTTGGCCGCATCGATGTGCTGGTCAACAACGCCGCCTTCCAGATGACCCACGAGACCCTCGAAGAGATTCCCGACGACGAGTGGGTCTACACCTTCGATGTGAACATCACCGCCATGTTTCGCATCACCCAGGCCGCGCTAAAGCACATGGGCCAGGGTGGCTCTATCATCAACACCACCTCGGTGAACTCGGACATGCCGCGGCCGACGCTGCTGGCCTATGCCACCACCAAGGGCGCCATCGCCAACTTCACCGCGGGCCTGGCGCAGCTGCTCGGCGAGAAGGGCATCCGCGCCAACAGCGTGGCGCCCGGTCCCATCTGGACCCCGCTGATCCCCGCCACCATGCCACCGGAGCAGGTCAAGGAATTCGGTGGCAACACCCCGCTGGGCCGCCCCGGCCAGCCGGTGGAGCTGGCGCCGGTTTACGTGATGCTGGCGTCCGACGAATCCAGCTACACCTCGGGCGCGCGCATCGCCGTCACCGGCGGCAAGCCGATCCTCTAAATGCCCCCGCGCACCCCGGTACATGCCGGGGTCGCCCTTCTCGTCTGCATTCGGAGTCCTCTCGTGAGCGAACATCCCAAACCACCCCTCAAACCCCAACCCCAGACCTTTCCCGGCTCCGAAGCGCGCATGGATCCGCAGCCCGACAGCGGCGCCGCGAGCTACCGTGGCTCGGGTCGCCTGGCAGGCAAGAAGACCCTGATCACCGGTGCCGACAGTGGTATCGGCCGCGCCGTGGCCATCGCCTTCGCCCGGGAAGGCGCCGATGTCGCCATCGCCTACCTGGACGAGCACGAGGATGCCCAGGAGACCGCCCGCCTGGTCACCGAGGCGGGTCGCCAGGCCGTGCTCTTGCCCGGCGATCTGGCCGAGCGCCAGACCTGCCTGGACGTGGTGCAAAAAACCGTGGAGGCCTTTGGCTACATCGACGTGCTGGTCAACAACGCCGCCTTCCAACAGGTGCGCGACAGCCTCGACGAGATTCCCGATGAGGAATGGGTGCATACCTTCAACGTGAACATCCATGGGATGTTCCGCATCACCCAGGCGGCGGTGAAGCACATGCCGCGCGGCGGCTCCATCATCAACACCGCCTCGATCAACGCCGACATCGCCCCGCCGACCCTGCTGGCCTATTCGGCCACCAAGGGCGCCATCGCCAACTTCACCGCCGGTCTGGCGCAGTTGCTCGGCGAGAAGGGCATCCGCGCCAACAGTGTGGCCCCGGGCCCGATCTGGACGCCGCTGATCGTCAGCACCATGAAGCCGGACGAGCCGGAGCAATTCGGTAGCAGCACGCCCCTGGGTCGGCCTGGCCAACCGGTGGAACTGGCGCCGGCCTATGTGTTGCTGGCGTCGGACGAAGGCAGCTACATCTCCGGCGCCATGCTGCCGGTGACGGGCGGGATGCCGGTGCTCTAAGGGTTTGCTGGGGTGCCTAGGTTTGCCCTTACCCCAACCCTCTCCCAGAGGGCGAGGGGGTTGGTTGGACTCCGTGCTCCGTAGGTTGGGTTGAGCGCAGCGAAGCCCAACGCCAGACATCCAGCAGCGTTGGGCTTCGACAATGGAGCCGTCTCAACCCAACCTACGAGGCTGGGGTGCCTGGGTTTGCCCTCACCCCAGCCCTCTCCCAGAGGGAGAGGGGGTTGGTTGGACTCCATGCTCCGTAGGTTGGGTTGAGCGCGGCGAAGCCCAACGCGGGATATCCGGCAATGTTGGGCTTCGACGATGAAGCCGTCTCAACCCAACCTACGAGGTTAAGGTGCCTGGGTTTGCCCTCACCCCAGCCCTCTTCCGAGGGGAGAGGGGGCGGCTGGATTCCGCGCCCCGTAGGTTGGGTTGAGCGCAGCGAAGCCCAACGCCAGATATCCAGCAGCGTTGGGCTTCGACGATGAAGCCGTCTCAACCCAGCCTACGAGGCTTGCTCTCTCCGATAGAAGATTGTCGGGCGCCCTCTGGGTGAGGGTCGCGCAGATGTAGTGGTCAACCCATCCC
>NZ_VBTN01000014.1:0-80392 GCF_013277805.1 Pseudomonas sp. MS15a(2019)
GCTCACCATTCAGGATGTGGAGAAAGGGAGCCGGCAGACACACTCTACGACACAGCATCGAGTGCTCAGGTTGGGCAGGTGCTTAGCCGGCTCCGGGTAATGAGGTAGCTAATCCCATTACCCGGGAGAGATACAAGGTTGGGTTGAGACGGCTCCATCGTCGAAGCCCAACAGGCACGAGCACAGTGCCTCCCTGTTAGGCTTCGCTGCGCTCAGCGCCAACCTACGTCAGGAACCGTAGGTTGGGTTGAGACGGCTCCATCGTCGAAGCCCAACAGGCACGAGCACGGTGCACCCCTGTTGGGCTTCGCTGCGCTCAGCGCCAACCTACGTCAGGAACCGCAGGTTGGGTTGAGACGGTTTCATCGTCTAAGCCCCACAGTCACGAGCACGGACCATTCATGTTGGGCTTCGCTGCGCTCAGCGCCAACCTACGTCAGGAGTCGTAGGTTGGGTTGAGACGGCTCCATCGTCGAAACCCAACAGGCACGAGCCCGGTGCATCCCTGTTGGGCTTCGCTGCGCTCAGCGCCAACCTACGCCGGTGTAGGCCAGAACGCGCGGATCGCCGCCACGCCCTGGGCGCCGGCCTGCCAGGCGCCGGTGAGGTCGGCATCGCCCAGCCCTCCCAGCAGATAGGCCGGCAGGTTGCAGTCGGCCAGCAGTTGCTGGGCCTTGACCCAGCCCAGGGTCGGGGCGCCGGGGTGGCTGGCGGTGGGCATCACCGGCGACAGAGTGACGAAATCCACCCCCATCTGCTGAGCCAGGGCCAGTTCTTCGGCGTCGTGGCAGGAGGCCGCCAGCAGGCGCTGTTCCGGAAAGGGTCGCCCATTGGGCGCATAGCGACGCAACTGCTCGGCGGTCAGGTGCCAGCCGGCCGCGGGGAAGTCGCCCAGCCACTCCAGCGGGCCCTTGAGCATCAGCTGGGCGCGGCCGGTGCAGAGCCCCTGGACGTCGCCGGCCAAGTCGCGGTACTGGGGATCGAAGTTGTCCGGCGTGCGCAGCTGGACCAGGCGGATGCCGCTGTCCAGCGCTCGATGCAGGCCGTTGAGCAACTCCGCGGTGGTCAGCTCGCCGGGGGTGATGAGATAGCGGTCTGGCAGCCGCGCCGCCTGGACGATGGGTCGGTTGGCTGCGGGAAAGTCATAGTCGAGCAGCGCGCGCGGGGCGACCCAGGTCAAGGGCTGGCCCTCGGCGCCGTGGGCCTTCCCGGTGAAGGCGTCCACCTGCCAGACGTCCAGCAGCACCGCCTGGTCGGGATAGTCGTGGCGGACCTGCAACAGCGGGCGGGCCGCAGTCGCCCTGATGCCCAGCTCCTCGGCCAGCTCGCGTTCGAGCGCTACGGCCGGGGCCTCACCGGCCTCGACCTTGCCCCCCGGAAATTCCCAGAGTCCGCCCTGGTGCTTGTGCGCCGGACGCTGGGCGATAAGGATCTGCCCCTGGGGATCGCGAATCACCGCGGCAACCACATGCAGACGAGTCATGCGCTCTGCTCCTCCGTTTCAGCCTCCGCCAACCAGCGCTGGAAGGCCGGCCAGGCGTAGATGGTTTCGACATAGGCGGCCGCCTCGGCCGACAGTTCCACCCCGTAGCTGCGGAAGCGGCTGGCGACCGGGGCATAGAAGGCATCGGCGATGGTCGGCGTACCGAACAGATAAGGGCCTTGCTGGCCATAGCGCTCGCGGCATTCGCGCCACAGGCGCTGGATGCGCTGGATGTCTTCCACCGCCTCGGCGGTGGTCGACTTCAGCCGCTGGCGGCGACGCAGGTCCATGGGCAGCTCGCGGCGCAGGGCCAGGAAGCCACTGTGCATCTCGGCGCACAGCGCCCGGGCATGGGCGCGGGCCAGGGTGTCCGTCGGCCACAGCCCGGCATCGGGATAGGCCTCGGCGAGATACTCGACGATGGCCAGGGAATCCCAGATGGTGCCCTCGGCCAGTTTGAGCACCGGCACCTTGCCGGTCGGTGACTGGGCCTTGAGCAAGGCGCGGCTGTTGGGGGTATAGAGCGGAATCGCCACCTCTTCAAAGGCAGCGCCGCTGAGCTCCATGGCCAGCCAGGCGCGTAGCGACCAGGAGGAGAAGTTCTTGTTGCCGATCACGAGTTGCAACTGGGACATGCGGGGATTCCTCGAAACGATGCGGCCCGCGAGGACCGCCGCAGGCGCCCGTCGGTGCGGACGCCCAGGCGTCGGATAGCCGTCAGGTACGGTACTCGGCGTTTATCTTCACATAGTCGTGGGACAGGTCGGTGGTCCAGATGGTCTCGCTGTGGCTGCCGCGACCCAGCTCGATGCGGATCTCGATCTCGGCCTGGGCCATGACCCGCGCGCCCTGCTCTTCCGTATAGGTGGCCGCGCGACCGCCCTGCTGGCAGATCTGCACGCCGCCAAGGAAGACGTCGATCAGGCTGACGTCCAGCTGAGGCACGCCGGCCCGGCCAACGGCGGCGAGGATGCGGCCCCAGTTGGGATCGGAGGCGAACAGCGCGGTCTTGATCAGCGGCGAATGGGCCACGGCGTAGCCGACGTCCAGGCACTCCTGGGCATTGCCACCGCCATTGACCTGTACGGTGACGAACTTGGTGGCACCCTCGCCGTCACGCACGATGGCCTGGGCCAGTTCGGCGAACACTGCGAACACCGCCTCGCGCAGCTGCTCGAAGGCCGCACCGCTGGGCTGGGCGATTTCCGCCATGGCCGCCTGGCCGGTGGCAACCAGCATGCAGCAGTCGTTGGTGGAGGTGTCGCCATCGATGGTAATGCGGTTGAAGGAGCGATTGGTGGCATCGGCCAGCAGGTCCTGCAGCAGGCCCCGAGCGACCTTGGCGTCGGTGGCCACGTAGCCCAGCATGGTCGCCATGTTCGGCTTGATCATGCCGGCGCCCTTGCTGATACCGGTCACGGTAACGGTGGTGCCGTCCACCTGGAACTGGCGGCTGGCGCCCTTGGGCAGGGTGTCGGTGGTCATGATGCCGGTGGCGGCGGCGGCCCAGTTGTCTTCGGCCAGGTCGGCCAGGGCGGCCGGCAGCGCAGCTTCGATCTTTTCCACCGGCAACGGCTCGCCGATCACGCCGGTGGAGAACGGCAGCACCGCTTCCTCGCCGACGCTGGCCAGAGTCGCCAGGGTCTTGGTGGTGCGCTCGGCCGCGGCCAGGCCCGGCTGGCCGGTACCGGCATTGGCATTGCCGGTGTTGGTCAGCAGGTAGCGGACGGGGCCAGCGAAGCGCTGGCGGGCAATGATGACCGGCGCCGCGCAGAAGGCGTTCAGGGTAAAGACCCCGGCCACGCTGGAGCCTTCGGCACAGCGCATCACCACCACATCCTTGCGCCCGGGACGCTTGATGCCGGCAGAGGCGATACCGAGTTCGAAACCGGGAACCGGGTGCAGCGTGGAGAGCGGACCGAGACCGACAGCCATGGGAAAACTCCAGTGAAAGAAAAGGAAACGCCGCGAGCGGAAAACCGGTCGCGGCGTGGAAATCAGCCTTCCAGCGCCCGCCTCGCCCAGCCTGGGCAAGGGGCGCAGACAGCCTAGCGGGTGGAGTTTACAACCTGTCGGCGGCTATGCCGACCGGTTGCCGTCGCCGCGGCTGCCTGGGCAGGTCTCAGTCGAGCTTGCCGTGGCACTGCTTGTACTTCTTGCCGGAACCGCAGGGGCACGGCTCGTTGCGACCGATCTTCTGGTCGTTGCGCTGGGGCTGCAAGGGCACCACGGTGTCCTCGCCCTGCTCGTCCTCGAGCACCTCGGGGTCGACCAGCGAAGGCGCCTCGGCGTGCTGGAACTGCATACGCTCGGCCAGGGCTTCGGCCTCGCGGCGCATGCGCTCCTCTTCCTCGACCGGATCCTCGCGGCGCACCTGGACGTGGGACAGCACGCGGATGGTGTCGCGCTTGATGCTTTCCAGCAGCTCCTGGAACAGGGTGAAGGACTCGCGCTTGTATTCCTGCTTGGGGTTCTTCTGGGCGTAGCCGCGCAGATGGATACCGTGGCGCAGGTGGTCCATGGTGGTGAGGTGGTCCTTCCAGAGGTCGTCGACCACCCGCAGCAGCATCTGCTTCTCGAAGTTGCGCAGGGCCTCGCGACCGGCCATGTCTTCCTTTTCCAGGTAGGCGGCTTCGAGCTGCTCGAGGATCTTCACCCGCAGGGTGTCCTCGTACAGCTTGTCATCCTCGTCCAGCCACTGACCGATGGGCAGTTGCAGGCCGAAGACGCTGTAGATCTCCGCTTCCAAGCCGGGCACGTCCCACTGCTCGGGCAACGACTGCGGCGGGATGTGCTCGTTGATCACCTGGGTCAGGGTTTCCTCGCGGAAGCCCTTGATGGTGTCGCCGACGTCTTCGTTGGCCAGCAGGGTGTCGCGCATGTGATAGATCACCTTGCGCTGCTCGTTGGCTACGTCATCGTATTCCAGCAGCTGCTTGCGGATGTCGAAGTTGCGGCCTTCGACCTTGCGCTGGGCCTTTTCGATGGCGTTGGTGACCATGCGGTGCTCGATGGCCTCGCCGCCCTGCATGCCCAGAGCCTTCATGAAGTTCTTCACCCGGTCGGAGGCGAAGATGCGCATCAGGCTGTCTTCCAGCGACAGGTAGAAACGGCTGGAGCCCGGGTCGCCCTGGCGACCGGCACGACCGCGCAGCTGATTGTCGATCCGGCGGGATTCGTGGCGCTCGGAGGCGATCACATGCAGGCCCCCGGCGTCGATGACCTGCTTGTGGCGCGCCTGCCAGGCGGCCTTGATCGCGGCGATCTGCTCCTCGGTGGGATTCTCCAGGGCCGCGACTTCGACTTCCCAGTTACCGCCGAGCAGGATGTCGGTACCGCGACCGGCCATGTTGGTGGCGATGGTCACGGCGCCCGGACGACCGGCCTGGGCGATGATCTCGGCTTCGCGCTCGTGGTACTTGGCATTGAGCACCTTGTGCTCAATGCCGGCCTGGGTCAGCAGCTGGTCGACGTACTCGGAGCTCTCGATGGAGGCGGTACCCACCAGCACCGGACGGCCTTCGGCCTGGCACTGCTTTACGTCCTCGATGATGGCCTGGTACTTCTCGGCCTGGGTCAGGTAGACCAGGTCGTTGAAGTCCTTACGGGCGACCTCGCGGTGGGTCGGGATCACCAGCACGTCGAGGTTGTAGATCTGGCGGAACTCGAAGGCCTCGGTGTCGGCGGTACCGGTCATGCCACCGAGCTTGTTGTAGAGGCGGAAGTAGTTCTGGAAGGTGGTCGAGGCCAGGGTCTGGCTCTCGGGCTGGATCGGCAGTCCTTCCTTGGCCTCGATGGCCTGGTGCAGGCCTTCGGAAAGACGGCGACCCGGCATGGTCCGGCCGGTGTGCTCGTCGATCAGCAGTACCTGGTCCTGCTGGACGATGTACTCGACGTTGCGATGGAACAGGGTATGGGCGCGCAGACCGGCGAACACGTGGGTCAAGAGGCCCAGGTTGTGCGCCGAATAGAGGCTCTCGCCCTCGGCCAGCAGCCCGACTTCGGTGAGCATCTCCTCGATGTACTGGTGACCCAGTTCGGTGATCTCCACCTGGCGGGTCTTTTCATCGATGGTGTAGTGGCCGACCTGGGTCGGATTGCCTTCCTCTTCCTCGATGTGCTGCTGCAGACGCGGGATCAGCAGGTTGATCTTCTGATAGAGCTCGGAGCTGTCTTCGGCCTGGCCGGAGATGATCAGCGGAGTCCGGGCTTCGTCGATGAGGATGGAGTCCACCTCGTCGACCACCGCGAAGTTCAGCTCGCGCTGGTACTTCTCGGCCATGCTGAAAGCCATGTTGTCGCGCAGATAGTCGAAGCCGAATTCGTTGTTGGTGCCGTAGGTGATGTCCGAGGCATAGGCGGCGCGTTTCTCTTCCGGCGGCTGGAACGGCAGGATGATGCCCACCGACAGGCCGAGGAATTCGTACAGCGGCCGCATCCAGTTGGCGTCGCGGCGGGCCAGGTAGTCGTTCACCGTGACCACGTGGACGCCCTTGCCGGACAGCGCGTTGAGATAGACCGGCAGGGTGCCCACCAGGGTCTTGCCCTCACCGGTACGCATCTCGGCGATCTTGCCTTCGTGCAGCGCGGCGCCGCCGATCAGCTGGACGTCGAAGTGACGCATGCCCATAACGCGCTTGCCCGCCTCGCGGACCACCGCGAAGGCTTCCGGCATCAGGGCATCGAGGGACTCGCCCTTGGCCACACGCTGCTTGAATTCCTCGGTCTTGGCGCGCAGTTGCTCGTCGCTCAGGGAGGCAATCTGGGATTCCAACGCATTGGTGGCCACCACGACCTTGCCTAGGCGTTTGACATCTCGTTCGTTCTTGCTTCCAAAGAATTTCTTCAACAAAGGCGCAAACATATCGACTGGAATTCTTCCGCTGGAATGAGGGGAGCGAAACGGGCGGCAAGGCCTCTGCAGAGCCTGGCCAGACGCCTGGGCGCGGGGGTTGAAACCCGCGGTGTCCCGCAATGGTAATCGGGCATTCTACTCGGAAATGCCGATGAGGAAAGAACGACGGGCCCCTGGCCGCCAGGACGCCAGAGCGATCTGTTACCATCGGCGTCCTCTCTTCGCCCATCGCGAGTCCTGCGCATGGCCTTTCGTCCGCTCAACGCCGTCGCTCCCGCTGCCCTGCTGCGCCAGGCCAAACCGCTCAAGGCGCTGTTTCGCGAGGCCGAGCGACTGGGTCGGCTGCAACAATTGTTGGAAGAGCAGCTGCAACCCGCTGCCCGCCCCCATTGTCGGGTGGCCAGCTGGCGCGAGGGCACGCTGCTACTAGTGGTCAACGACGCCCACTGGGCGACGCGGCTGCGCTATCAACAGCGCCGTCTGCTCCGGCTGCTGCAACAGGCGCCGGAGTTCGTTGGCCTGACGCGTCTGCAGTTCAAGATGCAGCCGAGTCCTGGCGTCGCCACCCGCGCCCGGCCGGTGCGCCAGGTCAGCCAGGTGGGCGCCGACAGCCTGCGTGAAGTCGCGGCCGGGATCCGCGACCCCAAGCTCAAGGCCGCCTTGGAGCGGCTGGCCAGTCGCACCGGCCAGGTCGCGGACTAGGCCTCAGGCCTTGGCCACCGCCCGCTCGAAGGCGGCGCGGATGCGGTCTTCCGGCAGGTCCATGCCGATCAGCACCACACGACTTTCGCGCTCTTCGCCTGGGAGCCAGTCACGCTCCCAGTCGGCGGCATAGATCTGCTGCACGCCCTGGAACAGCAGGCGGCGGTCCTCGCCGGCGATATTCAGCAGACCCTTGTAGCGCAGTAGGTCACAGCCGAGGGTATCGAGCAGCATCTCCATCACGCTGCTGATCTTGGCCTGGTCGAAGGGCCGGGACTCGCGGATGGCGATGGACTGGATGCGCTCGGTAAGGCTGACCGCTTCCGA
Source organism: Pseudomonas sp. MS15a(2019) (assembly GCF_013277805.1). Lineage (NCBI taxonomy): Bacteria > Pseudomonadati > Pseudomonadota > Gammaproteobacteria > Pseudomonadales > Pseudomonadaceae > Pseudomonas > Pseudomonas sp. MS15a(2019). Next base: position 7,368 of record NZ_VBTN01000014.1, read on the forward strand.
CACCGGCCGCAGCGGGCGGAACAGCGTCGGTGGCGCCAGGTCTTCGTCGTGCAGGTTGAAGCCGCGGATGTCCAGCAACTCCGCCAGCTCGATGCGGCCGTGGTCGACATGGCGAATCGGCGCGCGACGATTGATGCGTTGCAGGCGATTCTCCAGCGCCTCGACGGCCGCCGGTTCGGCCAGGTCGAGCTTGGTCAGCAGCAGGCGATCGGCGAAACCGATCTGCGCCTGCAGCAGCGGATCGCTCAGCTGCTCGCTGGCGTGGACGGCGTCCACCAGGGTCAGCACCCCATCGAGCAGATAACGCTCGCGCAGGAGGTCGTCGGTAAAGAAGGTCTGGGCCACCGGACCGGGATCGGCCAGGCCCGTGCATTCCACAACCAGGCGCTCGAAGTCCAGCTCGCCGCTGTCCAGCCGCTCCAGCAGCACGGTCAGGGCATAGGCCAGGTCCTTGCTGCCGGTGCAGCAGACGCAGCCGTTGGCCACCTTCATCAGTTGCACGGCACCGGCGTCTTCGAGCAATTCGCCGTCGACGTCCAGGGCGCTGAATTCGTTTTCGATCACGGCGATCTTGAGACCATGCTCGGCTTGCAGGATGTGCTTGAGCAGGGTGGTCTTGCCGGCGCCGAGAAAGCCGGTCAGGACGGTGACGGGGATGGGTTCGTGCATGGAAACTCCAGACAGAAAGAGGCCGGGCTTGGAGCCCGGCCTTAGAACCTGCTCACGATCTCGCGAGCTAGAGACAAACAAGGCGAAAATGGCTGAGGAAGCGGAGTTTACGAGTGGTAAATGAGCATTCCGACCGGGCTGGCGACCCAGGGCATTTTCAACGCCGTTTGGCCGACGCGCAGCAGATCGTGAACAGGTTCTTAGGGTGATCCTGGGTCAGCAGCAGCGGATGGCGCCCGACTTGCCGCCACCGTAGCGCGCCTCCTGGCGCTCACGGAAGAAGGCTTCGTAGCTCATCACCGGCTGGTCCGGGTGCTTGCCGCGCATGTGCTCGACATAGGTGTCGTAGTCGGGCATGCCCACCAGCATCTTGGCGGCCTGCCCGAGGTATTTGCCCATGCGACCCAGGTCATTGAACATGAAGATTCTCCTTTAGGCGCCCGCTACCGGCTGGAAGGGGGTCTCGCGATCGGTCCGCTCGGGCTTGGCCAGTGCGGCGCGACCGACCTTGATGGAAAAGAACAGGATGCTCATCACCACCACCAGGAACAGCACCGACAGGGTGGCGTTGGTGTAGGCGTTGAAGACGATGTGCTGCATCTGTTCCATGCTCTTGGCCGGGGCGATCACCTGCCCCTGGGCCATGGCGGTGCTGTACTTCTTGGCCAGGGCCAGGAAGCCGACCGCCGGATTCGAATCGAACAGCTTGATCAGGCTGGCGGTGGTGGTGCAGATCAGCAGCCAGACGGCCGGCACCAGGGTGACCCAGACATAGCGCTGGCGCTTCATCTTGATCAGCACCACCGAGCCCAGCATCAGGGCGATACCGGCGAGCATCTGGTTGGAGATACCGAACAGCGGCCAGAGGGTGTTGATGCCACCCAGCGGATCGACCACGCCCTGATACAGCAGCCAGCCCCAGAGGGCGACGCAACCGGCGGTGCCGATGACGTTGGCGGTCCAGGAGTCGGTCTTCTTCAGCGCCGGCACGAAGCTGCCCAGCAGGTCCTGCAGCATGAAGCGTCCGGCGCGGGTACCGGCGTCCACCGCGGTGAGGATGAACAGCGCCTCGAACAGGATGGCGAAGTGGTACCAGAAGGCCATGGTGTTCTCGCCCGGCAGCACGTTGTGCATGATCTGGGCGATGCCCACCGCCAGGGTGGGAGCACCACCGGCACGGGCCAGGATGGTGTGCTCACCGATCTCGGTGGCGGTGGCCTGCAGCATCTCGGGCGTCACCACGAAGCCCCAGGTGCTGATCTTGGCGGCCACCGACACCACGTCGGCGCCGACCACGGCGGCCGGGCTGTTCATGGCGAAGTAGACGCCCGGCTCGATCACCGAGGCGGCGACCATGGCCATGATGGCGACGAAGGACTCCATCAGCATGGCACCGTAGCCGATGTAGCGGGCATGGGTTTCCTTGGCGATCAGCTTGGGCGTGGTGCCCGAGCTGATCAGCGCATGGAAGCCGGACACCGCGCCACAGGCGATGGTGATGAACAGGAAGGGGAACAGGGTGCCCTTCCAGACCGGGCCGGTGCCGTCGACGAACTGGGTCAGGGCCGGCATCTTGAGCATCGGCATGGTCACCAGGATGCCGATGGCCAGGGCGATGATGGTGCCGATCTTGAGGAAGGTGGACAGGTAGTCACGCGGAGCCAGCACCAGCCAGACCGGCAGCACGGCGGCGACGAAGCCGTAGCCGATCAGCATCCAGGTGATCTGCACGCCGGTGAAGGTGAAGGCCGGACCCCAGACCGGATCGGCGGCGACCAGGCCGCCCACCCAGATGGACGCCAGCAGCAGCACCACCCCGATCAGCGAGATCTCGCCGATGCGACCGGGGCGGATGTATCTCATGTAGACGCCCATGAACATGGCGATCGGCAGGGTGGCGATCACCGTGAACATGCCCCAGGGGCTCTCGGCCAGGGCCTTGACCACGATCAGCGCCAGCACCGCGAGGATGATGATCATGATCAGGAAGCAGCCGAACAGGGCGATGGTGCCAGGGATGCGTCCCATTTCCTCGCGCACCATGTCGCCCAGGGAGCGACCGTTGCGGCGGGTGGAGAGGAACAAGATCATGAAGTCCTGCACCGCGCCGGCGAAGACCACCCCGGCGATCAGCCAGAGGGTGCCGGGCAGATAGCCCATCTGGGCGGCGAGCACGGGACCGACCAGCGGACCGGCACCGGCGATGGCGGCGAAGTGATGGCCGAAGAGGATGTGCTTGTTGGTGGGGACGTAGTCCAGGCCGTCGTTGTTGAGCACGGCGGGCGTGGCCCGTCTGGCGTCGAGGCCCATCACCTTGGTGGCGATGAACAGGCTGTAGTAGCGGTAGGCAACGAGGTAGATCGCCACGGCGGCGACCACAATCCAGAGGGCGTTGATCGCTTCGCCTCGACTCAGCGCCACGGTACCCAGCGCGAAGGCGCCCAGTACGGCAACGGCGAACCAGGCTAGATGGCTGGCCATTCGGGTCATGCTTGTTCTCCTGCCGCGCATCTGTGACCGCGGCGATACTTGTTATTGTGAGAGCCCACAGCGGAGCCATATTACTATCGGCGGCTCGACGCGACAGCGAAATTCGCAGAACTACCCAAGGCCCGCTACGTAGTTCTACGTAGCGGGCAGTCCGGACAGGTGCCGATGCAACTCAAATACAAGATGGTCGCCCTCGGCCTCCTGCCGCTCCTGCTGGCGGTGGCAGCGGTCTGCCTGGTGGTGTTGGAACAGAGCCAGCGCCTGGGCGAGCAGCAGGCGCGCCTGCTCGAACACAGCATCCTCGGCAGCAAGAAGACCGAGTTGCGCAACTATGTGGAGATGGGCGTCAGTGCCATCCAGCCCCTGTATGGCAGCGGCCGCGACGACGACGAAACCCGGGCCAGGGTACTGGCGCTGCTGGCCAGTCTGAATTTCGGCAGCGACGGCTACTTCTTCGTCTACGACCAGCATGGCCGCAACCTCATGCATCCACGCCAGCCCGAATTGGTCGGGCGCGACCTCTGGCAACTGACCGACGGCAACGGCCTGCTGGTGATCCAGGCGCTGCTCAAGAGCGCCCGCGAAGGCGACGGCTTCCAGCGCTATGGCTGGCAGAAGCCTTCCAGTGGGCAGATGGCGGAAAAGCTGGCCTACGTGACCCAGCTAGAACGTTGGGGTTGGGTGCTGGGCACCGGCCTCTATCTGGATGACGTGGACGCCGCCCTCGCCCAGGTCCGCCACGACGTGGCCGCCGGCATCCGCACGACCCTGTTGGCCAGCGCCGGGGTGGCCCTGGTGGCGGTGCTGCTGGTATTCGCCGGCGGACTGACGCTCAACGTCAGCGAACATCGCCTGGCCGATCGCAAGCTCAAGCAGCTGACCCAGAGGCTCATCACCTCCCAGGAAGAGGAACGCTCCCGACTGTCACGGGAATTGCACGACGGCATCAGCCAGTTGCTGGTGTCCATCAAATTCCAGTTCGAGCTGGCCAGCCGCGAGCTCGGCGCGAGCAAGCCCAGCGCCGGCGAGACCCTGCGCGAAGGCACCCAGCGCCTGGCGGCGGCCATCGGCGAGATCCGTCGCATCTCCCACGACCTGCACCCTTCGCTGCTGGATACCCTCGGCCTGCCTGCCGCCCTGGGCCAGCTGGTGGAGGAGTTCCGCCAGCGCAGCGGCCTGAACGTGGACTATCGGCAGACCCTCGACGACAGTCCCGCCGGCGGCGACATGGACGTCGCCCTGTTCCGTATCGTCCAGGAGGCCCTGACCAACATCGAACGCCATGCCGCGGCCCAGCGGGTGGTCATCGACCTGCAGCGGCGCGGGCGCTGGATCTGCCTGACCGTGCACGATGATGGCCGCGGCTTCGATACCGGCCAGGTGGAGCGCCTCAGCGGCGGCATCGGCCTGCGTAACATCCGCGAGCGGGTGGAGCTGTTCGGCGGTCGTTGCGCCATCCAGTCCGGGCCCGGCGGCACGACCCTGGACGTGGTTCTGCTACGCTCGGACCTCCCGGCCGACGAGGAAAGCCCGACATGACGCCCATCCGCATCCTCCTGGTCGACGACCATGCCCTGGTCCGCGCCGGCGTGCGAGCGTTGCTGGGCACCATCGAGCGCTTCGCGGTGGTCGGCGAGGCCGGCAGCGGCGCGGAAGCCCTCGACCTGCTGGCGCGTCTCGATCCGGACATCCTGCTGGTGGACATCGGCCTCAAGGACATCAACGGCCTGGAGCTGACTGCCCTGATCGCCGAACGCGCACCCCGTGCCCGGGTGTTGATCCTGAGCATGTACGACAATCGCGAATACGTCAGTACCTCGCTGCGGGTGGGCGCGGCCGGCTATGTACTCAAGGATGCCCCCTCGGAGGAAATCATCGCCGCGGTGGAAGCCCTGGCGGTCGGCGGACGCTTCTACAGCAGCGCCATCGCGGCCCGCCTGGGTGAAGGGGGGACCCACGAAGGGGAACTCACCCCCCGGGAACGCCAGGTGTTGTTGCTCATGGCCCAGGGCCTCAACAACAAGACCATGGCGCAGCAGCTGGGGCTCAGCGTGCGGACGGTGGAGACCCATCGCCTGAGCATCCGCCGCAAGCTGGACATCCAGAAGCCGGCCGATCTGGTCCGCCATGCGCGCGAGTACGGCTGGCGCCCCGAAGGTGCGTCCAACGTCTGACCAGCAGGCCGCTGCTCGCGCCCAGGCGACCAATGAGCCCTCTCCTTCTGGCTCCGCCGGTCACCGCCGGCTACCCTTCCAGGAGTAGTCGATACGAGACGGCCCCGGTCGTCTACAGTGATCAGGAAACCTCAGGAAGACCTTCCATGAACGACACCAACGAGCGTCGCCGCTTTACCCGTTTCACCTTCGATGCCCCTGCGCAGTTGCACCAGGGTGAGCGCCAGTGGGCGGCGCCCGTGGACGACATCTCGCTCAAGGGCGTGCTGCTGGCCCGACCTGCCGATTGGTCGAATCAGTCACGCGCGGCCTATGAGTTGCGCATCCGGCTCAATGACGAGACCGAGGTGACCATGGGCGTGGAGCTGGTACGGGAAACCCCGGAGCAACTGGCCTTCGCCTGTCGCCAGATCGACCTGGACTCCATCAGCCACCTGCGCCGGCTGGTGGAGCTGAACCTCGGCGACGAGACCCTGCTGGAGCGCGAGTTGGCGGCGTTGGGTACGCCCTGAGCGAGGCCTTGCCAAGGTGGGTCGAGCCAAAGCGAAGCCTACGATGCGCGAATTCGACCCTGGCTGTTGGGCTTCGACGGTGGAGCCGTCTCAACCCAACCTACTGCATCGATAGCCTCGTAGGTTGGGTTGAGCGAAAGCGAAGCCCAACGGCGCTTAGAACTCCAGATGCAAGCCCACCACCAGCCGGGCGTCGTGGGTGTCTTCGCCCTCTTCCCGCGCCATGGCAGCGGTGTTGCCGTGGGTGGCGTTCCAGGACACCCCGACATAGGGCGCCACCTCCGGGGTCACCTGATATCTCAGGCGCAGCCCGGCTTCGCTTTCGGCGAAGCCGGCGCCCTGGCCGCGGGCCTCGTCGTTGCGACCGTAGAAATTGAGCTCGGTGTGGGGCTGCAGGATCAGCCGCTGGGTCAGGGCCCAGTCGTATTCGGCCTCCAGGCGCAGGGCGGTCTGGTTGTTCTCGCCAAGGAAAGCGGTGATCTCGATGTCGAGATCCTCGGGATCGTGCTCCTGGATCCCCAGGGCGGCCCAGGTCTGCGGCGAGCCGGGTTTGAAATCCTGGCGAATGCCGGCCACGCTGCCCCAGCCCTTGGCCAGCGCGTGCCCCCAGAGGGCCTGCACCTCGGCCTGCTCGGTGTGGCCATTGGTGCGTTCGCCCTGGCTGCGGAAATCCAGCCGATTGGCGCCACCGCCAAGGGCCCAGCCTTCCAGATCCCAGTTGAAGACACTACCCTCGTCGGCGTGCTGCCATTCCAGCTGATCCACCTCCAGGCTGGCCGGGGCGGAACTGCTGGGATCGGCGGCCTGCACCAGGGTGCTGATAGCAAAGCTGGCAAAGAGTACGGAAAGCGGGAGCAGACGAGACATGGCGGGTATCCAGGGTCATGGAAGCGCCTGATAGACCACCCTGCCCCACCGAGAGTTTTAAAAAATATTACAAAGGCCGCGCCAGGCTATTCGAACAGTGCATCCAGTGCCTGCTCCAATCGAGTCACGGCCACCACCTGCAGACCGGGCGGCGGATCCTTGGGCGCGTTGCCCTTGGGCACGATGGCGCGCTTGAAGCCGTGCTTGGCCGCTTCCTTGAGACGCTCCTGGCCACTGGGTACCGGACGGATTTCGCCGGACAGGCCGATCTCGCCGAACACCAGCAGATCGTGCGGCAGGGCGCGGTCCCTCAGGCTGGAGATCACCGCCGACATCAGCGCCAGGTCCACCGCCGTCTCCAGCACCTTGACCCCGCCGACCACGTTGATGAAGACGTCCTGGTCGTAGGTGGGGATGCTGCCGTGGCGGTGCAGCACCGCCAGCAGCATGGCCAGGCGATTCTGGTCCAGGCCCACGGTGACCCGGCGCGGGTTGGCCAGGTGACTGGTGTCCACCAGCGCCTGCACCTCCACCAGCATGGGCCGCGAACCCTCCCAGGTCGCCATGACCACACTGCCGGCCACCGCCTCCTGGGCACGATTGAGAAAGATCGCCGAAGGGTTGGAAACCTCCTTGAGGCCTTTATCGGTCATGCCGAACACGCCCAGCTCGTTGACCGCGCCGAAGCGATTCTTCACCGCTCTGAGCATGCGCAGACGGCCGTCCGATTCGCCCTCGAAATAGAGTACGGTGTCGACCATGTGCTCCAGCACCCGTGGTCCGGCCAAGGCGCCTTCCTTGGTGACGTGGCCAACCAGAAAGATGGCGGTACCGGTCTGCTTGGCGAAACGTACCAGCAGGGCCGCGCTCTCGCGCACCTGGGCCACGCCACCTGGGGCGGATTGCAGTTGCTCGGTGAAGATGGTCTGGATGGAGTCGATCACCATGACCCGCGGCTTTTCCTGGCGGGCGGTGGCGACGATGGTCTCGATGCAGGTCTCGGTCATGACCTTGAGCTTGTCTTCCGGCAGACCCAGGCGCCGGGCGCGCATGGCCACCTGTTGCTGGGATTCCTCGCCGGTGACATAGAGCGCCGGCATGCGCGCGGCCAGATGACAGAGGGTCTGCAGCAGGATGGTGGACTTGCCGATGCCAGGATCACCGCCGATCAGCACCACGGAGCCGTCCACCAGGCCGCCACCCAGCACCCGGTCGAGTTCGGTGGAATCGGTGGTGAAGCGCGGGGTTTCCTCGACGCTGACCTCGGCCAGGGTCTTGATGGTCGCCTGCGCCCCGGCCCAGCCAGCGCGCCCGGAGGGTACGGCGGAGGTCTCGACGACGGTTTCCACCAGGGTGTTCCAGGCACCGCACTCGCCGCACTGACCCGCCCACTTAGGAAAGGTGGCGCCGCATTCGGTGCAGCCGTAGAGACGCTTGGCCTTGGCCATGGCGGAATTCTCCAGTCGAGAAAGGAAGGTTCCCAGCATACCACGACTGGATGCATAGACAGTAAAAAGGCGCGATCCCGGGGGAGCGCGCCTCTCTCAAAAGCGGGCTTGAGCCTTAGTTACCCTCGCCACCCGGCTGACGCAGCATGGTCAGGGCCTGGTTGGCCTGGGCGATGCACTTCTTCTCATCGCCGGCCTTCTGGGCGGCCATGGCGTTCTTGCGGAAGTCGGCGATCTGCTGGGCCTGGGAGCTGCCCGGGCCGATCATGTTGGTCTTCATCTTGCTGGCGTCATCCAGCTTCTGCAACTGCACCGCGCACAGATCCTTGGCGAACACGGGGGCGGTGGCGAACATCATCAGGGCGATCAGGGCGGTACGCTTCATGGGGACATCCTCATTGGGGAGGGCCAGGTAGGCCGGATAAACCTCGCTCACCCCACGAAACTCGTCTGGGGTAACCCATTGACCGTCAGGCATCGTTGGTCGTTCAGCGCGCCATCATTGGCGTTTACCCTCGGGCCAGCCGCTCTGGGACTAGTGCTTGAGCGTCGAAATCATCGCCGCATCGCCACGCATCCAGACCGGCAACGCCTGTTGCCAACGCTCCTGTTCGAGCAGTTGCAGGTCGGCCAAAAGTCGGCTGTATTCGGCGAATTCCTGTTGGACGCGACGGCGTTGCGCGTCCACGGCCGCTTCGGTGATCCACAGGTGCCACTGCTGGTACATCGCCACTTCGTCGGTCATCGGCTCCTCTCCTGGGAGGCCATGATGGCAACGCCGGCGGCCCTTGCCAATCGCACTAAGGTGGGGCTCGACCCTGCAGATCGAGCCCGACACAGCTAGGACGGGTATTTCAGCTGCTGAGCGATTTTGTCCTTGAGCAGGACACGCTCGCGGCGCAGGCGCCCCAGTTCCTCGTCGCCGCTGGACTCTTCCACTTCTTCCAGATCGAGGATCTGCTGATCGAGCTTCGCGTAGTCTTCGAGCAGCTTGGCAAAGGCCGCATCGGTCTGGGGACGGCTGTCCAGCTGCTCGGCGTATTCGGGAAAGTCTTTGTGCAGGTCGTGTTTGGCAACCATCAGAGGCTCCTTGGGGTGAGAGATAGAGGTCGCGAGGGCCGCAGCTCTCGTCGTACAAGGGTGGACCCGGTCCTTTCGACAAAGTGCGACAGCCACGACCAGCTGCCGATTCGCTGACGATTTGACGCTGGCGGGGAACCTAGAGACCGTCAGCAAGGTTCCAAACCCGAGCGAAGCGAGCACAATCGTCTATCGTCTCTTCGAAACCATCCAAAGGAGTGCAGCATGAGCATCATTGCCGAGTTCAAGAAATTCGCCATGAGAGGCAACGTGGTCGACCTGGCGGTCGGCATCATCCTGGGCGCGGCTTTCGGCAAGATCGTGTCGTCCTTTGTAGCCGACATCATCACACCGCCGCTGGGGTTGCTGCTGGGGGGTGTGGATTTCTCCCAGCTGGCCATCACTCTGAGGGCTGCCATAGGTGACCAACCGGCCGTGGTCATGTCCTACGGCAAGTTCCTGCAGACCATCTTCGACTTCGTGATCATCGCCTTCGCCATCTTCATGGCGATCAAGGTGCTCAACCGCCTGCGCCTGCACCAGGATGCCGCGCCCTCTGGCCCGACCAAGGACCAGGTGCTGCTGACCGAGATCCGCGACCTGCTGAAAGAGCAGAACAGCCAGGCGACCGCGGCCCCTGTCGTCAAACAGGAACCGCCGATCACCCCGCAGTAGAAACCTGCTGGATCCCGCCTCGCTAGGAGGCGGGTCGCTCCAGGCGGATCCAGCCGATCCGTCGATCCTTGACCGATTCCACCGTCAGCTGCCAGCCCTGGTATTCCAGGCGATCACCAGCCACCGGCAGGCGGCCCAGCAGGTCCACCACCAGGCCGCCCAGGGTCTGGTAGTCGTCGTTTTCCGTGATCTGGAAACCGGTGCGCTGGGCCAGGGGATGCAGATTCAGACCGCCGCTGGCGCGATAGCCGTTCTCCACCCTTTCCAGCTCCGGCAGGCTCTCCTCGCTGGCATCCGGCAGTTCGCCGGCAATGGCCTCGAGGATGTCGGTCAGGGTCAGCAGGCCTTCGAAGCCACCGAATTCGTTGACCACGAAGGCCACGTGGGTGGAGGCCGCGCGCAGCTGTTCCAAGGCACCTAGCACCGTGGCCTGGGCCGGCAGGTGGATGGGGGTGCGCACCCGGGCGCGCAGGTCCGGTGACTGGCCCTGGAGGATGTCGGCGAACAGCTCCTTCTTGTGGACATAGCCCAGGGGCTCGTCGATGTTGCCATTGACCACCAACGGCAACCGCGAGTGAGCCGAGGCCAGCAGTTGCTCATGCAGTCGTTCCGGCGGAGCGTCGGCATCGAGGATGTCGACGTCGGCGCGGGCGGTCATCACCGTACGCACCGGGCGTTCGCCCAATTGCAGCACGCCACTGATCATCAGGCGCTCACGGCGATCGAAGACCGGGCCTTCGCCCTTCTCGCCTTCCATCAGTTCGGCGATGTCCTCGTCCACCTCGTCTTCGCGCAAACGACCACCCAGCAGGCGCAACACGGCCTGGGAGGTCCGCGCACGCATGCCGAGCCGCTCGTGCATCTGCCGCTTGCGCTTCCAGCGCACCACCTGGTTGGCCAGCTCGATAAGGATCGAGAAGCCGATGGCGGCGTACAGATAGCCCTTGGGAATGTGGAAGCCCAAGCCTTCGGCGGTCAGGCTCAGACCGATCATCATCAGGAAGCCCAGACACAGCATGATCACCGTGGGGTGGGCGTTGACGAAGGCGGTCAGCGGCTTGCTCGCCACCAGCATCAGACCGATGGAGATGATCACGGCGATCATCATCACGCTCAGGTGCTCGACCATGCCCACGGCGGTGATGACGGCGTCCAGCGAGAACACGGCGTCGAGCACCACGATCTGCGCCACCACCGGCCAGAAGGCGGCGTAGGTCCGGCTGCCACCGGTCTTGTGGGTATGGCCCTCGATGCGTTCGTGCAGCTCGGTGGTGGCCTTGAACAGCAGGAAGATGCCGCCGAACAGCATGATGAGGTCACGACCGGAGAAGGCCTTGCCGAAGACCTCGAACAGCGGTTCGGTGAGGGTGACCATCCAGGAGATGCTGGCCAGCAGGCCCAGACGCATGATCAACGCCAGCGACAGGCCGATGACCCGTGCCTTGTCACGCTGCGCCGGAGGCAGCTTGTCGGCGAGGATGGCGATGAAGACGAGGTTGTCGATGCCCAGGACGATTTCCAGGACGATCAGGGTCAGCAGCCCCAACCAGGCGGTGGGATCGGAGATCCATTCCATTAGCGGTATGCCTCCGCAAGAGAGGGCCGGACGGCCACGGAGGAAAGACAACGGGAGGGGGTGTTGGCCGCGCCTGGCCAGGAGGCCGGGGGCGGCTCGGATCTGTCACTGCTCATCGGAACTCGAAAGGTAGCCTTGGAAATTCCGATCCTAGAGCAAGGCGGGGCCAAAGCTAAAGGTCCAACCTTTTCCAATTGTGAAGAAAACGTAAAGACGCCCGGATAACTTCCCGGTTACCAGTAGTTTTCCACCGCCACCTGGCCGGGTCGGCGACTCAGGGCCAGCTGCAGATCGCGGGTCTTGAGCAGCTGGCGGGTGTCGTCGACCATCTCGGGATTGCCGCAGATGAGGATCCGCGAGTGCTCGGGCGACAGCGTGACGCCGGCGGCGCGTTCCAGCTCGCCGTTCTCGATCAGGGTGGTGATGCGGCCGCGCAGGGCGCCGGGGTGATCCTCGCGGGTGACCACCGGGACATAGACCAGGCGGTCGGTGAGGCCTTCGAGGTGCTCCACCTGGCCGTAGCCGTTGATGACGTCCTGGTAGGCCAGGTCGCGGGCCGCGCGCACGCTGTAGACCAGCACGATGCGTTCGAAGCGCTCCCAGGTGTCGGGTTCCTGCAGCATGGACAGGAAGGGTGCCAGGCCCGTGCCGGTGGCCAGCAGCCAGAGATCCCGACCGCCGCCGAAGCGCTCCAGGGTGAGATAGCCATAGGGCTGCTTTTCCACCAGCAGCTCGTCGCCCTCGCGCAGGCGGCTCAGCTCGCTGGTGAAGGCGCCGCCAGGCACCACGATGGAAAAGAATTCGAGGAATTCATCGTGAGGTGCCGAGACCATGGAATAGGCGCGCCAGACGATGTCGCCATCGGCCTTGCGCACGCCCAGCCGGGCGAATTGGCCGGCGCGAAAGCGATAGCGCGGGTCGCGGGTGGTCCTCAGGCTGAAGAGGTTGTCGCTCCAGGGCCAGACGGCGGTGATCGTCTCGCGGGTGAACTTGTCTTCGGTGGCGGTCATACTGGCCTCTTTTTCCCGATTGCTTAGAGCCATTGTCCCGCACTGGGCCGCCGATAAACACCGACAGAAACCATGCCTTCTCTCGTCTCGCCCTTCGCCACCCTCGAACTCGACCGTCAGCCACCGCGCCGCGACGATCCCCTGCAGGCCTTCGACGCCGCCGACGAGTACCTCCTGCAGCAGGTCGCCGAGGGCGGCCTGGCTCCCGCCACCCGGGTGCTGGTGCTCAACGACGCCTTTGGCGCCCTGGCCGTGAGCCTGGCCGGCCATGCCCAGGTGACCTCCAGTGGCGATTCGCACCTGGCGGCCCTGGCCCTAGCGGCGAATCTGGCACGCAATGGCCTCGCCGCCGATGCGGTTACCTTCGTCCCGGCCAGCGAGGCGACGGGTGGGCCCTTCGATCTGGTGCTGATACGGGTGCCCAAGACCCTGGCCCTGCTGGAAGAACAGCTGATCCGCCTGCACGGCCAGTTGGCGCCGGACGCTCAGGTGATCGCCGGCGGCATGCTCAAGCATCTGCCCCGCGCCGCTGGCGACCTGCTGGAGCGGCACATTGGCCCGGTACAGGCCTCGCTGGCGGTGAAGAAAGCCCGACTGCTATCTGCCACGCCCGCGTCGCGGCCGGCGGTAGCCTCGCCCTACCCAAGTCGTTATCGCCTGGATGCACCGCCGCTGACTCTGGTCAACCATGCCAATGTCTTCTGCCGCGAGGGTCTGGACATCGGTACCCGCGCCTTCCTGCCGCACCTGCCCCAGGGTCTGGGCCAGGCCCGGGTAGCCGATCTCGGTTGCGGCAACGGCGTGCTGGCCCTGGCCTGTGCCCTGGCCAATCCGGAGGCGCAATTCACCCTGGTGGACGAGTCCTACATGGCGGTGCAGTCGGCGCAAGAGAACTGGACCGCGGCCTTCGGCGAGCGACCGGTGGCGATCCGCGCCGCCGACGGCCTGGCCGAGCAGCCGCCGCGGTCGCTGGACCTGATCCTCTGCAATCCACCCTTCCACCAGCAACAGGTGGTGGGCGACTTTCTGGCCTGGCGCATGTTCCAGCAGGCACGGGCGGCGCTGAGCGAGCAGGGCGAACTCTGGCTGGTGGGCAATCGCCACCTGGGTTACCACGTCAAGCTCAAGCGACTGTTCAAGCGCGTCGAACAGATCGCGGCCACGCCGAAATTCGTGGTGCTGAGGGCGGTCCAACCCCTCTGACATACATCCGGAGAAGAGAGCCGCCCGCGTGCCATCCCTGCCCCTCGATCTCCACTACATCGCCCTGGTGCTCGAACTGATCGGCATTAGCGCGGCGATCCACGCCATTGTTACGGTGCGTACCGCCCAGGGCGCCATGGCCTGGGCCATGGCGCTGGTGTTCATGCCCTTGCTCAGCCTGATTCCCTATCTGGTGTTCGGCCGGCGCCGCTTCGACAGCTATGTGAAGGCACGGCGCCAGGCCGACGAGGAGATGGCGCGCCAGGCCGCCGAGCTGGACTGGCGGCCCTGGATCGCCGAGGCCATGGCCGCCCAGCAGTGCAGCGCGGCCAACCGCAAGCTCAAGGCCATGACCGCCCTCACCGGCACCCCCTGCGTCGCCAACAACCAGGTGCGGCTGCTGATCAACGGCGAGGAAACCTTCGCCGCCATCCTCACGGCCATCCGCGGGGCGCAGAAGGTGGTGCTGGTGCAGTTCTTCATCATCCACGACGACGCCCTAGGTCTGGCCTTGCAGAACACCCTGCTCGACCGCGCCCGCGCTGGAGTCCAGGTCTTTCTGCTGTACGACGCCATCGGCAGCCATGCCCTGCCGCGCGCCTATGTGGAAAAGCTGCGCGAGGCCGGTTGCGAGGTGAAGGGCTTCAGCAACCGCCGCGGACTGATCAACCGATTCCAGGTCAACTTCCGCAACCACCGCAAGATCGTGATCGTGGATGGCGAGGTGGGCTTCACCGGCGGGCTCAACGTCGGCGACGAATACATGGGCCTCAAGCCGCCCCTGGCGCCCTGGCGCGATACCCATCTGGAACTGCGCGGCCCGGCCCTGGCCACCCTGCAGGAGACCTTCGCCCAGGACTGGTACTGGGTGACCCGGCGGCTGCCCACCCTGCTGCTGCCGGAACGCTACGAGGACGGCGGGGTGCTCTGTCAGGTGGTGCCCAGCGGCCCGGCGGACGACCAGGAGACCTGCTCGCTGTTCTTCGTCGAGGCTATCCATTCGGCGCGCCACCGGGTCTGGATCACCACGCCCTATTTCATTCCCGACGAAGCCGTCTCGGCGGCCCTGCGCCTGGCCGCCCTGCGCGGGGTCGACGTGCGCATCCTCCTGCCCTCGCGACCGGACCACAAGGTGGTCTACGCCGCCTCCTATCTCTATGCCTTCGAGGCGGTGCACGCCGGGGTGCGGGTATTCCGCTACGGACCGGGCTTCCTGCACCAGAAGGTGGTGCTGATCGACGAGGACGTGGCCGCGGTGGGCAGCGCCAACCTGGACAACCGCTCCTTCCGCCTCAACTTCGAGGTCATGGTGATGGTGATGGACGTCCCCTTCGCCTGGGAGGTGCGCAAGATGCTGGAGCAGGACTTCAGTCGCTCCCGCGAACTCACCCCCGAGGACAACGCCGCCCTACGCCGCTGGCGGCGGGTGGCCATGCGCGTGGCGCGGGTGTTTTCGCCGGTGCTCTAGAAACCCGGAACCCGCTCTGCGACGGCCCGGTCCGATGCCCCATGGCGCCTCACCCGGAGCGCCCCGCGCCCCCGGAGTCGCCCGCCATGCCATTCTTTTCGCCGCTGCGTTGCGTCTGCCTGCTGGCGGGCGGTCTGGCCCTGGAGGCCACCGCCGCGCCACGCAGCGTGCCGTCCATCGAGAGCGAAGACGCCGCCCTGGGTAGCGTGGAGGTCAGCGAAACGTCCGGGCGGTTCCATCCGCAACTGGGCGTGGACGTGCGCAACGGTGACTTTTCCCGTGGCAACTACGATGACGATGCCGCCAGCCTCGATCGCATCCCGCTGCACGTCCAGGCGGGTTTCGCCCTGGATCTGCATCAGGGGGTCGACGGCAGCGCCGATGCCTGGCTGGTGTTCAGCAGCAGCAATGGCTTGCACAGCCCGTCCAGCGAGGAACGGGTCAGCCCGCGGCGCTGGTACGAGAGCAACAACCTGCTCGGCCTGGTGGTGTCGCCGGCGGAAGGTCTGAGGGTCGGCTTCGTCTACACGGTCAAGAGCAGCCCCAATGATGTCGCCGCCACCACCCAGGAGGCCAGCCTGACCCTGGCCTACCAGACCGACTCGGGCCTGGGCGCCTGGCGCCCGGGGCTGGCGGTGACCACCCGCACCCAGGGCGACAGCGGCCTCTATACCCAGGGCGGCCTGGAGCCGGGGTTGGATCTCACCCCAGGCGGTCTGCGCCTGAGTTTCCCCAGTGCCCTGGGGGTGGGCTGGAACGGCTTCTACGGACCGGATTCCGGAGACCGCCTTTATGCCCGCACCGGCCTGGCGCTGGAGCAACCGTTCCGCTGGGGCGACACTCGCTGGAGCGCTCGGGCCGAGGCCCTGGCGCTCTACCGCGACGGTGCCCTGCGCGAGTTGAGCGGTCCGGAGGGCGAGACCGACGGCGTGGTGCCCCAGGTGACCCTCAGCCTGTCCATGGCCTACTAGCCCAACGGCGCCACCCCAAGGCCCTCGACCAGACTTTCGAGGGCGCGCAGGCCGGCCACCGAGTTGCCATAGCTGTCCAGCCGCGGCGACCAGACACAGATGCTCATCTGCCCCGGGACGATGGCGACGATGCCGCCCCCGACCCCGCTCTTGCCCGGCAGGCCGACGCGCCAGGCGAAGTCGCCCGCGGCATCATAGAGGCCGCAGGTCAGCAGCAAGGCATTGAGCTGACGCGTCTGCTGGGGGGTCACCACCGCCTGACCATCCTGGGGATTGACCCCACCGTTGGCCAGGAAGGCAAAGGCCCTGGCCACGTCGCTGCAGCTCATGGCCAGGGCGCAGCCATGGAAATAGACGTCGAGGACGTCGTTCACCTCGCTGTGGAGATTGCCGTAGGCCTTCATCAGATAGGCCAGGGCGGCGTTGCGCGCCTTATGGTCCATCTCCGAACGGGCTACCCGGTCGTCGAAATTGATGGCCGGATTGCCGGCCAGGCGCCGCGCCTGTTCACGCATCATCCAGTGGATGGACATGATGCGTGACACCAGCAATTCGCAGACCAGCACGGCGCCGGCATTGATGAAGGGATTGCGCGGCACGCCCTTCTCTTCTTCCAGCTGGGCCATGGAATTGAAGGCATGACCGGACGGCTCGCGGCCGACGCGGGTCCAGATGTCGGGCTCGTCCAGGCGCTGCATGGCGATCACCAGGTTGAGCACCTTGGAAATCGACTGGATGGAAAACGCCGTATCGGCCGCACCCGCACGCCAGACCTTGCCGTTGATGTCACAGACGGCGATGCCGAACTGATCCGGCGCCACCTCGGCCAGGGCCGGGATGTAGTCGGCCACTTGACCTTCGCCGAAGTGGCGCGGCGCGGCGGCGGCGATACGGTCGAGCAACGGCTGCAGCTGATGGCGATCGAAAAGCTCTGGCATGGCGAATCCAAGGCGGGCGGGGGCGCCAAGTGTAGGGGCCCTGGCGGCCTCAGGCGAGCCCCGCGGGCGCCTGCAGGGGCAGGCGGATCTCGAACCGCGCACCGCCCCGCGTACCGGCGCTCAGGTCCAGGCGGCCACCCTGGTTTTCCACTGCGCGACGGCTGATGGCCAGGCCCAGGCCGAAGCCGCCGGTGGCACGGTCACGGCTGCGATCCAGGCGGTAGAAGGGCTCGAAGACTCGCTCGCGCTCGGCCTCGGGGATGCCTTCGCCATCGTCTTCCACCGCGATCAGCAACGTCTCGCCGTCACGGCGGACCGTTACCCAGACCTCACGCTGGCAATAGCGCAGCGCATTGCCGACGAGATTCTGCAGGGCGCGGGCCGTAAGCCGCGGGGCCAGCTCGACCCGCATGGGCGCCTGCGCCATGTCCAGGTGCACCTCGACGCCGCGACGCTCCTGCTCCTCGGCGAAGTCGGCCAGCACGCTGTCGAGAAAGGCTTCGAGATCCAGGCCCAGGCGTTCGGGCGGCTGCTGACTGCTCTGCAGCCGGGCGAAGGACAGCAGTTCGTCGACCAGGGCATCCAGTTCGCGGACGTGGCGGACCAGTTGCTCCAGCTGGCGGTGGGTCTCGGCGGGCAGTGGATCGGCCTGCAACAGTGCCAGGCCGAATTCCAGACGCGACAAGGGCGTGCGCAATTCGTGGGAGACGGCGTTGAGCAGGTCGCGCTGCTGGACGATCAGCGCCTCCAGCTCCTGAGCCATGTCATCGAAGGCCCGCGCCAGCTCGCCGACATCCGAGCGCGGCGAGATGGCCGTACGCTCGCCCAGATGGCCCTTGCCCAGTCGTGCCGCGGTGCGCCGCAGCCGCTCCAGGTCGCGCCAGTGCGGACGTAGCCAGACATAGAGACAGATCAGCAGGGCCGCGCCGATCAGGGCGTTCATCGCCCAGTAGGTCAGGGCGATGTCGGTGGGCGCCTCGGGGATGCCGATCCACAGCACCTGATCTGCCGGCAGCGGCACCAGGGCCGCACTGGGTTCGCCATAGTCACCCAGGCGTACCCGTCGCTGGCCGGCAGCGAGGTCTGCGCGCTCCTCCAGACTGAGGGCCTGATCGTCGCGCGGGACCAGGCGCAGGCTGATGGGCGCCAGCTCCGCGGCCAGTTCGTCCTGCAGCGCCGGCCAGCGCTCCGGCGGCGTGGTGGTGAAGGCGCGCTGAACCAGGCTGAGCGGGCCATGCAGTTGTTCCAGGGTGTAGCGGCTGTAACGCTCGTCGAACACCTTGAGCAGCGCCTCGGGTACCAGGTAGCTGGCGGCGCCGTAGGTCACCAGCAGGATGAGGTAGAGGCGGACGAGGATCTTGAGCATCAAGTGTGGTGCCTCAGAAGTTCGCGCAAGAATTGGCGAGTGATTTTTGCTCGATTCGGCGCTCCGAATGGGCTAGGCGCCACGACGAGTCATAGCAGGGCCATGCGAGGAGGGGCAACGACGCTCAGAAGCAAAAAGCGCCGCCAAAATTGCGCAGTTAACTTCTGAGACATCACACTAGTCCCACTCGGCGCGAGACAGCAGATAACCCTTGCCCCAGACGGTCTTGATCCGTCGCGCTTCGCCAGGATGCTCCTCGAAACGACGGCGCAGCTTGGAGATGGCCACGTCCACCGAGCGGTCGACGCCGTTGAATTCGATGCCGCGCAGTTGCTGGATCAGCTGGTCGCGGCTGAGCACCTCGCCGGCATGGCGCATGAGGACTGCCAGCAGGTTGAATTCAGTGGACGACAGCTCCACCAGCTGGTCGCGCCACCAGACCTGGCGCTCGCCCGGCAGCAACCGCAGCTGGCCGATAACCAGGCGATCATCGGTGGCCACCTCGCCCAGCTGGCAGCGGCGCAGCAGGGTGCGGATGCGCGCCAGCAGCACCCGCGGCTCGCAAGGCTTGCTGACGTAGTCGTCAGCACCGATCTCCAGCCCCAGCACCTGGTCGTGGCTGTCGTCCAAGGCGGTGAGCATCAAGATCGGCAGGCCCGGCTGGGCGGCGCGCAGCTGGCGGCAGACCTGCAGGCCATCCAGCCCCGGCAGCATGACATCGAGCACCACCAGCTGCGGGCGCAGTCGCTGCACCGCGGCCAGGGCCTCGTCGCCACGGCCGATCACGGTCACGGCATAGCCCTGGCGACCCAGGTAGGTGGCGATGAGGTCAGCCAGGGCGGCGTCGTCTTCGACGATGAGCAAGGGGATCACGGCAGCTCTTCATGGCGGCAAAGCCCGAGCATAGCCGAGCGCAGCACCGGCGGGCGCAGGCCTTAACACTCTTTCACAAGAGACCTACAGACGTTTACAGGGTGGCCTGCGCGAGGCGCCTACCATGACGCTCTTCTAGAGGAAGCCCCGATGTCCCCGATCCGCCCTGCCCTTGGCAGCCTCGTGCTGCTCTGTCTGCTGCTCGCCGCCTGCGACCGTCCGGCCGAGGAAGCCGCCGCCCCGCCCGCGCCCAGGGTGCAGGTGGAGACCCTGCACCCCAAGCCCCTGGCCATCGCCAGTGAATTGAGTGGCCGCCTGGTGGCGCCACGGACCGCGGAAGTACGGGCACGGGTCGCCGGCATCGTGCTGCAGCGGGTGTTTCGCGAGGGCAGCGAGGTCAAGGCCGGCGAGGTGCTGTTCCGCATCGACCCGGCGCCGCTGCAAGCCGAGGTGGACAGTGCCGCCGCGGCCCTGCGCAAGGCCGAGGCCAGCGCCTTCCAGGCGCGGCGCCTGGCCGAGCGTTATGCGGCACTGGTCGAGAGCGAGGCGATCAGTCGCCAGGAGCAGGACAACGCGCGTGGCGCCAGCCTGCAGGCGGAGGCCGAGGTGGCGGCGGCCCAGGCGGCGCTCAAGCGGGCGCGGCTGAATCTGGGCTATGCCACGGTCACCGCGCCCATCGCCGGGCGCATCGGCAAGGCGCTGGTCACCGAGGGCGCGCTGGTCGGCCAGGGCGATGCCACACCCCTGGCGATCATCCAGCAGCTGGACCCCATCCATGCCGACGTCACCCAGTCGACCCGCCAGCTCAAGGCGCTGCGCGATGCCCTGCGGGACGGCCGGCTGCAGCAGGTGGCGCCGGATCAGGCACGGGTAACACTGCTGCAGGAGGATGGCAGCCCCTACCCCGAGAGCGGCCGCCTGCTGTTCGCCGATCTCACGGTGGACGCCAACACCGGGCAGATCACCTTGCGCAGCCAGTTTCCCAATCCACGGCGCGACCTCTTGCCGGGCAGCTTCGTGCGGGTCCGCTTGGAGCAGGCGCGCCTCGATCAGGGTTTGAGCGTCGCCCAGCAGGCGGTGCAGCGCAGCGTCGATGGCGGGGCCCAGGTCTGGGTGGTGGATGCCGAAAACCAGGTCGCCCTGCGCGAGGTGCGCCTGGGCCCGGTGGTCGAAGGTCGCTGGGTGGTGGAGTCCGGCCTTGCTGCTGGTGAGCGCGTACTGCTCTCCGGTCTGCAACAGGCGCAGCCGGGCCTGGTGGTGGAACCCCAGGAAGCCCAGGCCGCCACGGCGGAGGTGCGCTGATGGCCAACTTCTTCATCGACCGCCCGGTGTTCGCCTGGGTGGTGGCGCTGTTCATCCTGCTCGCCGGGCTGCTGGCCATCCCGCAGTTGCCGGTGGCCCAGTACCCCAATGTGGCGCCGCCACAGATCGAGCTGTACCTGACCTATCCGGGCGCCTCGCCGCAGACCCTGGACGAGAGCGTGGTCAGCCTCGTCGAACAGGAACTCAATGGCGTCAATCACCTGCTCTACTTCTCGTCGAGCAGCAGCCAGGGCAGCGCCACCCTGACCGTGACCTTCCAGCCCGGTACCGATCCGGAACTGGCCAAGGTGGACATCCAGAATCGCCTCAAGGTGGTGGAGCCGCGCCTGCCGCGGGCGGTCACCCAGCAGGGCATCCAGATCGAGGAGACTTCGGCCGGCTACCTCATGTTCGTCACCCTCTCCGCCACCGACGAGCGCCTCGACACCACCGCCCTGAGCGACTACCTGGCGCGCAACGTGGTCAACGAACTGCGCCGCCTGGACGGCGTGGGCAAGGCCCAGCTGTTCGGTGCCGAGCACGCCCTGCGCGTCTGGCTCGATCCCAGTCGCCTGGTGGCGGTCGGCCTGACCCCGGCGGACGTGACCCGGGCCATCGCCGAGCAGAACGTCCAGGTGGCGGCCGGCAGTATTGGCGAGCTACCGGCCCCCGCTGGCCAGGAACTGACCGCGCCGGTGCTGATCAAGGGCCAGCTCAGCGACCCCACGGAGTTCGCCGGCATCCTGCTGCGCGCCGGAGCCGACGGTTCCAGCGTGACCCTGGGCGACGTGGCCCGGATCGAAGTGGGCAGCCAAAGCTACAATTTCGGCACGCGGCTGGACGGCAAGCCTTCGGTGGCGGTGGGGGTGCAGCTGGCACCCACCGCCAACTCCCTGGCCACCGCCCAGGCCGTGCGCGCCAAGCTGGCCGAGCTGTCCCAGTATTTTCCACCCGGGATGAAATACGACATTCCCTACGACACGGCGCCCTTCGTCGAGATCTCCATTACCCAGGTCATCCATACCCTGCTGGAGGCCATGGCGCTAGTGTTCGCGGTGATGTACCTGTTCCTGCAGAACCTGCGCTACACCCTGATCCCGACCCTGGTGGTGCCGGTGGCGCTGCTGGGCACCTGCGCCGTGCTCCTGGCGCTGGGCTATTCGATCAATGTGCTGACCCTGTTCGGCATGGTGCTGGCCATCGGCATCCTGGTGGACGACGCCATCGTGGTGGTGGAGAACGTCGAGCGACTCATGGCCACGGAGGGCCTCGATCCACGCGCGGCCACCCGCAAGGCCATGGGCGAGATCTCCGGCGCCATCGTCGGCATCACCCTGGTGCTGACCGCGGTCTTCGTGCCCATGGCCTTCATGAGCGGCTCGGTCGGCGTCATCTATCGCCAATTCTCGGCGTCCATGGCGGTGGCCATCCTTTTCTCCGCCTTTCTCGCCCTGAGCCTGACCCCGGCGCTGTGCGCCACCCTGCTCAAGCCGATTGCCCAGGGTGCCCATGCCCGCAGCGGCTTCTTCGGCGCCTTCAATCGGGGCTTCGAGCGCCTGACCGGCGGTTTCGAGGGCTGGGTGGCCCGCGCCATCCGCCGCCTGCTGCCCAATCTCGTGCTGTTCGCCGTCCTGCTGGCGGCCCTGATAGCGCTCTATGGCCGGCTACCCGGTGCCTTCCTGCCCACCGAGGATCAGGGCTATCTGATCACCGACATCCAGCTGCCGCCCGGGGCCACTCAGGAGCGCACTCTCAAGGTGATCGAGCGCCTGGAGCGCCATTACGCCGAGGAGCCGGGGGTGGCCAACGATCTCGTCCTGCTCGGCTTCAGCTTTTCCGGCAGCGGCCAGAACGCCGCCCTGGCCTTTACCACCCTCAAGGACTGGTCCGCCCGCGGCCCGGCCGATTCCGCCGCGGCCATCGCCGAGCGCGCCAATGCCGCCCTGGCCGGCGAAAGCGAGGCCTTGGGCTTCGCCGTGCTGCCACCGCCGGTGGAAGGCCTGGGCACCTCCAGCGGTTTCGAGGTGCGCCTGCAGGACCGGTCCAATCGCGGCCAGGCGGCGCTCAAGGCAGCGCGGGATGAATTGCAGGCCAAGCTGGCGGGCAATCCGATCATCGCCTACGTGCGGGAAACGGCCCTGGCCGACAGCGCCCAGGTGCAACTGGTGGTGGATCGCCGCCAGGCCGCCGCCCTGGGAGTGGGTTTCGCCGCCCTCGGCGAGACCCTGGGCACCGCCCTGGGCTCCAGCTACGTCAATGACTTTCCCAATCGCGGCCGGATGCAGCAGGTGATCGTGCAGGCCGAGCTGGGCAGCCGCAGCCAGGTGGACGACCTGCTGCGCCTGGAGGTGCGCAATGAGCACGGGCGCATGGTGCCCCTGTCCGCCTTCGTCAGCGCCGACTGGACCCAGGGTGCGGCGCAACTGTCGCGCTACAACGGCTATCCGGCCATCAGCCTGTCCGGCGAGCCGCTGCCCGGTCACACCACCGGCGAGGCCATGGCCGAACTGGAACGCTTGGCCGCGGAGCTGCCACGGGGCTTCGCCCTGGAGTGGACGGCGCTGTCGTTGCAGGAACGCCTCTCCGCCGGCCAGGCACCGGTGCTGCTGGGGCTGTCGCTGCTGGTGGTGTTCCTCTGCCTCGCCGCCCTCTACGAGAGCTGGTCGATTCCCACCGCGGTGCTGCTGGTGGTGCCCCTGGGGGTGTTAGGCGCGGTGCTGGCGGTGACCCTGAGGGGCATGCCCAACGATGTCTTCTTCAAGGTCGGCCTGATCACGGTGATCGGCCTGACGGCGAAGAACGCCATCCTGCTCATCGAATTCGCCAAGAGCCTGCACGACGGCGGCATGGACCTGTACCAGGCCACCTGCCGTGCCGCCCGGCTACGCCTGCGGCCCATCGTCATGACCTCACTGGCCTTCATCCTCGGCGTGGTACCGCTGGCCCTGGCCACCGGCGCCAGCTCGGCGAGCCAGCAGGCGGTGGGCACCGGGGTGATCGGCGGCATGCTCAGCGCCACCCTGGCGCTGATCTTCGTGCCGGTGTTCTTCGTGCTGGTGCTGCGGGTGGTGGGGCGATTGCGGCGCAATCCGGAGCAGCGCCCTGACTAGATCCGGCCTGCTGTCGCGGATGGCCAGCCTTCGCGGTGGGTCATCCGTCGCGTTTTCCACCGAGACCTAAAGCCGCACCCGGTGGACAAGGCTGCGACCCGGTCCAGGCTACGCCCTATCCAAGTCTTACAACCCCAGGTCGCTCAACCCCGGATGATCGTCCGGCCGCCGCCCCTGGGGCCAGTGAAACAGCCGTTCGGCCTCGCTGATCGGCAGGTCGTTGATACTGGCGTGACGCTCGGCCATCAGGCCCTGGTCGTCGAAGTGCCAGTTCTCGTTGCCGTAGGTGCGGTACCACTGGCCGTCTTCATCCCGCCATTCGTAGGCGAAGCGCACGGCGATGCGCGCGCCGTCATGGGCCCACAGCTCCTTGATCAGCCGGTACTCGTGCTCGCGCTGCCACTTGCGGGTGAGAAAGGCCTCGATGGCGGCGCGGCCCTGGAGGAAATCCGAGCGATTACGCCAGCGGCTGTCGGCGGTATAGGCCAGGGCCACCTTGGCCGGATCGCGGCTGTTCCAGCCGTCTTCGGCGGCGCGGACCTTTTGCTGGGCGGACTCCAGGGTAAAGGGAGGAACGGGGGGACGGGCAGCGCTCATGGGGACTCTCCTTGGCAGATGAGGCCCCAGTGTCAGGCCGCAGCGGGAGTGTCACAAGGTCGAACGGCCCACGGATCTGGCCAAGTCGCTCAGACTTCTACCAGGCGATAGTGCAATCCCCGCACCACCGCCTCGACCCGGTTGCGCGCGCCCAGTTTGCGGGCGGCGGAGTTGAGGTGCAGGTTGATCGTGGCGGTGGAGCGGTTGAGGGTCGCGGCGATGCGCTTGGCGGTCAGCCCCTTGGCGGAATACTGCAGGCATTCACGCTCGCGCGGTGTCAGGCGGATCTGGCCGCAGCGCCGCTCGGCGGGCGCGAGCAATTCGTCGGCGCGGGCCTGGAAGGCATGGGCGAGGACCAGAAAGGCGCCTAGACAGGCTTCGCCGGCGGCCTCGGCGTCCGGGGCATCGGCATCGAGGATGCCGGTCAGGGTGGCGAAGGCACCGCCGGGCAGGTGCAGCGGTACCGTCACCCCGGTAGCGAGGCCGCTGTCCCGCACATAGCAGGTGACCGGCCGATGACTGTCACCCAGATACTCGCGCAGGGCGCTACGGGTTTCGCTGCGAAACGACCAGACGAAGGGTGCCGCGCGCCGGCTGGCGCACTGCTGCACCGGATCGATCTGGTAATAGCCGCGCTCGCACCAGAAGGCCTGCATGTCCGCCGGGGCGTTGCGCACCTTGAACACCGAGGGCGTGATGAGCACCCCCTCGTGGCTCAGCGGCACCGGGGCGTAGTCGTAGATCAGCGCCTTGCAGCCGAGGCGATCAGCGCTGGCCTGCACCGTATCCAGACAGGCGTCGAGCGTGGGCAATCCGACGAGGCGGCGGCTAATGGTGAGCAGATCGGCATGCATCTTGGAGCTCCTCCCCTGGATCACGATGGGGAACGCGAAGCAAAGGTTCTGCCAGTCACGCCAGCGCTGCTGCAAACCTAGCACTTTTATGGATGGGGCCCGCATCCACCCTGGCCTAGAGTCGAGCCTACCCCGCCCCTTCGAGGAAGCCCCCATGACTCAGCACGCTCCGTCCGGCGACAGCGCCGACCTCGCCCGCTTCGGCTACACCCAGGAACTCAAGCGCCAGCTCGGGCTGAAGGACCTGCTGATCTACGGTCTGGTGTTCATGGTGCCCATCGCCCCCTTCTCCATCTTTGGCGGGGTGTTCGATGCCAGTCATGGCATGGTGCCCCTCACCTACCTCATCGGCTTCGTCGCCATGCTGTTCACCGCGGTCAGCTACCAGCAGATGTCGCGCGCCTTTCCGGTGGCCGGCTCGATCTATGCCTACGTCGGTCGCGGCCTGCATCCGGCGCTGGGCTTTCTCGCCGGCTGGGCCATCCTGCTCGACTACCTGCTGGTACCCACCCTGCTCTATGTGATCGGCGCCAACGCCATGGCAAACGTCATCCCAGCCATTCCCCAGCCGCTGTGGATCGTTTTCTTCGTCGGCCTCAACACCCTGGTCAACCTGCGTGGCATCGAGACCACCGCCCGCGCCAACCGGCTGTTCCTCTATGGCCAGCTGGCGGTGCTGCTGGTGTTCGTGGTGCTGGCGTCCCTGGCCATCAGCCGCGGGGTCAACGGCGCCGAATGGACCTTGAAGCCGCTGTACAACTCCCAGGAATTCTCCCTGCCGCTGATCTTCAGCGCCCTGTCGGTGGCGGTGCTGTCCTTTCTCGGCTTCGACGCCATCTCCACCCTCTCCGAAGAAACCCGCGGCGGCAGCCGCGTGGTGGGCCGCGCCACCCTACTGGCCCTGACCCTGGTGGCCGCGCTGTTCATGGTGCAGACCTGGCTGGCCGCCCTGCTGCAACCCAACCTGATCCAGTACCCCGACGCCGATGCCTCGAACAACGCCTTCTACGAGATCGGCCGACTGATCGCCGGCCCCTGGTTGCAGGTGGTGATCGCCCTGGCGGTGGCCATCGGTGCCGCCATCGCCAATGCCCTGGTGGCTCAGGCCGCCACCTCCCGGCTGCTGTTCGCCATGGCCCGCGACCGCCAACTGCCGCAGTTCCTGCGCCAGATCCATCCCAAGACCCGGGTGCCGCAGCGCGCCATCCTGCTGGTGGCGGCCCTGAGTCTGGTGCTGGGACTGTTCTTTGTCGGCCAGATCAACCTGCTCGCCTCCATGTGCAACTTCGGTGCGCTGACCGCCTTCCTGCTCCTGCATGTGGCAGTGGCCTGGCATCACCGCGGCTCCGGTCGCCCGCTGCTGTACGCCCTGGTCCCGCTGGTCGGCTTCATCGTCCTCGCCTATGTGCTGTTCAACGCCGACATCTACGCCAAGGTCGGCGGCAGCTGCTGGATGGTGCTGGGTCTGGCCGTGCTGGCCTTCCTCAGGCTCAGCGGCCGGACCACGGAATTCAAGGCGAACGACGCCGTCCATTAGGCACAGACCCGCCGCGGAGGCTCCCGATGATCAAGACCCTGCACAGCCAGCACTGCCATTGCGGCTGGGATCACAGCCTCGCCCCGGCGCTGGAGGTCGCGCCGGGCGAGACGGTGAGCTTTGCCTGCCGTGACGCGGCGGACGGCCACTTCCACGCCCACTCCAGCGCCGCCGACGTCGCCACCCTGCCCTTCGAGCGGGTCAATCCGGTCTGCGGCCCGCTGTGGATCGAGGGTGCCGAGCCCGGTGATGTACTCAAGGTGACGCTGGACAGCTTCACCCCCAGCGGCTTTGGCTGGACCGCCAACATACCCGGCTTCGGCCTGCTCGCCGACCAGTTTCCGGACCCGGTGCTGCAGCTCTGGCATTACGACCGCAGCGGGCAGACACCGGCCGCCTTCGGCGAGCTGGCGCGGGTCCCGCTCAAGCCTTTCGCCGGCACCCTGGGGGTGGCTCCTGCTGCGCCAGGTCTGCACTCGGTAGTGCCACCGCGGCGGGTGGGCGGCAACCTGGATATCCGCGACCTGGCCGCCGGCACCAGCCTTTACCTGCCGGTGGAGGTAGCCGGGGCGCTGTTTTCCATCGGCGATACCCATGCTGCCCAGGGCGATGGTGAGGTCTGCGGCACCGCCATCGAGACCGCCATGGCGGTCACCGCGACCTTCGAGCTGATCAAGCAGCAACCGCTGGCCATGCCGCGCTTCAGCACCCCGGGGCCGGTCACCCGCCACCTCGACGGCGCCGGTTACGAGGTCTTCGCCGGCGTCGGGCCGGACCTGCTGGCTGCGGCGCGCATGGCCGTCAGCGGCGCCATCGACTGGCTCGGGCAGACCCGCAACCTGCCGGCGGAACAGGCCTATCTGCTCTGTTCGGTCTGTGGCGACCTGCGCATCAGCGAGATCGTCGACGTGCCCAACTGGGTGGTTGGCTTCTATTTCCCGCGGATCGTGTTCGAATAGTCTGGCGCCCGCCGCGGCAACGTCCCCCACAGCGAGGCGATGACGATCAGCAGGCCGCCCACCCAGCCCCAGAGGCCCAGGCGTTCGTCCAGCCAGAAGCTGGCGAACAGCGCGCCGAACAGCGGCTCGGCGCCCATCAGCAGGGCGACGCGGGTGGCGCTGGTGCGGCCCAGGGCATAGTTCTGGGCAAGAAAGGCGCCCAGGGTGCAGAACAGCACCAGGTAGCCGGTGGCGAGCCAGAAGCCTGGCTGCACGGGCAGCGGCGCCAGACCCGGGCCCAGGACGAACAGCAGCAGACAGGCCAGGCCCACCACGCCAGTCTGCACCGCAGTCAGCGCCAGGGCCGGCACCGGGGCACTGGCCTGCTGCAGACGCCGGCGCACCACGCAGACGTTGACCGCTCGTAGCACGGCCGCCAGCAGGATCAGGCCGTCCCCCAGGTTGAAGCTCAGGGTCACCCCGCGGGTCAGCAGCCCGGCGCCCGCCACCGCCAGCGCCGCGGCGCCCAGGGCGCGGGCCTCGGGGCGCTGGCCGAGCAGCCACCACTCGGCGAAGGGCGTCAGGGCCACGCAGAGGCTGATGAGAAAGGCGGCGTTGCTGGCGCTGGTCAGGGCCACGCCATAGGTCTCGGCGAGAAAGATCGCCAATAGCAACAGACCGGTCGGTATTCCTGGTCGCCAGGCCCGTCGGCCCTCGCCCCTCAGGGTGGGCAGCAACAGCGCCGCGGTGAGGCAGAAACGCAGCGCCAGGTAGCCCAGCACCGGATAGAGCACCACGGCGTCCTTGACCACGGCATAGCTGGTCCCCCAGACCAAAGCAGTGGCGAGCAGCAGGCCTTCGGCGAGGCCGAAGGTGGGGCGTTGCGACATGACGGTTTCTCCTTGAACAGACCGCCAGTGTGCCCACATCAGGTATGCACCATAAGCTCGTTCGCGTGTATAGCTCTTGTTCCGCCAGGGAAGCAATGACAGTCTTCCCGACCCCATTGCTTCCCGTGTATTTTGGTATGGACCTTCTGCGCGCCCTTCCCCTGTTGCCCTGCATGATCGCCTTCGCCAAGGTGGTGGAGACCGGCAGCTTCACCGCCGCCGCCCGGCTGCTGGACGCCACGCCCTCGGCGGTCAGTCGCCAGGTCGCACGGCTGGAACGGGAGCTGGGGGTACGCCTGTTGCAGCGCACCACCCGCCAGCTGCGCCTGAGCGAGGCCGGCCGCGAGGTGCTTGGCCACTGCCGCCAACTGCTGACCGCCGCCGGCGCGGCACTGGACAGTGGCCTGCAGCACCGCGAAGAACCTCGCGGCCAGGTGCGGCTGGCGGTGCCCAAGGCGGTCGGCTACCGGCTGATAGCGCCGCTGCTGCCGGACTTTTTCCAGCGCTATCCCGAAGTGGATCTGCAACTGCGCCTGGACGACCGCCCGCTGGACCCCATCGCCGACGACCAGGATCTGCTGGTGCGCATCACCGAGCAGCCGCCTGCCGGCTTCGTCGCCCGACCGCTGCGGGAGATGGACTTCGTGCTCTGCGCCAGCCCGGCTTATCTAAAAGGGCGCGGCACGCCGCAGCAGCCCCAGGCACTGGCCGAACACGATTGCCTGTACCTGGGCGAAACTCCGGGCGACCAGCGCTGGCAACTGCGCCGCGGCAACCGGGTGGAAAGCGTGACGGTGCGCGGCCGCCTGGCCTGCAATCACAGCGGCGTGCGCCTGGAAGCCACCCTCGCCGACCTCGGCATCGCCTGCCTGCCGGCCTTTGCCGCCGAAGCCGGCCTGGCCGACGGCAGCCTGCTGCGGGTACTGCCCGACTGGCAATACCTTGGCCCCTACCAGGGTACCGCCTGGCTGCTCTATCCGCCGGATCGCCAGTTGCCGGCGGCGGTCAGGGCGCTGGTGGATTTTCTGCTGGAGCGGCTCGGGCCAACCCCAGGCTCAGGCTAGCACCGCCACCGACTTGAGCTGCGCCCAGACCCGGCTGCCCGGCTGCAACGCTAGCCGCTCCCGCGAATAGCGGGTGATCCGCGCCAGCAGCGCCGTGCCGCCCAGGTCCAGGCGCACCAGCACCTGGGCCGGCGAACGGGTCGGGGCGATCTCGGCGACGGTGGCCGGCAGCACATTGAGGATGCTGCTGTGCTGGCGTTCCAGGCTGAGGCTGACATCCCGCGCCAGCACCTTGATGCGCAGCCCCTGCCCGGGCGGCAGCGGCGCATGGGCGAGCAGCACGCGCTGCTCGCCCGCCAGCCCTAGGCTGAGCAGGCCGTAGTCCGGGTCATGGCCGAGCACCCGCCCTTCCAGCACCACCCCGGCGTCGTCGGCCAGGGCGATGGGCAGGTCAAGGCGTGCCAGCACCTCGGTGGTCGGCCCACTGGCCAGCACCCGGCCCCGCTCCAGCAGCACCAGGTGATCGGCCAGCCGCGCCACCTCGTCGGGGGCATGGCTGACATAGAGGATCGGCAGTGCCAGTTCCCGGGTCAGGCGTTCCAGGTAGGGCAGGATCTCGGCCTTGCGCTCGGCGTCCAGCGCCGCCAGGGGTTCGTCCATCAGCAGCAGCCGCGGACTGGTCAGCAGCGCGCGGGCGATGCCGACCCGCTGGCGCTCGCCGCCGGACAGACGCGCCGGCATCCGCGCGAGCAGTCCCTCGATGCCCAGCAACTCGACGACCTGCTCCAGCGCCAGCCGGCGCGCGGCGGGCGCCACCCGCTTCCAGCCGAACAGCAGGTTGCGGCGCACATCCAGGTGCTCGAACAGATTGGCGTCCTGGAAGACGTAGCCCAAGGCGCGCCGGTGCGGCGGCAGGAACAGGCCGCGGTCGCTGTCCTGCCAGGTCTCGCCGGCCACCACCAGGCGCCCGCGGGCCGCGGGTTCGAGGCCGGCCACGCACCTCAGGCAGCTGGTCTTGCCCGAGCCCGAGGGGCCGAACAGCGCGGTGACGCCGCTGCCGGGCAACGCCAGGTCCACGTCCAGCGTGAACCCCGGGTGCGTGAGTTGGAATCTCGCCGCGAGACTCATGTCCAGGCCGACCGCCCGCGGCGCCCATAGAGCAGCAGCAGGATCACGAAGGAGAAGGCCAGCATGCCGCCGGCCAGCAGGTGCGCCTGGGGATACTCCATGGCCTCCACGTGATTGAAGATCTGGGTAGAGACCACCTGGGTGCGCCCGGGGATGTTGCCGCCGATCATCAGCACCACGCCGAATTCGCCCACGGTATGGGCGAAGCCGAGGATGGCGGCGGTGACGAAGCCCGGCCGCGCCAGCGGCAGCACCACATGGAAGAAGGTATCCAGGGGGCCGGCCCTGAGGGTAGCCGCCGCTTCCAGGGGACGTGGACCGATGGCCTCGAAGGCGTTCTGCAGCGGCTGCACCACGAAGGGCAGCGAATAGAACAGCGAACCCACCACCAGTCCGGCGAAGGTGAAGGGCAACCGACCCAGGCCCAGCGCTTCGGTCAACTGCCCCACCCAGCCTTCCGGCCCCATGGCCAGCAGCAGGTAGAAGCCGATCACCGTGGGCGGCAAGACCAGCGGCAGGGCCACCAGGGCGCCGACGGACCCCTTGAGCCGGGAGCGGGTGCGCGTCAGCCACCAGGCGAGGGGCGTGCCCAGCACCAGCAGCAGCAGCGTGGTCACGCTGGCCAGTTCCAGGGTCAGGCGGATCGCCGCCCAGTCCGCCGCACTCAGGGTCATGAAATCACTGCCGATAGCCGTAGGCCTTGAGCACCGCGGCCGCCTGGGGTCCCTTGAGATAGGCCAACAGCGCCTTGGCCGCTGGCTGGTCCTGGCCCTTGTCCAGCAATACGGCGTCTTGGCGGATCGGCTCATAGAGCGCGGCCGGCACGATCCAGGCCGAGCCTTCCTTGATCTTGCCGTCCTGGTAGATCTGCGACAGGGCGACGAAGCCCAGCTCGGCATTGCCGGTGGCGACGAACTGGTAGGTCTGGGTGATGTTCTGGCCTTCCACCCGCTTGGCCGCCACCGCCTCGGTCAGGCCCAGCTTGGCCAGCACCTGGGTGGCGGCCAGGCCATAGGGCGCGGTCTTGGGATTGGCCACGGCCAGGTGGGTGAAGGCGTTCTGCTTGAGTACCGCGCCCTCGCCGTCCACATAGCCAGGCTTGGGCGACCAGAGCGCCAAGGTGCCGATGGCATAGGTGAAGCGCGAGCCCTTGACCGCCGCGCCCTCGTTTTCCAGCTTGGCCGGAGTGGTGTCATCGGCAGAGAGAAAGACCGCGAAGGGCGCGCCGTTCCTTATCTGGGTATAGAGCTGGCCGGTGGCGCCGCTGGAAATCACCAGCTGATGACCGGTGTCCCGGGTGAACTGCTCGCCGATGCCCTTGAGCGGCGCGCTGAAATTGGCGGCCACGGCCACCTGGACCTCGTCGGCCAGGGCGGGGGTGGCCAGGGCCGCGGTGAGCAGCAGCAGCGACAGGCGGGAACGGCTAGACAGCATCGGGTTTTCTCCATCAGGGGTTGGGCGTGAGGCTGACGGCACTGAAAACAACGTTCAGGCCTCCCGCAGCAACGAGACAAAAGAAAACGCCGCTGGGTTTCCCCAGCGGCGTTTCGGCGGACGCTTACGCCAGCTTCTTGTACTTCACCCGCTTGGGCTGGGCCGCGGCCTCACCCAGGCGCTTCTTGCGATCGGCTTCGTACTCGGTGTAGTTGCCTTCGAAGAACACCACGTTGGAATCATCCTCGTAGGAGAGGATGTGGGTGGCGATACGGTCGAGGAACCAGCGGTCGTGGGAGATCACGATGGCCGCGCCGGGGAAGTCCAGCAGGGCGTCTTCCAGGGCCCGCAGGGTTTCCACGTCCAGGTCGTTGGAGGGTTCGTCCAGCAGCAGCACGTTGCCGCCCTGCTTGAGGGTCAGCGCCAGGTGCAGACGCCCGCGCTCACCGCCGGAGAGGTCCTTGACGAACTTCTGCTGGTCGGCGCCCTTGAAGTTGAAGCGCCCCACGTAGCTGCGCGAGGGCACCTCGTAGTTGCCGATCTTGATCACGTCGGAGCCGTCGGAGACCTGCTCCCAGACGGTCTTGGTGTCGGACAGGTTCTCGCGGCTCTGGTCGACGCTGGCCAGTTGCACGGTATCGCCGATCTCGATGCTGCCCGCGTCCGGCTGCTCCTTGCCCATGATCATGCGGAACAGGGTCGACTTGCCGGCGCCGTTGCCGCCGATGACGCCGACGATGGCGCCCTTGGGCACCACGAAGCTCAGGTCGTCGATCAGCAGGCGATCACCATAGCCCTTGCTGACATTCTTGAACTCGATGACCTTGTCGCCCAGGCGCTGGCCGGCGGGGATGTAGATCTCGTTGGTCTCGCTGCGCTTCTGGAATTCCTGGGACTGCATTTCCTCGAAGCGCTGCAGCCGGGCCTTGGACTTGGACTGGCGGGCCTTGGCACCGGAGCGTACCCATTCCAGTTCGGCCTTCATGGCCTTGGCGTGGGCGGCTTCCTGTTTGGCTTCCTGGGTCAGGCGCGCGGCCTTGGATTCCAGCCAGCCGGAGTAGTTGCCCTCGAAGGGGATGCCCTGGCCGCGGTCCAGTTCCAGGATCCAGCCGGCGACGTTGTCGAGGAAGTAGCGGTCGTGGGTGATGGCCACCACGGTGCCGGGGAAGTCGTGGAGGAAATGCTCCAGCCAGGCCACCGAGTCGGCGTCCAGGTGGTTGGTGGGTTCGTCCAGCAGCAGCATGTCGGGGGCCGACAGCAGCAGGCGGCACAGCGCCACGCGGCGCTTCTCGCCACCGGAGAGCACACCGACCTTGGCGTCCCAGGCCGGCAGGCGCAGGGCGTCGGCGGCGACTTCCAGCTGGCGCTCCAGGTTGTGGCCGTCGGCGGCCTGGAGGATGGCTTCCAGCTTGGCCTGCTCGGCGGCCAGGGCGTCGAAGTCGGCATCCGGCTCGGCGTAGGCGGCATAGACCTCGTCCAGGCGGGCCTGGGCCTGCTTGATCTGACCGACCGCTTCCTCGACCACCTCACGAACCGTCTGCTCGGGATCAAGTTTCGGTTCCTGCGGCAGATAACCCACATTGATACCGGGCATCGGCCGCGCTTCACCTTCGATCTCGGTATCGACGCCGGCCATGATGCGCAGCAGCGTCGACTTGCCCGCGCCGTTCAGACCGAGCACGCCGATCTTGGCGCCGGGAAAGAACGACAGGGAGATGTTCTTGAGGATTTCACGCTTGGGCGGCACGACCTTGCCGACCCGGTGCATGGTGTAGACGTATTGAGCCATGGGAGAACCTTGGGACCGGAATGAAAAACAGGGGACACAGTATGGCGTCAGCAGCGAACGCTGTCGAAACCCCGCGCGACGAAAGCGCCGACGCTGATCACGCGGAAAAAACCGGCGGAGACACCGTCCGGTCCCTTATCATAGGCCATCCCTGCCCCGCGGAACCGGGCGCAGCCGAACGGCCATCGCCTCTGCAGGAACGCAGTCCGTCGTGAATAGCCCGCCCTCCTCGCTGCCGGAAGAGCCGCTCGCCCCCTCCTCGCGACGCCTGACCCGCGGTCTGCTGATCCTTTCGCTGCTGGCCATGCTGGCCCTGATGTTCTGGCAGGCCTTCGCCAGCGTGGCCGAGCGCGAGGCCCTGCGTCGCGAACAGCTGGAAGGCCTGACCCGGCAACTGGCCAACACCGTCGAATTCGGGCTGGCGCTCAAGGCCCAGGCCGTGCGCAGCACCCTGCGCTGGTCGCTGGATCCAACCCTGCCGCTGGCGCCCAATCTGCTGCTCAGTCTCAAGGACTTCTTTCCCGGCCTGCAACAGGTGCGCTGGCTGCCGGCCAATGCCAACCTGCGCGCCGCGCGCCTGGGTGATACGCCAGACGCCGCCTTCATCCAGCAACTGATCGCCCGCAGCGGTCAGGCCGACTTCCGCTACGGCTACAACGCCGAGGCCAGCGCCGCGCCCCTCTATGTGCTGCTGGCCGGCGATCCTCAATTGCAGGACGGCTGGTGGGTGCTGACCAGCGCGCCCCTGCTCGAATCCCTGTGGCGGCCGAGCCGGGTGCCATCGGGCCTCGACTGGCGCCTGGAGGATCGCACCCAGGGCACCCTGCTGTTCCGCGTCGGCGCGACCCCGGCGGCGAGCGGCATCGACGAGGTCCGCCAGGAGCTGGCCTACAGCAACTGGCAGGTGGTGGGTACCCATCCCGGCGAAGACGTGGGCGCCACGTTGCTGGGCGCCTCCTTCGGCCGCCTGGCGCTGTTCAGCCTGTCCGGCCTGGTGGCCGCCATCCTGCTCTACCTGCTGCTGCGCGAAGAACAGGGCCTGCGTGCCCTCACCCTCGCCTCGCGGCGTGGCTTGCGCCTGGCGGGCACCGCCCTGAACGGCATCGAGGAAGCCGTCTGCATGACCCAGGCCGATGGCCGCCTGGTCCATGTCAACGCCACGGCCGGCCGTCTGCTGGGCATCGCCCCCGACGACGCCCAGCAGTATTTCCTTGCCAGTCTGTTACCCCCGTTGGTTGCCCTGACGCCCGCCGAGCGGGACAGTGGTGCCCTGATCAGCCTGACGGTGGAGGGGCAGCCACGCCGTTTCACGGTCAGTTGCCATGCCCTGGCGGACAGCCAGCCCAGCGCCCGGGTCCTGCGTGACCGTACCCAGACCCAGGACGGTTTCGTCTGGGTGCTGCGCGACGTCACCGACCAGCAGCGCAACCTGGACACCATCCAGACCACCCGTCAGCGCTATGAGAACATCTTCAACGGGGTGCACACCGGCATCTGCGTGGTCGATCTGAGCGCCATCTGGCCCCGCATGCGCGACCTGGGGCTGGAGCGCCCCGAGCAACTGGCGGAGTTGTTCGCCCGCCAGCCCGATGTGCTGGATACCCTGGGTCGCCAGGTACGCATCACCGAGATCAACCAGCGCGCCCTGGAAATGCTCGGCATCGAGCACCTCGACCAGGCCTGGGCGCGGCTGGTAGGTGACTCCCACGTCCAGCTCGGTGGCAAGCGCTACCGCCTGCTGGCCGGCCTGCTCTCCGGCCAGCAGGTACTGGAACTCGAGACCTGCATCAGCACCGCCGAGGGCGAACGGCACCTCTGGCTGACCATGCACCTGCCAGCCGACCCCAGGCACCTCGACGCGACCCTGCTCAGCCTCAACGACATCACCCAGCGCAAGCTGGGCGAATTGCGCCTGCTCGAGCGCGACAGTTTCTGGTCGAATCTGATCAGCGCCATCCCCGACACCCTCTACACCTATGACGTGGCCAGCGGCGAACTGACCTACGAAAGTCGTTCACTGGCCCTCAAGCTCGGCTATCCGCCGGAGGCCTTTGCCAGCCTCGGTCGCGCGCGCCTGCACCCGGATGACCTCGAACTGCACGAGCGGGTGGTGAGCATGCGCCCGACGCTCTCCGACCAGCCCAGCAGCAGTCTCTTGCGCTGGCAGCACCGCAACGGCGGTTGGCGCTGGTTCGACGTGCGCGAGCAGCGCCTTGCCCGTGCGGCGGACGGCACCGCGGCGAGCGTGGTCGGGCTGGCCCTGGATGTCACCGATATGGTGCGGGCCAGCGAGCGCCTGCGCGAAAGCGAGAATCGCTACCGGCAGCTGGCGGAAAGCATCAGCGACGTCATCTTCACCACCGACGCCCAGCTGGTGCTCAACTACATCAGTCCCTCGGTGGAGGAATTGCTCGGCTATCCCGTCGGTGAGCTGCAACAGCGCACCCTGGCCGAACTGGTGGTGCACTCGCGCCAGTGGCAGGAGGTCCGGCGCACCCTGCAACGGCTGCTGCGCAGCCTCGACAATCCACGCGCCCTGGCCGAGTTGCGCCGTGAGCACTTCGCGCCCCTGGTGCTGGACTGCCTGCACGCCCAGGGGCATACCCTGCAGATCGAGCTGCGCCTCAAGCCGCTGTGGGACGACCACGAGCGCTTCGCCGGCCTGCTCGGCATCTGCCGCGACATCTCCGCCCAGCGCCGCACGGACAAGGACATGCGCATGGCGGCCACGGTGTTCGACCACTCGGCCGGCGCCATCCTGGTCACCGACCCGGCGGGCTACATCGTGCGGGTCAACCGCACCTTCACCCGCATCACCGGCTTCAGCCCCGAAGAGGTGTTCGACCAGCAACCGATGATGCTTTGCGCCGACAAGCAGGAAGCCAACCAGCTGCAGCACGTGATGCAGCAGCTGCGCACCGAGGAGAGCTGGGAAGGCGAACTCTGGCAGCGCCGGCACGACAACGAGCCCTACCCCTCCTGGGTCGGCATCACTGCCATCCGCGACGACGACGGCGACCTGATGAGCTATGTCTGCTTCTTCGTCGACATCAGCGAGCGCAAGGCCAGCGAAAGACGCATCCACCGCCTGGCCTACTACGACGCCCTGACCCTGCTGCCCAACCGCACCCTGTTCCAGGATCGCCTGCACAACGCCCTGCAGCAGAGCCGCCACAACGGCAGCTGGGTGGTGCTGATGTTCCTCGACCTCGACCGCTTCAAGCCGATCAACGACAGCCTCGGCCACGCCGCCGGCGACCGCCTGCTCAAGGAGGTGGCCATGCGCCTGACCGCCTGCGTCGGCACCGAAGACAGCGTGGCGCGCATGGGGGGCGACGAATTCACCCTGCTGCTTTCCGGCCTGGAAACCCGCGAGGCCGCCCTGGCCCAGGCGATCCGCGTCGGCGAGCTGATCCTTACCCAGCTGGCCGAAGCCTTCATCCTCGAAGGCCGCGAATTCTTCGTCTCCGCCAGCATCGGTATCGCCCTGTCGCCCCAGGACGGTAGCGAGCTCAGCCAGCTGATGAAGAACGCCGACACGGCCATGTACCACGCCAAGGAGATGGGCAAGAACAACTTCCAGTTCTACCAGGCCGAGATGAACGCCCGCGCGCTGGAACGCCTGGAACTGGAAGCCGATCTGCGCCATGCCCTCCTGCAGGGGGAGTTCCGCCTGCACTACCAGCCGCAGTATCGCTGCGACACCCGCCGCCTGACCGGGGTCGAGGCCCTGCTGCGCTGGGAGCACCCGGTGCGCGGCCACGTCTCGCCGGCGGAGTTCATCCCGGTGCTGGAGGAGATCGGCCTGGTGGTCCAGGTGGGCGACTGGGTGATCCGCGAGGCCTGCCGGCAGATGCGCGAATGGCACGCCGCCAAGGTGCGCATCCCCAAGGTCTCGGTGAACCTCTCCGCCCGCCAGTTCAGCGATGGCCAGCTCGGCCAGCGCATCGCCGCCATCCTCGCCGAGACCGGTCTGGCACCGGCCTGCCTGGAAGTGGAACTGACCGAGAGCATCCTGATGCGCGACGTCGGCGAAGCCCTGCAACTGCTGGGCGAACTCAAGGGCCTGGGGCTGTGCATCGCGGTGGACGACTTCGGTACCGGCTACTCGTCGCTCAACTACCTCAAGCAGTTCCCCATCGACATCCTCAAGATCGACCGCAGCTTCGTCGACGGCCTGCCCCACGGCGAGCAGGATGCCCAGATCGCCCGGGCCATCATCGCCATGGCCCACAGCCTCAACCTCTCGGTGATCGCCGAAGGGGTGGAAGAGCAGGAGCAGCTGGACTTCCTCTGCACCCACGGCTGCGACGAGGTCCAGGGCTTCCTCTTCGATCGCCCCTTGCCGCCGGACCTGCTGCGCCAGCGCCTGGAACGTCAGGGTCTGTTTCCCGTGCTGACATGAGACCGGTGGCGCCACCGCATGACTGGCGCTCATACCTCAGAGTTCCCGCGATGGGGTAGAATGTTGCCCCTCACGAGCCCAACCGGGTTCGCTCTTCGCCATGCCTCAGGGGACCCTGCCGCCATGTTCAGCCGTGAAACCACCCTCGCCCGCTTCGACGCCGACCTGTATGCCGCCATGCAGCAGGAAGCCCAGCGTCAGGAAGATCACATCGAGCTGATCGCTTCGGAAAACTACACCAGCCCGGCGGTCATGGAAGCCCAGGGTAGCGTGCTGACCAACAAGTACGCCGAAGGCTATCCCCACAAGCGCTACTATGGCGGTTGCGAATACGTCGACGTGGTCGAGCAACTGGCCATCGACCGCGCCAAGCAGCTGTTTGGCGCCGACTACGCCAACGTCCAGCCGCATTCCGGCTCCCAGGCCAACTCGGCCGTGTACCTGGCGCTGATCGAAGCCGGCGACACCATTCTCGGCATGAGCCTGGCTCACGGCGGCCACCTGACCCACGGCGCCACCGTGTCCTCGTCAGGCAAGCTGTACAACGCCGTCCAGTACGGCATCGACGAGCAAGGCCTGATCGACTACGCCGAGGTCGAGCGCCTGGCCCAGGAGCACAAACCCAAGGTCATCGTCGCCGGTTACTCCGCCTACTCCCAGGTGCTGGATTTCGCCCGCTTCCGCGCCATCGCCGATGCCGTGGGTGCCTACCTGTTCGTCGACATGGCCCACTTCGCCGGCCTGGTCGCCGCCGGTGTCTACCCCAATCCGGTGCCCTTCGCCGACGTGGTCACCAGCACCACCCACAAGACCCTGCGCGGCCCGCGCGGCGGCCTGATCCTGGCCAAGGCCAACGAAGCCATCGAGAAGAAGCTCAACTCGGCGGTCTTCCCCGGCGCCCAGGGCGGTCCGCTGATGCACGTCATCGCCGGCAAGGCGGTGTGCTTCAAGGAAGCCCTGCAGCCCGAGTTCAAGACCTATCAGCAGCAGGTGATCAAGAACGCCCAGGCCATGGCCAGCGTGTTCATCGAGCGCGGCTTCGACGTGGTCTCCGGTGGCACCGACAACCACCTGTTCCTGCTCAGCCTGATCAAGCAGGAAATCACCGGCAAGGACGCGGACGCCGCCCTGGGTCGCGCCTTCATCACCGTGAACAAGAACTCGGTGCCGAACGATCCGCGCTCGCCCTTCGTCACCTCCGGCCTGCGCATCGGCACCCCGGCCGTCACCACCCGTGGCTTCCAGGAAGCCGAGTGCCGCGAGCTGGCCGGCTGGATCTGCGACATCCTCGGCAACATGGGCGACGAGTCGGTGATCGATGCCGTGCGCGAGAAGGTCAAGGCCGTCTGCGCCCGCCTGCCGGTGTACGGCAAGTAAGAGGCACGCCTCCCCCTCTCCCCCCAGGGAGAGGGCCGGGGTGAGGGAAACCCCAAAAAACGAGCCCCGACCAATCGGCCGGGGCTCGTTGCATTTCCAGCAGGGTCGTCAAGGCAGCCAAGCCGGACCCTGGCGCACGCCGGACGGAAGACCCCGGAAACGAAAAAACCCCGGCCAGTGCCGGGGTTTTTCGTTGTCAGGCGACAATCAGGCGCTTACAGGACCTGCAGATCGCCCAAGCCATCCAGGTAGCGCTCGGCGTCCAGGGCGGCCATGCAACCGGCACCGGCCGAGGTGATCGCCTGGCGGTAGGTGTGGTCGGCCACGTCACCGGCGGCGAACACGCCCGGGACGTTGGTGGCGGTGGCATTGGCCTCGCGACCACCCTTCACCACCAGGTAGCCGTCGTGGCTGTCCAGCTGGCCTTCGAACAGCGCGGTGTTGGGCGTGTGGCCGATGGCGACGAACAGACCGGCCACCTGCAACTCCTCGGTGCTGCCGTCGTTGTTCTTCAGACGCACTCCAGTGACGCCCATGTTGTCACCCAGCACCTCGTCGACGCTGGCATTGAGCTTGAGCACCATCTTGCCTTCGGCGACCCGGGCGCGCAGCTTGTCCTGCAGGATCTTCTCGGCGCGGAAGGTCTCGCGGCGGTGGATCAGGGTCACCTTGCTAGCGATGTTGGCCAGATACAGAGCTTCCTCGACCGCGGTATTGCCGCCGCCGACCACCGCCACCTCACGGTTGCGATAGAAGAAACCGTCGCAGGTGGCACAGGCGGACACGCCCTTGCCCATGAAGGCTTCTTCGCTGGCCAGACCCAGGTAGCGGGCGCTGGCACCGGTGGCGATGATCAGGGCGTCGCAGGTGTAGGTGGCGCTGTCACCCTTGAGGGTGTAGGGCTTGCCACCGAAGTCCACGGCGTTGATGTGATCGAAGACGATCTCGGTCTCGAAGCGCTCGGCGTGCTCGCGCATCCGCTCCATCAGTGCTGGACCGGTCAGGTCATGGGGATCGCCAGGCCAGTTGTCGACCTCGGTGGTGGTGGTCAGCTGGCCGCCCATCTGCATGCCGGTGATCAGCAGCGGCTTGAGGTTGGCCCGGGCGGCATAGACCGCGGCCGTGTAACCGGCCGGACCGGAACCGAGAATGATGAGGCGCGAATGGCGCGTGATGCTGGCTTCAGACATGACATTCTCCCTGCCGGGGTCTCCGGCAGACCTAAGAGTAAAGTGGCCCGCGCGCCGTTGGGGCGCACCGGCCGGTGTGCGTGCGGAGCCGTTCCGCGAGCGCCCATCGCTCCTGGCGAGGGCGCGACCGGTGTCGACGGGCGGACACCGGGTCCAAGGATGGGCTCAGCCTAACGGGCATGGCCCTTCCATAGAAGCGAGCATTCTAAATCCAGACCATAGGGTGCGCCTATGTCGACCGCTTCGCCAATGGCGCCCTGAGGTAAGCTGTGCCTTCCCGCCACCTGTCAGGAATGTTCATGGCTGTTGCTCCCCTGTCCGGCTCCGCCTACTTCGCCGAAGGCCTGCGCCTGGTGACCCGCCCCGGCATGCGCCGTTTCGTGGTCATCCCGCTCACCATCAATCTGCTGCTCTACGCCGCCATCCTCACCTTCGCCGTACGGGGCTTCGAAGGCTGGCTGGACCAACTGATGCCGAGCCTGCCCGCCTGGGCCGGCTTCGTCGAATGGCTACTCTGGCCGCTGTTCGTGCTCTTGTTGCTGGCGATCATCTTCTTCACCTTCACGATGCTGGCCAACCTGGTCGCGGCGCCCTTCAACGGCTTTCTTGCGGAAAAGGTCGAGGTGCTGGTGCGCGGGCAGGATGATTTCCCATCCTTCAATCTCACCGAGCTGGTCACCATGGTGCCGCGCACCTTGCAGCGTGAACTGCGCAAGCTGGGCTACTACCTGCCACGCGCCCTGGGCCTGCTGGTGCTGACCTTCATCCCCGGTCTCAACCTGATCGCCGCACCGCTGTGGATCCTGTTCGGCGTCTGGATGATGGCGGTGCAGTACATCGACTTTCCCGCCGACAACCACAAACTGGATTTCCGCAGCATGCTCGCCTGGCTGCGCACCCGCCGCCTGCGCTGCCTGGGCTTTGGCGGGGTGACCTACCTGGCGCTGCTGGTGCCCGGCCTGAACGCCCTGTTCATGCCCGCCGCCGTGGCCGGGGCGACGCTGTTCTGGGTGCGTGAGGAAGGCAACAAGGCGCTGGTGGTGCGCTCCTGAGCCCTGCTT
The DNA here is from genome assembly GCF_013277805.1 of Pseudomonas sp. MS15a(2019). Classification (NCBI taxonomy): domain Bacteria; kingdom Pseudomonadati; phylum Pseudomonadota; class Gammaproteobacteria; order Pseudomonadales; family Pseudomonadaceae; genus Pseudomonas; species Pseudomonas sp. MS15a(2019). The sequence continues at coordinate 49,304 of NZ_VBTN01000014.1, forward strand.
GCCGGACGTCCCAACACACCCTATCCCGACAGCGACTCCCGATTGTTGGGCTTCGGCGATACAGCCGCCTCAACCCAACCTACGGCTATCTTCCGCGTAGGTTGGGTTGAGCGCAGCGAAGCCCAACAACTCCGGACCATCACGCCGGATACCATGGTTTCCAGCTGTTGGGCTTCGGCGATAAGGCCGCCTCAACCCAACCTACGGCTATCCTGCGCGTAGGTTGGGTTGAGCGCAGCGAAGCCCAACAACTCCGGACCACCACGCCGGATACCATGGTTTCTGGCTGTTGGGCTTCGGCGATGGAGCCGCTTCAACCCAACCTACGGCGCGCTCCGCCCACACCGCCAAACAAGCCCCCTCTCCCCCTGGGAGAGGGTTGGGGTGAGGGCGCTCCCCGCACGGACTCCACAAACGACGACGCCCGCGCCGGCAAGGCCGGACACGGGCGTCGTGTAAAGCTGTCGCCAGGCTTAGTGCTGGTGACCGCCTTCGCCATGGATATGACCATGGGCGATTTCTTCATCGCTGGCGGCACGCACATTGACCACCTTCACATCGAAGTTCAGGCGCTGGCCGGCCAGGGGATGGTTGCCGTCGACGGTGACCTGGTCGCCGTCGATGTCACGCACGGTGACGATCTGCATGGCGCCGTCCGGGCCGGACGCGTGGAACTGCATGCCCACTTCCAGCTCGTCCACGCCTTCGAACATTTCCTTGCCCAGGGTGGCAACCAGTTCGGGCGTGTATTCGCCATAGGCGTCTTCCGGCTCGATGGCCACTTTCAGCTCGTCACCGGCCTGCTTGCCGGACAGAGCACGCTCCAGACCCGGAATGATGTTGCCTGCGCCTTGCAGGTACACCAGCGGAGCACCACCAGCGGAGCTGTCGATGACTTCGCCGGCGTCGTTGGTCAGGGTGTAGTCGATGGATACTGCCGTGTTCGCCGCGATCTGCATGGCCAGAACCTTCATGCTGGGAAAAATTTAGGATGACGCATCAGTCTACGCGTCCAACTTAGCAATTGCGAATGCGTTCGGTCAGTCCCCTGGCGCCCGGAGGCATCTGGAGGGCGCCCCTGCAACGGTGCGCGACCGCCCGTCACGCAATCGCCACGGCCGCTTCACGGGGCTGTCATCCCGGCTACCTAGGGTTTGCTGCATACCCACTGCCGGAGCCCTGCCATGCCGATTCCAGTGTCCGCACCGCCCGCGTTGCGCGCCGAACGCCTGTCGACCGCTGCAGATATCCGCGCCGCCCAGCGCCTGCGAGCCGCGGTCTTCGGCAGTACCTACGGCGTGCATTTCGCCGATAACCTCGACCAGGACCCCTACGACGCCCACTGCCTGCACCTGGGCGTGCGCGACCTGCGCAGCGGCGAGCTGATCGCTACCACCCGGCTGCTCGACGGCCGTCGGCGCGAGCGGCTGGGCAGTCTCTACAGCGAGAGCGAATTCCAGCTGGAGGGTCTGGACACGCTGCAGGGCCCGCTGCTGGAAATCGGCCGCACCTGCGTGGCGCCCGGGCATCGCACCGGCGCGGCCATCGCCCTGTTGTGGGCGGAACTGGCCGAGATCATGGCCTGCGGCGACTACCACTACCTCATGGGCTGCGCCAGCGTGCCCATGGCCGACGGCGGCCTGCAGGCGGCCGCCCTGCTGCGCCAGGCGGCGCGGGACGAACGCATCCCAGCGATCCGCGCCACGCCGCGGCGGCCGCTGCCCTTCGTCGCCGTGCCGGACAACCTGGTGGTGCAGCTGCCACCCCTGCTCAAGGCCTATCTACGCCTAGGTGCCCAGGTCTGCGGCGCGCCCTGCTGGGATCCGGAATTCGGCGTGGCCGACGTCTTCATCCTGCTCAAGCGCGAAGACCTCTGCCCGCGCTATGCCCGCCACTTCAAGGCCGCGGTATGAGGCGACTGCGTCGCGTCTGGCGACTGCTGCCAGTGCTGGCCGCGCTGCTGCTCGGGGCACTGTTCGCCCTGACGGTGACGTTGGCGGTGGTGCCGAGTCGCCGGCCCTGCCCGGTGCTGCGGCAACGGCTGACGCAGCGTTTTTTCCAGGTGCTGACTCGGGCGCTGCGATTGCGGCTGGAGGTCAGCGGCGAGGTACCGCGCGGCACCCATCTCTGGCTGGCCAATCACGTGTCCTGGCTGGATATCGTCGCCCTGGGCAGTCTGCGGCCGCTGAGTTTCCTGTCCAAGGCAGAGGTGGCCCACTGGCCCTTCGCCGGCTGGCTGACGCGCCAGGCCGGTACCCTGTTCATCCGCCGTGGCGCCGAGCGCGGCGATGCCCTGGGCGAGGCCCTGACCACGCGCCTGACCCAGGGCCTGTCGCTGGCGCTCTTTCCCGAGGGCACCACCACCGACGGCAGCGGGCTGCGCACCTTTCACGGCCGGCTGCTGAGTCCGGCCATCGCCACCGGCACCCCGCTGCAACCCGTGGCGCTCAGCTACTGGCGCCACGGCGAGCCTGACCGGGCCGCGGCCTTCATCGGTGACGACGACCTGGTGAGCCATCTGCTGCGCCTGCTGGACAACGGCGGCACCACCCTGAGGATCGAACTGCTGCCGCCCATCCTGCCCCAGGGCCGGCCGCGCCAGGTGCTGGCGGGTGAATGCCAGGCGGCCATCGCCGCCCGCCTCGGGATTCAGCTGGAACCGCGCGCGGCCCGTTCGGCGGCGGCAAAGGCCTGCAGCTGCGGATAGAAGTCGCGAAAGTCTTGCAGCAGGCCGTCATAGGCGGCGTCCAGCTCGGCGAAGGCGCCGGCCAGCAGTTCCGGGCGCGACAGCCGTCGCGCCATGCCCTCCACCACTCGCTCCAGCACGGCGAAGTCCGTGTAGCTGCCCAGCCAGTCCTGGCGTGCCATCAGGGGTGCGATGCGGGCCAGCCGCGGCGGCAGTTCCGGTTCGTCCAGCAGGGTCTGGTAGCAGTCCGCGACGAAGCCCGGCAGTGGCTGCTCGGTGTAGTCGTGCCAGAGGCGTGCCAGGCAGTGATCGAAGAAGACATCCACCAGCAGCCCGGCCACTCGCCGCCGCGCTGCGGGCAGCCGCGTCTTGGCCCGGATCACCAGGGGGTGGTCGTCGGTATAGACGTCGATGCGCCGATGCAGACGGATGCCGGCGGCGATCCCGGTCGGCCAGGCGTCCGCCGAGCCCTTGACGAAATCGCCATAGAGGCTGCCGAGACGGTCTTCGCGGCTGGGGCCGCCCAGGTGCAGATGAGCGAGATAATTCATCCCCCCAGCATACTCCAGCCACAACCGGGCGGTTTTCCTGGACGACCCGCGGCTGCTAGGCTCGGGCCTCCTTCCCTTCTCCGCTGGAGTCGTCATGCCCGCTCGCGCCGTGTTCCTCGACTATGCCTCTCTCGACCTGGGCGATCTGGACCCGGCGCCCTTGCGCGCGGTGTTCGACGAACTGGAGTTGCATCCGGCGAGCGCGCCGGACGAGGTCGCCGCGCGCCTGGCCGGCGCCCAGGTCGCCATCGTCAACAAGGTGGTGCTGGACGCCCAGACCCTGGGCGCCTGCCCGGAATTGAAACTGGTGCTGGTCAGCGCCACTGGTACCAACAACATCGACCTGGACGCCGCCCGCGCCCAGGGCGTGCGGGTCTGCAACTGCCAGGGCTATGGGACCGCCTCGGTCGCCCAGCACACCCTGACCCTGCTGCTGGCCCTGGCCACGCGGCTACCGGATTACCAGGCGGATATCCGCGCCGGGCGCTGGCAGACCGCCAGCCAGTTCTGTCTGCTCGATCACCCCATCGTCGAGCTGGAGGGCAAGACCCTTGGCCTGCTCGGCCTGGGCGAATTGGGCAGCGCGGTCAGGCGCCTGGCCGAAGCCTTCGGCATGCAGACCCTGGTGGGTCAGTTGCCCGGCCGTCCGGCCCGCCCGGGCAGCCTGCCGCTGGCCGAGCTCCTGCCCCAGGTGGATGCCCTGACGATGCACTGCCCGCTGACCGAACAGACCCGCGGCCTGATCGGCGCAGCGGAACTGGCGGCGATGAAGCCCACGGCCTTCCTGGTCAACACCGCCCGCGGCGGCATCGTCGACGAACAGGCCCTGGCCGACTGCCTGAGACGCGGCCACCTGGCCGGCGCCGCCACCGACGTGCTCAGCGTGGAACCCCCGCGCGACGGCAATCCGCTGCTGGCCGGCGACATTCCGCGACTGATCGTTACCCCGCACAACGCCTGGGGCAGTCGTGAAGCGCGCCAGCGGATCATCGGCCAGCTCGCCGCCAATGCCGAAGGCCATTTCGCCGGCACACCGCAGCGAGTGGTCTGCTAAAGTTCGCGCTTTTTTCGCCAGGTAGCCCCATGGATCCGCGCTGCGAAGTCCTCCTCCGTCACCCCGAGCGCTTCGGCGGCCCCTTGCTGCTGGCGGGGCTACCGGCTGACGACCTGCTTGGCGCCCTGCCCGCGGCCAGTGGCTGGAGTTGGCACGCCGGCGAGGCCGAGCAACTGGCCCGGCGCTATCCGGGACGCTCTCATCTAGGCATCGAACCACCCCCGGACGACTTCGCCAATGCCGTGCTGTTTCTGCCCAAGTCCCGCGAGGCCACCGACTTCCTGCTCACCGCCCTGACTCGCTGCCTGCCCGCCGAGGGCAGCCTCTATCTGGTCGGCGAAAAGAAGGCCGGCATCGAACGCGCCGCGCGCCAGCTGGGTGCCTTCGGTAAGGCCAGCAAGCTCGACAGTGCCCGCCATTGCCAGCTGTGGGTGGTGCAGGGACCGCACACCGAAGCCGATCCGCGCCCCGATGCCTGGCTGCAACGCCAGCGGCTGGAGCGGGCTGGGGTGAACCTGGACATTCTCAGTCTGCCGGGCGTCTTCAGCCATGGCCGGCTGGACGTGGGCACGGCGCTCTTGCTGGACCAGCTCGACGGCCTGCCCGAGGGCGCGGTGCTGGACTTCGGTTGCGGCGCCGGCGTGGTCGGCGCCGCCCTGGCTCGCCGCTATCCCGCCAGCACCCTGCATCTGCTGGACGTGGACGCCTTCGCCGTGGCCAGCAGTCGCCAGACCCTGGCGGCCAATGGTCTCGCCGGAACGGTGATCGCCGGCGACGGCATCGCCGCGGCGCCCACGGGCCTTGCCGCCATCGTCAGCAATCCGCCCTTCCACAGCGGTGTGAAGACCGACTATCGCACCACCGAAACCCTGCTGGCCGAGGCGGTGCGCCATCTCCGGCCCGGTGGCGAACTGCGCCTGGTGGCCAACAGCTTCCTGCGCTATCCGCCGCTGATCGAGGCGGCCTTCGGCAACTGCCGCACCCTGGCCGAGCGGGACGGCTTCAAGGTCTACAGCGCCCGGCGACGGTAGCGACACCGAGCCCTGTCGGGCTTCGCTGCGCTCAGCCCAACCTACGGCTATACCTCGGCGCCAGAGCCGCCCCCTCTCCCCCTGGGAGAGGGTTGGGGTGAGGGAAACCTCCTCTCCCAACCCAAAACCTCACCCCTTCTTCGCCGCCTCATACAACGGCATCACCTTGGGAATCGCCGCCTGCAGCGCCTTGGTGCGGTTGGCGTCGGAGGGGTGGGTGCTGAGGAATTCCGCCGGCTGCTTGCCCTGGCTGGCCTGGGCCATCTTTTGCCAGAGGGTAATGGCGGCATTGGGGTTGTAGCCGGCGCGCGCCGAGAGCTCCAGGCCGATGAGGTCGGCCTCGTTCTCGTTGCCACGGCTGAACGGCAGGGTCAGGGCCACCTGGGACACCTGGTCGGCCAGTTGCATGCCGCCCTGGCCAACGCCCAGCAGGGCCCCGCCAAGGTTCTCGCCCATCTGGATGGCATAGGCCCGCGACATCTGCTCGCGGCTGTGCTCGCGCAGGGCGTGGGCGATCTCGTGGCCCATCACCGCGGCCAGCTCGTCGTCGGTCAGCTTGAGCTGATCGATCAGGCCGCTGTAGACGAAGATCTTGCCGCCCGGACCGCAATTGGCGTTGAGCTCGTCGCTCTGCACCAGGTTGACCTGCCAGTCCCAGTTCACCGCGTCCGGGCGGAAGGCCGCGGTCTGCGGGATCAGGCGCTTGGCGATGGCGGCGACGCGCTTGCCGTCGGCGCTGTCATTGGCCAGCTTGCCGGCGGCCTTGGCTTCGCTGACCGTCTTGGCATAGGACTGGGCGTACATCTGGTTGACCTGCTGCTCGGACAGCATGCTGAACATGTACTGCTTGCGCTGCACCCCGACCGCGCCACCCGAGGTGGTGTTGACGGTCTGGCAGGCGACCAGTAGCAGGCTCAAGGACAGGCCTGCGAGGGGAAGGATACGGCGCATGGGAATCTCCAGGTATCGAGGCGGATACAGCATAGAGAGGGGCGTCGCGCCCGGCAACGTTCGTGCGCAGGCGACCGGAGGCCTCAATGGATCGTCAGCGCCGCCGATAGCCACGGCATTGAATGCCCTCCGGAGTCCCCGATGAGTTCCAGATCCATCCGCACCTCCATCACCCTGCTGGCCGGCGCCTGCATCCTGGTGGTGGTGATCGCCTTGATCGCCTATACCCTGCTCGCGGGTCAGCGCACCCGCACGCTGGTCGATACCCATACCGAGGCCCTGGCCGCCACTGCCGCAGAGGCCCAGCTGACCGCGGAAGCCGAAGCCGTGGGCAACCAGCTGCAGCGCCAACTGGACGTTCCCCTGCAACTGGCCAATCAACTGGCGCAGCTCAACGTGGCCATGGGCAGCGGTGGCGACCAGCAGGTCGACCTGGATCGCCAGAGTCTGGTCCGGCTCTTGGGCCAGACCCTCAAGCGCCAGCCCGGCCTGCTCAGCCTCTATACCGTCTGGGAACCCAATGCCATCGATGGCCAGGACGAGCGCCATCGCGGTGACGCCGCGGCCGGCTACGATGAGCAGGGCCGCTTCACCCCCTGGTGGCACAAGACCCTCGACGGCGACGTCACGGTGGAGCCGATTGGCGAGACCGTGGAAAGCCAGACCCGCCTGCCCTCGGGCGTGCGCGAAGGCGAGTACTACCTCTGTCCACGGGAAACTCGCACCACCTGCGTGCTCGACCCCATGCCCGACACGGTCAACGAGCAGCAGGTGCTGATCGCTTCCTTCAACGTGCCCATCCTGGTCGGTGGCGCCTTCAAGGGCGTGGTCGGCGCCGACGTACCGCTGGACTTCATCCAGCGCCAGTTGGTCAAGGCCAATGGCCGCCTCTATGGTGGCGTGGGCCGCATGGCCCTGGTCGCCGGGCGGGGCACCCTGGTCGCCTACACCGCCGACGCCAGCCAACTGGGCAAGCCGGCCGAACCAGTGCTGGGCGCGACGCTGGCCGGGCTCAAGGACCTGGGCGAAGGCGTCACCCGCCGTTTCGACGCCCAGAGCCAGCGCTACCAGGTCTATCTGCCGTTGCGTTTCGCCGGCGACGACCGCCAGGTCTGGACGCTGATCGTCGAATTGCCCCGCGAAGCCGTGCTGGCCGATCTCTATAGCCTCAAGGACACCCTGGGCAGCCAACGCCACCAGGATGTGGTCGGCATGCTGCTGGTGGGCCTGGCGGTCGCCGGTGCCGGCCTGCTGGTGCTCTGGCTGATCAGCCTGCGCATCGCCCGGCCGCTGCGGCAGATGGTCGCCATGCTCGACGCCATCGGCCAGGGCGACGGCGACCTGACCCAGCGCCTCGCCACCGAGCGCCGCGACGAGGTCGGCGCCATGGCCGGCGGCTTCAACCGCTTCCTGGCCTCGCTGCAGGGCCTCATCGGCCAGTTGATCCGCTCGGTGGGCGAGGTGGCCACAGCGGCCGAGCACACCTCCCATATCGCCCAGCGCACCCGCGATGGCGTGGAGCGCCAGCTGCAGGAGATCGACCAGCTGGCCACCGCCATGCAGGAGATGACCGCTACCGCCCAGGACGTGGCCGGCAATGCCGGTCGCGCGGCACGCGCCGCCACCGAGGCGGACGGCGCGGTCAACGAAGGTCAGCGCCTGGTGCAGCAGAACGTCGCCAGCAGCGCCGCCCTCGCCGAGGAGATCGAGCGTGCGGTGGAGCAGGTGCGCCGGGTCGCCGAGGACAGCGAGAACATCGGCTCCATCCTCACCACCATCAACGGCATCGCCGAGCAGACCAACCTGCTGGCGCTCAACGCCGCCATCGAGGCGGCCCGCGCCGGCGAACAGGGCCGTGGCTTCGCCGTGGTGGCCGACGAGGTGCGCAACCTGGCGCAAAAGACCCAGGTCGCCACCGGCGAGATCCAGAGCATGATTCAGCGCCTGCAGCAGGGCACCCGCGAGGCGGTGACGGTGATGCAGGCCAGCGGCGCCCAGACCAGCACCCAGGTCGCCCAGACCGAGGCCACCCGGCGCGCTCTGGACACCATCCTGGCGGCGGTGAGCGAAATCACCAGCATGAATCTGCAGATCGCCAGCGCCGCCGAGGAGCAGAGCGCGGTGGCCGAGGACATCAATCGCAACGTGGTCAATATCGGCCAGAGCGCCCAGGCGGTCCACGGCGAAGCCGACAGCGCCTCCCGCGCCGGCCAGCAACTGCGCGAACTGGCCGAGCAGCAACGCCAGCTGGCGGGACGCTTCCGCGTCTAGCAAGGCTAGCTGCGTGCCCCTCCTCTCTGCTTGGGGAGGGATTCGTCGGCACCGATGCGCCGCTAAAACCTAAAGGTAGCGCGGTGCACTGCCGATAACCTCGCGCCACCCAAGCACTGGAGTGTTGTCGATGTCTTTTCGCTCAGTCCGTACGACCATCACGCTGCTCTCGGGGAGCTGCATCCTGGCCGTGGTCATGGCGCTCGTCGGTTATGTGCTCTTTGCCGGCATGCGCACCCAAAGCCTGGTCGACACCCATACCGCCCAGCTTGCCGAGCGTGCTGCCCAGGCCCGGTTGGATGCCCAGGCCCAGGCGATTGCCGGCAGCCTGATGCAGAAGCTGGATCTGCCGCTCACGGTCGCCCGCGGTATCGCTCAACTCAATGCCCAGGCCGACAGCAGCGCCGAACGGCCCCTGCGGATCGACCGTGAAGGCCTCAACAACCTGCTCCAGCAGACCCTGCTCGACAATCCCGAACTGCTCGACGTCTACGTGGGCTGGGAGCCCAATGCCTTCGACGGCGCGGATGCCCAGTACGCCGGACGCAGCGAAGCCGGCTACGACGCCACGGGTCGCTTCATGCCCTGGTGGTATCGCACACCCGAGGGCGGCCTGAAGGTGGAACCCCTGGGGCCGACCATGGAAAGCCAGACGGTGCTGCCCACCGGGGTCCGCGAGGGTGAGTACTACCTTTGCCCGCGGCAGAGCCGCAAGCCCTGCATCGTCGATCCGGCACCCTACGAGATGAATGGACAGAAGATCCTGATGTCCTCCTTCAACGTGCCCATCCTGGTCAAGGGTGCCTTCAAGGGCGTGGTCGGCGCCGACCTGTCCCTGGCCTTCATCCAGGAGCAGCTCAAGCAGGCCAACGCCGGTCTCTACGAGGGCGCGGGCAGCATGGCGCTGATCGCCAACCGCGGCACCCTGGTGGCCTATACCCGGGATCCCAAGGCGCTCGGTCAGCCGGCCGCGCAGATACTCGGCGACGCGGCCCAGGGCCTGGCGCAACTCGGCGATGGGGTGACCCGCCGCTTCGATAGCCAACACGACCTCTATCAGGTGTATCTGCCGCTGCGCCTGGGCAACAATGCCACCACCTGGACGTTGATCCTGCAGCTACCCCGCGCGGCGGTGCTCAGCGATCTGCATCTCCTGCAACAGGCCCTCGGCGAGCAACGCCGTACTGATATGGCCGGCATGCTGCTGGTGGGCCTGCTGGTGGCTGGCGGCGGCCTGCTGCTGCTCTGGCTGGTCAGCCTGCGCATCGCTCGCCCGCTGCGGCAGATGGTGGCCATGCTCGACGACATCGCCAAGGGCGATGGGGACCTGACCCAGCGGCTGACGGTCAATCGCCGCGACGAACTCGGTGCCATCGCCAGCGGTTTCAATGCCTTCCTCGGTTCGCTGCAGCATCTCATCGGTCAGCTGGTACATTCGGTCAGCGACGTGAACACGGCCGCCACCCAGACCTCCAACATCGCCCAGCGCACCCGCGATGGCGTGCAGCGCCAGCTGCAGGAGATCGACCAGGTGGCCACCGCCATGCAGGAGATGACCGCCACCGCCCAGGATGTCGCCAGCAATGCCGGACGCGCCGCCCAGGCGGCCACCCAGGCCGATAGCGCCGTGAGCGAAGGCCAGCGTGTGGTGCGGCAGAATGTCAGCGACTGCGCCACCCTCGCCGCGGAAATCGAGCGCGCCGTGACCCAGGTACGCCTGGTGGCCGATGACAGCGAGAACATCGGTTCCATCCTCACCACCATCAACGGCATCGCCGAGCAGACCAATCTGCTGGCGCTCAACGCGGCCATCGAGGCGGCCCGGGCCGGCGAGCAGGGCCGTGGCTTCGCCGTGGTGGCCGATGAGGTGCGCACCCTGGCGCAAAAGACCCAGGTCGCCACCGGCGAGATCCAGAGCATGATCCAGCGCCTGCAGAGCGGCACCCGGGAGACCGTGGCGCTGATGCAGAACAGCCATGCCCAGACCAGCAATCAGGTGGAACAGACCCAGGCGGCCAGCCGAGCCCTGGAGGTCATTCTCACCGCCGTGGGCGAGATCACCGAAATGAATCTGCAGATCGCCAGCGCCGCCGAGGAGCAGAGCGCGGTGGCCGAGGACATCAATCGCAACGTGGTCAACATCGGCCAGGCGGCCAATGGCGTACACGACCAGGCTGATCAGGCCACCCGCGCCGGTAGCCACCTGAGCGAACTGGCCGAACGGCAGCGCCAGTTGGCGGCGCGCTTCAAGGTCTAGCGGGTCACAAGGGCGTCAAACACTCCGGTCCGTCCACCTCGGGCCGGTTGACGATGTTGGCCAAGACCCGCTCGCGCAGCGGCATGCCGCCCGCGGCCAACAGCTCCTGCAGGGCTTCGGGCGTGCTGTCCGGATCCTGCCAGAGGGCACGACCCGCTGCATCGAGCAGGATCGGTCGGCGCAGCGGACCGGCCGCCTGGGTGACCATGGCCACCGACAGCCAGAGCTGATCCCCGGCCGGGTAGGCCTCCCAGAGCGCGGCGAACCAGGCCACGGGTTCGCCATTGAGCATCCAGTAGGGCCGCTTGCGGTGGCCACCGCGCCATTCGTAGAAGCCGTTGGCCGGCAGCAGACAGCGCCGCAGGCGAAAGGGCTCGCGAAACATCGGCTGGGTGGCCAGGCTTTCGGCGCGGGCATGGGTGGGGGTGCGGGACAGATCGGTGAGCCAGGGCGGCGTCAGCCCCCAGCGACCGCTGTCGACCCGCTCGCCCTCGGCGGTCCGCCGCTGCAGCAGCACCTGCTGGTGGGGCGAGATGTTCCAGCGCGGGGGATGCTTGTCGGGAAAACCCGGCAAGCCGGCGAATTCAGCGGGCCAGCGGAACAGGGCGTAGCGTCCGGACATGAAAACCTTTCAACAAATGAGGATGCCCTGCTCGGGAGAAGGATCCTCTCCCGGCAGGGGCGTGGCGGCATTGTACGCGGCGATCAGCGCCTGCGCGCGCTGCGCCTCTTCGTCCTCGACCAGCAGGCCGAGCAAGCCCACCGCGGGCAGATCGCCGATGCCACCGAGCAAATGGCGCCCGGCGAGAAAGCCGCTGATGCCCTCGCTGGCCAGCACCGCCAGGAGCAATTCGCCTTCGTGCAGCGAACTCGGCTCATAGATGCGGCGCATCAGTCGTCCTCCCGCCGAACCTCGAGATTCCAGTCCTCGCCATCGGTGTGCAGGCCGAAGCGGATCGGTCGGCAGCAGACTTCACAGTCCTCGTAGTAGTCCTGGTCACCGCCGCTGAGGTCGAGCACCACCTCGCCCGGTTCGCCGCAATAAGGGCAATCGTATTCCTGGCTTTCCAGCATCTGCCTGCACTCCTTGACCGCCAACCTGCCGCCCATCCGGCCCCTGACGCTTGCATCTGGCGCCACGCCCACTACTATGGCCGCCGGAATTTCTACAAGAGAACACCATGGGCGAGTTCGAAGCCATTCGACCCTATAACGACGCGGAAGTCCCCGGGGTTCTGGCCCGCCTGATCGACGACGACCACTTCATCGGCATCCTTGCCGGCTACCGGTTCCCGCGCCTGTCCAAGGGACTCGGCTGGGTAGTGCGCCCCCTGCTGCGCACCCGCCTGCGCCAGGAACTGAGTGGTATCCAGAGCGTCGCGGCGCTGCAGGACAAGCTCGAACCCTATGTGGATCGCGCCATCGGGAAGGCCTCGGACGGCGTCACCTACTCGGGCATCGACCAGTTGCGCAGTGGTCGCGCCTATCTGTTCCTGGCCAACCACCGCGACATCGTGATGGACCCGGCCTTCGTCAACTATGCCGTCTACCACGCCGGTCTGCCAACACCGCGCATCGCCATCGGCGACAACCTGCTGCAGAAGCCCTTCGTCAGCGACCTGATGCGGCTGAACAAGAGCTTCATCGTGCACCGCTCCATCAGCGGTCGCCGCGAAAAGCTGGCGGCGTACCAGAACCTGTCCGCCTACATCAATCACTCGATCCGCCAGGACGGCCAGTCCATCTGGATCGCCCAGGCCGAGGGCCGGGCCAAGGACGGCGACGACCGCACCGATTCGGCCATCCTCAAGATGTTCCACATGAGCTGCAAGGACGAGCCCTTCGCCGAGCTGGTCAAGGCGCTGAACATCGTGCCGGTGTCCATCAGCTACGAATTCGATCCCTGCGACCAGGCCAAGGCCCGCGAACTGCACATCCGCGCTACCACTGGCAGCTACACCAAGGCGCCGGGCGAGGACGACGTCAGCATCGCCCTGGGCATCACCGGCTACAAGGGCCGAGTGCACGTGGCCTTTGGCGAGCCGGTGAGCGGCGAATTCGAGGACGCCAAGGCGCTGGCCCAGGAAATGGACCGGCAGATCCTCGGCAACTACCGGCTGTTTCCGGCCAGCTACCTGGCCTATGCCGCCTGGGATGGCCGCGATGCGGAGCTGGCCGTGCCCGCCGTGGACGCCCTGTTTCCGGCCGAGGAGATCGAGGTCGCCCGTGCCGAGTGGGAAAGACGCCTGGCCGAATGCCCGGCGGAGTACCGGGCACAACTGGTGCGCCAGTACGCCCAGCCGGTGCTGAACAAGTACCGCGTGCTGGCCGGCCTGGAATAGTCGCCAGCAGCCCACGAAAAAGCCCGGCCAGTGCCGGGCTTTTTTGTGGGCGGTAGGTTTTCAGCGACCGCTGAGCACCTGCACCACGGTCGGATCCTTGAACACCCGGGTCAGGGCATCGCTCAGCACATCGCTGACCAGCTTGGTGTTGGCCTCGGCGTTGGGTGCCATGCCGAAGCGCTGGTTGAGGCTGGCGCCGTAGCGGCCGCGGTAGCCACGCTGGCTGTTGCGCACGTCCACCTGGAAGGCCGCGGCGACGTCGGAGGCGGTGACGTACAGCTCCTTGGGCGACTGGTAGTTCAGCTCGGCCAGGGTCAGGGTCAGCTGGGGCGCACCCGGGCCGGCATTGGGCGACGGGGTGAAGCCCATCTGGCGTACGGCCTTCTCGGCTTCCGCCTGCAGCTTGGGAATCACGTCCTGGGTCTGCACCACCACCACGCTGGTGTCGGGATAGAGACCGCCGCGGGTGCCCAGGGTGAAGGAGGAACGCCCGTCGACCACCCGGACCGAGACCGGCTGGCCTTGGCCGACCGGCGCGATGGGCGCGGTGATCTGGGGTTGCGGACTCAATTGCTGAGGGCTGCTGGCACAGCCGGCCAGGGTCAGACCAGTGGCGGCGAGCAGGCCGAGCAACAGGCGATAGCGCATGCAGAAACTCCAGAGAAAGGGACAGGGGGCAGTATACCCAGCCCCCCAGCGGCGTCGATAGACGGGGACCCCCGGACAAGGAAACGCCGGCTCGGGCCGGCGTCTCTTCAAACCAGGGTCAGGGCTTGGCCGCCAGCGGCGGCCGGGTCTGGCTGCGTTCCAGCCAGCCGCCACCGAGGGCCTTGTACAGGGTGACCTCGCTGTTGAGCTGGTTGAGTCTGTCGGTGATCAGCTGCTGCTGGGCGCTGTACAGCGAGCGCTGGGCGTCGAGTACCGTGAGGTAGTTGTCGATGCCCTGGCGATAGCGCAGGTTGGCCAGGTCGTAGTACTCCTGGCTGGCCTGCACCAGGTCCTGCTGGGCCTGCAGCTGGTCGTCGTAGGTGCCCTTTGCCGCCAGGGCATCGGCCACCTCGCGGAAGGCAGTCTGGATCGACTTCTCGTAGGTGGCGACGTTGATGTCCTTCTGGATCTTGGCCGCATCCAGGCTGGCCTTGAGGCTGCCGGCCGTGAAGATCGGGATGTTGATGCTCGGCGAGAAGGTCCAGTAGCCGGAACCGGCGTCGAACAGGCCGTTCAGGTCCCGGCTGGCCGTACCGCCCTGGGCGGTCAGGCTGATGCGCGGGAAGAAGGCCGCCCGGGCCGCACCGATGTTGGCGTTGGCGGCGCGCAGCTGCAACTCGGACTGGAGGATGTCCGGACGCTTCTGCAGGAGATCCGACGGCAGGTTGGCCGGCAGGTCGGCGAGCAGATCGGTACCGTCCAACCCCTTGCTCTGCGGCAGCTCCGCCGGGATCGAGGTACCCAGCAGCAGGGCCAGGGCATTGCGATCCTGGGCCACCTGGCGGGTGTACTGCGCCAGATTCGCCCGCGCCCCTTCCAGGGCGGTGCGCGACTGGCGCAGGTCCAGGCCGCTGGCCACGCCGTTCTCCACGGTCTGGCGGGTCAGGTCGTAGGAGCGCTGGTAGGCGGCGAGGGTCTCGCGAGTCAGTTGCAGCATGCGCTGGTCGGTGAGCCAGGCGTAGTAGGCGTTGGCTACTTCCGAGACCAGCGAGATCTGGGTGCTGCGGCGTCCTTCGCTGGTGGCGAAGTAGTTGAGCAACGCCTGCTCGCTGAGGCTGCGCAGGCGCCCGAACAGGTCCAACTCATAGGAGGTGAAACCCAGGGTCACGCTGTACTGGCTGCTGATGCTGCCACCGCCGCCACCCCCCGCGCCATCGGCGCCGTTGCCGGCGAGCAGTTCGCGGATGGCGGAGACCTGGCTCAGATCCTCGGGTGACCGGGTACGGGTCCCGGTGCCGCTGACGCCGATGTCGGGAAACAGCTCGGCGCGCTGCACGCGGTATTGCGCCTGGTAGAGGCGCACGTTCAGCGCGGCCTGACGCAGGTCGCGGTTGTTGTCCAGCGACAGCTGGATCAGCTGCTGCAGGGCCGGGTCGCGATAGAAATCGCGCCAGCCGATGTCGGCTGCCTGCTGGTCACGATTGACCGTCAGGGCATCGTAGGCCTGGCCATGGGGCCAGGCGTTCTCCACCGGCGCATTGGGTCGCTGGTAATCGGGGATCAGGCTGCAGCCGGAGACGGCCAGCATGCCCACGACCACCGCCAAGACAGACTTCTTCATATCAGTGTCCTTCCTTGCCATGGGCTTCCTGGTCCTTGGTGGCCTTGTCCTTGAACAGGCTGCTGACCACCACGTAGAACATGGGAATCCAGAAGATCGCCAGGATCGTGGCGGTGAGCATGCCGCCGATCACGCCGGTACCCACGGCGTGCTGGCTGCCGGAGCTGGCACCCGAGGAGATCGCCAGGGGTACCACGCCCAGGATGAAGGCCATGGAGGTCATGATGATGGGCCGCAGACGCATGCGCGAGGCTTCCACCGCCGCGTCGACGATGTTCTTGCCGCCTTCGTGCAGTTCCTTGGCGAATTCCACGATCAGGATGGCGTTCTTCGCCGCCAGGCCAATGGTGGTGAGTAGACCGACCTGGAAGAACACGTCGTTGGCGAGGCCGCGGAAGTAGGTGGCCAACAGCGCACCGATGACGCCCAGTGGCACGACCAGGAGCACCGCGATCGGAATCGACCAACTCTCGTACAGCGCCGCCAGGCAAAGGAACACCACCAGCATCGACAAGGCATAGAGCGCCGGTGCCTGGGAGCCCGACAGCCGCTCCTCGTAGGACAGACCGGTCCAGGCGATACCCACGCCCTGCGGCAGGTCCTTGGCCATGCGCTCGATCTCGGCCATGGCGTCACCGGTACTGTAGCCAGGCGCGGCGGATCCCAGGATCTCCAGCGAGGAGATGCCGTTGTAGCGCTCCAGCTTGGGCGAGCCGTAGATCCACTCGCCACGGGCGAAGGCCGACACCGGCACCATCTCGCCCGAGCCGTTGCGCACGTACCACTTGTTGAAATCCTCGGGATTCATCCGTGCGCTGGCTTCGCCCTGCATGTACACCTTCTTCACCCGACCACGATCGATGAAGTCGTTGATGTAACTGGAGGCCCAGCCGCTGGACAGCGTCTGATTGACATCGCTCTGCGACAAACCGAGCGCCCGCACCTTTTCGTCGTCGACGATGAGCTTGAACTGCGGCTCGTCGTTGAGACCGTTGGGCCGGGTCTGCATCAGCTTGGGATTCTGCGCAGCCATGCCGAGCAGCTGATTGCGCGCGGCCATGAGCGCCTCGTGGCCAATGCCGCCGTTGTCCTGCAGATAGAAGTCGAAACCAGTGGCGTTACCCAGCTCCAGTACCGCGGGCGGTACCACCACGAAGACGATGGCATCCCGGATCTGCGAGAGATAGCCCATGGCGCGTCCGGCAACCGCACCGGCGGCGTCGTTGGCATCAGGGCGCTGGTCCCAGGGTTTCAACTGGATGAACGCCAAGCCCGAACTCTGACCGCGACCTGCGAAGTTGAAGCCGTTGACGGTGAACATCGAACCCACGGCTGGCTCGTTCTTCATCATCTGCTCGCGCATGGTATCGAGCACCTGCTGGGTGCGCTCGGCGGACGAACCGGGCGGTGTCGTGACCTGGCCGAACAGAATGCCCTGGTCTTCTTCTGGCAGGAAGGACGAGGGAATGCGCGTGAACAGGAAAGCCATGCCGGCGACGATGACCACATAGACCAGCAGGAACGGGATCTTGTGGCGGATCACCGCGGCGACGCTGCGCTCGTAACGGTGCTGGCCGCTCTCGAACTTGCGATTGAACCAGCCGAAGAAACCACGCTTCTCGTGGTGCCCCTGCTTGACCGGCTTGAGCATGCTGGCGCACAGCGCGGGCGTGAAGACCAGAGCCACCAGCACAGACAACGCCATGGAAGTGACGATGGTGATGGAAAACTGGCGATAGATCACCCCGGTGGAGCCGCCAAAGAAGGCCATGGGCACGAACACCGCCGACAGCACCAGAGCGATACCCACCAGGGCGCCCTGGATCTGCTCCATCGACTTACGGGTCGCTTCCTTGGGCGAGAGCCCCTCCTCGGCCATCACACGCTCGACGTTTTCCACCACCACGATGGCATCGTCCACCAGCAGGCCGATGGCCAACACCATGCCGAACATGGTCAGGATGTTGATGGTGAAACCGGCGGCCAGCAGCACCGCGAAGGTACCCAGCAGGACTACCGGTACGGCCATGGTCGGAATCAGGGTGGCCCGGAAGTTCTGCAGGAACAGGAACATCACCAGGAACACCAGCAGGATCGCCTCACCCAGGGTCTTGACCACCTCGTGAATGGACGCGGTCACTACCGGCGTGGTGTCATAGGGATAGACCACGTCCATGCCTTCGGGCATGAACGGTTTGAGGCGGTCGATGGTGGCGTGGACCGCCTTGGCGGTGTCCAGGGCGTTGGCCCCGGTGGCCAGACGCAGGGCCATACCCGAAGCCGGCTTACCGTTGAACTGGGCATCGATGGACGAGTTCTCGCCACCCAGTTCGATCCGCGCGACGTCACGCAGCCGAACCTGGGCACCGCTCTGATCCACCTTGAGGAAGATCTTGCCGAATTCCTCGGCCGAGGTCAGGCGGGTCTTGCCGATGATGGTGGCGTTGAGCTGCTGGCCCTTGACCGCCGGCAGGCCACCGAGCTGACCCGAGGCGATCTGCACGTTCTGGCTGCTGACCGCATTGCTGACATCGACCGGGGTCAGCTGATACTTGAACAGCTTGTCCGGATCCAGCCAGATACGCATGGCGTACTGCGAGCCGAATACCTGGAAGTCGCCGACACCGCTGGTCCGCGCGATGGGATCCTGCATGTTGGAGACGATGTAGTTGGACAGGTCGTCCTTGGTCAGGGAGCCGTCCTTGGAGACCAGGCCCACCACCATCATGAAGTTGCGCTGGTACTTGGCGACGCGGATACCCTGTTGCTGCACTTCCTGTGGCAGCAAGGGCGTCGCCAGCTGCAGCTTGTTCTGCACCTGGACCTGGGCGATGTCCGAGTTGGTACCCTGATTGAAGGTCACGATGATGGTCATGCTGCCGTCGGAGTTGGACTCCGAGGAGATGTACCTGAGGTTGTCGATCCCGTTCATCTGTTGCTCGATGACCTGGACCACGGTGTCCTGCACCGTCTGCGCCGAGGCGCCAGGATAGGTCACCTGGATCGAGACCGCCGGAGCGGCGATGTTCGGGTACTGGTTGATCGGCAGATTGACGATCGCCAGGATGCCGGCGAGCATCATCACCAGGGCGATTACCCAGGCGAAGATGGGCCGGTCGATGAAGAACTTTGACATCGGGCGCTCCCTTTATTGGCCCTGACCGGCCGGCTGCTGCTCGGCGGAGGCGACGTTGCCGGCAGGCTTGGCAGTGACACTGGCGCCGGGTTTAACCTTCTGCAGACCTTCGGTGATGACCTTGTCACCCGCTTTGATGCCTTTGGATACCAACCAGTCGGCACCCAAGGCCCGCTCGGTCACCAACTCGCGCAGCTCGACCTTGCCTTCCCCATTCACCACCATGGCGGTGGGCTTGCCCTTCTGATCACGCGTGACCCCTTGCTGGGGTACCAGGATGGCATTCTGGCGCACCCCCGATTGCAGCTGGGCACGCACGAACATGCCGGGCAGCAGCAGCTTGTCGGGGTTGGGGAATTCGGCACGGATGGTCACCGAGCCGGTACCCTGATCCACCGAGACCTCGGCGAACTTGAGCTTGCCGGAACGGCTGTAGGCACTGCCGTCTTCCAGCATCAGCTTGACCTCGGCGGCGTTCTCGCCCTGCACCTTCTGCAGTTGACCACTGTCCAGCTCGCGGCGCAGACGCAAGAGGTCGGTGGCGGACTGGGTGACGTCGACATAGATGGGATCGAGCTGGGTGATGCTGGTCAGGGCGGTGGTCTGATCGGCGGTGACCAGGGCGCCTTCGGTCATCATCGAGCGGCCAATGCGGCCGGCGATGGGCGCGGCGACCTTGGTGTAGGCCAGATTGATCTCGGCATTGCGCAGGGCGGCCCTGGCCGATTCCACCTGGGCTTCATTCTGCCGTTGCATGGACAGGGCATCGTCGGCTTCCTGCTTGCTGATCGCCTGTTCCTTGACCAGGGCGCCATAGCGTTGGGCCTTGAGCCGGTTCGACGCCAGGGTCGCCTGGGCCTGGGCCAGGGAGGCCTTGGCGGAATTGACGTTGGCTTCGTAGGTGCGCGGATCGATCTGATACAACTGCTGGCCAGCCTTCACGTCGGCACCTTCGGTGAAGGAGCGCTTGAGCAGGATGCCGCTCACCTGGGGCCGCACCTCGGCGATACGGAAGGCGGAGGTACGCCCGGGCAGTTCGTCGGTCAGGGTGACGGTGCGAGGTTGCACCGTCACCACCCCGACTTCCGCAGGCTTCTGCTGTTGCTGTTGCTGCTGCTGGTCCTTGTTGTCCTGCTTGCCGCAGGCGCCCAGGGCCAGGGCCACGGCCAGCAGGGCGGGAGCGAAAAAGGCATGCGCCGGCTTGATCTGCATATCAAAAGTCCTTGAAAGCGGGGAAATGAGCATGCGCAGCGCGCCTTGTGGATCCGCACCGGCTCGAGCATAGGATATTGTTATCAGACAAATATACTTACGTTCACGACTGTTTGTAAATAACCCAAGTGCCATGCTCGGGTATTTCGCCGGATGCTTCGACGCTTCATGAACACGGCGATGGCGACAAAGCCAGGCGGTGCGACCGACCTGGGTAGCAGACCATGAGGCCGGAGGCGAGTTCTGCCAGGGGATCGCGCTGCCGCCCGCCTCGTCACCAAAAACGACCGCCCACAAAAATGCCGGACGAATCCGGCATTTTTGGTTACAACCTGGGGGCGTCCCGTTACTGGCGCACGCCTTCGAAGGACAGCATGAATTCCACTTCCTGGGATTTCGGACCGAGGTCCTTCTGGATGTTGAAATCCTTGAGCTTGAGGGTGGTGGTGCCCTCGAAGCCGGCGCGGTAGCCGCCCCACGGATCCTTGCCCTCGCCCATGAAGTGGGCCTTGATGGTGACCGGCTTGGTCACGCCGTTCAGGGTCAGGTTGCCGGTGACATCGGCAGTGCCGTCGCCGGTGGGGGTGACCTTGGTGGATTCGAAGCTGGCCTGGGGATGGGCGGCGACGTTGAGGAAGTCGGCGCTGCGCAGGTGTTTGTCGCGCTCGGCGTGGTTGGTGTCGACGCTGTCGGTGTTGATGGTCACCTTGACCTTGTCGGCGGACGGATCCTTGGCATCGAAGCTGAAGGTGCCGTCGAAGTCCTTGAAGGTGCCGTACAGCCAGCTGTAGCCCAGGTGCTGGATGCGGAATTGGATGAAGGCGTGCTGGCCCTGCTTGTCGATCTTGTAATCGGCGGCCATGGCCTGGCCAGCGCCCAGCAGAGCGGTACCCAGGGCCAGGGCGGCAACGGTTTTCTTCAGCATTGGATGGAGCTCCATGTGGTGGTGGGAAGCGAACATCAGGAAGGAGTGTGGACCCGGCCGAGCATCCGGACCAGGGTGCCGTCGCGGTCGACGAAATGGTGCTTGAGCGCGGCCACCACGTGCAGACCGGCCAGGACGATCAGCGTCCAGGCGAACCAGAGGTGGATCTTGCCGGCGGTATCGGCCTGATCCGGCAGGCCGCTCAGGGTCGCCGGGACCTTGAACCAGCCGAAGACATCGATGGCCACGCCATCGGCGGTGGAGATCAGGTAGCCGGCCACCATGACGCTGAGCATCAGCCCATAGAGCAGGAAGTGCCCGGCACCCGCGGCGCGACGTACCAGGAGGCTACCCTCCACCGGCGGCGGCGGACTGACCAGGCGCCAGAGCAGGCGCAGCACCAGGGCGATCAGCAAGAGAATGCCGGCGCTCTTATGCAGTTCGGGGGCGGTGTGGTACCAGGTGTCGTAGTAGTCCAGGGTCCGCATCCACAGGCCGGAGGCGAACATGGCGACGATCGCCAGGGCCATGACCCAATGCAGAACCAGACTTACCAGACCGTAGCGAAGGCCGTCGTTGCGCCAGTGCATCGCTTTTCTCTCCTGAAAAAGCTTTGCCTAAGCCTAGCCGCAAACGTATCGATGGAAAGCGGAAAAAGTGTCGAATCAATATCGAAGGAATCGATGGATCGGACGGCGCGCCAAGGCCCCGTCCGCTCCGGCCCAGAGGCTGCGCAGGGGCAGCGTCCGGGTTCGGGTCACGCTCAGAACGACCAGTGGAACAGCTTCCAGAAGAAGCCGTGCTCGCCACTGTCCTTGGCCGGCGCGGCCTCGGTGGCCTTGGGCGCAGCAGCCGGCTGGGCGGTGGTCTTGGCACTGGCCGCGACCGGCACCACGGCCTTGCCGGCCTTGAGGTCGCGGACCTGGCCGGCGGCGCGCTGACCGCTGGCGAGGGCGCCTTCCAGGGTGCCCGGGTGCAGCGGATCGGTGTGCTCGCCAGCGAAGATCACCCGGCCGGTGGGCTTTTCCCACAACCGCCAGTAGCGGGTGATTTGGCCCGGACCATAGGCCAGGTAGGCGCCGCCCAGGCCCGGATCGCGGCTGTAGCGGCGGACTTCGTAGCCGGAGAAGGCGCCGCGCGCCTTGGGATAGAAGGCATGGAAGCGGATCAGCACCTGGTCGACCATCTGCTTGTCGCCAAAGGCCTGCACCAGGCGCGCGCTATCACCGGCCAGGTTGACCAGCACATTGGCGCCGCCCTTCACGTCCGGCTCCACCCACAGCATGCCCAGGCCCTGGTCGCTGTAGATCTCGCCGCTCATGCGCGACTTGCTGTCCCACACCGGGGTCTTGAACTTGAGCAGGATCTGGTCACGCCAGCCATAGGTGGTGCCCTTGATGGCGGCCTGCTGGGTGGCGTCCAGCGCCGGGGTCATCTGTACCTGGCCAAGGGCGCGCAGCGGCACCGCCATCACCACGTAGTCGGCCTTGTAGCCAGTGGCACCGGCCTTGACCACGACGCCGTCCTTGTCCTGGACGATGCTCGCTACCTTGCTGTCGGTTTTGATCGTCTTGATCTGCTTGACGAAGGCCTGGGCCAGCACCTCGCTACCGCCGGGCAGGCGCGACGCGCGCAGGTCCTTGTCCTCGACGCCGCGATAGACGCGGGTCTGCTGGGCCAGATAGAGCAGCGACAGCCGCGAGGGCTCGTCGTAGCGGACGCGGATGCGCTGGTTGATCAGCTGACGGGCCACCGGCGGCAGATTCTGCTTGTCCAGCCAGGTGGCGGCGTTGATCTGGTCGAGGGCGTGCAGGGTCGGGGTGGCGGTCGGCTGCAGCGGATCGCTGATGGCGGCGGCCAGGTCGTCCAGGGACTTGTCGACGCGCTTCAAGGCATCGGCCACGGCCGGCATCTTCTGCGCCAGGTCGTCCTGGGAATAGTACTGACCCTCGATCAGATAGCCCGGGGTGCGCACGAAGGACGGCGCGTCCACGGTCTTGAGCTTGAAGGTGTCCAGATAGTGATTGAGCACCGGCTGGGCCTTGGTGTCGCCGATCCATTCGCTGGAGGCGAGGCCGGAGCGACCGCCGACGCGCGCGCCGGCTTCCAGCAGGGTCACGTTCCAGCCGGCCTGCTGCAGTTCATAGGCCGAGGCCAGACCGGCCATGCCGGCACCGACCACGATCACCGAGGGACCACTGGGCGCGACGGGTGCCGCGGCAGCCTTTTCCGGCGTCTTGTGCGCCTCTTTATGGGCCTTCTCGGCGGCGCCTGTGCTCAGGCTGGTAGCGAATACGCCGGCTGCCAAGCAGACGGTAAAACCTGTCCAACGCGACGACATCTTTTCTAGACTCCTGGGACCGGGAAACGGCGGTGGCGCAGCATACGCCAGCGGCCCCGGGGCAACCAGACGGCGCCATGACCGGCAATCGGCCCGCGCCTTGCTCCCGTCGCGCGCCCTGGCTTAGGCTTGCGCCCCCTTTTTATCGCCGGGCCCGCCGCCAGGAGACGCCAATGACCAATCACGACTGGATGCGCCGTGACCTGGAGGTGCTCTGGCACCCCTGCACCCAGATGAAGGATCACGAGCAGCTGCCGGTGATCCCGATCCGCCGCGGCGAAGGCGTCTGGCTGGAGGACTTCGACGGCAACCGCTACCTGGACGCGGTCAGCTCCTGGTGGGTCAATGTCTTCGGCCACGCCAATCCGCGCATCAACGACCGCATCAAGGCCCAGGTCGACCAGCTGGAGCACGTCATCCTCGCCGGCTTCAGCCACCAGCCGGTGATCGAGTTGTCCGAGCGCCTGGTCGCCCTGACCCCGGCCGGCCTCGACCGGGTGTTCTATGCCGACAACGGCTCCTCGTGCATCGAGGTGGCGCTGAAGATGAGCTATCACTACTGGCGCAACGTGGGCCAGCCGGAAAAGCGTCGCTTCGTCACCCTGACCAACAGCTACCACGGCGAGACGGTGGCGGCCATGTCGGTGGGTGACGTGGCGCTGTTCACCGAGACCTACCAGGGCCTGTTGCTCGACACCCTCAAGGTGCCGAGCCCCGACTGCTATCTGCGCCCCGAGGGCCTGGGCTGGGAAGCGCATTCACGGCAGATGTTCGCGCACATGGAGCGCACCCTGGCCGAGCACCACGCCAGCGTCGCCGCGGTCATCGTCGAGCCGCTGATCCAGGGCGCCACCGGCATGCGCATGTACCACCCGGTCTATCTGCGCCTGTTGCGCGAGGCCTGCGACCGCTATGGCGTGCACCTGATCCACGACGAGATCGCCGTGGGCTTCGGTCGCACCGGTACGATGTTCGCCTGCGAACAGGCTGGCATCCGTCCGGATTTCCTCTGCCTGTCCAAGGCCCTCACCGGCGGCTACCTGCCGCTGGCCGCCTGCCTCACCACCGATGCCGTCTACCAGGCTTTCTACGACGACTACCACACCCTGCGCGCCTTCCTGCATTCCCACAGCTACACCGGCAATCCGCTGGCCTGTGCCGCCGCCCTGGCGACCCTGGACATCTTCGCCGAGGACGACGTCATCGCGGCCAACAAGCCGCTGGCGCGGCGCATGGCCGAGGCCACCGCGCACCTGGTCGATCATCCCCACGTTGGCGAGGTGCGCCAGATCGGCATGGCCCTGGCCATCGAGATGAGCGCCGACAAGGCTCGCCGCACGCCCTACCCCTGGCAGGAGCGCCGCGGTCTCGCCGTCTATCAGCACGCCCTCTCCCGTGGCGCCCTGTTGCGACCCCTGGGCAACGTGGTCTACTTCCTGCCGCCCTATGTCATCACCCCCGAGCAGATCGACTTCCTCGCCGAGGTGGCGAGCGAAGGCATCGACCTCGCCACCCGCACCTCGGTCAGCGTCGCCCTGAGCGACCTGCACCCCAACCACCGCGATCCCGGCTGATCTGGAGTCCGCCATGCGTCTCACCCGCTGCCACCTCGACCTGCCCCTGGCCCTCGGCCGCCTCGACCTCCCCGAGGCCCAGGCTCACTACCTGGGCCGCGTGCTGCGCCTGGCACCGGGGGATGCCGTGCAGCTGTTCGACGGCAGCGGCCGGGAGTACCTCGGCCAGGTCGCCGCGGTAGGCAAGAAAACCCTCAGCGTCGACCTGACCGAGGAACTGCCCGGCCAGCCCGATTCGCCGCTGCGGATCCACCTCGGCCAGGGCCTGTCCCGCGGCGAGCGCATGGACTGGGCGATCCAGAAGGCCACCGAACTGGGGGTGGCCGAGATCACCCCGCTGGTCAGCGAACGCTGCGAGGTTCGCCTCAAGGACGAACGCGCCGACAAGCGTCTGCAGCACTGGCGTCAGGTCGCCATCAGCGCCTGCGAGCAATGCGGGCGCTCCACGGTGCCGCTGATCCATCCGCCACAGCTGCTGGCCGACTGGCAGACCGGGCTGGATGCCGACCTCAAGCTGGTCTTGCACCCGGTGGCCGAGCCGCTGGAAAGCCATGCCCGCCCTACCCGTCTGGCGCTGCTGATCGGTCCCGAAGGCGGCCTCAGCGAGGCCGAAGTCACGGCCGCCCGCGCCGTCGGTTTCCAGCCGGCCCGCGTTGGGCCGCGGGTGCTGCGTACCGAGACCGCCCCGGTGGTGGCCCTGAGCGTGGCCCAGCAACTTTGGGGTGATTTCCAGACCCCATGATCTGACCTGGGCCGCTGCCCCGCGGTGGCCCGCCTCTTTCCCCACGGATAGTTTTGGAGCCCTGGATGACCCTGCCCTCTCGCCCCTACGCCGCCTTCCTGTTCGACATGGACGGTACCCTGCTCACCAGCGTGGCCTCCGCCGAACGCGCCTGGAGCACCTGGGCCCTCGGCCATGGCCTCGACCCGGCGGACGTCCTGGCGGTGATGCACGGCGTGCGCGCGGTGGAGACGGTGAAGCGCTTCGCGCCCGCCGGCGCCGATATCGAAGCCGAGACCCGCGCCATCACCGAACTGGAGATCGCCGATGTCGCGGACATCCAGGAAATCCCCGGGGCCGCGGCCTTTCTCGCCAGCCTGCCGGCCGGCAGCTGGGCGCTGGTTACCTCGGCGTCACGCCGCCTGGCCGAAGTCCGCCTGGCCGCCGCGGGCATGGCTCTGCCGCCGGTGATGATCTGCGCCGAGGACGTCACCCAGGGCAAACCCGCGCCGGACTGCTTCCTGGCGGGGGCGCGCAAGCTGGGCGTAGAGATCGGTGATTGCCTGGTGTTCGAGGATGCCCATGCCGGCTTTGCCGCGGCCAAGGCGGCCGGCGCC
Source organism: Pseudomonas sp. MS15a(2019) (assembly GCF_013277805.1). NCBI lineage: Bacteria > Pseudomonadati > Pseudomonadota > Gammaproteobacteria > Pseudomonadales > Pseudomonadaceae > Pseudomonas > Pseudomonas sp. MS15a(2019). The sequence goes on from NZ_VBTN01000014.1 coordinate 75,242, forward strand.
GATGCCGTGGCCATCACCGCCACCCATCGCCAGCCGTTGGACCTGGGGTTGCCGACCCTGGCCGACTATCGCGGCGTCGGCATCAGCCGTGATGAAGACGGCGCGATGCGCCTGACCCGACAGGACTAGAACACACCCGCGGCGGCGAGGCGCTCTTCCACCCCGATCAGATCGGGGATGCGCGCCGTGCCGCCTTCGTAGGCCACCGCCCCCAGCTCCAGGGCGGCCAGGGGTACCTCGGCCGCGGCCAGCTCCGGGGTGATGCGCAGCGAACGCGGAATGCTGCGGATCAGCAGGGCCAGGAACCGGACCCGCTCACGCCCACCCAGGGCATTGAGAATGGCCACTCGCGCATGGCGATCGCCGTCGAATTGCGCGGCATGGCCGCTGGAGAGCGCCTCGAAGCTGATCAGCGGCAGGCGCAGATCGCGCCAGGCGACCTGTCCCAGACACCAGTCGGGCTGCACCGGCAGCGGCCGGATCTCGCGGCAGGGCACCAGTTCGGCCACCGCCGCATTGGGCAGCAGCAGGGTGCGATCGGCCAGGGTCAGCAGCAGACCGGTCAGGTGTTCGGCGGGAGCGGCGGTCGACATCGGAGATTCCTTTAGCTTCGCTGCTCGGCCAGGCGCGCCACCAGGGCTTCGGCCAGGCCGCGGGGATCGGCGGTAAGGGTCGCGAGACCCGATTCGCGCAGGCTTTCCGGCATGCTCGGGGCGATGCAGGTGCTCGCCGACTGGGTCCAGAGCGTGCCACCGCGGCGCCGCACATAGGGTGCCGAGGCGGTACCATCGTTGCCCATGCCACTGAAGACGATGACCCCGCAACGGGTGCCGAAGTGCTGCGCCAGGTTGAGCATCATCTGGCTGATCGACGGCGTATAGGGCTCGGGCCAGGCGCGCTCGACGATGTCCAGGGCGCTGTTGGCACGGAAGGTGAGTTCCTGCTGGGTGGGTACCACCACCACCTCGCCGCAGCGCACCGGCTCACCCGGACGCACGCCCTGGATGTGCCACTGGCTGTGCCGGCCCACCGCGCGCAGCAGGCTGGCGGCAAAGCCGTCGCCGATGTGCTGGGCATAGAGGAAGCCGACCGGCAGCCCGCCCGGCAGGGCATCGAGAAAGGCCTTCACCGCCGCCGGACCACCCAGGGACGCCGCCAGCAACCAGACCTCGGGGGCCGGATCGCCCGCCGGCAACGGCAGATTGGCCAGGGGTTCGGGCAGGGTCAGGCGCGGGGGGCGCGGCTGGTCCTGCAGCAGGGTCTCCAGCGCCGGGCCGACCGCCGCCACCGGATCGCCGATCAGCCGCTTGAGCTTGCCGATCAGGCGCTTCTCCCACTGGGTGAAGGGATCGGTGAAGCGCTCGGGCGCCTGGCCTTCGCCGAACAGGATGGGCACCTCGGCCCCTTCCAGCAGCGCGTCGACCAGCGACGACTCTTCCGTCTGGCTCAAATCGATCAGCCACAGGTCGGTCGCGACCGTGGGCCAGGCCGCTTCGTCGAAACGCTCCGGATCGCTGTTGAGGACGACGTGATAGCCATTGTCGGCCAGCACCTGCTGCAGTACGTGGCGCTGCAGCGGACTGTCGGCCAGGATGGCGACGCGGGCATTGTGCATCTCAGTCATGATCCCTGACCAACCGATGGATGTGGGCCAGGAGTTCGCTCTCCTGGTAGGGCTTGCCCAGGTACTCGTTCACGCCCAGGCTCAGCGCCCGCTCGCGGTGTTTTTCCCCGGTACGGGAGGTGATCATCACGATCGGCAGGTCCTTGAGGCGCGCGTCGTGGCGCACCAGGGTCGCCACCTCGAAGCCGTCCATGCGCGGCATCTCGATGTCCAACAGCAGGATGTCCGGTTGCCGCTCCTGCAACTGGGCGATGGCGTCCACCCCGTCCTTGGCGGTGAAGACCTCCATGCCATGGCGTTCCAGCAGGCGACTGGTGACCTTGCGCACCGTGACCGAGTCGTCCACCACCATGACCAGCGCCGGCCGGATGACTTCGGCCACCGTGGCCGAGCCCTGCGCCAGCCGTGCCAACTCGTCGCGGGTACCGCGCTGGCTGCGGATCATGGCCAAGAGGTCGAGAATCACCACCACGCGCCCGTCCCCCAGCAGGGTGGCACCGGACAGGCCCGGTACCCCGGCGAATTGCGGACCGAGGCTCTTCACCACGATCTCCCGCGAACCGGCCACCGCATCCACCTGCACGGCTACCGCGTATTCGGCGGAGCGCACCAGCACCACCGGCAGCGGCAAGCTCTGGCCGCTCAGCTTGGGCTGCTGGCCGTTGCCGAGCAGGTGGCCCAGATAGCGCAGATCATAGTGCTGGCCGCCGTATTCGAAGGTACTGGCGCCCGGGCGGTAATAGCGTTCGAGGTCGGCGGCGGTCACCCGCACGATGCCCTCGATGGTGTTGAGCGGCACGGCATAGAGATCGTCGCCGGCATGCACCATGAGCGCGCGGTTCACCGACACGGTGAACGGCAGGCGGATGGTGAAGCGCGTCCCCTCGCCCGCCACGCTGTGGATGTCCATGTTGCCGCCGAGCTGTTTCACCTCCTGGTGCACCACGTCCATGCCCACGCCACGTCCGGAAATCTGGGTGACGGTTGGCGCCGTGGAAAAGCCGGATTCGAGGATGAATTGCAGCAGTTCCTGATCGGTGAGCTGCGCGTCTTCCGCCATCAGGCCGCGCTCGATGGCCTTGCGGCGCACCGCGGCCAGATCGATGCCACGACCGTCGTCGGCCAGGGTCAGGATGATGTCGCCGCCCTCGCGGCGCAGATCCAGGCTGATCACGCCCTCGGCCGGCTTGCCGGCGCGCTGGCGCCCGGCGGCGTCCTCGACCCCATGGTCGATCGCGTTGCGCAGCATGTGTTCCAGCGGCGGAATGATCCGCTCCAGCACCGTGCGGTCCAGCTCGCCCTCGGCGTTGCCGACCTGCAGCTCGACCGGCTTGTCCAGCTCGGCGCTGACCTGACGTACCACCCGGTGCAGCCGCGGCACCATGCGCTCGAAAGGCACCATGCGCGTCTGCATGAGGCTTTCCTGCAACTCGGTGTTGACCCGTGCCTGCTGCAGCAGCAGGGTCTCGGCATCGCGATTGCGCTGGCCCAGGGTGTTCTTCAGATCCAAGAGGTCGGAAGCCGATTCGAACAGCGCCCGGGACAGCTGCTGCAGCTGGGAATAGCGATCCAGCTCCAGGGGATCGAAATCCTCGTAGCCGGCGCGATCCACGTCTTCGTGGTGACGACTGATGATCTGCGCCTGGGTCTCGGTATCCAGCCGGCGCAGCTGATCGCGCACCCGCTCAATGGTGGCTTCCATCTCGCCGAGGGTGGTGCCGATGTCGCTGACCTGCTGTTCGACGCGACCGCGGAAGATCGAGGTCTCGCCGGCCAGGTTGACCAGCTGTTCCAGCAACGCGGCCGGCACCCGCACCAATTCCTGGGAAGAGCGCCGCTGCGCCGCCTGCTGGCGGACCTGCTGCAGGCGCTGCACGAAGGGCAGCGGCGCAATGGGCGCCGCGGGCGTCTCGGCCGCCACCATGAGCGGCGCCACGGCAACGCCTGCCACCGGCAATTCGGTCGGTGCGTGTTGCGCACCGGCTGCGCCGTCCACGCCTGGAGAGTCTGCAACGTCAGCATCCGCGTCCGTCGCGGCCAGCGGCAGGTCGGCTTCGAAGGACTGCTGCTCAAGGTCGGCGGGCGCGTCCGACGCCTGGGGCGCGACCGTCTGGGGCGTGGCAGGCAGCGACAACTGGGACACGGCCAGTTGCAGCCCGTCGACTCCCTGGGTCGCCAGGTCGCGAACGCGGTCGCCTGCGCCCAGCCCTACGGCCTGCGAACGCAACTCGACCAGTTGCTGTTCCAGTCCATGGGCTTGCTCGCCCAGGCCATGAAGGCCAGCCAGGCGAGCACCGCCCTTGAGGGTATGCAGACAGCGCAGCAGCTCGTCCACTGCCACCTCGGGCGCGGCCGGCCAGCCGGCCAGGGCCTCGTCCATGCTGACCAGCAGGTCCTGGGCCTCCTCGATGAAGATTTCGAGGATTTCCGCGTCGGTGTCTGCGTCGAAGACCGGCGTGGCGGCGGGCACCGCGGTGGCGGTCACGCTCGCTGCCAGCGGCGCTCCGCGATAATCGCGCAGGGCCTCGATGAGCTCAGCGGCGGGGGCCGGGGCCTGCCCCTGGGCCAGGGCTTCGAGTTGTTCGTGCAGGCGGTCATGGCAACGCTGCAGCAGGCCGCCCAGTTCTGCGCCGGGCTTGATCCGTCCCCGCGCCAGGCCTTCGTAGAAGGCCTCCAGGGCATGGGCCAGATCGCCGATGGCATCCACCTCGGCCAGGCGTGCACCGCCCTTGAGGGTATGCAGGTCGCGCAGCAGGGATTCCAGCGCGAGACTATTGTGCGGCTCGGCTTCCCAGGCGCGCAGCGAGGTCGCCATGCTGTCGAGCAGGTCGCGACTCTCTTCGATGTAGATGGCCAGCAGCTCAGCGTCGGGACCTTCGTCCGCCTCCGGCACAGCGGCCATGGGCAGCGGTTCCGGGTGCTGGGACTCGGTCTCGGGCGCACTGTTCGCTACCGGGTCATCGATGTCGTTGGCGGCATCCACCTGGCCTGGAGCTGGCTCGGATTCACCTGCGGCCAGGTCATCGAGGTGACCGGTACGGATGCGCTGCAGGCGTTCGACCTGCTCGGCATGCTCGCTGACCGGCGTACCCGCCGCCAGCTCGTCCAACTGCGCCGCCAGGCAGCCATGGGCGTCTTGCAGAGGCTGGGCCAGTTCGCCACCACCGGCGAGGCGGCCGTCGAGCAGGCCTTCGTAGATGGCGTCCAGCTCCGTGGCCAGGCGCGCCACTGGCACCACCCCGGCGAGATGGGCACCGCCCTTGAGGGTATGCAGATCGCGCTGCAAGGTGCCGAGGTGGAAGCTCTGCTGGGGCTCAACCAGCCAACGTTTCAGTGCCCGGTCGGCGCTGTCCAGCAGATCCTGGGCCTCTTCGAGGAAGATCAGCTGCATCTCCGGATCGACGGTGGCGGTAGCCTCCGACTCGACCGCCGCGGCGTCCGGCGACTCGGTGTCCGCGGCCCGCGGCAGCGGCTCCTGCGCCGCTTCCGGCAGCTCGCGGTCAGGCTCGGCTTCGGCTTCGGCTTCG